>NZ_CP113930.1:1375000-1983011 GCF_029392095.1 Lactobacillus sp. ESL0700
GACTAAACTGACACCATCAATATCGAGTCCACGTGCCGCTAAGTCGGTTGCAACAACATACTGATATTGCCCAGCTTCTACTTCGCGCAATGCACGTTTACGTTCACGTTCAGTAATTCCACCATGGATTTTAGCGACTTTTAGCCCCTGGGACTGCAAGTATTCAGTCAATTCATCGACTTTTTGCTTAGTGTTAGCAAACACAAGTGCCAAATATGGCTGACCCATCGTTAATAATTGGTACAAAATCTTTTTACGGTTTTTAGCACCAACGTCTAACAAGTCGTTCTTAATTGTTGCTGAAATTACGGTTGGATTATCAATCACAATTTGCTCAGGCTTCGCCATATATTTCCGCAAAAAGTTACTTAATTGAACCGGAATTGTCGCTGAGAATGCAGCAAATAAGAGTTCTTTAGGCATTCTTTGGGCAATAAAATCAATGTCGCTCAAAAAGCCCATGTCTAGAGTCATGTCGGCTTCATCAATAATAAAGTCCTTAACGTAATCTAAAAAGAGCAGTTTCTTTTGCACAAAATCATGCAGCCGACCTGGCGTTGCAATCACAAGCTGCGGTTTATTACTCGTAATCTTCTTTAATTGGCGTTCGCGATCTGTGCCCCCTGCCAAATGAGCAATCGAAATTTCTAATCCCGATGCATCCCGCAATTGTCTTGCAACTTGGTAAAGCTGCTCAGATAACTCGCGGCTCGGCGCGGTAATAATCGCCTGCGTATACGCCAATTCTGGGTCAATGTCATTAAATACAGGTACTAAAAAGGCGTGGGTCTTCCCCGACCCAGTAACAGCCTGAACTACAGCATTCTTGTGTTTTAACAAGACAGGAATAACTTCTTCCTGAACCTTAGTCGGCTGCGTAAAATTAATCTTGCTTAACCCAGCTTGTAATTCCGGTTTAAGTTTAGCGTCTTTAAAAATATTATTCATGTGTTTTTTGATATTCCTTAGTTACTTGTACCAATTCAGCAAAAATCTGCTTAACTTCAGCTAAATCTTGAGCATTGGCACCACTAGCTAGCGCGTGGCCACCACCATCATGCTTAGCTGCTAATTCGTTAATGACCGGACCTTTTGAGCGGTAATGCACACGGTAGGTTCCATCCGGTTTTTCGACAAAAACATTCCAGGCAATAATGTCCTTAATCCGGCCCGGTGTTGAAACCGTGCAGGAAGCTTGGTCAGAGTCCACCCCTAATTTTTCCAATGCTGCCTGCGACAAAATTGCGTATGCTGCACCACTAGGGTCAACCTTCATGTAATTGAGAACATCTGCCTGCAATTTTGCTTGCACAAAGGTAACGTCGCTAATGTTGCGGGCAATTTCAGTAATATTAATTCCCGTACTTGCAAGTTTAGCAACAACATTAAATGTATGCTCCGTTGTTTCAGGATACATAAACCGACCGGTATCGCCGACAATCCCAGCATATAATGGATACGCAACTTCTGCGGTAATCGGCATTTTTTCAGCTGCTAAAAAGTCCGCAATAATCTGTGATGCAGCTGGTGCTTGGTCATCAACGTAACTCATGTCTGCATATGGTTCAACATCTGGGTGGTGGTCAATTTTAATTAAAAAATCGCCTTGATCGTATAATTTATTTGAAATCCGGGCTGTATTGCCAGTATCGGTTGTAATAACCAATGCACCCTTGTAGTCTTCCTTAGTTACCAGGTCCATGCGATTGATCCAAGCAAGGTCGCCCTCATCATTTTCACCCGCACACAAAATCCGTTTATCAGGAAACTGCAGTTTTAATGATCGTGCAAGACCAGCTTGTGAGCCCAAGGCATCTGGGTCTGGACTAGTATGACGATGCAAAATAATTGTCGAATATTGTTCAATTTTTTGATATATTTCCGCGAAAGTGCTCATAATTACTCCTTCATCTTATTAATTGTTTATCCTTTAGTTTACCAGAAAAAGCCGTCA
Organism: Lactobacillus sp. ESL0700; assembly: GCF_029392095.1. Taxonomy (NCBI): domain Bacteria; kingdom Bacillati; phylum Bacillota; class Bacilli; order Lactobacillales; family Lactobacillaceae; genus Lactobacillus; species Lactobacillus sp. ESL0700. Next base: position 1,376,955 of record NZ_CP113930.1, read on the forward strand.
ATCTGAAAATAAGTCTAGGCCAACATCTTCAAAATCAGCCTCTGAAAAATCCGTTGCGGTCACTCCTAACAGGCGAATGCCATCACCCAGAAAGCTATTCGCCAGCGGCTCAAATAATTCGCGCGCTGCTTGGTAAATTTCTGTTGCATTGTGCGTTGCATGCGGCAATTTTCGCCGTTTAGTGACCGTTACAAAATCATTATTGCGAATTTTTAAAACGACCGTATTAGCAAAAAAGTTACGCTCTTGCAGCTTTTCTTCCAAACTAGCGGCGTAATTGCGCAGATTAGTCAGCGCGGTCTGTTCATTATAAATGCACGGCTCATAAGTACGCTCGATTCCAATCGACTTGCGATTATGCTCATCATCAGGAACAACCCGCGAGAGATCGATACCATTAGCATGTTCGGCCATCAAATAACCCATCCGGTTAAAATGCTTAATCAGCTCCCGTACATGAATCTGCTGCAACTCGCGACCAGTATAAATCCCCATCTGGTGAAGACGTTCTTGGGTTCTTGGGCCAATACCATGAAATTTCTCGATTTTTTGCCTTGCTAAAAACTCACGTGCTTCTTCAGGCAGAATTACCGTCCGACCAAATGGCTTGGCATATTCCGACCCCATTTTAGCTAAAAACTTATTATAAGTAGCGCCAAAAGAACAATTCAGCCCTTCTTCTTCGCGAATTCGCGTTTGCAGACCAATCGCCAGTTCAACCGCTGAAGTCGAGCCCAACTTATTCTCAGTTACATCCAAATAGGCTTCATCAAGTGCAATCGACTGTACAGAATCCGTGATTTCATGCATCATTTGGTGAATTTCAGCCGAAACCGCCCGATATTTAGTAAAATCCGGGCGCAAAAAGACTAATTTGTCTGCCGGGACTAACCTGATTGCCTTAATTGACGGCATCGCCGAATGCACGCCATACTTACGCGCAACGTAATTAGCTGTTGCCACCACACCATGACCATGATTTTTCCGGGCATCTTGACCAATAACCAGCGCCTTATTTTTTAAAGTCGGATTGTCGCGCATTTCAACAGAAGCATAAAAAGCATCCATATCAACATGGATAATGCGCCGGTGGGTATCATTAACCGGCAGCAAGTCATCACTTGAGCTAGTCATAGATCCAATGTTCAGTTGCTGATTCAAAAATGTGGTCAGCAGCTTTGGGCCCCATGCGGTAAGGCAAATATTCCTCAGGCTTCTTACCCGCTTGATTGTCCTGCTCCCAAGCATCTTCAATCAAGTCAATAAATTTCCAGTAATTTTTCAATTCGCTCCAATGAGTAAAATTAGTCGAATCATTAACAAAAACATCGTGCAATAGCCGCTCATAACCGTCTGGCACCTCAGCTAATTCAGATTTAGAAAAAGTATAATCTAAGTTTTCGCGGCGAATACCACTGGTAGAAATTTTCTTACCATTAATTGTAATGAAAATTTCCATCTGCGGGTCGATGACAATTGTGATGTTGTTTGAATGAGCTTGGCCATAAGGGTTAGACATGTGCTTTAACACAATATCGATTCGGCTTTCCTTCTCCTTAAATTCCTTACCCGTTCTAAAGTAGATTGGCACCCCAGCAACAGGTCCTTTTTGGAATTTAATTTCCCCAGCTGCATAAGTTTCTGTGGTTGAATCTTCCGCAACATTAGGCTCTTGCTTATAACCAAATGTCGTGTCACTACCAAGATATTGCCCGCGGACAAAGTGCTGGTCAATCTCTGCCTTGTTAGGCATCATCAGGCTGTCAAGTAGCTCTTGCTTAGCTTGGTGGATACTCTTTGATGCCAAATCTTTAGGTTCCGGCATTGCTAGTAGCGTAATAATTTGAAAAATATGGTTCTGGACCATGTCGCGCAAGGCCCCAGAAGTTTCGTAATACCCCCCGCGAGCCTCGACACCAAGCTGTTCTGCTAAAGTAACCTGGATATTTTTAATGTTGGTACTATTCCACACATTTTTAATCAGCGGATTAGTAAACCGCAGCGGCAAAATATTCTGGACCATTTCCTTACCCAAGTAATGATCAATGCGAAAAATATCGTCTTCCGCAAAAGAAGCAGTAATCTGCTTGTTCAACTTTTCAGCAGTAGCAAGGTCACGGCCAAACGGCTTTTCAACAACTATTCTGTTAAAGCCGGTACTAGTCAAGTTCTGGTCATTGATATGCGTGGCAATCGTACCAAAGAAGCGTGGTGCCATCGCCATGTAGAAAATACGATTACCTTGAGCACTGTAGAACTCATCAAGTTCTTGCGCCAGTTTTTTAAGCGTTTGGTAATGTTCAACATTCGTTACATCATGGGATTGATAGTAAAAATGACTGGCAAAAGCTTGAACATCGTTTTCGTTAACTTCTTTATGAGTTTCATGAATTGCGTCACTAACCTGTTCACGCAGATAATCGTGCGTCCACGGCCGCCGCGCCGTGCCAATAACGGCAAAATTATCATGAATCAAACCTTGCTCGTATAAATTAAATAATGCCGGATACAATTTACGGTGAGCCAAGTCGCCGCTACCGCCAAAAATAATCATTACAACTGGAATATTGTTCATAAGGGTACCCTTTCCTAAAACTAAACTTAAGTTAATTCCATTTTATACTATTTTGTAGCCAAACATTAGTTTTAAGTCGGTCTAAGCTAGATTTTTAAAGAAAAATCACCAAAGTTTAGTTAAAAACAATGGTGATTTACGATTATTTTTGCGGTGTTAAGCCCTTAATTAAAAATTCGGTTGCCTCATCGCTGACTTGGGCCACATCAATTTTGATTTCTGGCAATAAAATTTCCGGAATCAAGTAACTGGCTATTGTACCGGCAATATAACGGATAATGCGGTCATTGGACCAATCAACAAGCTGCCCCTGCTTTTTATAATAATCAAAAACATCAATCAACTGACTATTAAACAACTTAACAAATGAGAGCTTAATCTGCTCTTGAAATTGCTGATTAGTAAATAATTCGCGGGCTAAAATTCGCACTTGCGGCAGATTATCAACCACAAATTGGAGTCTGTTTACCAAAATATGATGGATAAACGTCTTAAGACTTACTTGCTTTTCCTGTGTGATTTCCGTAAGAAAATCCGTTACGATTTGCGGAACAACTTCTTCGATAATCGGTGTAATGATTGCTGCTAAAATTGCCTCCTTGGTTTTAAATTGCTTGTAAACTGTCCCTTCAGCAACACCGGCCTTTTTAGCAATGTCACTTGTACTCGTATTTTCAAATCCTTTTTCTGAAAATAAGACTAGGCCAGCCTTTAATACTGCCTTTTGCTTGGTTGATTTAACATTATCCAAGCTCTTAAGAAATAATGTCGAAATTCGTTGATTCATGATTGCTCCTCTTTAAACCTGACGATAGCGTTTCATTGCCCAAATATTCAAACTAAAGAAGACGACTATAAAGGCCAGGATAATTAACAAATCCGGATAAATTTGCGTTAACCCGCTGCCTCTTTCAATAATTGAACTAATTGCATCGGCACCATAATATAACGGCATGAAATGACCAATAACCTGCAACCATTTTGCCATATTTGTTACCGGAATAATCCCAGAAAAGAGAATTTGAGGAATTATCACAATTGGAATAAACTGCATCATTTGAAATTCCGTCGCTGCATAAGTCGAAACTAGCAAGCCAAGACATAATGCGACTAAGGCGATTAGCGCATTAACCAGCAAGACATCCCAAATGCTGCCAAGAATTTGGATTTTAAAAGCATAACTGCTATAAAGCACAATCATAATTGTTTGCAGCAATGAAAAGAAACCATAGCCACAAAGATAGCCGATGATAATTTCACTTCGTTTAACGGGGGTGGCTAACAAGCGCTTCAGGGTCCCAGTTGTTCGCTCACGTAGCAGGGCAATTCCAGAAATCAAGAACACAAAGAAAAAGACAATGAAAACGATCATAATTGGCAACAGACTGGTGAAAAAGTTGGAGTTGTGATCGCCATAAAGGTAACGCGTTGTTACAGTATACTTCTTTAACTGGTGTGCTTTTTTAGCTGACGCTTTCGGTGCTTTATTTAGCATTGCCACAATTTGCTCTAGCTGAATGATTGCTTGCTGCTGTTTTTTAATTATTTTAACAGCAGCCTGACTCTTTAATTTGATTTGTGCTTTTTGCAGGCTTTGCTTGATCAGCAGCCTTTTACTCTGATTATCATTTCGCAAAGTCAGAGTTAATTTCTGACCTCGCTGTGTAATCACGCCATCAACATTATTTTTATCGAGAACTTTTGTGGCTGGCAGATTATCAGCAAAATGATGAATTTTAACATGTTTACTTGCAATCGCCTTAGTCAAAGTTGCGTCCACATTTTGAACACCCAAGGTTGCCGTTGTCGTGCTATTTGATTGGAATAAAAAATAAAGTAGCGTCAAAATCAAAAGTGGACCGACAAACATTAAGAGTAACGTTCGTTTGTCGTGCAACATTTCTTTGAAAATTCGTTTAATTAATGCTCTGATTCTCATCTTCTTTTTGCCCCGCTTTCAAAAATACTTCTTCAATATTCTTTACCTGATAACTGTCCACCAATTCTTTTGGCCGGCCCTTAGCAATTACTTTGCCGTCGCGAATCATCAACAGCTGGTCCGCTTCTTCAGCGTCGGCCATCACGTGCGTCGTTAAGATAATTGTTTTGCCCTTCTGCGCTAAACGATGCAGTTCTTGCCAAATCTGGCGACGCAATTCTGGGTCGATGCCAATCGTGGGTTCATCCAAAATTAAAATTTGCGGATTAGAAATCAAAGCAATTGCTAGCGAAAGGCGGCGCTTCATCCCACCAGAATAGTTAACAACGCGCTTATCAAGATCGCCCGCCAGTTTAACAATGCCCACTACATAGTCAATCTGTTTGCTAAATTCCTTTTTACTTAATCCTTGCATACTAGCGAAAAAAGCAAGATTTTCGTAAGCTGTCAAATTTTCATAGAGTGCATCGGATTGGGCCATAAAACCAATCTTTCCTAAAACTTTCCGATTAGGCATTAAAGTTTTCAAAACCTCAACGCTGCCCTGTTGCGGTTTAAGTGTGCCCATAATCGAATTAATTAAAGTCGTTTTGCCAGAGCCACTTGGTCCAATTATTGCCAGAATTTCGCCGCTATTAATTTGAAGATTAATATCAGTTAGGACTGTTGTCTTGCCATAGCCTTGTTTTAAATTGTTAATTTTAATTGTCGTTGTCAATCTGATCCCAGCTTTCTTTTATAAAAAAGTGAGTGCTCACTCATTAAAAGATAGCATCATTTTACAAAAAGTCAAGTTAGTCAAAATGTATTATTTAGTAAAAAAAGAAGCTCATCGCAGATTGCAATGGGCTTCTTTAATTTTAATTTTTATTCTTCAGTTGAGTTATCGTCTGAGTTTGGCGTTACTTCATCAGGCTTATCAGCAGGTTCTGCTGGTTTTTCTTCCTTTGCAGGTTCACTTTCAGCTGGTTTTACTTCAGCAACTTCAGACTTGGCAGCTGGCAAAATTTGTTGAACAGCCATGCGACTAAAAGTAAGGTAAATCCCATCAGCGTCAACAACAACTGTCTTGTCCTTAGCATCAACAGAATCAATCTTAGCGTGCAACCCGTCAATTAAAATAACGTTGTCGCCCTTCTTCAATTGGTTCATCATTTCCATTTTCTTTTGTTGCTGCTTCTTTTGCGGCTTAATCATTGTAAAGTACATGAAAGCAATCAAAACAATAAAAATAATGATCATCATGTAGTTGCTACTACCACCAGCTGCAGCTAAAAATAGAGTATTCACTTTTACACCTCATCAATTTCATAAATATATTAACTTCTTAATTATACATAATTTTACAGCGGTTTGCACTACTCATTGGGAATTGGTAAGCCCAATTGCGCATAGGCCTTTTCTGTGACCATGCGACCTCGCGGCGTCATTAAAATAAAGCCGCGTTGCAATAGGTATGGTTCGTAAAGCGATTCGATAGTTTCAACATCTTCACCACTATTAGCTGCTAGAGTGCGCACACCCACAGGGCCGCCGTGATAATTTTCAATCATTACCCGTAAAATCTTGCGGTCAGTCTGGTCCAGTCCCTCACCGTCAACCTGTAATTGCTTGAGCGAACTGGCGGTTGTTGCAAAGGAAATAACCTTTTCACCCTTCACTTCCGCAAAATCACGCACGCGCCGCAGTAATCTATTGGCCACTCGCGGCGTACCACGCGACCTTCTGGCTAATTCGTGAGCTGCTTCTGGTGCAATTTCAATGTTAAAAACATTGCTTGAGCGCTGAATAATTTGTTCCAATTCATCAACTTGATAGTATTGCAAATGCTCGACAATCCCGAACCGGTCACGTAAAGGCGCGGACAATTGCCCTGCTAAAGTAGTCGCCCCAACTAAAGTAAACGGCGGCAGCGGCACATGAACCGCATGAGTTGTTTGCCCTTCACCAATCACAATATCGATATAGTAATCTTCCATTGCGGAATAAAGCACTTCTTCAATCGGCTTAGCCAAACGATGAATTTCATCAATGAATAGGACATCCCCCGGATTAAGGTCAGTCAATAATGCTACCAAGTCGCCCGCTTTTTCGATCGCTGGCCCACTAGTACTCTTTAAATTCACACCTAGTTCATTTGCAATCACAAATGCCAAAGTTGTTTTACCTAAGCCCGGTGGTCCGTAGAGCAAAACGTGGTCAAGCGCCTCATCACGCTGCTTAGCGGCCTTGATGTAAACTGCCAATTCCTTTTTTACTCGATTTTGCCCCAAATAATCAGCCAAACGCTGTGGTCTTAATGAAAATTCAGTCTGTTCTTCACTTGGTCCCTGACTTTCGCCAGAAACAATTGAGTCATCATTATCTGTCACCAGTTTCACTTCCTTTGAACACGTTACTCCTTATTATAGCAAGATTTACTTCTTTAAGAGAAGGGCCAGTCCCTTTTTAATATATTGATCGGCAGTCGTCGCATCTTCTTTTGCCAATTTTGGCGCTACCCGGTCAACTTCCTTTTGCGTATAGCCAAGTGCCAATAATGCTAACAAGGCATCATTAAGTTCTGGCGTAATTTCTTGATCGGCAATCTGATCAACGCGCTGAACAAAGTCTCCCAGCTTCCCCTTCAGGTCGAGCACAATCTGCGACGCAGTCTTTTTACCAACACCCGGGAAACGAGTTAGGTACTTAACTTCGCCCTGCTCAATGGCTTCGGCTAAGGAATTACTATCTTCAGCCGCCATAATTGCCAAGGCAGACTTGGGTCCAATGCCACTGACACTAAGCAGTTTTAAAAATAACCCCTTATCTTCTTCGCTTTGAAAACCATATAGAGTAACACCAGTATCACGAACAATTTGCTCGATATAAACTTTTGCCTGCTCGTCCTGATGATACGCAAATGGAGTGGGACTAAAAACTTTATAACCCACGCCATTAACATCCAGCACTACATAGTTTGGCATGATTTTGGTAATGATGCCATTTAAATACTCATACATTAATTATTTATCCTTTTTAAACATTTTATTCAATTCACTCTGTCGCAAACGCACCAGCACTAGGTTGCCGCGAGCATCGTGATAAGGGTCAGCAGTCTGCCGTAATTTAGTCAAAAGCTCACTGGCTTCCGCATTTGTTAACTTGGTCCTGCCCGTAATTTCTTGATCAGCCTGCCGCGCCGCAATTCGCTTGACCAAATTCGCAGTATCAGTCTGGTCAACATTCAAAAAGCTATCCAAAATTGCCCGAATTGCCAGTTCAGGATCGCCCTTAATCCACATTGGATAAGACCGCAAAATAAAAGTGTCGCTGCCAAACTCTTCCAAGAATAAGCCAATCTGATTAATTGCCGCCAGATTATCCTTAATTTGAAGAAAATCCAAATTGCCAAAAGAAAGTGTCAATGGCGTCAATAAGCCCTGCTGGGTGATTTTTTGTTTCAAAATCGCTTGCTCAATCGCAATAAACTGCAGTAATCGTCTTGCGGCAACTTGGTCAACTAAGTATAAATCTTCACCACTTGCGGCTACCAAGTAAGTTCTTGTCTGGCCAACCAAGGTTAATTCCGGCAAATTATTAGCGAGAACTTCATCCCCAGTCGACACAACTGCCGAATTACTTGAGCTATTCACAAATGGAGTCAACTGCTTTTGGCGGATAACATTGTCGTGCCAAGTTTTCGTAATCACGTAGCGATCATCATCACGCGGAACTGTTAAATCGACATATTGCGTGTGCTTGGGTGTTGTAATCTTGGGAGCAGAGCTTTCATGAACCTCATTAGCCGGAACAACCCGCTTGGTATCAACAACATTTTTATTCAAATTAAACTTGAGCTGGTCTACCAAGGTCTCTTGCTTAGCCGTTGTTAAATTAGCCAGTCCATCACTATGATTATTTAGCGACAACAATGTGCTGCTAATCGCATTCGTAATCAGGCGGCTGACCTCACGCTCCTTAGACAAACGCACTTCCTGCTTTGTTGGGTGAACATTGACATCGACTAGCAGCGGGTCAACCTCAACCTTAACAATTGCAATTGGATAATGTTTACTAGCTAAATGCGTGCCGTAGCCATCCATTACAGCAGCTGATAACTGATAATTCCTGATGTAACGCCCATTTAACAAAATTGAAATAAAATTACGTGTCGATCGCGTTAATTCGGGTTTTGACATTAAGCCAGTAACCGTAAAGTCACTATTGCTGCTCTCAAAAGGCAGCATTTTTTCAGCAATATGGCGGCCATAGACACTGGAGACCGTCTGCTGCAAGTTGCCATTGCCGGCAGTTCTTAATAAAACGCGCCCTTCATTTGCCAATGTTAAAGCTAAATCAGGGTAGCCCAGAGCAATCCGGTTCACAATGTCGACAATTTTCATGATTTCGGTGCGGGGACTGCGTAAATACTTTAAGCGGGCTGGCGTGTTATAAAACAGGTCTTTGACCGTGATCTGCGTGCCTTTTTTAGCCGCCGCATCTTCCTGCAAGGTTTTGACGCCGCCAGTAAATTCGGCTCGCGTTCCTGCAGTTTCATTAACGTTAGTTAAAATTTCTACATGACTAACTGCCGCAATCGAAGCTAGAGCCTCGCCGCGAAAGCCCAGAGTTCCCACATTAAACAGGTCACGCTCGTTAGTAATCTTGCTCGTTGCGTGCCGGGTAAAAGCAAGGTCAATTTGATCGCTGGCAATTCCCGAACCGTTATCTTGAACGACGATTTCTTTTAGACCCGCATCAATAAAATCAATTCGAATTCGGCTGCTGCCAGCATCAATCGCGTTTTCCACTAATTCCTTAACCACACTTGCTGGCCGCTCAATTACTTCCCCAGCCGCAATTTGGTTAGTTAAGTTTACTGACAATTCATGAATTTGCGCCATGATTATTGCTCATCCTTCAAGTCTTCCTGCCAATTTGCAACCAGCTGCATTACCTCAAGCGGCGTTTTATCCGCCAAGTAAAGATTCGAAATTTCATCAAGAATGTCTTTTTCCTTACCTGTAACTTCATCTTCTACTGGTTCTTCAAGTTGCTCATCAGTAGTGACTTCATTAGTGCTAAATAAATCCAGTTGAGTAGCCGCTGGTCCCAAATTGCTGCCTTGAGCTTCAAGTCGCTTCAATAATTTGGTTGCTTCGCGCAAAACTTTACGCGGCAATCCCGCCAATTGTGCTACGTGAATACCATAACTTTGGTCAGCTGGTCCCGGTAAAATTTTATGTAAGAAAATCAACTTACCATTTTCTTCGGTTGCACCAACATGAATGTTCTTAAGGTGTGGCAACTTCTGCTCCATCGCTGTTAATTCATGGAAGTGCGTCGCAAATAAGACTTTGGCGCCAACTTCATCATGCAAATACTGCACAATTGCACCGGCCAAAGCCATACCATCATAAGTCGCAGTGCCACGGCCAATTTCATCAAATAATACCAGACTGCGCTTCGTTGCTGACTGCAATGCGGCATTGGCTTCTGTCATTTCTACCATAAAGGTACTTTGCCCTGAAATCAGGTCATCAGCGGCCCCAATTCTGGTAAAGATTTGATCAAAAATTGGCAAATCAGCACTGTCTGCCGGAACAAAGGAACCGACTTGCGCCATCACTGCAATAAGCGCCATTTGCCGCATGTAGGTACTTTTACCGGACATGTTAGGACCAGTAATTAGGAAAATATTGGTATCTTCATCGAGTTTAACATCGTTAGGGATGTAAGCTCCTGCCTTCATTACCTTCTCAACTACAGGGTGGCGTCCTGCTACCACCTTGACATCTTGATTAGCGGAGTGAAAAGCTGGCCGGCAATAATTGTTTTCTTCTGCAACTTGAGCAAACGAACAAAAGACATCAAGACTGGCTAATTGTGCGGCTAATTTTTGCAAAGCAGCGATATACTTCTTGACTTCATCACGCAATTTAACAAACAAATCATATTCCAAATCCGTTGACTTGGTCTGTGCTTCTAAGATTAAATTCTCGTGCTCCTTTAACTCCGGCGTGATATAACGCTCGGCATTAGTTAACGTCTGCTTGCGAGTGTAACGCTCAGTTGGCACCTTATTCTTGTTAGAATTAGTCACCTGAATGTAGTAGCCAAAAACCTTGTTGTAACCGACTTTGAGGTTATCAATTCCCGTCTTTTGGCGTTCAGAAACTTCCATTTCTGCCAACCACTTTTTACCGTTATTCATTGCGTCACGATAACGGTCAAGCTGGCTATCAACTCCCGGCCGAATTAGTCCACCATCAGTAGTAACAACCGGTGGTTGGTCAACAATTGTTGATGTAATTAATTCCGCTACGCCTTTTAACGGATCAATCTTAGCGGCAAAATTTTGTAAACCCGAACTATCTGCATCTTGCAATGCCGTTAAAATTGTCGGTACAGCCTGCAGAGAATGAGCTAGTTGTAATAATTCACGGGCATTAACATTCCCAAAGGCAATTCGTCCCGTCAAACGTTCCAAATCATAGACACCCTTGAGTGCATCAATGATATTTTCCCGCGTAAAATATCCGTCAAGTAAGGCTTGAACCATTTCTTGGCGCGCAGTTAACTTTTCAATTGATAATAAAGGTCGTGCTAACCATTGCTTGAGCAAACGACCACCCATTGCTGTGTGCGTCTTATCAAGAACCCAGAACAAGGAACCCATCTTTTTGCCAGTTTTAGCAGAAGCTGTTAACTCCAAGTTGTTCTGCACTGTGTGCGACATTTGCAAATATTGGCTGACTTCATAACTTTGAGCAACTTGCAAGTGGGCCAAGCTGCGCTTTTGCGTGGTTAATAAGTAACCTACTAGTTGTTGCACAGCCGCTTTTTCGACATGATTAGTCAAATTTTGTTCAACAAAGGAAACTTCCGCATGCTTTTCGGTCAGTTCAACTGGTGCCGAAACTGTAATGTTAGCTTTATTAAAAAATTCGCTGTCGTCATTACTTAAATGACCATTATAGACGACCTCACGCGTGCGCAATGACAGCAACTCATTAGCCACTGCCGCGAACGTCTTTAAATGGGTCGCAAAAATTTCACCCGTTGACAAATCGCTATAAGCTAGGCCAAAACCGCTCTTGGTTGTCACCACCGACGTTAAATAATTGGCATCCTTGGCTTCGCTAGGTTTGTCATTCATTCGCGTGCCTGGCGTTACTAATTGGATAATCCCACGCTTAACCATTCCCTTGGCGTCTTTCGGATTTTCCAGTTGCTCACATAAGGCAACCTTGTAACCCTTCTCCACCAAAGTGTCAACGTAAGAATCAACGGCAACGTGGGGCACACCTGCCATTGGAATTGGATTTTCACTTTTATTTGACCGGTGAGTTAAGGTTAATTCCAGAATTTGTGCACCCTTAACCGCATCATCTTCGAATAATTCATAAAAATCACCGACGCGATAAAAAAGGAAGGCATCGGGATATTGCTTTTTAATTTCGTAATATTGCTCCATCATCGGAGTTGTACTTGCTTTTGCCATTTATTCCTCTTCTTCTTTGCTATTACCGTTATATTATACGCTATCTCTGGGGGCAAAAGAAAAAAGTCCGCTAGTTAATTGAATTATCTTTAGCATAATAAAGAATTTAAAGAAGGTATAATTACTTTTTATGCCAAACAAAAAAACGATCAACGCGATCGCTTCTCTCAAATTAGATTACTAAACTACTGTTTGACATTAGCATACGATGTCATCTAAGTTTATTTCACCTAAACCATCTAGAAAAATACTTCATTTTGCTGTTTTTCAGAAGCTTTCTCATTAACTGCATCAAGACAACTTCTAAGTTTCTCAACTTTTTCACTTATTAAGGCTTGAGCTGCCTTTATTTTCTTTGCTTCACGAACTTTAAGGATTTCATCTGTTTTAAGTAACTGAGCCAAGTCAAACTGATCGTTACAATCTAATAATTTACAAAATTCTGGATAATGTCTTCTTAGTCGTTTATAAAAGTTTTCAAAATTAGCAGCACCATAGCTCTTTGTTTTGCTCGTCTTAACCATACCAGTACTTAAAATCTGTAATAATGTCTGCTCTTTAAAATGATAAAAAAGACTGATTACATTCTTATCATGTACTGCCACTGCTATATTGAAAAAATCTGTTGAAATAAAGACCCAGGCAATATATTCGCGCAGAATTTCTTTTGCCATTTTAAAATTCTGCCAATCAGCAGAAGACCAGCTATCGTCTTTATTAATGGACTTAATTCTTTGATACAAACTTGCCAAATTAAAGAACAGTTCATATAGCTCCCAAGTTGAAGAAAATTTCAGATTAAGGTCAAGATTATGTTTTAAAGCAATATCAAGATATGACAACAGCTTATTATCTTGAAACGTGCTGTGATCCATTTCATCCGAAATACTATTTAAATTGTGAACTATAACAAAAACCAAAATAATCATGATGATGATTACAGAACAAGTTAACCATAAAAATTGCTGCGCAAATGATTTATTTTTATCAAAATTCACTAATGTAAGTAATAGGACTAGTAATATTGCAATTGTCCAAATTAAATTTCGATTTATTCTTTCTTTGTTTCTTTTAGTGTTCCTAGCTCTTTTACGTGTCATAATTACACCTTACTTTCTTTAAATATTTTACAGTTTGCGACAGATAAAGTCTCGATAAATTTTCCATAGATTATAAAATTCTGTTAACTAATTTAGCCACAACAAAACCCCGAAATTAGTTATTTTAATTTCGGGGGATCATCTCATTAATCCTATTTTTTCTTAAATTTTTTAAATTAATTTTTGCATAAACCTTTTAGCAAATTTATTGATCAAACAGTGAAGCCTTGTAACTACTAGCCGTTAAGCGAAATCATATCGCACATTTTGCTAGTACTTAAAAAGAATATATAAATATATGTAAGCGTATTTTAATAATTATTAAATAACTATAACGCCTAATTTATGAATTGATTTGAGCATTTTTATTGTCTTGACTACTTTATTCCAATATAATTAATACTTGTGAATTAAAGCAGTGCTTATATTACCATAATTTGGATGTTGACATGAAGGTAAACTAAAAAATCGTTTCTCATAAACAGTACACGAAACGATTTTTTTATTTGCTTTGTTAAAAGGATATAAGAAATGAACAAGGAAAATGAAGGTATTAAAACGATTAACAAGCTTAACACCGCTCTTTTTACTATTCACGTGTAATCATACTGCAGTAGCTGCCAAAGCCAAAAAGTATGAATATCACGGCTCAGATCTAATTAAGCAAGACTATTACAGCATCAAGGAAAAGAAAAAATTCAAATACAATTTATATGGTTACTCCTATAAATTATCTGAATTTAAGCCAAACCGAAATAATTTTTCAGGATATAGTTGGCCTGACAAAAATTATATTTCATATGCCGTTAATGGTACTCCAAGACAAAAAGCTCTGACTAATGATTGTGCACGTAGGATCAATAAATTACACGTAGTGAAATTAACACCTAATGATATTAATCCTGATATCAAAGTGCATTTTGTCGATCAATCAAAGATTGACGCTGAATGGCACAATGCAACCAATTATTCTACGTCAGACAATTGTATTTTAGGTTTAACAGTGCCTGGTTATGCATCATTCAAACCAAACCGCTATGCTAGCCAAACTCTAAATCATGTCGACATTTATGTTAACAAGAATGAAAAGCAAATTGCTAAACACTTTAATACAAAAGAAACTTGGCAAACTGATTATGAAAATGAAGCCATCTTAATTCACGAATTTGGACATGCGTTAGGTTTAGACCACAGCAAAACACCCTCAGACTTAATGAGCTCTGATAATGGTGATGATTGCCAAATAAACATCTTAAATCATACGCAAATCATCGATCAAGATTTTTTTGATCGTCTAAAAACACTATACACAAATTAAGGAGTGCGACCTAGTGAAATTATTAAAGAACATCTTATCTGCAGTAACAGTATTTTTATTACTTTTTGAAATTAGTTCCCCTGTTTCCGCTGCGAAAGCTAGAATGTATGAATATAACGGCTCAGATCTAATTAAGCAAGACTATTACAACATTAAGCAAACGAAAAAATTCAAATATAATTTACGCGGAAAACAGGCTTATAACGCAGCAGCTTTTACGCCACAGCGTAATAATCTCTTAGGTTACAGTTGGCCTGATAAAAACAATATCACCTATACTACAGATGGTACTGCACGCCAAGCAGCTCTTACAGATGATTCTGTGCAACGTATTAACAGCATGAATGTTGTTAAATTAACACCTACAACAAATAACCCAGATATTACCGTCCATTATGTTAGTCAAGAAAAGATCAATAGCTTTAATACTGATCCTAATCATGACCCACATATCTCAGCTTTAGGTCTAACTATCTACGGTAATGTCTGGTTGACGGCTAATAAATACGCCCCAGAAACTTTTATTCACGTTAATGTTTATGTTAACAAAGATGAAAACCATTTAAGCAATAGTTTAAACAGTAACCTTAAATGGCGTCTAGATTATCGTAATGAATCAATCATTATTCATGAATTTGGACATGCACTAGGCCTGGATCATACTAGTGGTTATTCAAACTTAATGTCTTCAAGTAACTATCAATTTAGTCAAACCGCAACTAAAAATCATACGCAAATCTTAGACCAAGATTTTTACAATCGCTTGAAAACACTTTATACAGCAAAATAACCGAAGTCTGACCAATCAGTGAATGCCAGAAAGCTAATATTTCCGGACAATATTAGCTACAAGATTGTTACTACAAAACACTATACATTTACGATATTTTCATAAACAATATAATTAATATATAACAAAATTAATCCAATTGCAAGTAACTTTTAAAAAATTATCTACTGCTTATTTGCTATTTACAATTATGCCCTTGCTGTTAAGCCATTTCTGCAAAAAATAATTTATTTAAATAATGTTTTTATTTACAGATGATACGCTTACTTAGCGGCTATACTTACTTTTAGTAAGCCTATAATCTACATCTTCATTATATTACCTTGATGTACAATTACTATCTTTAATAGTAATTGTACATTTTTTGTCTCAACAGTGCAATGCGAGATTTTGCATTTAGCAAATGTAATAGTTGGTATCAATCAAGCTCTATCAAAAATACATTTGAGTATATGCATAGTTGAACACAAAAATCGTTAGTGCTATCGCAAGAGTCTAAAAAAATCAAAAGAGAATATTAACTAAACAGGCCATCCACTCTGATGGTCTTTTTTTACGTCAAAAATTACTATTGAACAAGTCGCTTCTCAGCCAAAAAAAGCATTACTAGGCAATAAACTATCATTAATAATGTCACAATCCCTGTAACTGCTAAACTAACATTAGTAACTGGGCCATTATGCAAAAAGTCTGCTGGTGAATAACTTATGTTATTCGGTAACTTGATAAATGAATTTAACACGAAGATTGCAATTTGCAATATCAGGCTTGAGCATAGGGCTACAAAGCGATTACTAATCCAAATTGACGTAACCATCACAAAAACGGCAAATAATCCGCCCCAAATGCCAGCAAATAAAATCGCTAGTACTGAATGGACAAATGGATGGGTGTAATATAACGAAACAAAAAATGTATTGATGTTAATAATTAGGGCTCTACCATTTAACAAATTGTCTGGCTTAATATTTGGCAGACGCAGCAGCCATAAAGTTAAATTTACAAGTAAAGGCAGTGCAATTACTACAAAGCCAGAGATAAAAGCAGTAAATATATATTTGCCTAACACACTTTGCAAAGTATTAGTCAATTTAAATTTAGCCAGTAAGCCACTGTCTTGATCCTCTTTTAACATTATTCCTGCGGGTAAACTGGCAATTAGCGGTAATAAAATAAAAAAGATAGTCGAAGTAAAACTAAACGGATCAATCCCCAGCCAGCGTGTATATGGCGTATCTTCAACTGGAATTTGTCCCTGTAATAAAAACTGTGCTATGCAGACTAACAACCCAATAGCCAAGGCCAGCAGTAACCAGCGTTTATTCAAACGCGAATATAAAAATTTCATTCTACTTACCTCATTCTAGTAATAACGAATATTTAACGTAATGATCCTGAACCGGGATTAAAAAACTAAAGCGCGTTTTTGCAGAACGTTGATCATAAGTTTCTCTCGGCACTGAAAAGTACAGGGTATATTTCTGCTTTTCCTGAAGATGTTTTTTCAAATAATTATAACCAACTCGTTTGCCATTTTGATTTAGCAGATAATCACACTGATTACTGATCCCATACGGAACATTTAAATACATATTATCCCGAAAATCTGGATCATGATGCTTCTGACCATAATTAGCTGTCCCCGTTTGCTTAAGTGACAAGTTAATTTGAGCACTAACGTCATTTTTAGTCTGCGTCAATTTTGTATGATGAACAACAAATTCAACAGCATGCGCATGCACTAATTCATTCTGCTTGAAAAACCGTTCTTGTATCACTCCTCGCTCTACTGGATGGGCATTAATCTGCTGGTAGCGAAAATATCCGATTAAGCCAACGATAATTATAAATAGAACAGTTAAACTACATTTAATTTTCCTGCTTTTCATTGATAATCGTTCCCTCTTTAATAATCAACTGTTTAGTTGCCACCTGCTCAATAAAATCTCGATCGTGCGAAGCGATAATAAAAGTTGATCCTGTCGAATTATACTTTTTAATAATGTCAATCAGCTTGGCAACACTTTTTTCATCTAAAGCATTCGTTGGCTCATCTAACACAATTAATGGATACTTGCCAAGAAGAGCTTGCGCAATACCTAGCTTTTGCTTCATCCCTAAAGAAAACTTTTTTACCTTTTGTTTGGGAAACTTGTCCAAGTCAAAGTAGCTCAATAATTCAATAATCTGTTCATCTTGGATATTTTTATCTAATTTAGCGAGTAAATCCATGTTTTGATAAGCAGTAAAATTTTCAATTAAACTCGGGTTTTCAATTAAAATCCCCGCCTTAACTGGATATGGCTCTTCAACTTTTACTTGTTGATCATTAACAAATATTTGGCCAGTAGTCCTAATTAAACCTAAGATTGCCTTTAAAACTAAGGTCTTACCTGAGCCATTAATGCCCTCAAGCACAGTAATACTATTCTGTTCAATCTCAGCATTAACATCGTGCAAAAGTAGCCTGCTCTTAACCTCTTTACCAACCTGTTCTAACTTAATGTAACTCATCTAATTCTCCTTAACTCAATCTAGTAAACCGATCACTAACTAAATAAATAACGCTGGCAGCTAAAATTAATAATATTAGTTCAAAAAAGTTTGTAGTATTTACTCGAGCAAGCATTAAACTATTTAGCGGATTATTAAGCCAAGCTGTATATGCTGTAATAATTAAAAGACAAAGTGGAATTACGATGCCAATTACTGAATTAAAACAACTTATTATTGCTTGCAACAATAGTAAAAAGTAACTTCCTAGGCAATTGATTAAAAATAATAGCAATACTGCCTGAATACCAATGTAATTACCTACTCTTAATGTCAGCAATTTAAATAATTGCCCACATACTGATAAGACCAGCACAGTGATGCCGCTATATCCTAGCGCAATAATTGCCAGCAAAATAAAATTTATCTGGACAAATTTACGTGGGGCAAATTGTAATCCTCGTAAATGTAGCGTTCGCGATTGCCATAGTTCCTGTAAGCTATTCAATAAGATAAGCAATGGAATTGAAAAATATGCAAACCACAGTACAGGCAATTGAACTTGATGTTGAAATACTTGGATAAATGAAACTCCTTGAAAGAAAGCAGTAAAAGCAGATTCGCGTGGATTGCCCACAAGTTGAATGCTAATCATTACAATTGCCAAACTAATAAACATTAGCCATGCTAAACAGCGATAACGAATTATTTGCCAAAAGTAGAGCAACTGGTTCCAAAATAAGCTCATCATTAAAAGTCCCTCTTTTCAATAACTGCCATTAGTAGCGCTGCTAAAATACACAAAATGCCAAGCATTATCGGTATCCCAGCAAAAGCAATTTTCACAAAATTGGGCGCAATAAAATCATAAAACAAAGAAACATGGTTAGATATATTAAGACTAAAGGAAGCACCATTAATAATGAACACAATAAAAAACGCGACTATTTTGTTTTTAAAATAAAGATATAAAGTAGTTACCAGTAATCCGAAGACATAGCAACTTAACCACAGGTAAACACTACGGAAAAGTAAAGTTACCAAAATATGACTTAATAAACCAAAAGTATTAGTTAACCCAACAACTAAAAAATTGCCAATCAGCCAAAATAAAATCATTACTAGCCAAATTAGTGTAACCCGATAGATTACCTGCATGAATAATATTTTTCTTGTTTGGCACCGTAAAACATCATTAATGCGCAAATTGGTTGTCGCTAACACTGAAATTAATAATGTCGGTACTAGCGCAATACAAATTGTAAAGCGTGGCAAAACTGCGTTCATCAAGCCATAATCTGAATAACCATTTAGTTGTAAATTAGCATACGTAGATAATGCAATTAACAACGTTATCAAGCCACATAATATGTATTGTTTTAAATACGCTCGATTTAATAAAGTCTGCTGTTTTAAGAAATTAGCATGCATATCTTTTTCTTTCTTGATTTCTATAATGTGTATCAATTCTTTAAAATTTAAGCACGAGAAGAGCAACCTCTCGTTCTTAAATTTTATTATAATCTATTTACAATATAAATTATATATATTATTAGTAGTTACAGCTATATTAAAAAGATTAATTAACATAGAAGGCTTAAGTTTGCCTTATTTAAAATTGCTTTTTTAAACAAGTCGATTAACAAATAATCTTATTCCTAATAAAAGCGTAAAAATTACTATTCCTTGTACACTAAGAGAATGCTGATAATTCGGCCAAAAGGTAATAATCAGCCAAATAAAAGTCATTATCGTCAACATTATTATTGAACCAATTATATTACTGCTATTAAAAGCGATAATATGCACTAACACAAAGATCAATAAATATTGCCAAACATAAGGTACAACATTAACTACGAAATTCCTTAAATTTGGCTGTCGTATCATCACTAAGTCACTAATTGAATCCAAGTTGCTCCGTGGTAACCAGATAGATAAGTAATCAAAAAGTAATGTGTTGGCTGACAACAATGAAAAGATCAATGGTTTATCGACCCAGGCAAAGCTAAGTTGCCAAAGCTTTTTAGAAGATAAATATGCAGTCCAATTCTCACGAGCTAAAAAAATTAATAAGCCTGTCACAACCGCATAAATTAAAAAAGATGATTTTTTATTCATCACTAATTACACCATTTTGTAATTTTAAATATCTATCATATTTAATTTCTGAAATTTGATCATGACTAGCTACAATCACTGTCTTATTTTCGTGTTTTAATTTTGCGAGTAAAGCTACAAATTGACCAATACCATCTTGGTCAATTCCTCTAGTTGGCTCATCAAGTAAAATGATATTTTGTTCTTCCATTACAGCTTGAATAATACCAACCTTCTGTCGCATACCGACAGAATATTTAGTAATAGCTTGTTCGTCATCTGGATCAAGTTCAAAATATTTGAGTAATGCCCGCACTCTTTCTTCATTAAAACGATGATTCAAATTAGCTAAAAAATGCAAATTTGTCATTGCTGATTCATATTCCAAAAATACTGGATTTTCAATCAATGCACCAATTAAATCATCTTTGTCAATTGTGACATTACCTCCATCAGCCTTTAATAAACCTGTTATGATTTTAAAAATTGTCGACTTACCTGAACCATTAATCCCTGAAATATGTACTAATTCACCAGCGTTAGCTGTCATGGTTACATCTTGTAAAACTTGTTTCTGCTTAAAAGATTTTTTAATGTGAGTCAATTGCAACATGATAATTCTCCCTTAATATCCGCCATAAATATGATGTACTGCCCGATATAGCGGATCGTATAAAGGACTATACTTAATCAAAATTTGTTTTTCAAAATAAAAATGATATGCCACTTCTAAAATAAGAACAATGAATAGCAAAAAATATGGATGATCTAAATTATAAGCACCAACTAAGAGCCAAGCTAAAAATAGCAATATGCCAAGATGTAACAATATTATTGCAGTACCTAAGATTGGACTACCATTACGAAATAATGGAAAGCTAGTAAATAAATAAGGCACAATCAAGCCTAAACAAAAGACTAGGCAATACACTGTCACTAATATCAACAGTCTCTTAATCATTTGGTTGGTTTGACCACGAACGCCAACTAATAAACGTACACTGCGAAAACGTAAAATTTGAGTGTACATTAGTACTAAAATCATTGGTTGAACATAAAGCGATAATAAATTGGAGTCAATGTAAGCATTAATTAATTCCATAGTTTGAGATGGATTATTAGTAATCAGGTCCAGACCGCACCCCAAGCCGAGCAAAGCAATTATGACCCCTATTAGATATATGCGTTGATTTATTTTTCTAACTGACATTATTACCCCTCATGCTGCTTTTTTCGACACCAGAGAGTAATTAATAATAGTGCAACTGCCAAGTAAATTACTCCTGCTAATAAAAATGCCACTAATGAATTGATTGGTGGCATTTGACCTATAAAAGTAGTCTGCCCTGGGGCAACCAAAGTATATAAAAACCATGAAAAAGAAAATGTACGCCAAACAATATTATTCATATTACCTAAAATTGGTAACAGAATTAAAATCAACCCTAAAATTGGTCCTACAGCAATATAAAGGGCATTTTTTCGTACCAAAAGACCTACACTAAAAACTAATATAGAAAATATTCCCCAACCAATAGCAGCCAATATAATGAATAAGAGAATTTCAGTTAAATCATTAGTTGTAAAATACCCCGGACGCATTCCTGAAAGCATCTCATAATCGTGAGACTTATATATAAATGGAAAATAGAACCAATTGATTAAAAGCATTTCATACAAATTTGTTAATATTGATATTACAGCTCCACCCAAAAAACTATTAATCATACCTTTTTGCAAAAATTCAAGATAACCAGTTCGTTGATGAACAAAACTACTATTTTTTAAATAAATAAACAAACCTGAACCTAAAAATGTAAACAAAAGCATTCTAACAATTATAATTATAATATTATCGTCGGCACCGCTGTCTTGAATACTAAAGAACAAATTAATAGAAATATTACCTTGTTTGTTTAGCCCTGAATATTTGTTAATGACCGTAAAAATATACAGAGTCAATATAATTAAATATAGTGATAGGATTGTTAATATAATCTTTTTAGATTTCTTTAACATCTTTAACTCCTGACTATTAGATATAGACCAAAAAAGGAGGATTTTTATCCTCCTATAAAAAACTAAGATTACTTGCGATCAGCACTAAAATGAAGTCTAACAGTACTTTGATTAGGTTCTAAAGCTTTCGACCTAACATCCGCATAATAATTTCTACCAACCATTCCTGTATTATTATCACCATAAGTCGTATAGTCTTTATACAATCCTGTATTACCAGACATCGTTTTAGCCTTATTATTAATCAAATGTACAGTGTAACCTAAACTATTAGGAATTGCATCACCATTAAATGAGGCCACTTCAGAATTATTTCTTTTCTCATTTGGATATCCATACGTACTCCATTTTCCATGTGCACTGACAGTTTCTTGACTAACACTCCATTTTCCTGTAGCTGCACCAACCACCGTAGCACCGCTTAGTGCCACAATAGTTCCAGCTGCTAATATTGACTTACCCTAAAAATGATTCTTTAATGATAACATAATTTTATACCTCCTTATATTTTCAATTACAAAGAACTTCTATATAGCCAAAAATATATTGTTTTAAATAATTCATTCATAATATTCACTCGATTTCAATAAAATAATAATATAAATTACAGAACATAATCTTAAAGAGCTCCATATCAAATGTTCTTATAATTATAATAGCGCTTTCCAAAAAGAATTTCTGTGCGTTTTCCGCACAATTAAATTTTACATTGCAAATTTATCTCTCTATAATGTAAAATTTAAGCGAAGAGGTGTTTCAAATGTCAGACTTTGGTCAAACAATTCATCAATTGCGTGTTTCCCGTTCCATCAGTCAAGAAGAGTTAGCTGCTGGAATCTTCAATCGTAGTCGGTTATCAAGAATTGAAAGTGGTAGTGCTTACCCTTCTCAACAAGTTGCCAATCAATTAATTTCTCGTTTGAGTCTCACACCTAAGGAGTTTGAATATATCCAGCATGACTATTCAGCATCCAAGAAAGATCAAATCTTATATCAATTTTTCAATCTTAAAGATAGTACAGAAACCAAAAAGATAAATTTACTTATTAAACAATGCAACAGTATCAGAGATGATAATGATATCAAACGCATCAAAAAGATTTTGCAAGCACAGCTATTATTAGGTAATCCAGATGACTTAGAAAGAGCAAAAAAATTAGTTCAATCTATTTGGTACGATCATTTAGCCAACATCAAAGTACTAACAATCATTGATCTGTATTTATTAAATATGATTGCTTATGCCTTTGATAATAAAACTAGCCAACAAATTATTACTAAAATACTTAATGCGATTAATAAACATTATCCTTTTCTTAAATCATTAAAATGCAGCATCTTAATTAATCAAGCAAGTTTGTCACTAGAACAGCACGATTTTAATGCAGCTAAAGCCTCCTTAATTCAAGCTGCCGAATTGGCTCAAAAGAACAATCAGTATGATAAGTTACTCCTTTGCAAATCTGAATTAGCAATTTGTAATAAGGACAACAAACAAGCAACTTACTATGCCAACCTACTAAACGAAATTGGCGCGTCCGAGTTAGCTCAGCTATTAAAAATACAAATTAAACAATTCTCTTACTTTTTTAATTAATTCTCACCACGCAAAAAAAGCCGCTCACATGAGCGGCTTTTTTGAGGGTTGATTTATTTAATTATTACATCATTCCTGGAGCACCAGCGCCAGCACCTGCGGCTGGATCAGCTGGTTTGTCTTCTGGAATTTCAGCAACTACTGCTTCAGTAGTTAAGAGCAGTGCAGCAATTGAAGCGGCATTTTGTAAAGCAGTGCGAGTAACCTTGGTTGGGTCAATAATACCTGAGTCAACCATGTTCTCCCACTTGCCATTAGCAGCGTTGTAACCAACTTCGTTGTCTTGCTTTTCAAGTTCGTTCAAGATAACAGAACCATCTTCACCAGCGTTTTCAGCGATTTGGCGAACTGGAGCACTTAAAGCACGTAAAACAATGTTGATACCGGTTTGTTCATCAGCAGTTTCACCCTTAAGGTCCTTAACAGCTGATTCAACATCAACTAAAGCAGTACCACCACCAGCAACGTAGCCTTCGTCAACAGCAGCACGAGTTGAGTTCAAAGCGTCTTCAATACGGTAACGACGCTCTTTCAATTCAGTTTCAGTAGCAGCACCAACGTGGATAACTGCAACACCACCAGTTAATTTAGCCAAACGTTCTTGCAGCTTCTTCTTGTCAAAGTCAGAAGTTGTTTCTTCGATTTGCTTTCTGATTGATTCTTCACGTTCCTTGATTGCATCGTCAGAACCAGCACCATCAACAATGGTTGTTGAGTCCTTAGTAATTGTAATCCGACGTGCTTGACCTAATTGGTCAATTGTAGTGTCCTTCAATTCAAGACCTAAGTCTTCAGTAATTACAGTACCACCAGTTAAAGCAGCAATATCTTGTAATTGTTCCTTGCGGCGGTCGCCAAAGCCTGGAGCCTTAACAGCAACAACGTTGAAAGTACCACGAATCTTGTTCAAAACAAGTGTTGGCAAAGCTTCACCAGAAACATCGTCAGCAATGATTAACAATGACTTACCTTGTTGCACGATTTCTTGCAATAATGGCAAAATGTCTTGAATGTTAGAAATCTTCTTGTCGGTAATCAAAATGTATGGGTTGTCGAGGTCAGCTTCCATCTTGTCGTTGTCAGTTACCATGTATTGTGACAGGTAGCCGCGATCAAATTGCATCCCTTCAACAACTGATAATTCAGTTTCAATACCACGAGAATCTTCAATGGTAATTACACCGTCGTTACCAACCTTTTCCATTGCATCGGCAATTAAATCACCAACTTCTTTAGAAGCACTTGAAACAGCGGCAACTTGAGCGATTTGGTCTTTTGAAGAAACAGTGTGGCTGATCTTGTGTAATTCATCAGTTACAGCCTTAGTAGCCTTTTCAATCCCGCGGCGAACACCAACTGGGTTAGCACCAGCAGTTACGTTCTTCATTCCTTCGCGGATGATTGCTTGAGTCAAAACAACAGCAGTAGTAGTACCGTCACCTGCAATATCATTAGTCTTTTGTGCTGCTTCAGCAACTAACTTAGCACCCATGTTTTCATAATGGTCTTTTAATTCGATTGCTTTAGCAATTGTAACACCATCGTTTGTAATTTCTGGGTTGCCATATGATTGTTCCAAAACAACATTCCGACCCTTAGGACCAATAGTTGTCTTAACAGTATCAGCTAACTTGTCAACACCCTTTAATAGGGAACGTCTTGCATTTTCTGAAAATTTAATATCTTTTGCCAATTTAATTCGCTCCTTAATTACTTAACGATTGCTAAAATATCTTTTTCGTGAAGGACTAAGTACTTTTCACCTTCGTATTTAACGTTGGTGCCAGAATACTTATCGTATAAAACAACGTCGCCCTTCTTAACAGTCATTGGAATCTTACTGCCGTTTTCTGCATAAGCACCTTCACCAACAGCAACAATTTCACCTTCAGTTGGCTTTTCTTTAGCATTTGATGCAAGAACGATACCGCCAACAGTCTTTTCTTCTTCTTCTTTAACTTTTACGATCACGCGATCACCAATAGGTTGTAACACGATTGCCTCCTAAAATTAATTTCAAAATTTATTTACTTTAATCAGGTTAGCACTCTTATTAGTCAAGTGCTAACTTACATGTATTATAATAACCTCTTTTACTAAAAAATACAAGAAAAAGTTAGCACTTTTTCATTTAAAGTGCTAATTATCTTTTTATTGCACTAGCAGGTAATTAATAGTAAGCTAGTTCTATGAATATCGAAACAACAAAAACACAAAAGCTTGCTAGCTTATTCAATGCTCTCAGTGAGCCGAACCGAATTAACATCATCAGAATATTACGCGATAGTAATCGGGAATTGTCTTGCAGCGAGGTCAGCGACTTGCTCCAAATCGCACCATCCACCGTTTCCTATCACTTTAAAGCATTACGCAAGGCCGGGTTAACCAAGACCAGACAAGAAGCTCAAACTAAATATCTTTCATTAAATAAGGCAACTTTTGCCAAATATTTACCTGGACTCTTAGACTCATTATGAGTTTTTTTACCGTGTTATTTCGATATTTATAGAAATAAGGAGGACAACATGAAATTATTTTATTCATCAGGTGCAAGTTCCTTAGCACCACATATATTACTTGAAGAAAGCAATCTAACTTATACTGCAGAAAAGGTCAACTTAGACCACAAGACTTGGGCACAAGGCGACTATAATACAATTAATCCGAAGTCTTATGTACCAGCTCTTGAAACAGAATCCGGTTCTATCTTAACCGAATGCGCCGTTATTTTAGAATATATTGCAAGACAGGTTCCCGAAAAAGCTTTAATTGCGGGTTATGCTACTGCTGAATATTGGCAGCAGCGAACTTGGCTCAATTATATCGCCACCGAACTACACAAGAATTTCATTTCACCATTCAGAAAAGGCAATTGGCTGCCCAACACTGCAGAATCTAAAGAATTGGTCTACCAACGCGTTTTGCCACGGCTAAAATATGTTGATCAACAGTTAGCAGACCAAACTTATTTGGTTAATAATCAATTTTGCGTAGCTGATGCTTATCTCTTTGTCATGACCAACTGGCTGCAGCGTTTAGATTACGGCTTCAATGATCTAGCTAATCTAGAAAGATTTGACTCTGCCATACGTTTGCGCTCAGCGGTGCAACGCGTTTTAAAGCAAGAAGGAAAACCGCACTCATTAACAGAGCAATAAATAAGCCAGCTTTAACCCCAGCTGACTTTAACACTTACTTTTTTATGATAGAAGCAATTCCAGCAATAATGTTGTGATATTGCTTTTCATTTTCCACAAATGAATCATTATTAATAATAATATCGGCAATCTCTTTAACTTCTTTAGCACCGTGCTTTATCTTAAATTGATCTTTTTTCTTAGTTCGAGCGACGATTTCTTCAAATGTAAACTCTTTGCCATTATCAATGGTTTGCTTTTTAAATTCACGAGTAGCGCGAACCCTAAGAGGAGCCTCAATATAGATGTTCATCATCTTTGAACCCAATAGTTGTTTTAAATAAACGCCAAGCTCTGCACGATAAAGACTTTCAATTGAAGCATAATGGACATTGGCCTTTTCCATTTCACCTACCAGACGATAAAAAAATTCTCTGAAAATTTCTTGTTGATTATCGGCATAAAGATTTTGGAAGTCTGCTTCTGAAGGATGATCTACAAATTCGTAACCACGCTCACGCATCATATCCTTTTCAATCTGAATAATTTTCATTCGCTTAATCCCGATACTATCAAGATAAAGACCTGCGGCTGACTTACCACATTCACTTAAGCCGCCTAATGAGAACATGCCTTTGACATAATTTTTTCTGGCAATAAATTGTTCCTCGGTAATTTTCATCATTAACCTCTTTTCTAATCAAATAGTTTTCTGTTCGCGCTTTTATAGGCTCTTATTATGCTCAATAAGTTATCGGTCCACATTACAGCGTAAATAATTAAATAACCTTTCTTGCCATTTTACAATTACTTTTTTAATGTTATCGTTAACAAATTATTATTTTAAGCATAGTAAAACCCCGAAATTAATTCAGCTCAATTTCGGGGTTTTATCTTGCTATGACTTATGAAATAGAGATTACCAAATTATTACTCTCTTTTTTGGTGACAGCCACATACCATCAGTCTTCTTAACTTTAAAGACTTTATAGAAGTCCGGTTGACACTGCACCTGAACGTTTGCTCGCAAAGCATTTGGTGAGTGAACATCAGTAGCTAGCATAGCTGCTGTCGCTTGTGGAGTCAACTTTAACCGCCAAATTCTGGCGTAATTTTTAAAGAGTTCACGTAAATTGACGTGATCTTTCTTACCAGCGGCAATCGCTACGGATAATCCACCTTGATCGGCAATGTTTTCCGATACTGTCAGCTTACCGCTAACCTTTTTACCATCGTATTTGATACCATCAAATAATTTGGTTTCTGCCTTGACGCGCTTATTAAATGCGGCGTAATCCTTCTTAGTCCACCAATTATTCAAACTACCATATTCATCAAACTTAGAACCATTGTTGTCAAAGGCATGGGAGATTTCGTGACCAATAACTGCGCCAATACCGCCTAAGTTAGCAGCCTTACTTTGCTTCTTACTATAAAATGGTGCTTGCAAGATACCGGCAGGAATATTGATATCATTTAAGCTAGGATCATAAAAAGCATTAACTTCATCACCAGAAATGCCCCAATCATCACGATCTACTGGCTCATCTAACTCTGAAATATTTTCTTTAATGTCCTGAATCGCCATCGCTTTTCGATTAGCGTACAAACTACCACCTTGGCTCGTTGGGACAACTTTTACATCATCGTAAAAGTCTGTCACATCACTTGGATAACCAACTTTAACCTTCATTGCTTTTAATTTAGCAATCGCCTTTTGTCTAGTTGCCTTGGATAACCACTTATTCTTCTGTAAGCGTTGCTCGTAAATCTTCAGAATTTGCTTAACCATCTTGGTGACGTCTTTTTTAGCAGCAGTACCAAAATAAGTCTGGCCATAATATTGACCAATTAGATCATCGTAATCACTATCAGTAATTGCATATGCCTGTTTTGCAGCTGAAGGCAACTCTTTTTGACCAGATTCTGCTAGCGCAAAGGGTGCACTGGCTTCAACGAATTGCTGTGACAATTCTCCGGCAACATTATTAATGAAGATAACAACTAACCAACCCTTAAGTTCAGCGAAATTTTCTTTATTAAGTAGCCCGTTAACATTATTCAAAAAGTCCGGATCAGTAACAATAATCTGGTCAGGGTCTTTACCAACAGTTCTTTGTAAGAAGCCGGCCATATCAAAGTCGCCAAATTTTGCTTTAAAATCACTAACACTCATTGGATGATAAGTGCTAGTTACTTCGGCAGTGTCTTCAGCTGACTTAGAGTTCTGCGCCATTTTGCTATCGAACTTAATGGCATTTTCGGCATAAGTAGTTGCTTCATCCTCAGACACACCAGCTAGTTCCAATAATTTAATCGATTGCTTCTTAAAAATGTCGAGTAACTGCTTTGAATTAGGATCCTGATAGCTAGTAGTGTCAGGTAAAATTGTGCTGGCGCTGCCAAAGTAAAGGGCATTCTTTCTGGCATTTTTCAAATCAGGCTCTACATTCCAGCCAATTGGCATTGGCATATTTTCATTAAATAGCTTAGCTGCTTTGGTATTAAAATCAGCAAAGTCCTTAATCCCTTCCAGTGCTGCCAAATCCTTTTTAATTGGCTCAGCACCATCGCGATTACGTTGATCCATATCTAGTGCTTGCTTATATAAATCAACAGCTTTGGCAAAATTAGGGATATTCGGCAGCGGTTTTTTACCATTAGCAAAAGCTGCCATATCCTGACTTAATTCGTTATTGACCTTAACTGTAAGATTATCGGCAGCACCAGCACTATAACCATCGACTGGTATTTTAGCATTCTTTAACCATTTAGAATTAATTGCTAAATACAAATTATCCTGTGGCCGCATACCGAGCTTAGGCTTAAGCAGGTTGCCACTGCCCCCACGCTTGTCCTTAATTTGCTTCTTGTGATGCGCCTTAGCTTTACTCTTGCTAGTGGCAGCTAAGACTGGTTGACTAGCATAATTACTAATATTAGTTAAACTTATCGACCCACTCATTAAAATAGCGGTCAGTATTGCTAATACTTTCGATTTCTTATTCATACATTCACCCCATATACAGGTAACCTAATTATTCAAGTTTTATCATAGCAATATTTTACTACTGTCAATATATTTTTTACAATGGTATTTTTATGATAGCGTCAACTTAAGCAACCTTTTTTGAAACATAATGTAAATGGAAATAATCATTGCGCCAATCGCTACTGCAAAAATCAAGTGAGCATTCAGCTTCACCAAAAGCCCACTAATCAGCGACATTATTGGTCCCATAATTCTTGTTAATGTTGTCGAGGCGGACGTGACTATTCCCCGAAATTGCTTCTCAGTCAAAGCCTGCACAATTGTGAAAAAATTTGCCTGCGACCACACACTTCCAATAGAAACCAGAACATAACCACCAGTCACTAGCCAAAACGAACGCAGTAATAACATCACACTAAAACCGGCCAAAATGATTAAACCGCTGACTAGCAATTGCTGGCCGACCGAGATTTTTTGGTTAAATCGCAAATAAATAAAATTGGCGGCTATCCCAGCTACCGAAGCAATTGTGTAAAAGAGACTAATTTCAGTAACTGACCCCTTCAGCGTTTGTTTTAAAATAAACGTTAACATTGGTACCACAACTTGAAAACCCAAATTTGCTGCCAAAAAGCTCGCAATTAACCATTTTAAGCGAACATCATGCCAAATAAATTTCAACCCTGCAACGGTTTTATTAGCAACATTTTTTGTCTTAGCTGGCGCCTTTTCTTCTGGAACATCCTTAATTATGATTGCCAAATAAAAGAAGCTAACACTATCTAGCAAAAAGCCAGTCAAATAGCCAACTAAATTAATTATTAGGGATGCAATCCCTGGACCAAACATGCGCTGAATTGAAGAAATCAATCCAACACTGCCTGATATTTGGGCTAAATCTTGCGGAGATAGATTTTGGGCAATCAGCGTCTGATAACCAACCCAAGATAATAAATCAAAAAAGCCAAAGACAAAAATCACTGCCAAAATACTCCACAAAGGCAATTGCTTATTAATCATGATTGGAACAAGCAGTGCCAGCAGCATTTGCATTACTAACGCAGTCAGCATTACGTCCTTTTTGCGATAAACATCAAAAAGTGAACCAATTACCAAGCCAAACAATGCAGTTGGTAAATATTCCATTGCGCTAAGTAGGCCCATTGTTACGGAGGAATGGTTAATTGTCAGCATTAACAGTGGCACCGCAAATGTGTAAAATTGGTCACCAAGTCCTGATACTGCATAACCTAACAATAGTTTTCGTTTATTATTTAAATTTTTATTTTTCATTTTCCTCGATTATCCATAAAAGCTGTATTATTTTTTTCAAAACAATACAGCTTCTACTTCTGCATCGATTACAGTCATAACCTCGATTGTCGCCACCTCCCAAATAATTACACCTATATTATACAAACTAAAAAGCCACCTACACGAATGTAAATGGCTTTTTAGTTTAGATATTTTTTTTACTATCTTTATCAGAGTCCAAAAAGTAAATCAAGGTTTGTAATTCTGTTGCTAAATCAACATTCTGAATCCGAATACCAGTCGGAGCTGAAAGTCTAATTGGCGTAAAGTTCATTATTCCTCGAATTCCTGACTCAATCATTTCATCAGCAGTTGCCTGAGCAGTTTCAGCTGGAACAGTCAAAATTGCAATTGAAATCTGTTGATCGCTCAATTGCTGCTTCAATTCTTTCATGCTGTAAACTGGCACACCACTCAAGATTTTACCAGTGATTGCTTCATTAATATCAAATGCACAAGAAATACGAATGTTGTTACTGCGCTTGAAGTTGTAATTGAGCAAGGCATGCCCTAGATTACCAACACCAACCAAGGCAACATTAGTCAACGTATCTTGATTCAATATTTTCTTAAAAAATGATAAGAGACTCTTGACATCGTAGCCATAGCCACGCTTACCCAACGCACCAAAGTAAGAAAAATCACGCCGAATCGAAGCACTATCAACTTGAACTGCTTCTGATAATTCGGTTGAAGAAACTTTTTCTTTGCCGCTCTCATTTAAAATAATTAGATATCGATAGTAAAGCGGCAGTCTCTTTGCTGTCGCTGTAGGAATTTTAATCTTTTCCATTTTTCAAAAAGCCTCCAACTTTTATTTGTGAATTAAGCACTAATCAGTACTATTTTACCCGTAAAATTACGTCCAATGCAAATATTTTTTTCACAATCTTGTAAATTCTACCATAGGAAAGTCCTATAACCAATAAATAAAAACTTGCATTATGCAAGCAGTGCCTTTTCACGCTTATTTTTGCTACCACTCAACCAGTAGAATCAACTTCTTACCACGCATATTTCACCATTTAGAGAGTTTTTCCTGACAAAAACATTGTAAATTCATAAACTAATCCAGTAATTTACACAAAGGAGCAAAAAATGTTACTTAAAACTAAAAATTTATCTAAAAAGTACAAAAACAAGTTGGCGGTTAACAAAGTTAATCTTGAACTGAAACGTGGCAGCTTCGTCACGTTACTTGGAACCAATGGTGCTGGCAAGTCCACCCTAATTAACATGCTGGTTGGCCTAAAGCAACCAACTTCAGGTGAAATGATCACTGACGCGAACACCAAAATTGGGGTTGTCTTTCAAAATAGTGTTTTGGATCCCGAACTAACTGTCTATGAAAACTTGGTCGTCCGTGTGCACCAATACAAGAACTGTCCTTTAACTAGAATTAACGAATTAGAAAGCCAGCTAGGTTTACGCAACTTTGTTAACCAGCGGTACGGCACTCTTTCAGGAGGTCAAAAACGACGCGTTGATATTGCTCGTGCATTATTAAACAATCCGGATATTTTGTTTTTGGATGAGCCCACAACAGGACTAGATGTGCAGACACGCACAGCAATTTGGAAATTAATCCTTAAATTGCAAAAGCAGCAACAATTAACAATCCTGCTGACAACCCACTACCTTGAAGAAGCTAAAGAATCGGATTATTGTTACGTTTTAGCGCATGGCCAAATTATTGCTTCGGGTACTACCCAAGAGATTATTAAGCAACATGCGGAAAACCAGCTCCATTTGCAACCTACTGCGCCAGAGCAATTAATTACCCTACTAAATCAACTAACAATTCCTTTTGAACAAGAGAAATGCAATTTTTTAATTAAACCAGCATCTTCGCAGCAAGCACTGCAGATTTTGGAAGTAGTTAAACCTTATTTAGCAGAGTTTTCATATTCTCCCGGAGATATTTCAACGGCATTCATGAACATCACTGGTTGGGAGGTAGCCTAATGTATTATCTAGTTAAAAGAAATCTGACCTTATTTTCCCGAAATCGGGCTCGCGCCTTCTTTTCACTTTTAGGCGCCTTAATCACCTTTGCCCTGTACATCGTTTTCTTAAAGCAAACGCTAAAAAGCTCACTACCACACATTAACAATATCCAGCAGATTTTGGATAATTGGCAAATGGGCGGAACTTTAGCCGTGGCAAGCATCACTACCACCTTGACCGGACTATCGTCTGTTGTTTCAGATCGTGAAAATAATATCTTGCAAGACCTCTCCTTAACCGAGCGCAGCAAGTGGCAAATTAGGCTGAGCTATCTAATTAGTAGCGTCATTGTTGGAAGCTTATTACAAATCATTTTGCTAATATTTATGTTGGCCTATTTTATCAAAACTGATAATCTTGCATTTACTTGGTCTAACTTACCGATTATCTTGATAATTATTCTTGTTAGCTCCCTATTAAGTGCCATCTGCAATGATTTATTAGTTAGTTTCATTAAGACCTTTGCCACACTTACCCAAGTTAACTTAATAATTGGTACAGCCAGCGGCTTCCTTGTTGGGTCCTACATCCCACTAGGTATCGCACCCAAGGCCGCACAACTAGTAATGAAGTTAACTCCGGCAACTTATGTCGCCTCACTTTACCGCCGCTTGTTTGTCGGTAACACTGTTCCCGCTAATTTACGGACGCGCTTTGTCAAAGATATGGGCATCAGATTAGAGTGGCACAACCATTTATTGACAATACCAGAAACACTGACAATCACATTTGCAATTTTATTAGCAGTTATTATAATTGATTATCTAACACAAAAATTTAATCCTAGGGAGGCATAATGTGCAAATTAAGTTCCAAGAAGATTCATCTATTAGTCCAGAGAATCCCACGGTGATTGTAAAGGCAGCAAGTAAGCAGGCGCAGACGCTTGATATTTTGCAGTACCTTGAGCATTTTGCAGAAAATAATAAAACAGACATTATTCCGATCAAGGCAATTGACCAAATTTTCATGGTCAAAAGTAAAAGTATCATCTTGGTGGATATTGTCGACAACACCCTGCTAATCTATACAACTAACAGTGTTTTGCAGACTAAAGAAACTCTGAGTCACTTCGGCGAGAAGCTCAATCATGACCACTTTTTGCAAATTTCAAGGCATGCAATTATCAATGTTGACCATTTATTAACGCTTGAGGACAGTTTCTCTGGAAATTTAACGGCAAAATTAACGAACGACATCAAAACTAGCATTAGTCGTAAATATGTCAAAAGTTTAATGACTTTCTTGGGCATCTAGGAGGATATCATGAAAAAAACATTCGCCAACATTATCACAGAAGGAATTATTGGTATCGGCTTTGGCTCGTTTTCATACCTAGTCTTTCTTTTATTTAAATGGCAAACAACACTTCCGACAGCGCAGAATATTATTAGTGTTTGGCTGATGAGCTTTTTGATTGGGACTTTGACTGAAATTTTCGACTTTTACGGCCTGTCTATCTTAACCTTATTAGTTCACTTCTGCGGCACAGTAATCTTAGTGTTTGCCATGACGGCATACAATGGTTGGTTAGCAACCTTCAGCCATTCACCTCTTGCGTGGACATCAGTTATTGGACTCTATCTCTTTATTTGGCTAACTTTGTTCACATACCAGCACTTGTCGGTCAAACGGATCAATCAAAAACTAGCACAAAGAAACCAAAAGAAGTAATAATCACAAACAGGATAGCAAAAATGCTATCCTGTTTTTTCCTATAATATAGCCCCAACAAGTAAAGTTATTATGCTAAAATGGTTTCTAGGTGAAAAATATGATAATTGCACAAGGGCACGATTTAGAAAAACAATTCGGTGCCAATACTTTATTTAAAAACGTAAACTTTTCAATTGACGCAAACGCACGCATCGGTCTTGTTGGCCCTAATGGGGTCGGCAAGACGACGCTGCTTAAGATTATGACAGGCGAAGAAGACGCAACCCACGGCGAATTTACAATTAACAAGGGAATCGCTGTCGGCTACATTGCTCAGGAAAATAGCCTCGATGAAACCAAAACTATCTGGAACGAAATGCTGGGAGTTTTTGCTTCATTAATTAAAATGAGTGAAACCATCCAGGCAATGCAGGAAAAAATTGCTAACCATCCCGAAGATGAGACCCTGCTCAAGCAATATGACCAAATGCAATTTAACTTTGAGCAGCAAGGTGGCTACACATATCAATCCGATATTAAGAGCATCTTAAACGGTTTTAAATTTCCTGAAGATACGTGGTCCAAGGTAATTGGCAGTCTTTCTGGTGGTGAGAAAACGCGTTTGGCCTTTGTTAAATTGCTACTGCAAAAGCCGCCACTACTCTTACTTGATGAACCGACCAACTACCTCGACTTAGACACATTGGACTGGCTCGAGAACTTTCTTAAAGGTTATTCAGGCGCCATTTTGGTTGTTTCCCACGACCAGTACTTTTTGGATCATCTTGCTAACCAAATTTTTGAATTACAATTTGGTAAACTGACCGCATTCAAGGGTAACTACTCCGATTATGTTGCCCAACGAGAATTGCGCGACCGCCAGCAAGAAGAAGCTTACGAAAAGCAACAGGATAAAATCAAAAAAGATGAGGAATTCATCCAAAAGAACATTGTTCGGGCCACCACGACCAAGCGAGCACAGAGCCGGCGCAAGCAACTCGAAAAAATCGAGCGAATTAAGCCACCTAAGCATAAAAGCAAGGTGCGCATCACCTTCAAGAGTGAGCGACCATCTGGTAAAGAAGTTTTGATTCTCAGTCACTTGTCAATTGGTTATCCAACCAAAACAATGGTGCAGGATATTTCTTTTCAGGTTAATAAGGGTGACAGGGTTGCAGTTATTGGACCTAACGGGATTGGTAAATCCACTCTCTTAAAGACAATCATGAAAGATTTAACTCCCAAAAATGGTTCAATCAAGTACGGCGCTTCTCTTGATATTGGCTACTACGATCAAGAGTTGCAACAACTTGACCCAGGCAAAACCGTGCTTGATACAATTTGGGATCGACATAAGACAATGCCTGAGCGTGATGTCCGGTCAATCTTGGCCAGTTTTCTATTCACTGCTAAAGACATCGACAAGACAGTTGGGCAATTGTCTGGCGGTCAAAAGGCGCGGTTGACCTTAACCGTTTTATCACTTGAGCATAACAACTTCTTGCTGATGGACGAGCCGACCAACCACTTGGATATTGAAGCTAAAGAGGTGCTGGAACAAGCTTTGCAAAAGTTTGACGGTACCCTGCTCTTTGTCTCCCATGACCGGTACTTTATCAATCAGTTAGCCAATAAGATTGTTGCCGTTCAAGATGGTCATGCCAAAATTTACGAAGGTGACTATTCTTACTACTTAGATGAAAAGGCAAAACAAACTGCTGCATCAGCTAATGCAGTAACTACTGCTAGTCAGGATCAGGATGCTGCGCCAGAAACCACTGCTGCTAATTCTACTAAACTGTCATACCAAGAACAAAAACAGCGCGACTCACAAAAGCGCAAGTTGCAACGTCAGGTAGAAGACATTGAAGCCAAAATTGAAGAATTGGAACAAAAGGCACAAGAAATTCAAACGCAAATGGCCAATCCCGATATTGCTTCTGACTTTGGTAAATTAGGACCCCTGCAAGAGGACCTCACTGCTACTCAGTCCGAATTAGACAAAGCCAACGAAGATTGGGAGCAAGCATTAACTGAATTAGATAATTTTGAATAATGGAAAATTGATTATAATCTGAACCCCGAAATTAGGACTACCTGATTTCGGGGTTTTATTTTAGGTAAATTCCGGAAAAGATACAGAATTGGCATTTTGATTGAAAGCAAAAAGAACTAGCTTCCGATAAAATATCGTCAGCTAGTCCTAAGTGAAATTTTATAATTTATCTAATATTAAAGTTTAGCCAAGGCCATCGCAGCCTTTCTTCCCTGATGAATAATCCCGGAAACTGCTGTACCGGAACCAGGGTAATAAGGCCCTAACCAGCCACCAGCTGTTAGCCCTGCTGCATACAAACCAGTTATTGGTTCTTCGAAATTATCGACTACTTGACAGTCGGTAGTAATCTTCAAGCCACCAATTGAACCTAAATTCGTAGCCGCATTCTTAAAGGCATAATATGGACCACTAATTGCTTTTAGTCCGGTTTGCCGTGCAAATGATGAATCATGACCACTTGCTGCAGCCTGATTCCATACATTGACACTTTCTTCTAAACTATCAGCAGGCACATCAATCAGTTCAGCTAATTCTTCTAAACTATTTGCCTTTAAAACAATCCCCGCTTGTACATCTTTAGCTAAAGTGTCCTTAGTCCAAGGACTACCTTTTTCCTCAATCGAATTTTCACCAAAAATCATATAAGTAGGATGGGCCAACTGTTTTTCTTGCTCAAAAATAGCCCGATATTGATAAGCGTAGGTAGCATCTTCACAAACAAATCTCTTGCCTGCACCATTTACAAAAATGGCTGGAATTGTAGGCATCCGGTCATCTGTCCCATTGCCAGTCTTGCCGTCAAAGTCAATGCAGCCACCCATTCCAGTGATTGCTCCACCAACAGACATCCCCATGATAATGCCATCACCTGTATCGGACTTAGCCGACAAGCATGTCTTATGTTGCAAGTCATCATAGTGTTGCCGGTTCAGTTTAAATGCCAAGCTTGGATTGTTATCAATTCCAGCAGTAGCCAACACAACACCTTTTTTGGCTTTTACATTTCTTAAAGTTTCATTTTGTTTAACTTGTACACCAACGACTTTATTTTTTTCTTGGTCAAAAATTAATGAAACAATTGGTGCATTATACCAAAATTCAGCCCCATTCTTTTTGGCTTCATCTAACAAGACTTTAGACAGAATTGCTCCATTACCGGCCATTCCACCGCCTTCATATACGTGAATTCGATCGGCAAAAATATCATCATTAATGTAAGGAATATGGCAATTACCATACATGCTATTCCAATTGATTCCTAGTTTTGCTAGCCATTCGATGTTCTTAGGTGCACCTTCAGCCAAGTCCTTGACTAAATCTTCATCAACTGTTTCTTCTCCGGCTTTAATCCAATATTGTGCATGCTTTTGCGGATTATCATCCTGATATTGTGAATATTTCTTTTGATACTTTGTGCCAGCTGCTTGAATTACTCCGCCTGAATAGCTTGTTGAGCCACCAACAAGGCCAGCTTTTTCACAAAGTAAAACTGATAGCCCTTCACTTGAGGCTTGAGCGGCAGCTGCTAAACCAGCACCACCACCGCCGGCAATCACGACATCATAGCTTTCATCAAATTGGGTATCTTCAGTTAAGTAAACTTGGCGTTTTGCTGGGGATGTATTCCAAATTGCCTTCTTACCATGATATTCCGAAGCACCAGTTGCCACATCAGACTTAACTGCTTTGGGTAATTCAACATTTGGATCAGCGGCTTCTTCAGCAGCCATCTTTCCTTGATAAACTAAGTATGCTTTTTTGGCTGCATCCCTGTATGCAGTAGAACTAAAGGTAGCACCAGAAATTGCATCAACATCAACAGAATTCTTTGCTAAAATTTCACTTTTAACTCGATCAATTGCTAAACTACCGACTGTATTTTTAGCATAATCACCTGCTACACTTACAATTTTATTGTCAGCAATTTCCAATTCAGCACTTACAGTACCATGAAATCCTTGGGCTTTGCCTTGATATTCTGCCATACGTAAATTCTCCTAACTTCAAATTTATATATATATGTATTTTTATATTACCTTTTTCACAAAAAAGTGTAGCATACTATTAAAGTAAGCGCAAACAAATAAATATTAAATATAGCAAACTCCACAAAAAAGCTTTATAGCTTACGCTATAAAGCCTTTTTCCTAAATTTTTTCAAAATCACTTTTTTCAGGTAAATCAAGTGCAAAATACTTTTCTAACCATTTAGTACACAAAGTTGTCCATTGACCAACTTTCGGATTTATTTGTGATTTTGCTTCAGCAACTGCTTGAGTACCTAAACTTAAGCCATGACCACCTTCACCAAAGATATGAATTTCATAAGGAATCTTATGTTCTGCTAATACTTTTGCTAAGTTTAAAGAATTAATTGGTGTAACCAAGGGATCAGTAGCAGTTGTCCAGATAAAGAACGGAGGTGTATCACTATCAACGTGATCAACAGGACTCACTTCTCGTTCTGTTTCCTCATCAGGAAATTCTTGACCCAAAAAGGCAACATTTGAAGCTTTCATAAATGCATAATCCATTGGTGAGTCTTTTTTAGCCTTTACATCCTGATCCAATAAATGATAATCAGTAATTGCATAGCCTAAAATTGTAACTGCTGGACGTAATTCTTTTGCAGTAGCTCCCAAGTAATCAGTCAAAACTGGCTCATTAAATACAGTTGAGTACAATGCTGCAACATGGCCACCCGCTGAAAAGCCACATACTCCGATCCTTTTAGAATCAACATGCCATTTTTCAGCATTCTTTCTTATCAACAGCATTGACTGTCCTAATTCCCGAATTTGTCTCGGATATTGTGATTCTTTCTTTTCTGGTAATGGCTTAGATAAATCTGGCATAGCTAAGCTACCTTTAGAATAGGTTGTATATCTAAGTACAAAAGTATGGTAACCCTGATTAGCAAAATACATTGCCACAGGTTCTGCTTCACGATCAGAACAACTAAAATATCCTCCTCCTGGACAAATAATTAATGCTGGTCGTGGCGTTCCTTTGAGCATTTCAGGTGAATCATCTAATAAATATGCTGTTAAAGTAACGTCAGGATTATTTTTATCTAAATTAAATTTTTCAATTTGCATAATTTTACCTCATAATAATTAGTTTCTTAATTTGCTCGTTTAGCGATTTGATTACCAAATAGTTTAAATAGACAAGATGTTAGGAATAAAAATGTTCAATCTTCTTGTCACACTTGTAGATTACCATATTACTTCAAATCATAATATAGCTACTTTGAATTTTGATTAATAGTTTTAAAGCCAATCTTTATTTGCTATCTATCCTTATAAAGTTAAATAATCTTCGTTAATTGTACCTAGTATTTTAACCGAAATTTTTCAACTATCATAAACGATAACTTAGAACTCCAAAAGTCACTAGCAAATAATACTAATTTACAATTCTTAAATTCAAATAAAATCTTAAAAAAAGAATGTTAGTTTTTATCCTAACATTCCTTTTTGATGAGTTTTCCTCATGCCTTTTATTGTTCTACTAAATTAATAAAAGTAGCAAATATTAAATCATCTATCTTCCATTAATTGATATGCTTGTGCCAAAACTTTTGCACCATCCATCATTCCATATGCTTGCATATCAATTACAGCTAGTCCAACATTTTTTCCTTCTACTTTTTTCTTAAAGTCATCTTCCATGTAGCGAACCTGAGGTCCAAGTAAAATACAATCAATATTCTTTTCAGACATTTTACTATCAGCTTCAGATGCTGGAGCAGCAAAAATTTCAACATCCTTATTTTGCTCTTGAGCTGCTTTTTGCATTTTTGTTACTAACAAACTAGTACTCATTCCAGCAGCACAGCACAACATAATTGTTTTTTTAGCCATTTTAAAATTCTCCATTAACCTCTCTTTTGGTGACATTTTTAGCATTTTCTTTTATTACTTTTTGATAAAAATAGTAACTATCTTTAGGATATCGTTTTAACTGCTTTTCAGAATAATTATCACGATCAACAAAAACTAAACCATATCTTTTATCTACACCATCATTAACACTTAACAAATCCATAAAAGACCATGGATTGAATGATATTACATTAACACCATCTTTTATGGCCTCGCGCAATTCAAAAATATGACCATTTAGGTATTTAATTCTTTTTTGATCGTGAACCTTACCATTTTCTAGCTCTTCATGCTCAGGCCAACCACATTCAGTAATGACAATTGGAATACCAGGAAAACGATCATTAACTACTTGTAACGCTAACCTAAGCCCAACTGGATCATAAGAAAAATCCCATTCAGAATTCATTAAACGCGTATCAGTAATTTTCTCAACATTAGATATTACACCATCAAGCATTTTAGGGCTTTGATCATTGCTTAGCTTAAATACAGAAGTAGAGTACCAATTTAATCCCAAATAATTTGCTCTACCCTCTTTTAAAATATTTGCATCTTCTTCATGAATATCTAACGTTAAACCACTGTCTTTCAAGTAACGCAAATAGTAAGATGGTAATTCACCACGGATAGCAACATCCATGTCTATAAATGAGATCATATCTTCCATCGATTTACTCTTCAAAGTATTAGCTGAAGTATGATCATATGGAAAGTTCGTCATGTAAGAAACTGCCGGTCCAATTTTAGAATTTGGAAACATTTTGTGACAAAGAGAATATACTCTAGCTTGTGCTAAAAACATATTATAGTTGGAATTTTCTCCCTTTTGTCTTAAGTCATGTACATTATCGGCTGTTATTCCATTCATTGAAGGAACATTCGCAAGCAGTGACTGTTCGTTAATGGTTAACCAATACTTTACACGATCTCCAAATAATTCAAAAATCGTTTTTGCATAGTGATAATAATCATCTATAGCTTTTCTACTTGCCCAACCACCATATTGCTCAACTAAAGATTCTGGAAAATCAAAATGGAAAAGTGTAACAATCGGTTCTATTTTATTTTTAATTAGCAGATTTATTAATTTATTATAAAAGGCAATTCCCTTTTGGTTTGGTTTAGCATCATTTCCATTAGGAAAAATGCGAGCCCATGAAATTGAAAAGCGATAACTTTTTAAGCCCAACTTTGCCATTAGGTCAATATCTTCTTCAACATGATGATAATGATCAACTGAAACTGAAGTATCCAGATACTTACTTTTTTGCGAACGCAAATCAGCAACTGTTAATCCTTTACCATCTTCATTAGCTGCTCCTTCTACTTGAAAAGCAGAAGTACTCGCACCCCATAAAAAATTTGAAGGGAAGTCATCTTTTAATTGATATTGCATATTATTCTTCCTTACTATTTTCTTCATCAAGGGCTTGTTTGTCAGCAACCTTAAAGAATGGTAAATAAATAAGCATCATTAAGCCAAAGTTAATCAACCAAATGACTGCACCTTGCCAACCCATAATCATTGTATCTGCAATAATTTTAGGCATTGTCCAAGGCATACCCATTCCTAAACTCGGGTTATAACTTGTAATAAAACCTATCTTAACTGCTAATAATGCAACGCCACTAGATACAAAAGATGAAAGAATGAACGGAATAAACATAATCGGATTTAAAACAATTGGCATACCAAAGATTATCGGTTCATTGATATTAAATAAATTTGGTAAAGCAGAAACTTTAAAGAATTTCTTATAGCGTTTTGATTTACCCCAGAGCAAACCAATCAATACTAAACTCAATGTAGCACCAGCAGCATCATTATTTGTAAAGGCAAAAACAACTAAGTTGCTTAGGTATGGAATAGTTTTACCAGCTTGAAAGGCTGGTGCACTACCTACCATCATTGAAATAACCAACGGAATAATCACGGATTGAATTGCTGCTGGGTGAATACCAAATGTAAACAGTAAATTCGATAAAGCCATAATTAAGATTAAAGTTATTGGGGAACCGCCAACATGTAATAACGGTGTTGTAATCAATTTATTTACAAAATCAAATACATTACCGAAAGAAGAATAGTCAAAAATTACTCTAACAATAAATACGGTAATAAAAATAATAATACCAATTAATAAAGGCTCAATTGATGAACTTACCATGCTAGGAACTGAATCAGGCATTTTAATAACCAATTTTTTATTATGGCTTAATTTAACATAAAAAACACCAATTAAAATCGATAAAATAATTGCCACAATAATTCCTTCACTGCCCATATAAGACATTTGAAAAGCATTGATTGGCTTTTTACCAGGTATAATCTGAGGAGCCAAGACAAAGAAACTTGCTAAACTGAATAATCCAGCGGTCACACCATTTTCGTTACACTTTTGAGCATAATTATATGCAATTGTAAAAGCAATGAATACGGCTAAAATATTCATTGTTCCATTAACGATTGCCGTCATAGATGGTGTAACACCAATTTTATTAAACCAATCAGCAACTGGTTTTATTGGAAAACTTGCAAAAATCGAAAATATTGATGCA
Source organism: Lactobacillus sp. ESL0700 (assembly GCF_029392095.1). Taxonomy (NCBI): domain Bacteria; kingdom Bacillati; phylum Bacillota; class Bacilli; order Lactobacillales; family Lactobacillaceae; genus Lactobacillus; species Lactobacillus sp. ESL0700. Next base: position 1,419,986 of record NZ_CP113930.1, read on the forward strand.
CCAATTGTTACTGGCAAAGTCATTACCATACCAGATGAAATACTCTGAAGGACTTTATTTTGTCCTAATTTATTTGAAAACGGGACTAAAGTTTTTTCTAGCCATGTTTGGAAATTTTTCATTTTTATTTTTGTACTCCTAACTAAACTAATTCGCTTTCATTTGTGATTTTAGTATATTAGTGTTGTTCATAGAGCACAATATTCAAAAGCCAGAAAAAATATGTTCATTTTACAGATTAGTATTTAAATAAGCAAAAATTCTAATATCGAGAAACACCGCTTGATCTAGTATTTAATCGATACTCAGCCGGTGACATACCAAAATATTTTTTAAAAATTTTATAAAAGTATGATGGATTTTCATAACCGACTTTATTAGAAATTTTTGCAATAGACGCATTCGTATAACTTAAATACCTCGCTGCTACATTCACTCTTTGCAAATGAACTAGGTTGATAAATGTTTTACCAGTATGCTTTTGCAAATAATCAGACAAATAATTGGGATTAAAGCCAAAATTAGCTGCCATCTCGGTAAGAGTAATGTCTTTATAATTTCTTTCAATATATAGCAACAATGAAAGAAGATTATTCTTTTGGCGTTGATTACTTTTTACCTTAATGTCAGAATAATTGACTTGCCGAATTAGGCGAGAAAACAACGTCAACATTTCCAATTTAATAATTTGATCTGATTGAATCTCTGGAAAATAGTATTCGCCGATAATGTCATAAACTAAATCAACTATCTTTTGATTATGATTTAGTTCAAATAAGCTGTAACGCCCTTCCCCATATTCTTCATCTGATAATAAAGAGAACAGCAGGTTTGAAATTGCCGAGCCACTCTCTTTTGCCTGCAAAAAATTCAGTTCATTTAAAGAAAAGGCCGAGGTTTTCAAAGCTATATTTACAACAATTCCCTTCTTGCTAATCGGTTTAACCTGATGAATTGTCTGGTTACCCATAAAAATAATGTCCTCTTGCTTAACTTTAATCTTAGTATGCTCTAAAACAATCTCACAATCTTCAACTAGTGGAATCATAATTTCCACATAATCATGAATATGAAAAGGAATAAATGATTCAACTGGTTGAACAGAAATAGTAATTGCACTACTATTCAAAATCAAATCATCCGAATACGTATCATAAAATTGATATACTGGCTCGCCATCAACCATTCGTACTTTATGAGCTATTTTCCCGTTATCTTTAATTTCTGCGAAAACATCATCCCAGCTTCGCTGATGATTTTTCGTACGTAAATAATTAATTAGCTTATTAGTCAAATTGCTTCCTCTTTAGCCATACTATAAATCTGTGAAATAAACACAGTTCTTATGTTTTTTAACGATAGTATACTATTAAACAGTAAGATAAACTAAACCTAAATTCAATAATTATCAAATAATGGATAGAGGTAAACTATGACAGATTTAACTAAAAAGCCTTACAACTTAACTACTGAGCAAATTGACTTTGTTCAAAAGAAAGTTGCAAGCATGACAATAGATGCTAAGATAGGTCAGTTGTTTTTCGTAATTGGGCAAGATGAAGATACAACTAATCTAAAGGACTTCATCAATAAATATCAACCAGGTGGAATTATGTATCGACCTGATAAAGCTAAAAAATTACAACATGAAATTGAAACCATCCAAAAAGAAAGCGAAATTCCACTATTTATTTCTGCTAACCTTGAAGCTGGTGGTAATGGCTTAATCAGTGAGGGTACTTGGTTTGCTCGGCCAATGCAGGCAGCTGCAACCAATGATCCACAATCAGCTTACAACCTTGGCGATGTTTCTGGATATGAAGCCAAACAAGTTGGCGGAAACATGTCTTTTTCACCAATTGTTGACCTTGATGAAAATTTTCGTAATCCCATTATGAACACACGTACCTTTGGCAGCGATGAAGATACCGTCATTAAAATGGCCGATGCAGAAATTAACGGTTTGAAAAGCAATAATATTATTCCTGTTGCTAAGCACTTCCCTGGAGATGGTGTTGATGAACGTGATCAGCACTTACTCAGTTCAATCAATTCTTTATCCGCTGAAGATTGGATGGAATCTTATGGTCAAATTTATCATCATTTGATCGAAAATGGCCTGCCAAGTATCATGATTGCTCACATTATGCAGCCTGCTTGGGAACGAAAATTAGAACCAGGAATTGAAGACAAGGATTTACGACCTGCCACTACTTCTAAGTTACTGATCAATGGTTTATTACGTAAAGTTTTAAAATTTAATGGTTTAACAATCACTGATGCAACACCAATGATTGGCTACAATGCCATCATGCCGCGTTCTATAGCTCTGCCAACAACAATTAACGCCGGAATTGATATGATTTTATTCAATAAAAACATTGATGAAGATTATCAGTTTATCAAAGATGCAGTAAATGACGGTACTCTTTCAGTAGAGCGAATAGATGAAGCAGTCACACGAATTATCGCTACCAAAGTTGCTCAAAAAGTAATGGATACCAACTGCAAACTACTTGAACCAGCACCAGCTAAGTTTGATTTGAAATTAGCTGAACATGAAAAGCTTGCTGCTGAAGTTGCCAGAAAATCTGTAACTTTAGTTAAAGATCGAGACAAAATTCTACCTATCACTCCTCAAAAATATCCACGCTTACGCCTTGTTGTCTTAGGCGATACTGATGATGGTGGCTTTAAAGAAGGTGGCCAAGTAACTGCTAAATTCAAGAAGAAATTAGAAGCACTTGGTTTTCAAGTTTCAGTATTTGACCGCCAAAATTTAGACTTTTATGAAGTATTTGAAGGCGGTCTGCAAGATGAAAAGGACAAGTTCGACCTTGCCTTATACATTGCAAATGTAGAAACAGCTAGCAATCAAACCACAACCAGAATTGATTGGATTCACCTAATGGCAGCTGATGCACCTTGGTTTATGCGCAGCATCCCAACTGTCTTTGTATCAATGTGCAATCCATATCACCTATTCGATATTCCAATGGTTTCCACTTATATCAATGCTTATACCGGAAATGATGTAACCATTGATGCAGTTCTGCGAAAATTAATGGGTAAAGAAGAATTCTTGGGCCATAATCCCATTGATCCATTCTGTGGCCGCTTTGAAACCAGACTATAAAAGAAAATGTGATCGTCAATGCAAATTTCAGAAATTTCAATCAATCATATGCATGAACCAATTGGTTTTGATTTTGGTAATAGAGTTCGAATAGAATTTTGTGCTGCAGTTGAAAACAAAGTTGATTCGGTTCAAAAAAGATTAATTATCAAAACAGATAGTCCAATTTTTGATTCATCTTGGCAAAGCTACGACAATAATGTTTTTGATGAAGCTATTCCCTTAAAACCTCGTACTCGCTACACAGTAACTGTTCAATTAAAGCAAGCCGATGAAATTAGCGAAGGTTCAACATTTTTTGAAACAGGAAAAATGTCTGAAGCTTTTAAAGGTAAGTGGATTGGTAACTCGAACAGTAATTTACAAAATACACTATTGCGGAAACATTTTAAAATTAACAAGCCAATTAAGAGTGCTCGGTTGTACATTACTGGTCTTGGTTTATATGAAGCTTATCTTAATGGCCAAAAAATTGGTAATGAATTTCTCGCTCCTGGTGTAACAGCCTACGATAAATTAATCCAAGTCCAAACTTACGATATCGACAATTTTATAACTAATAACTCACAGCAAGAACTGCTGATTTCCCTTGGTGATGGCTGGTATAAAGGAAACTTCGGCTTCGATGGTGGCAAAGATAATATCTACGGCTCAAGACAAATGGCGCTAGCTGAACTACACATTAACTACCAAGATGGTACAAGTGATGTAATATTAAGCGATCATTCATGGCAAACAACTGCTGGTAAGATCACTAAATCAGCAATTTATTATGGTGAAGATTATGATGACAGAATTGCCATCACTAATTGGCAACCAGCAGTAGAAATTGATCATTCATTTGCGTCTTTGCATGATCGACTAAGTTTACCAATTAAGAATCATGAATTTTTGCCAGTTAAAAAAATCATTCATACTCCAAAAGGGGAAACGGTTTTAGACTTTGGTCAGAACCATGCAGGTTGGCCAGAATTTTTAAATCATGAACCTACTGGAACGACTGTTAAATTGCAGATGGGAGAAATATTGCAAAACGGCAACTTCTATCGTGACAATTTACGTGAAGCTAGAGCTGCTTTTGTTTATACATCGGATGGCAAAGAAAAATGGGTGCGGCCCCACTTTACTTACTATGGTTATCGCTATGTCAAAGTTACAGGTTTGACTAAACCGATTTCTGCAGCTGATTTTCGTTCAAATGTTATGTACTCTGATATGAAAATCACTGGCGGCATTACTACAAATAATTCAAAAGTTAATCGTCTGTTTCAAAATGTTCTTTGGGGACAAAAGAGCAACTTTATGGATGTACCAACAGATTGCCCTCAGCGTGATGAACGCCTAGGCTGGTCTGGAGATGCGGATGTCTTTTCAGGAACAGCTGTTTTAAACATGAACAGTTATGCTTTCTTTAAAAAATATGCTAAAGATATGCTGATTGAACAAAAAGAACATCATGGCATGTTAACAATGTACGCCCCAGCTATGGGTGTCGATGATGGTGGTGCTGCCGTTTGGGGCGATGCCGCTACTATTATTCCGTGGACAGCATATTTATCTACTGGTGATCCTGCAATTTTAAGACAAAATTATTCAGGCATGAAAGCATGGGTTGACTGGATTAGTGCTCACAGTTCAACACCAAATCTCTGGACTGGACAATTTCAATTTGGAGATTGGCTTTCACTAGATGGTGAAAATCCTGCACTTCCAACTGGTAAAACAGATGAAGATTTTATTGCTTCAGTATATTACTATTATTCAACCTTAATTGTCTCTAAAACTGCTAAAGTACTTAAACTTAAAACAGACGAAGCTGATAAATATTTAGCAAAGGCTAAAAAAATAAAAGAGGCAATTCGTAAAGAATACATTACTCCAAATGGTCGGTTAGCAATTGATACTCAAACTGCTTACGCGTTAGCTCTGTACTTTAATTTAGTTCCAGAAGACCAAAAGAAGCGCATAGTAAATGATTTGGTTACTAGACTAAATAAAGATAATAATCATCTTAAAACAGGCTTCGTTGGTACACCAATAATTTGTCAGGTCTTATCAGATAATGGGTATCATAAACTGGCAACACAAATTTTCTTAAATGAAGATTTTCCAAGTTGGTTATATGCAGTTAACTTAGGAGCAACGACAGTTTGGGAAAGATGGAATTCTGTATTACCTGATGGTTCGATGAATCCTGAAGGAATGAACTCGTTAAACCATTACTCCATTGGGGCAATTATGCAGTGGGCATACAAATATGTTTTGGGGCTCAAAGAACAAACAAATGGTTATCAAAGTGTCCTGCTTTCACCACAATTTGACTATCGTTTAAAGCATGTTACCGGCTTTTATGAAAGTTCATATGGTCAATTAAAAGTAGATTACCAATTGGAAACTGATGAAAATCATACCGTAAAGATAAAACTTGAAGTTCCGTTTGGACAAACCGTTAATTTAGAGCTTCCTAACTATCAAGAAGGTAGTATTAAGGTTAATGGATTAAAGACGGATGACAAATTAACTTTAACAAACGACATATTTAATATTACCTTTATACCTCAAACTAGCTATATTGAACATTATGCTTTAAACATGCCAGTTAAATTATTAATGAGTGATTCAGAATTACTTACACAGCTGATGCCAATTAATTCAGTATTTTCATTTTTTAAAGACAAGACAAACTTAGACAATTTAGGTTCAATGTCATTAAAGCAACTAAATACCATGTTACCCTTTATTAATATTTCCGATACTGACTTTAGTAAAATTGAGCAGATATTAAAACAAACACCACTACCAGAAGAAAGGAAGTTTTTGCATGAAAGGTGTTCTCTTTGATTTGGACGGCGTTATTGCCGATACATCGATTTATCATTTTCAAGCATGGCGCAAATTGATTAAGGATCATTTTTCATTAAATTTGCCTAATGAATTGGAACAACAAACTAAGGGTGTTAGTCGCGCAGATTCCTTAAAAGCTATCCTGAATTTTTTAAATATTGATGTTAGTAAAGAACAATTTGTGCAATTAGCCGCTGAAAAAAATCAAACATACCAAAACTTACTAAACAACTTAACTCCAAAAGATATTTTACCGGGAATCCAAAAATTAATTAGTGATTTTAAGAGCCATGATGTCAAGCTTTCACTTGCTTCTGCAAGTTTAAATGCTCCTTTAATTTTAGAAAAATTAGATTTACGGCAAGATTTCGATGCCATAGCTAACCCGAATGAAGTTAAACTTGGAAAACCTGCACCAGATATTTTTCTTCAAGCTGCAAAAGAAATTGGTGTGCCGCCAAAAGATTGCGTTGGCATTGAAGATTCCATTGCTGGAATCGATGCAATCAATCGTGCTGGCAGCCTATCAGTTGGTGTTGGCGCAAAAGAAGAATTAAGTAAAGCAAAATTATTATTTTCAACAACAGCAGACCTAAATTACAACCAAATCGAAACGGCTTGGGAACAAGCATCAATTAGGTAAATAATTTGAATAATAAAAAACTCCTAAGAAAATTCTTAGGAGTTTTTGCGTTGCATAATTAGATAAACAGCGACTAATAACACTTGTAATCCTGCCAAAAAGCTTAAAATGATAAATGATTCATTAATGCCTGCTAATGTCACTTTCCCATGACCAACGCTAGTCATAATTCCTGTAAAAGCAACCATACTAATCGCACCAGCATATGTCCGCATTGCACTGATTAGAGCCGACCCATGAGCAGTCAAATTGCTATCAATTTTCAGCATCCCCCAAGTTACTAACGGCATCATCAACATTGAAATCGCTAGCATCCGAAAGGCGTAAACAATTGAAATATACCAAGTTGATGTCCCAAACGATAAATTTGCCAAACCCACGCAACTAATAAATAGAGCAAGACTACCCATGATTAAAATTGGTTTAATACCATATTTATCAAATAATTTTCCTGAAATTGGACTAAAAATCATCATGACAATTGATCCGGGCAAAGTAATCAATCCCGTTGCTGTCGAAGAAAAGCCTTGAATGTTTTGTAAAAATAGCGGCAAAATTAGTGAGCCCGCCATCATCACAGCATACAAGATCATGCTTGCCAGCAATGCTAAGGTAAAATCCGCATTTTTTAATGGTTGTAAACTTAAGAACGGCTTTTTAGCTTTAACCTGCCGACTGCAAAACACAATAAGTGCGATGCAGGCAATTAAAAGTAGCAGTACAGCAAATTTGCGATAATCGTAACTGCCGAGTTGGTCAATTCCAAGTGTTAAACCACCAAAGCCAATAACTGACAACAGTAGCGAGATGTTATCTAAGCGCAATTTTTCACCAGTTGATACGTTACTGACACTTCTTAAGCTATTCAACAAAACAATTAATGTAACTACTAGAACAAAGCTAAAAATTGCGCGGTATCCTAATTTGTCCGTTAAATAACCCGACAAGGTTGGCGAAAATACAGGCACACCGCCTACTGCTAATCCATAAATCCCCATGTACGTTCCTACAGATTGTGCAGGAAAAATTTGAACAATTACAACTTGCGTTAACGATACGAAAATTCCACAACTAACTGCTTGGAATACACGACCTAAGATCATTATCGTCAAAGTATTGGCAACAGTACAAACTAGTAACCCCATGCTAAAAAGTATTAAAGAAGTAATCACAATTTTACGCGTTGAAAAACGTTTAAGTAAAAATGGCGTTACTGGAATCATAATTCCCATAGTCAGAGTAAACGCACTTGTTAGCCATTGACCTTGGCTTGCATTAACTTTTAAACTTTTCATAATCACTGGTAAAATCGTTGTTATCGATGTTTGCATCAGTGAACTCAGAATGCAGCATAACAGTAAGACGATAAACAGACGATTAGCTTGTTTAGTCGTTAACTTATTTTGTTTAGTTGACATAAAACAGCTCCTTAATTAAATATTGAACTATTTCATGCTAACAATCTCAGAAAACTAAAACAACCAACATTTTTTAGCGAAATGTTGGTTGACATCGGTTATGCATTCTTATTAATTTTATTAAGCAAAATCGTTACTAGACTAGCGACAGGTGTTTGGCAATCATTTTTTAGCCATAATTTGATTATTGCCGCCATTCCACCATTAAAGAAATTAAGATCGTAAATAAATTCTTCTGAACCACAACCATTATTTTGCTGTTTAAGTTCTTCTACAATGACAGAATTATCAAGAACATTTAATGTAGTTGCCTGATTTTTAGTAACAAAATAATAGTAATAAAAATTCTGCTCTTGCTTGATTAAGGTCAAAATTTTGGTTAATGCTTGTTTGAGATTTTGGTGTTTGATTGCGTCATCAGCCAAGATCTTTTGCAATGCATTCATATGAATTACTTGCAGTTCCTCTAAAACTTCATCTGCATCATAATAATATGAATAAAATGTGCTGCGATTAATTCCCGCTCTTTTACATAAATCAATTATTTTTACCCGTTGATTTGGCGTTTCATTAATCATCTTAAGATATAGCTGCTGGATTTTCTGCTTTGCATGTTGATTAGCTTGATTGCAGGATGACACTGTTATTCCCCATTATTAATTGAGCATACTCTTTGCATATGGTAATTCTAGTGACGGATCAGCATTGAGTGTCATATCAGCAAACTTGCCTTCGTTATACAAATTATAAGCTGCTGCACCAATCATTGCCGCATTATCGCCGCACAATTTCAGGTCAGGTAAAATCACTTTAGGCCGCATATTTTCTGACAAAGCCGCAATCTCTTGACTCATGCGGTCACGTAATCCGTGATTGGCAGCGACCCCGCCACCCATAATAAAGGTCTTTGGCTGATACTCTTTAATTGCTCTAATAGTTTTGTGAGCTAATACATCAACAACAGCAGCTTGGAAGCTGGCTGCTAGATCATACTTGTTCAATTCTTGGTGAATCTGGTCAGCATGGTGACAAGTATTAATAAAAGCACTCTTTAGACCAGAAAATGAAAAATCATAATCGTTATCTTCCATCATTGCCCGTGGGAAGTTAAACGTGTCCTGACCCTGATGTGCCCAGTCATCAATGGTTTTACCAGCCGGATATTGCACGCCGAGAACCCGCCCAATCTTGTCATAGGCTTCTCCAGCAGCATCATCACGGGTATCACCCACAATTTCAAAGTGAGTTGGATCCTTCAATAAGACAATTTCGGTATGCCCACCAGAAACTTGCAAGGCAAGAGCCGGATATTCAATTTCATCCGTTAATTGGGCTGCCATAATATGACCCATGATATGATCGACACCGATTAAGGGAATTCCCGTCGCCATCGATGCTGCCTTAGCTGCACTAACGCCAATTAAGAGTGCGCCAACAAGTCCGGGACCGTAAGTTACGGCAATGGCATCAATATCATTCCAAGTTGCATTCGCCTGGGCCAATGCTTCCTTAGTAATTTGGCTAATCACTTCAATATGATGGCGACTAGCAACCTCGGGAACTACCCCACCGAACCGTTGATGGCTCTTAATTTGCGTTGCCACAATTAAACTCTCAATCTCACGGCCATTTTTAATAACCGCTGTCGAAGTTTCATCACAGGAACTCTCATAAGCTAAAATCCGAATATCTTTTTGTTTGCTCAAAACTTAATCCCTTTCTTATCTTGTTTTTGTGTTAATTTCAGCACCATATTTAAGCCATCTGTCTGCGTCTCTTGATAATAATTTGGTCGTACAAAAGTTGTACTGAAGCCTAACTGGCGGTACAGCTTTTGCGCTACCAAGTTATCTACCCGAACTTCGAGGCTGACATATTCACAGCCCCACTTTTGTGCCAATTCAATCATTATCTGCATTAAATGTGTGCCTAAGCCCTGACCCTGCCAATTAGGTGCAACCGTCAAGTTAGTTATGTGCCCCTCAAGCTTATTAATGCGCACGCCGCCATAAGCAATCAAGGTTGAAGACTGATAAACGACTAAATATAGCAGGTTGGGCTTGGCTAGTTCTGATTGAAACACCTCGGCATTCCACGGAGTTTCTCCATCATAAGCCTGAGTTTCAAGCAGCAGCATATTGGAAATATCATCAAATTTTGCTCGCATAATTTGAACAGTCTGACCAGCAACGACAAACACAAATGGCTGAAATTCTATCTTAAGTGGCTGTTTTTTAAAATGAGAAAAATAATTATGCTGCTTAAACTTCTTCCACATAATTACTGTCTGGCTCAAACGGCTTACCCGTTTTCTTATGCCAATCGACCTCTGCCTGCGTCCGCCGTAAATAATTTGGCAGTAATTGGTCGGGATCTGTTGGTGTTGCTGCTAGTGCTAATTTACCAATCAAGCCAGCGTGAATGACATTTTGGTCATCAGTACCGTAGCTAAATGGTACAGCCAATGCCTTAATTAATTCTTCTTGTTTAGTAAAGCCAGACCCGACAAAAATAATTTTATTAAGCGGCTTAACAGCCAAATATTCCTTAACCGCTTCGAGTAAAGCCGAAATATGATAGTGACCGTCAGCCAGCACATTAACGGGTTGCCCGTCTTCATTAACATAACCACCGGCAAAGTAGTTATCATTGCGGGCATCAATTCCGGCCACAATCAATGTATCTTCATCAATACAGCTGGCAGCTAAAGCTTGCAGAGTCGAAATGCCAACAACATCCTTATTTAAAATGCTAGCAAACATCTTAACCGTGGTAATGCCAATCCGCAATCCCGTATAAGAACCCGGTCCAATCGCAACGGCAAAGCGATCAATATCTTTGAGCTGCAAGTTGTTTTCCTGCAAAATTTCATTAATTAACGGGTCAAGATGCTCACTATGATTGCGCTCATCCTGTTCACTTTTTTCAATAATAACTGATTGGCCGTCATTTAAGGCTACGCTCAAGTGATTGGTGGCCGTTGATACACTTAAAATTTTCATTTCAAATTACTTTTCCCTTTTTAAAAAATCTACCTTTTTATTTTAACACGAGAAAGGGCCTGCAAAACAAAGTAGATAACAAACATTTGCACCCAAGGAGTAATTAATTCTTTAGGTAGCCGCTGAACTAGGGCCGCATTAAAGTTTAAGCCGTACAAAATGTGCACCCATAGAGTATTTAGGCCAAGATTAACAATGATCGTAACTAGCAAAGTTGCCAAAATAATCCGCCAAATTTTAACTGGTCGATGATAAAAAAATAGTCCGTAAATTAGTGGCCCGACCATTGCGCTGATTGTAAAACCAATGAAAAAGCCACCTTGATTACCAAAAATCGCAGAAGAAGCCAAATCACCAATCGCGCCGCCAACGCTTCCCCACACGGGACCAAAAATAAAGCCGAGCATCACACTGCCGATAAAATCTAGACTGACGTGAACAACTGCTGTTCCAATACTAAAGCGATGCAAAATTATTTTGATTGCAATTACGACTCCAAGCAAAATTAAATCACGCAGCTCCAATTTCAGAGCTTTTTTTGAAATCATAGCCAACACTTCCCCTCATTAAAAAAGCATGACGACCAGTCATGCTCAATTAATTATATTATATTTTGCGCCAAGTTAGTTCACAAACGGCTCTAGGTTTGTTTTCCTCATCCTCAATTACGTGATCGGACTTAATGTCGTGACCATCATCTTCCACCTTGACTAAGGCAAATGCTTCCTGACCGTACGTTACTTCCTGATTGAACTTGATGTCAATACTTTGAACAATGTGCTTTTGTAAAAAGTCCCGATCTAAAGTATCAATAAACCAGCTAAAGTAATGACCATTGGTCATGTGGTGGTTAGTATCCAAGTCATCGTAGCGAACACGGTACTGGCGTTTTGTTTGATATTCAGTTTGTGGCCGCAAGCGCGGGAAGCGAGGCAGCTTCTTCAATAATGGGATACCTAAATCGGCCATCATTTGTTCATCTGTTGACACCATCTTGCGCTTCTTTAAGTCAAACAAGACCCATTCACTCTTGGCGGTAATGAGCTCGTTGCCTTGTTCATCGACGAAACTAAAATTCCGATACTCCAAAAAGCGATTATAACCAATGGCATCAGTAGTTACCGTAATCTTGTCATTGGGTTGCGGCAAAGATTGAACATCAATATGGTATTGGGTGACAACCCAGCCTAAGCCACGTTCAGTCAAAGAATTGGTACTTGCCTCACCGCTACCTAATTGATGTTCGGAAACACTCATCATTAAGTCAACCATTGCTGGCAGCTTTAAATGCTTATTTTCATCACATTCATAAAATTCAATTCGTTTTTGTTCACTATATTTCATTAATTGCCTCTGTTTTGGTGATATTGATCGTAAAGTTCATTTTTCGAAACATTGTTCAGCTGTGCCACTTTTTTAATGGCGGACTTTTTGCTTTCACCCTGCGTCACTTGCTCATCAACCAGCTTAATTAACTCCGGCCACGTTAGTTTTTTAGTTTCAGCTGTGCTTGGTGATACCAGCATGACGAATTCGCCTCGTGGTGCATTTTCAGAAAAGTACTCATTTAATTCGGCAACTGTCCCCCGAACAAATTCCTCGTGAATTTTGGTTAATTCGCGAGCAGCCACAATTTGCCTGTCAGGTGCAAACACCGTTGCCATGTTTTTCAATGTCTTAACCAGCCGATGTGGTGCTTCATAAAAAATTGAAGTCGCATGGGCTGCAGCCATCTCTTCAAAATATGGTTTTTGTTCTCCAGCCTTACGTGGCAAAAAGCCATAATAGGTAAACGGTTGAGCATCAAAACCCGATGCAATCAGCGCCGTTGTAAACGCCGATGGTCCCGGTAATGGAACAACCGGAATATTATTTTTGATACATTCTTGAACCAAAATGTAACCAGGATCAGAAATGACGGGCATCCCCGCATCACTAATTTCTGCAATTACTGCTCCTTCTTGCATTAGTTGAACTAATTCAGGAGCGCGCTGCTTGGAATTATATTTATGAAAGGACAGCATGTGATTGTGCACGCCAATCTTTTCCAATAAAATGCCACTAGTTCTCGTATCTTCTGCTGCAATATAGTCCGCATCTGTTAATACTTTTTTAGCCCGAATCGTAATATCTTCTAGGTTACCAATCGGTGTTGGTACCAAGTAAAGCTTACCTTTATCATCTGCATAACTACTTTGCCGCTGCATTATATCCGTCCTTTAACGTACTTTCTTTTTCTTCTTTTCGCCGAAATTATCAAGAATATCTAAACAAAACATGCAGTCAGAGCTCGGATCACGATGTGAGCCGTAATACATGTTGCAAATATGATAACCCGAGTTATAAATCTGCCGTAAAGATTCCAAGCCGCTCTGCGTCTTAATGGTGCCATTATGAGCATTCGCGTTTGTCATTTTGTCCATTTTTTCGCGTAAAAGCTGATTTTCAACCTTTAACTCGGTATTTTCCTTGAGTGTATCTAAAATATCATTTTCCAGGCTCTCGATTGTCTTTGTCATATTCATCATCGAATCGTGAAGCTGTTGTAACTTTGAATAAGAATCCACCATCAAACCACCTACCGTTTCCACTGCAAAGCCAGATAATCCAATAAGTTGCGGAAATTAACATTACTATAGCGCATTTTGTCAATTTCTAATAAATTTTTGAGCATTTTGGCTCCTGCCTGCTGATCTTTACTATTTAACTCTGTCTGCGCCATCTGCTTCAAGATTAGCCAGACATAATCCTGAGCAATTTTACTTTTGCCCAAGTCTGCTAGTTGGTGCGCGCTAACGATTGATAAAAGATCGTATTCCAGCATTTCCTGATAAAAATATTTAATTGCCTGATCCAACTTGTGCGTGTCGCCAAGTTCAAGAATTTGGTCTTTCGTAAAGCCATTCTGAATTAAAAATGCGGTTTTACCATCAGCTTGTTCGTCAGACACAAAATTAATAATTTGTGTTCTGGAACGCACCGTTGGCAAAATTTGGTCCACATTATTGGTAACCAAAATTGTCACAACGGGAGCAATTGGTTCTTCCAAAAGATTAAGCAGAGCATTGGCCGCTGGCAATGTTAATTTTTGCGCTTCATTAATAATGAAAAAGCGGCGACTGCTCTGAACCGGACTTTTGGCTAATTCTTCCTTTAATGGCCGAATCTGATCAATGCCTAAGCTCTGCTTGCCGGCGGTTGTTACCAGCAAGACATCCGGATGGTTCCCCGAAATAATCTGCCGGCAATTTTGGCAAGTACCATCAGGCCGCTGTTCACTTTCGCCAGTACAATTAAACAAGCAAGCAAGCCAATATGCCGTATTTACGGCCTCATCTTCATCACGGTCAACAAACAAATAACTATGCGCTAACTGTTTTTGCTCAAAGGCACGTCTTAAAAAGGCTGCCTCTTTAGCACCCTTCTGGGTAAGATCAATAACCATTAAAACTGCTTAAACGCTTCTACTGGTAAAACAAAACAGGTTGCGCCGCCAACAGTAATCTTAATTGGCTGACTGTTCATGTCAAAGCCGGTCACTACCATGTTGGAGTTCATATATTCCTCGCGCGCCTTGGATTCTTCCTTAATGATCTGTAAAACTTCTTTTACATGGTCATCATCAATCCCAATCAGGAACGTTGTATTTCCTTGGCTTAAAAAGCCACCAGTTGTGGCTAATTTAGTCGCACGGATATTTTCTTTAACAAAAGTGTGCTGCAGTCGATTAGCATCTTCTTTTTGCACAATTGCGATTATTAACTTCATCAAAATCAGTCCTTTAGCAATTCTTTTGGTAAACGGTTTGCAATAATTTTAACACAATCTGATACTACTTGACTAAGAGGTCTATCAGCATTTACAACTGCAATTCGGTCAGAATACTGCTCATTAACCCATTGATAACCCTGATAAACTTTTTGGTGAAAAGTTAGTTTTTCTTGTTCCAAGCGGTCTTCTTGTCCGCCATGGTCTTTGGCAATTCGTGCTAAGCCCACCTCAGGTTTCACATCTAAGAAAATCGTCAGGTCGGGTTCAATGCCGCTCGTTGCAAAATCATTAATTGCCTTAACAGCTGCAATTCCCAAATCTCGTCCGACACCCTGATAAGCTAACGAACTGTCAACAAAGCGATCAGAAAAGACAACCTCGCCCTTTTTTAACGCGGGAATAATTGTTTCTGCCATATGTTGACTTCGCGAAGCTGCGTAAAGTAAGGCTTCAGTCTTGGCACTCATCGCGGTATTGGCCGGATCCAAAATGAATTGGCGAATTTGTTCCGCTATTTTCGATCCACCGGGTTCACGAGTCACAAGATATTGTGCCGCTAACTTAGGAGCGATTTGCCCAACAACTTGCTCTAAAACGGTACTTTTGCCGGACCCATCTGGCCCCTCAAAACTAATAAAAAAACTTTTCATAAAACTCTCCATGTCTCTATTTTACAGAAGTTCTTCCTATATTAACACCCCAACGTACTCTTAATTTTCACAAAAATAAAAAAGCCTACACTGGTAGACTTTTTATTCAGAAATGGCATTTGTGTAACCACTAAATCTTGTATGTCTGTGGCGTGCCTCATTGTACAAAAAGGAATACTTAGCCTGCAAAATTTTGTTAGCAATAATATTATCGTCCGACATATCTAGCGTTGTCGGATCCAAGCTTTTCTGCACGGCCATTTCGTCCTGCAACTTTTCAATCACGTCAACTAACTTATCGTCGCCCATTTGTTTAACTTTAGTTCGTGCCATTAGATTGATGTTCTCCCTTGGACTGCTCGTTTTAAAGTAATTGAATTAGCGTACTCAATGTCGCTGCCGACTGCCAATCCAGCTGCTAGCCGCGTTACCTTAATCCCCGCTGGTTTAATCAACTTGCTGATATACATCGCCGTTGACTCACCTTCCGGAGTTGAGTTTAATGCTAAAATTACTTCTTTAACACTATCCTGCTTTTGCAAGCGGACAATTAGCGACTTAATATTAACTTCTTCCGGGCCAATTCCATCCATTGGCGACAAGACACCATGCAGCACGTGGTAGAGGCCATTATATTCGCCCATTTCTTCAAAAGCCATCACATCTTTAGGCTGCTCAACGACCATAATTGTTGACTGGTCGCGCTCGGAATTAGAACAGATTGAGCACGGATCTTGCTCCGTAATATTGCCGCAGATTGAACAACGCCGTAATTTTTCCTTGACATCTTTCAAAGCTGCACCAAAATCATAAACATCATCATCTGGCATGTCTAAAGTATAAAAAGCCAACCGAGTTGCTGTTTTTTCACCAATACCCGGTAATTTCATATATGAATCAATCAAATGCGCAATCGGTGTTGGATATTGCAATTAAATCATGCCCTTCGTGTACTTACCTAAACTCGCTTGGGTGGCTTGGTCAATTGCTGACAAGCCCTTATTAACAGCATCAATGACTAAATCCTGCAACATATCTGGATCATCAGGATCAATTGCTTCCTTGTTAATCGTAATTTCTTTTAACTTGCGATCGCCGCTAAAAGTCGCAACAACTAAGTCATCGGCAGACTTCCCAACAAATTCTTGAGCAGTAATTGTTTGTTGTTCCTGCATCATTTGCTCCTGCATTTTCTTAGCTTGCTTCATCATTTGCTGCATGTTCATTCCACCCATGCCGCCCATTGCACCAAAGTTAGGTCTCTTGCTCATCTTATTCTCCTTAATTTAATCTTTAATATTAACCGCATCGCCAAACAAATCTTTGGCCTTCTGAACAACTTCATCATTTGCGGTTTCAGTAGACTCGCCAGCTGGTTCGTGGCTCGCGCCTTCTTTTTTCTTAGCCAGCAGCTCTTTGCCATGCGTTTGTAAAAAGTCCTTGCGCACCTTGAGCCAATCCTCATCTGGTACCAAGACAATCTCATAGTCATGCTTGGTGAACTTCGCAATTTCACTGGTTAACTTGGTCAAAAAGTCATCATCCGCGCTCGCATTTTCAAACCACAAAGTATACTTGCACTTCATCACCACTTGGTCGGGGCTGGCCGCAACTGGCTGCAGGACATCAAGTAATGCCCTTTGAGAAACTGACAAGACTGATTGTAAGTCTGGCCAAATATCTCTCAATGCAATTAAATCTTGCTTAGTAGCATTTTCTAGCACATGGTATACTTGCTTACGATTTTGCTCATTAGCACGTTCAGTATTCCGCACGCGTGGCTTCTTCTTAGGCTTTTCAACTGTCGAACTAGCCTGTGCTGTTTTCTTAACGGGCGCTGATCCTGAATCAATATGGTAAACCTGATCACGACTATTGCTGCGTGGCTGACTAGATAATTTAGAAAATTTTTCGGTTAAATCAACCACTTGCTTTTTTAAAGCAGTAATTTCAGCCTGTAAATCGGCATTCTTACCACTAGTTACAGTGGCTGCACTTGAAGCAGCAGCCGGCAAAGCAGCACTTGCTTGTTGCTCGTTAGTACTTGCAACGAGGAATACTTCCAGCGGAATCTGTTGCTGGTTGGTATAACGCAAATCATTTAGTGCATCATTAGCCGCCGCAATCAGTTGAAAATAACGTTGAGCAGGAATAGCCGCAATCTTTTGCACAAAATCAGCACTTAAAAAGTTACTCTTGTTTTGCCCGTCAGCCTTGACTACTAGCAAGGCATTAGTTGCCATGTCAATCAGTTCGTCCAAAATGTTTTTGGAAGTGGCACCACTTTGTAATTCTGCTTGAGCTAAAGTCAGCGCTTTAGCCGCGTCTTTTTCTAATAATGCTAGCAAAATTTCTTCGATTTTTTCTTTAGCAGCAAAACCGGTAATCTGCAGTGCATCATCGTAGTTAACCGTATCTTTTTCATAGCTAAGCAATTGGTCCAAAATGCTCAACGCATCCCGCATCCCGCCGTCAGCGACCTGCGCAATAACAGCTAATGCCTTGTCCTCATACTTAATCTGCTCTTGGTCCAGAATATACTTCATCCGCTGCTCAAGATCAGCTTGAGCAATCCGCTTAAAATTATAGCGTTGCGTGCGTGAAATAATTGTGGCTGGTACCTTCTGCAATTCGGTTGTCGCCAAAATGAAGACAACATGCTCTGGCGGTTCCTCCAAGGTCTTAAGCAGCGCATTAAATGCCCCCATCGACAACATATGAACCTCGTCGATAATGTAGACCTTGTACTTACCTTGAGTTGGTGCGTATTTAACCTTATCGCGAATTTCACGAATTTCGTCGACACCGTTATTCGAGGCGGCATCAATCTCCATAATGTCGGGCATTGCACCCTTATCAGCAGCTAAACAATTAGCACATTCATTGCAGGGCTCGCCATCTTGCAGATTAGTACAGTTCAGAGCTTTGGCAAAAATTTTGGCACACGAAGTTTTACCAGTTCCCCGGGGACCGGCAAACAAAAAAGCGTGCGAAATCGTACCGCGCTTAATCGCATTTTTTAAAGTATTCGTAATATCTTCTTGGCCAACAACACTATCAAAAGTGCGTGGCCGCCATTTGCGGTATAACGCTTGATAAGCCATGTTCATCTTTCTCTAGTAAAAAACTCTTAACTCTTTTAAAGAGTTAAGAGTTTATTGATATCTAATAAAAGGCACATGCCTAAGCAACCTTAGTGCTGCTACCTTCCGGTCCTGACACGCTTCAGAGGTCAAACATTGCCCAATAGATATGATACCTTATTTAGTGTGAATTTTCCACTACTTTGCCGAATTTTTTGCTAATTTTTGCCGGTGTCGAATTTCTTGAAAAAAGTCCTTCAACATTCGACTTGCCTCCTCGCGATACAAGCCGCGCACGACATTCGGGTGGTGGTTAAACTTCTCTACGCTAAACAAATCAACTACGCTGCCAGCAGCACCCGCCTTAGGATCGAGTGCCCCGTAAAAGACATTCTTAATACGCGAGTTGATGATTGCGCCGGCACACATCGAGCATGGTTCCAGGGTCACAAACAGACTGCAATCAATTAGCCGCCAGCTATTCAGCCTCTGACAAGCCTGCCTAATTGCCATCATCTCAGCGTGCTGCGTGCCATCTTGATCAAGTTCACGCCGATTATAGCCAACGCCAATCACTTGGCCATCAGGATCAATTACCACTGCACCAATCGGCACTTCACCTAAAGTCTGCGCCTTCTTCGCTTGGTCAAAGGCCAGCTGCATGTACTTCTTCTTATCTTCACTGGAAAAATCCATTAGCTGTTCACTGCCTGCAAAATATAGTAACCCTTGTCCCGCGTGACAACGGTGCAATTACCAAAAGTAGCATTGAGCAGCTTACGGGCACTCGGCTCCCCCTGCTTCTTCTGAATAACAACCAACAAGACGCCATTAGCTACCAAGTGATCCTTAGCTCCAGCCAAAATGCCAGAAACCACTTTTTTACCAGCACGAATTGGCGGATTGGTTAAAATAAGACCAAACTTCTTTTCTTCAGGAACATTTTGATAAATATCAGACTGGTAAATCGTGACATTGCTAATATGATTTAGTTCCGCATTTTTACGGGCCAATTCTAACCCGCGCTCGTTAACATCAACCAGGTCAACGGTTTGCTTGGGCCAAAATTTTGCCGCAAATAAGCCCAATGGGCCATAACCTGCACCAACATCTAAAATATTGCTTGCTGGGAAAATCACATCTGCCATTGCCTTAATTAAAACACCGGACCCATAGTCAACCCGCATTTTTGAAAAAACACCGGCGTCGGTGTTGAACTTTAAATCCACGCCACCTACATGATAGTCAACAACATGCTCATCATGCTTGGCCGTTGGATTAGCCGCAAAATACATTTGATTTTTTTCGTTAGCCATTACTCGCTCATTTCTAAATTAAACTCTTTACTAATTATTTTACTACCATAATAACCGATAGTTAAAATGTTACTCTGGCAAAAATGTCCCCGGCGCAATATGCTGCAAAATAGTATACCCAACTTTCTTTTCCTTGGCTGCACTATTATTAGTTTGGTTCAAAAACATGACAATCCCAGTTTGATTATCAGAAGTTAATTGCACCCACATGCCAAAGTGCGTGCCGTGCAGATTACCATAAGCAATCTTCAGCTTACCAGATTTTTTAATGTGCAGGCCACCGGAATACGCCGTCGTCTTGCTTGCCAGATTAGTTAAATATTGAAACTGCTTCTGCGTCAAAATCGTGCCGTCAGTTAAACCGCATTGAATTTGGTAATATTCCATTGGCGTCGTTAACAAATTACCAGCGCCCAGCATTTGTGAAGCGAATGCTTTCGTCAGGTAAACAGGATTACGATAATTCGCACCACCATTAGCATAGTATGATCCCGCAATTAACTTGGATTTAGGCAAAGATGCTGCCGTAAATGTACTTGTGAGGCCAAGTGGCTTAACAATTCGCTTCCGCAAATTGGTCTGGTAAGATTGCCCAGTCTCCTGCCGGATAATTCCAGCCAGCAGAATATAATTCGCGTTATTATAATGATATTTACCAACCTTCGCAAACGAAAATTGATTGGCGTTTGCGATTGTCATCTTAATTGCTGCACTTTCGGAATAATTGTGATGCCGCCACACTTCAGTATTTGACGGTTTAATCCCCGAAGTGTGAGTCAACAAATTGCCTACTGAGATTTTCTGAGCATTCTTTAGGTTAGGAAACCACCGGTCAATTTTTGTATTTTGGTCAAACTCCTGATTGGTTTCCTTTTTCTCATCCATAATTTGCACAATCATTGCACCCGTGACCACTTTTTGCAATGAACCAGTTGGATACACGACTTTACGATTGCCGTTGCCAATTTTGCGATTACTCAAGGCATAGCCATAGCTGATCTTTTGGGGCACGCCATTTTTAATCACGACAATTGATCCACGCACATGGTGCTTAGCCATTGTTTTCCTGACAAACTTGCGCAGTGCCTGTTTCTTAGATGTTGCCGCCTGCACCTGAACCGGCTGCACTGTCTGAAAGCCCAAGACACCAGCATTAAGCGTCATTACTAATCCAATTATTCCAATTTTAAAAATATTTTGCTTCTTCACAGTTCTTCGTTAATATTCCAATCCATTCTTTTTAAACTTTTATTGCCAAACGTATACTCAGATAACAATAATGTTTTTGTTCCTGTTATTCAAGTTTAACAAAAATGAAAAACAAGTGTTTTACCATTTTATCTCTTTTCAGTGACAAAAGATGAGCTTATAATGGGGTTAATTAAATATGGGAGATAGAAAATGAAATTAAAACACACTTTATTAATCGTAACGGCTTTGATTACATTGGGTACCAGCTCGGCAATTGCGCCACAGCCTGCTGCAGCAACCACTGTCAAAGCTAAGAAAATCAAATCTTATCCTAAAAATATGCGGGGCACGTGGTATTACTATGATACTTACACGAAAAAGCTCGACAAGGAAGTTTTCACTAAAAAGACCGCTAAGTTTTACGTTGGCAAAAAGAAGGTCGGCTATACCAAATTGCACGCTTATACCAAGCATGATCCATATACCAATGATAAAGCTATCTTAAAGAAGACGGCTCACTGGACATACGCTGACGACACGATCACCGTAAATGGTATCATTTGGCTTAACATCCGTGGTTGGAATCAAGGAATGGGCGACGGTGAATACTATAACGTGGCTACCTTTGACAACAATGAGGTTTTGACCAGTGCTAGCGGTGCTAAAATTTGGGTTGACCATCATGCATACCGCACACCAGAATTGGCCAAGGCCTTGAAGAACAAGCATTATCAATATTTTAGCTATCAAAAATAAATAAAAGCACTTCGCAATGAAGTGCTTTTATTGTCGTAATTTTAACTTAATATGTTACCCCAACAGATGAATAAATATAATCGTCTTCGGTTGCTGCACCAACGCCAATTGTCTTGTCATTTGCGTTAAGCAAAATATCCCGGTGACCCCAGTTGGAATCGGCATCATTATAAATGTATTCATAGATTGCAACATCGGCAATTTCTGCTGACGTGCCACCAGTTGGTGATTGCTCTAACTCATTATTATTATGGTTTACAACCCAGCCCCACGGATCCATTGCGATACATTCGGCAATACTATGATAGCTAATACCTGCATTATCAAAGTAATTTTCCAAAATAAAGTTTCCAGCTGCGTCTACGTGTTCAAAGTTGCTTGGCAACAATGCAGACCGTTGTTGTACAACTTCGTCATAATGAGGATCTTCTGTTACTGGTGCTAGATTGCGCTTCGCACGTTCGGCATTCAGATCCTTTAAAAATTCTGCCCGGAATTCACTAATTGAAAAGTCATCAATTGTATGTTTCTTGGGCTTTTTTGCTGGCTTGGCTGGTTCAGGTTTTGTTGCACCTGTTGGTTTATTTTCACTTGGCTTGGCTGGTTCAGGTTTTGTTGCATCAGCCGGCTTAGTTTCACCTGGCTTTGGCAGTTCTGGCTTCGTTATATTAGTTGGAGTAGAATTTTCAATTGATGAGGTACTTGAACCTGAATTAGTCGAATTATTATTAGCTGGTGCTGGCTTTGCCTTCAGCAACTTAACCTTACTAATTAAGACATATCTGCCATGACCAATTGCATAATACTTCTTGCCCCGGATCTTTTTCGTGCCATAAATTGTAATTTTTTTGCCCTTTTTCAGGACTTTTTTACCAACACGATGACCCTTTTTATTGTAAACACGAGCATTTTTCTTAAGCTTAGCCTTCTTAGTTAATGCTGGAACACTCAATGTGGTTTTTGCGGTCACCGTATCGGCATTCACAGCATCACTGCTCAGAGCCAAGCTTCCCCAAGTACACCCAAGAGCAACTGTTGCAATCATAATTTTGCGATAATTAATTTTCATTTTTCTCCATCCTTTTAAATACACAATATACCAAATATCATAGTTTTAATTTGGGCTTTAGGCAATCCCCTGCGCAATATTTACTTAATAATCACGCGCATCCCCGTTGGCGCATGGTGATAAAACCACCGCGCATCGCTGGTGCTTAAATGAATGCAGCCATGAGAAGTTGGCTTTTTACCCAAATTCTTGGCAACCGACTTAATCGTTTTATGTTGCAGAGTGCGCGGGTTTTCATGAAACAAGTACAGCCCGCCTTGCAGCCAGCCAACCGCATATCTGGCACCCATTTTTTCACTAGCTGAGTAAAACCACGGTGCGCGATAAGTATTTATCTTGTAATTGCCCCGTGGTGTTTGGTGATGCGCACCAGTAGAAACATAAAATTCATAGCGCGTCTTTTTGCCCCGCTTCAAATATGCCCGCTGCTTCTTAAGAGACACAATGATGCGGTCCTTTTTGGCGCTTAAGTGCTTGGGATACGGTTTAATTTCAGATGATTTTGTGTAGCTAATCGGCTCGCGCATATCCGCCTGTGGCACCTCATCACTAGCAGTGACTGACAATGGGCGACTCAATGCAAGACCGCCAACTACCAAGCTGACGCCTAGCAACCAAACTTTTTTAATCATTAATTTTTCTTTCCTAATTATTTACATTCCGATAAGCAAAACGCATTAACTTAACTGTATCGGAAAATTCATTTTCATCATTTAGCACAACTGTAATCAAGCCATCGCCTTTGCGGCAACTGCCAACAAAGCAGTAGCCAGCACGTGGTGTCCAGCCAGTCTTCATCCCGTCAAGCTTAAAAGATTTATGGTAGTACTTGTGCCCCGGCAACATTCGGTTCTCGTTGACCAGCCATTGACCCGCGACTTTCATCGACCCAGTAGCAAAATACTTCATCAAACTGGGATAATCATGAGCGACGTGGTAAGCCACAATTGCTAAACTCTTAGCTGATAACAAATTGCCCGAAGTCTTGCCACCCTTGACGTAATAACCGTAGCGAGCCAGATCGTCATTTTCAAGTCCTGATGATGAGACAAAGCGAGCCTTAATCTGCCACAATTTGGCCTGTTTGTTCATCATCGTGATAAATTTACGGTTTGACCCAGCAACCCATTGCCCTAAGCGAATTGCCGAATTGTCGTCAGAGTCAATAATCGCTGATTCCAGTAACTGCTTAACCGTATACTTGTGGCCCTTTTTGGCATGAAAGCCATTAAAGCCTGGGTCAGCGCCCATTTTAATTAATGACTTGGAAAAGCTAAGCCGCTGATTCCAATCTTGAGGATAACTGGCCA
Source organism: Lactobacillus sp. ESL0700 (assembly GCF_029392095.1). Taxonomy (NCBI): domain Bacteria; kingdom Bacillati; phylum Bacillota; class Bacilli; order Lactobacillales; family Lactobacillaceae; genus Lactobacillus; species Lactobacillus sp. ESL0700. Next base: position 1,444,175 of record NZ_CP113930.1, read on the forward strand.
ACTTGCGTCTGGCTAAATAAATCGTCATTAATTTTCCAGTTGATGCGATTAAACGTTGTTTATCGGCATTTTTTTGCAATAAAGTCGCACCAGTTTTGCGATTAAGTACAATATATGCCTTTGCTTTAGTCTTTGGCTTTTTAGCAGTTATTCGGTCGCCGCTCTGACCAACTGTTGCGGCCTGATGATGACTATATAGTTGTGGATTATTCTCATCAGTTAATCCTGTACTAGTAGCCTTAACAGGAATAACTATGAAAATTAACAGACAAAATATTACAGCTATTCCAAAAGAGCAGCGCCTAGTTTTCAAGATTAAATTCCTCCTCCACGACTATCTATTAATATTTATTTTAAAAAATCAATTCATGTAGTTTATTATAGTATAAAATACTAACTGTGTATCGTATTTTTAAGAAAGGATTTCAATATGTCAATTAAAGCCAAGCACTTCTTAACTGCTCTGTTAATCAGCGCGGCATGTATTTATAGTGCCAACGTTAAAGTCATGGCTGCCACTCAAGAACCAGCCTCAACTAATACCCCTAGTCAAACGTCACAAGATAATAACCAACAACCTGCTCCAGCGGATCCATCTACTGTAAACTCTGAGCCCGTTATTTATCAGCAACAGGGATCAGGCATTATCTTCCAAACGCATTATGGCTTCAGTAAAAAGCTAAACCAAAAGGGCAAGGCAGCTAAAGGCTACTATAATAAACGCATTAACTATTCTAAAGTTGCCCAAACTGCTAAGGGGACTTTTGTTAAAACAAAACATGGCTGGCTAAACAAAAAGGCCTTCAATCAATATTTAATTACTAAAAGCAAATTAAATTACAAGATGAAAGTTATTGCCAATGCTTCCCTGTATAACAAGCCGGCTCACACTAATGGCGCACGTAAAATCAGTAGTATCAATGAACTGGGACTGAAAAACAAATGGGTGCACGTCAATATGATTGCACACACGAATATCAACAGTACTTATTATCGGTTTAGCTTTAACCAACAAAATTATTGGATTCAAGGAGCAAAATTAAAGTTCAACCTAAATGCCTTAAAGGGCAGTAATCGCCAGTTAGAGCGAGCTATTACCAAGGGCGAAAAGATGATTGGCCATTCTGTTTATAACGAAAACACACGCCATTATGATTGTTCAAGCTTTGTTAATTACCTCTATTCAAGCATTGGGCACCATTTAGGCTCGACAACTTTTAGCCAATGCAATAATGGTCGTAGCATCAGCTATAAACATAAAAAGCGCGGTGATTTAATTTTCTTTGATGACCAATCTGACGGCCACTTAGCACACGTTGGAATTTATCTGGGCAAGGGACTTTTCTTACACGACAGTCCGTATACAATTACCGGCGGCGTTGACGTTTCTAGTTTACATGACGCATTTTGGAATTCTCGTTCTGCCAAATCCAAGATTGTTCATTACCCTGATGGTATTGTAAGAAGAATTATTTAAAAGCAAAAAGCACTTCGATTTGAAGTGCTTTTGTTAATTATTAATTTCTTTCGTGAACTGTCTTAGAATGAGTCACTGGGAAAATCCGCTTAGCATAATAATATTGTTGGAAATTAGCATTACTTACTGTAACACCCCAATTAGGCCATGAATGCAAAACCTTGTTATTACCTAAGTAAATACCAACGTGATAAACATCTGGTTTTGGTCGACCATAGAAAATAATGTCGCCACGCTTCAAATGGCTAAGACTTACTGTTTGCAAAGTACTGCTTTGGACAAATGAACGGCAGCCCCATTCATGAGTTGCATGCCATTTTGGATTGGCCGGTGTTGGGTCAATTCCAGTTGCATACATACATTGCATAATTAAACCTGAACAGTCAACTGAAGTTCCTGGCTTCTTAGAAGTAAAGTCGATCCAAGCAGTACCAGCGTTCTTATATTGATAACCGCGCTTGATAAATGCCTTAACATAGTCACTTCTAGTTGATGCATAGGTCAAACTCTTATCAAATGGACTAGTATAGTAGCCCTTTAAGTGCAAGCTCTTCATGTGCAATTGCCGATATTTCTTAGGAATTTGGTAACGACGCACTGTTGAAATGCCGATCTTGTCACTCTTAGCTGCAGTTGCACTATCAGTTTCAGGAGCATACAAACGCCAAGTCGTATGTAAGTGGTGATACCAAACTGCAGGATAAGTTACCGTAACTTTACCATCGGCAGTAGTAGTGAATTTCTTTTCATCAACATACTTCTTGCCGTCCCACTTTTGTAAATATACTGGCCGAACTTCCTTACTGTTTAAAGAAATTTGGTCTTCAATCTTATCTCCAGCAGTCCACTTATATTTAGTACTTACTCCACTAAAAGCAGTTACTGTTTTGCTAGGTTGAGTAGCATTACTATTGTTATCGGCTGGAGTAGTTGCGGGCTGAGTAGTGTTAGTACTGTCTTGACCCGAATTACTTGTCACGCCAGTTGAACTGACACTATCAGCTTCAACAACTGTTCCTGTTGTTAAACCGCCTAATAACATTACTGCTGCAACACCAGCAAATAACCGTTGGCTATATTTCATCATTTTCCCTCCAAAATACAAATTTAAACTAACTAAAAAAATAATAGCATTAATTTTACAATAAGAAAACACTAATTTTGATATTTTAGTAACTTAATGCTCTTAAACCATCTCCGCGCCAGTGATTAAGAAAGCTGCTCTCACTCATTGCGGCTTTTTTGCCTGTCCAAGGATCATTGTAAAAAAATTGTCCATTATGATAGCCAGTCAGTGCCAAGGCATGATTAGAAAAGCCGTCGACATCCTTAACCCAAGCAACAACTAAATGTGAATGTAGCAGTTTATTTTTAACGGCCGTTAAACTATCACCAGTCATGACCTCGGCTTTACCCAAGTAATGCTTAACAACACCCTTGATGCCATTCGGTGTTACCCAATAGCCACCTGGATATTCCTTGTAAGGTGAACCAATGAAACCTTTATCTGGATTACTGCTGCGCGGGGTTTTCTTGGCAACTGTAAATTTAGAAACCTTGACACCAGCGAAGTTCAACATCATCGTCACGGCAGTCATCTCGCAACCTGTTGGCAATTCTGGTCTTTGGCTGACTACCTTAGCATTATTTTTAATACCGGTAATCTTACCCTTTTTAATCCAATAGTATGCTTTTTTGGTTGAAGCAGAATTTTCGCTCCGTTTACCATTTGCCTTGTAATAACTATACGTTGTTTTATGTGGCGTCTTGCGAACGCCCGTTAACATCACACCATTTTTATTAAATAAATAATGGCTTTGCCCAATCTTAACAACGCCTTTAGCTTTTTTACCGGATTGATAATAGTACGTGCTCTTACCTTTGACTACCCAGCCCTGCTTTTGTGGCTTAGGTTTATCAGGAGTAGTTGCCACACTATTTTCACTACTAGTGCCATCTTGCTCAGTATCATCAGTTTTACTTGTTTGTTCAACAGTATTTTGACTGTTAGCTGGGTCAATAGTTGCGGCCATAACTGATGTTGTTGATTTCCAGCCCATTAATGACAAAGCAGTAATCATTGCAAAAATGAGTTTTTTATACATAATTTCCTTTCTGTAATCCCTTAAATAAAATTCAATACTAGTATAATTTACACTTTTATAAATTCAGGTTCAATATAGTTTTCAAAAATTATCATGTGCGCAATTAGAATTTTAATTACAAATAAAAATCCCTCGTGCATTAGCGCGAAGGATTTAATGGCTAATTATTTAGTAGTTGGAACACATTTGGGCCACAATTTGGCAAAAATAAAAACCGCACAAGCTCTAAATGCTGAGCTTATGCGGTTTCTTATTAGCTTTGTCCAGTTGGACTGTAACTATTTAAGGGTTACAGTAGCTCCAACTTCTTCAAGCTTAGACTTAATGTCGTTAGCTTCGTCTTCAGAAACGCCTTCCTTAACGTTCTTAGGAGCGCCATCAACCATGTCCTTTGAGTCCTTAAGGCCAAGACCAGTAATGTCACGAACAGCCTTAATAACCTTAACCTTTTCTTGACCTGCTTCAGTCAATTCAACATCGTAAGTTGACTTAGCAGCAGCTTCGGCACCAGCACCTGCAGCAGCAACTGGAGCAGCAGCAGTAACATCAAATTCATCTTCAATAGCCTTTACAAGGTCATTTAATTCAAGAATTGAAGCACCTTTTAAGTCTTCAATAATCTTTTCAGTATCTAAAGCCATATTTAAGTATCCTCCGAAAAATTAGTATTAGATATAATTACAATCTTTTTATTCTGCAGCTTCGTCTTTTGAATCAGCAACAGCTTTAACAACACATGCGAAGTCGCGAACTGGAGCTTGCAATACAGATACAAGCATTGACAGTAAGCCTTCGCGGCCAGGAATAGCAGCAAGTTCCTTGATTTCTTCTTTAGAAGTCAATTTACCTTCAAGCATACCACCCTTAATGTCCAAGACATCAAAGTTATCTTCAAACTTAGAAACGATCCGTGCAGGTTCTGTAATGTCATCGGCATTATCAGTGTAAACAACAGCAGTAGGACCAACAAAAGTATCATCTAAGCCTTCGATACCAGCCTTAGCAGCAGCACGTCTCAAGTAAGTGTTCTTGATAACCTTCATCTTAACGTCGTTTTCACGAAGTTCCTTACGCATAGCGGTAACTTCTTCAACAGTTAAACCAAGGTAATCAATTACCAAGATGGCTTTTGCAGCTTTAAGTTCTTCAGCAAAAGCATCAACAAGCTTTTCCTTTGCAGCAATAGCAGCTTTACTCAATCGAATTCACCTCCATAAAATTCATTAATAAATCCTAAAAGGCCTAAAAAACTCCATGCCACAAAGACATGGAGTTTTGAAAAAATCTTCATTATCTTCTGGCCTCGGCGGGAAATTAAGGCGTAATGCCACCCGAGTCTTAGGTAGAATTTACTTTATCAAGTATAGCAGGCCAAATTAATTTAAGCAAGTATTTATTCCGCTTTTGGGTCGGCTAGTTCAAATAATTCTCCAGAGACCTTGTAGATAACCCAACTAGCCAGGTTGACGATGTGGTCCCCAATTCGTTTGAGCAATCTAATAATGACAAAATAACTGGCAGAAGCAACTGCCGCATTAGAATCCTTTTCAACGCCATCAATGATAACTTTTCGTGCCTTCTGATAATTGGCTGTTACCACCTCTTGGCGATCAACCATCGCCCGTGCCGTCTTTTCGTCTTCTTGGACATAAGCCGTCAGGACTTCGATTAACATTTTGCGAACCTCATGGGTCATCTGCGAAATGATTTTTTCAACCTCAGGAATTCGCGGATTACCCTTTACTCTGACGGTTTCAACGGCCAAGCTAATCGCGTTTTCACCAATTCTCTCTAGGTCTGTAGCCGCCTTTAAAATACTGATAACAACCCGAAAATCCGTGGCTACGGGCTGCTGGAGGGCCATTAAGTCCAGCGCCTTTTTTTCAATTCTTATGGCCTCTTTGGGAACCACGTCAGCCTCTTTAATCATTTTTTGAGCTGTCTTTTTGTCATGGGCGACAAACGAACGCGTCCCCTGGTCAATCTGATCGTTAACTAAAACACCCATTTCCATAAATTGCGTATTCAGCTTTTTTAATTCATCTAAAAATATTTCGTGCATGGTTTTCCTCGCTTTTAGCCAAACCGGCCATTTAGATAATTACTTGTGATTTCTTTTTTAGGCGCTAAAAACATTTCTTCAGTTGTCCCTGACTCAATTAAATTACCATTCATCAAAAATGCAACTTGATCTGAAACCCGACTCGCCTGCTGCAAGTTATGCGTTACCATGATAAAAGTATACTTCGTCTTGAGCGTCATCAATGTTTCTTCAATTTCAGAACTAGAAATCGGGTCTAGAGCAGACGTTGGTTCGTCAAGCAACACTACCGCGGGCCTAACTGCAAGTGCTCGTGCGATACAGATGCGCTGCTGCTGACCGCCGGAAAAGGCTTGCGCATTGCGATCCAAACTATCCTTAGTTTCTTGCCAAATTGCCGCTTGTTTCAAGCTTTCTTCGACGCGCTGCTGGATTAATTCTTTATCCTTAATACCCGCAACTTTCAAGCCATAGGCTACATTATCAAAAACAGAAAACGGAAACGGCGTCGGCTGCTGAAACACCATGCCCACATTTTTACGCAATTCAACCAAATCAAGGTGTGGTCGATAAATATCTTGCCCAGCTAGTAAAATATCACCCGTAATCTTAATGTTCGCAATATCATCATTCATCCGGTTAAGACATCGCAGCAATGTTGATTTGCCACAGCCTGAAGGTCCAATTAAAGCCGTCAGTTTTTGCTCCGGAAATGCTAGGTTAATGCCATGCAGCGCCTCAAAATCGCCATAATTTAATTTGACATTTTTGACTTCCATAATGTTCTTCATCGTCATGCTCCTTTAGCCAAAACTGCCTTGGATATACTTTTCAGTAATTTCACCCTGCGGATTAGTGAAAATATTGGTAGTTGTATCATATTCAAGAGCACGCCCTAAATGAAAGAATGCGGTATAATCGCTAATTCGTGAAGCCTGCTGCATATTGTGCGTCACCATAATCATCGTATATTTACTGCGTAGCTGTTTGAGCGTGTCTTCCAACTTCGCCGTGGATACTGGGTCAAGTGCACTAGCCGGCTCATCTAAAAGCAGAATTTCTGGCTTTAGCGCAATTGCCCGCGCAATACATAAGCGTTGCTGCTGACCGCCCGATAATGCTAAGGCACTGTTATCCAGCTTGTCCTTAACCTCATCCCACAAGGCAGCAGCCTTTAAACTTTCCTCAACAAGTTGATTAAGCTTGGCCTTGTCCTGCTCACCATTAGCCTTTAGTGCATAAGTGATATTTTCTTTAATTGACTTGGGAAAAGGATTGGGCTTTTGAAACACCATGCCAATTGCCTTGCGCAGTTCGTAAACGTTAATTTTTTTCTGGTTAATATCAAGTTCATGAAACATAATGTTACCATCAACTCTTGCAACACGGTCATTCAGCCTGTTTAAAGAACGTAAAAATGTGGATTTTCCAGAACCCGAGGCACCAATCAGAGCCGTAATGGTGTTCTTTTTAAAGCCCAAACTGACATCAAATAGTTTCTGCACCGTACCACCATAAAAAACACTTAAATTGTGAGTATAAAGCGCACATTCATCATTATTAAAAGTTTTAATATATTTCGTTTGGTTTTGCCAATTTTCCATATAAATTCCTTATTTTACTTTAGCAGCAGTTAAATTCTTATAGAGCCAGTTGCCCAGCAAGCGCGCGCCAAAATTAAAGATAATCACAACAATTACCAATAATGCCGATGTGGCTGCTGAAACAAGATTTACATCAGGAATAATTCCTTCAGTGTTCACCTTCCAAATATGAACTGCCAAGGTTTCTGCTGGTCGCATCACGTTCAAAAAGCTGGTTGAGCTGAACATGTTCCAGTTAGAATAATCGACGATTGAGCCGCTTTGCCCAGCAGTATAGATTAGCGCTGCTGCTTCACCGAACACACGTCCAGCACTTAAAATAATTCCCGTAATAATCCCAGGCAATGCCGATGGCAAGACAACTCCGCGGATTGTTTTCCAATTTGATAGACCTAACGCCCAGCCCGCTTCGCGCAGCGTTTGCGGCACTCCATTAATTGCCTGCTCAATATTGCTAGTCAAGATTGGCAAATTGAAAAAGGTTAAAGCTAGTGCACCAGCAATAATCGAAAAACCTAGCCCAAACTGAACTACAAACAAGAGATAGCCGAACAAGCCGACAACAATTGATGGCAGCGAGCTTAAAATTTCGATCGTTGTTCTAATCAGTCTTGTTACCCATGTGTCCTGGGCATATTCAGCCAAATAAATGGCTGCCCCTAATGCAATTGGAAGTGATATCAGTAGCGTTAAAATTAATAAGTAAAGTGAATTGAATAATTGGTCACGAATGCCGCCGCCAGCCTCAAATGATGATGAAGCCGATGTTAAAAAATGCCACGATAAGTGCGGCACACCAGCAATTAAAATATTGCCTAAAATACCAATTAATACCAGAATAATAATCGCAACCAGTAGGTAAATTACCCCTGTAGCCAGTCGGTCGGTTCTTTTTGAATTCATCAGCTACCTCTTTTTCCAATCAGGCGAACTAGGAAGTTAAACGCCAATGACATGATTAACAATAGTAGTGCTAATGACCACAGAGCATTGTTGGGCAACGTGCCCATAACCGTGTTGCCCATTTGACTCGTCAGTTGACTGGTCAATGTTGCAGAAGGGCTAACTAAGTTGTACGGCATTAAGACGGCATTACCGATAACCATTTGTACGGCTAAGGCTTCGCCGAAGGCTCGCGCCATACCAAAAATTATTGCGGTTAAAATGCGTGGCCGCGCAGCTCGCAATACAACATGATAAATTGTTTGCCAGCGTGTTGCTCCTAAAGCCGCAGACGATTTTCGCAAGTCTTGTGGGACAGCCTTAAAGGCATCAACCGTTAGAGAAGTAATTGTTGGTAAAACCATGACAAACAAAATTAACGTTGCGGCTAAAATACCAAATCCCGTACCACCAAAAATGCTGCGAATAACTGTGACAATCACTGTCAAGCCTAAGAAGCCATAAACAACTGATGGAATACCAACAAGTAATTCCATAACTGATTGCAAAAACTGCGCCTGCTTGCCAGATTTATATTCAGTCATGAATAAGGCGATAGCAATGGCAAATGGCGTTGCTACTAAGGCAGCTAATAACGTTACCGCAAAAGAAGTAACAATCATTGCTGCAGCACCAACATGATCTTTGCCAGCACTTGGGTTCCAATTGCTCGTTAACAAAAAGTGAAAAATGTTCACCTTATCGTCAACAAAAGTTGCAAGGCCACGTACGCCAACAAAACCGATAATTGCCACAATTAAAATTCCAATAACTGCAATTGCTAGCGAGGTTAATCCTTTACCCCAGTGTTCTTGTCGCGTTTCTTTAGACGGACTAGTTAAACGGGCAATATCAACGCTTTCGGGGTCAATCTTTTTAAATTTGACATGTGGTACTTTCTGTTCAGCAATTGCTTGGTCAACAACTTCTTGCAAGTCTTGTTCGTGTTTATTCATGTGCGCTACCTATTTTTGTAATTCGATTTTGACTATCGCGAGTAACCTTCATTTCATTAATGCTAAGGTAACCAATTTTAGGTACCAGATCACGCTGCACTTTTTTACTCAGAATGTAATTAATAAAAGCGGCAGTTTCCTTATCTGGCTTGCCCTTGGTATACAAATGCTCATAGGACCAGAGCCGCCACTTATTAGTTGGGATATTCTGATTTGTGGGTCTGATATGATCAATACTTAGTTTTTGAATATTGGGATCATTTGCATAAGGAAAAGAAATATACGAAATTGTGCCTGGCGTTGAACTGACAATCTTTTTAACCGTGCCATTAGAATCCTGCTCTTGCGAATTGATGGCATCCTTACCCTTCAAAATTAAGTCCTCAAAAGTTGTCCGCGTACCACTGCCACGAGAACGATTAATAACAATAATCTGCAAATTCTTACCACCAACTTGGCGCCAGTTCGTAATTTTGCCGGTAAAAATTTCCATGAGCTGCTTTGAAGATAGATTATTAATGCCAATCCCCTTATTAACAATCGGAACAATCCCGACAACCGCTACTTGAAAGTCATGAAGCTTGGCTGCATCAATTCCTTTTTGCGTATCAGCAAACACATCAGCAGTGCCAATCTGCACTGCTCCGGCTTGCACCTGACTTAGACCAGTACCAGAGCCACCACCTTGAACAATGATATTGCTATCAGGATTAGTTAAGTGATAGTCATTGCCCGCTTGTTCAACAAGCGGCTGCAAGGCACTTGACCCCACAATTGTTATTTTGTTGCGGTCTTTACTGCAACCAACCAAAAAAATTGGCAACAACAAAATTAGAGCCATCAATTTACCCAAGTGTAATTTATGCATACGTTTCCTCAATATATAAATTAGATTTTGCTATAGTTTAACAAATAATGCGTAGCATACCAAATGATAACTACCTTTAAGGTATACGAAAAATTTATACTTTATTGTGTTGACTACTTCTTGTTATATCTCAATTAACATAATACAGAAAAATCCGCTAGAACTTCTTGTTCTAACGGATTTTCTCCTTACTAAATTTTTACTTCATTTAACACTATTTTTTGAAATTTTTTACTAAAATGTAATGACCATGACTTGCGTGATAGTACTTCTTACCATTGATTGTCTTAGTACCATAAACCTTAATCTTTTGACCTTTTCCTAGTTTTTTACCACTAAGACGATGACCCTTCTTATTGTAAACATATGCATTGTGCTTTAAACGTAATTCACTACCCTTAAAGTTACCAGCTGCGATATATTTACCATGCAGAACGCTGTAGAACTTTCGACCATGAATATAAACAGTATCATAAGCCTTCATCTTCTTACCGCGTTTCAATATCTTCTTACCAATCCGCTTACCTTTAGAGTTATAGACATAAGCATTGTGACGCAGCTTCTTTTCAAAGCCAATGAAGTTTAGTGCATCTACATAATGATTATCACCAATATAATAGTAATACGTACCATTAATCAATTGTTGATCACCGTATGTATTAACCATTGTATGAGCAGTCATAACCAAATCATCAACCCGATTACCATTCTCATCATAAACATAAGCGTTATGTTGTAATTCTTTAATTACCGCATTTTCTGTGGCATTCGAAGTTGAGGTAGATGCTGAATTTGAAGCAGATGGTGTGTTGGAAGCAGGTACATAGTTGCCTCCGCCACCGTTGTCCCAGTTGCCGTTCCATTCATCAGCAGATGACTTACTCTTGCTGTCACTTTCGCTTGCAACGGTTGAAGTTGATTCACTGGCACTCGTACTTGCACTGATTGAGCTGCCGCTCTCGCTTGTACTTATGATAACTGACGTGCTGTCACTCTCACTAGTTGAAGTACTTGCACTGGCTGAACTATTACCGTCACTAATTGAAGCACTTTCACTCATACTTGCACTCACTGAGCTATTGCTATCACTAATTGATGTGCTTTCACTCATACTTGCACTCACTGAGCTATTACTATTACTAATTGATGTGCTTAGACTCTCACTAGCACTACTTACAAGTGAATTACTGTCACTCATACTTGTACTTGCAGAGCTGTTGCTGTCACTAATTGATGTGCTGAAGCTATTACTTTGACTAAGAACAATTGAATTACTGAAGCTAAGTGATTTGCTATAGCTTTCACTTTCACTACTTGCTTCAGATTTACTATCTCTCACACTTGCAGATTCACTCAAACTTGCGGAGTAGGAGCTGTTGTTAACTGAATTACTGTAACTTTCACTAGTACTATCAGCCATTGACTTACTTAAACTTTCACTAGTTGATCTACTCATGCTTGCAAGATAGTCGCTGGTACTGATTGAGGCACTAAAGCTGTCACTTTGACTTAAAACTGTTGAGTTACTTAGGCTAAGCGATGTACTTTCTCTGTCAGCTACAAATTGACTGTCTCTTTGACTAGTCGAAGTACTAAAACTTGCGGAGTATGAACTGTTGTTAACTGATTCACTGTAGCTTGTACTTGTACTGTCAGCTAGTGACTTACTTTGACTTGCTGCAGTTGAACGACTGTTACTTGCTTCCAAATCACTAGTACTGATTGATGTACTGAAGCTCTCACTTTGACTTTCGGCAACTGAATTACTATCACTCAGTGACTTGCTGTAACTTTCGCTTGCACTGATTGCAGAAGCTTGGCTATTGCTTTGACTTGTTGATGTGCTCAAGCTTGCTGCGTATGAACTGTTGTTGACTGAAATGCTGTAACTTTCACTTGCGCTTTCAGCTTGTGATTGGCTCCAACTCTCACTTGTTGAACGACTGATACTTGCAAGGTAATCGCTATTGCTAATTGATAAGCTATAGCTGTCACTTTGACTAAGAACAATTGAGTTGCTCAAGCTAAGTGACTTGCTTGTGCTCAAGCTGATAGCATCTGATACTGAATTACTATCGCTCAGTGAAGTACTATAGCTGTCACTATTGCTTGTAACTACCGAATTACTGTCACTTAATGATGAACTGTAACTCTGACTGTTACTTTCTGCAGCTGACTTGCTGTCACTTGTACTCGTTGAAGTACTTGTATTTGCAGAAGAATTACTATCGCTTACTGATTTACTGTAACTTTCACTAGTACTGTCGACTGCTGATTGGCTGTCCTTCTGACTAGTTGAAGTACTCAAACTTGCGGAGTATGAGCTGTTATTAACTGAAGCACTGTAGCTGTCGCTAGAACTTCCAGCCATTGACCTACTGTTACTCTCACTCGTTGAGCGGCTGGTACTTGCCAAGTAATTACTATCACTAATTGAAGTACTGTAACTTGCGCTCTCGCTATCAGCCTTTGATTTACTATTACTTTCACTAGTTGAGCGACTAACACTTGCCAAGTAATCACTGCCACTGATTGAAGTGCTGAAACTATTACTTTGACTAGCAACCAATGAGTTACTTGCACTAGCTGCTGAATTACTGTCACTCAATGAAGAGCTGTAGCTTTCACTTGTACTATCGGCAGCTGACTTGCTGTTGCTTGCACTCGTTGAAGCAACTTGACTTGCCAAGCTGCTACTATCAGCTAACGAGTTGCTATAGCTTTCGCTAGCGCTAACTGCAGTTGACTTACTATCTCTTGCACTTGCCGATGCACTCAAGCTTGCAGAATATGAACTGTTGTTGACTGATGCACTATAACTTTGACTAGTACTATCTGCTTCTGACTTGCTTTGGCTGGCACTTGTTGAGCGACTATTGCTTGCAATAATGTCACTATCGCTAACTGATGTGCTAAAGCTCTTACTTTGACTCTCAGCTTGTGAATTACTTGCGCTAGCTGAAATGCTTGTACTATCAGCTGTCGACTTGCTGTCACTCTGACTGGTCGATGTGCTTGCACTACCACTGACACTTGTGCTATCGGCAGTTGATTTACTGTTGCTTGCACTCGTTGAAGCGCTTTGACTTGCTGAAACATTACTGTCACTGAGCGAAGTACTGAAACTCTGACTATTACTGTCAGCCTCAGACTTACTTTGGCTGGCACTGGTTGAAGTGCTCAAACTTGCTGCATATGAACTATTCTTAACTGAATTACTGTAACTTTCACTTGCACTATCAGCCTTCGACTTACTATTACTTTCACTCGTTGAGCGACTAATACTTGCAATGTAATCACTCGTGCTTAGTGAATTACTAAAGCTTTCACTTTGGCTACTGCCCGTTGCATTACTTGCACTGATTACTGAGTTACTCTCACTTAATGATTTACTATAACTTTGACTGGTACTGTCTGCTGCTGATTTACTGTCACTGGCACTTGTCGATGTACTTTGACTATAACTTTCACTCGTGCTGATTACAGCTGAGTTACTATCCTTGATTGAGTTACTGTAACTTTGACTAGTACTGTCAACAGTTGACTTACTGTCACTTGCACTGGTTGATGTACTTTGGCTATAGCTTTCACTAGCACTATCAACAGTTGACTTACTGTCTTTTTGACTACCTGAAGTGCTTAGACTTGCAGAATATGAACTGTTATTAACTGAATTGCTATAGCTTTCACTGGTGCTATCTGCCTTTGATCTACTATTGCTTTCACTCGTTGAACGACTAGCACTTGCAAAAGAATCACTGGTACTTACTGAGTCACTGAAACTTTGACTCTGACTTTGTGCCTTAGAATTACTTGCACTGGCTGATAAGTTACTGTCACTTAATGATTTACTATAACTTTGACTGGTACTATCTGCCGCCGACTTACTGTCACTTGCACTTGTTGAGGTACTTTGGCTATAACTCTCACTTGCACTGACTACTGCAGAATTACTATCCTTGATTGAGTTACTATAACTTTGACTAGTACTGTCAGCCTCTGACTTGCTTTGACTGGCACTTGTTGATGTACTTGCATTAGTCGATGTGCTTGTGCTGTCAGCTGTCGACTTACTATTACTTTGACTCCTCGATGCACTTTGACTAGCTGAAACATTACTGTCACTAATCGAAGTACTGAAGCTTTCACTCGCACTTACTACTGTAGAGTTACTATCTTTAATTGAATCGCTGTAACTTTGACTGGTACTATCTGCCTGTGACTTACTATCACTTTGACTCTTTGATGTACTCTGACTAGCTGAAACATTACTGTCACTAATCGAAGTACTGAAGCTTTCACTCGCACTTACTGCTGTTGACTTACTGTCTCTTGCACTTGCTGATGTACTTAAACTTGCAGAATATGAACTGTTATTAACTGAGTTACTGTAACTTTCGCTCGTGCTCTCTGCCTTCGACTTACTATTACTTTCACTCGTTGAACGACTGGTACTTGCAATGTAATCACTGGTACTTACTGAATCACTAAAGCTTTCACTTTGGCTACTGCCCGTTGCATTACTTGCACTGATTACTGAGTTACTCTCACTTAATGATTTACTATAACTTTGACTGGTACTGTCTGCTGTTGACTTACTGTCTCTTGCACTTGCTGATGCACTTAAACTTGCAGAATATGAACTGTTATTAACTGAATTACTGTAACTTTCACTCGTGCTATCTGCCCGTGATTTACTGTTACTCTCGCTGGCTGAACGACTACCACTGGCAAAAGCATCACTTGTACTTATTGAGTTACTAAAGCTTTCACTTGCACTTACTGCAGTTGACTTGCTTTGACTTGTGCTAGTTGATGTACTTGCATTAGTCGATGTGCTTGTGCTGTCAGCTGTCGACTTACTATCACTTTGACTCTTTGATGTACTCTGACTTGCCGATACATTACTATTGCTAATTGAAGTACTGAAGCTTTCACTCGCACTTACTACTGTAGAGTTACTATCTTTAATCGAATCGCTGTAACTTTGACTGGTACTATCTGCCTGTGACTTACTCTGACTTGCACTCGTTGAAGTACTTGCATTAGTCGATGTGCTTGTGCTGTCAGCTGTCGACTTACTATCACTTTGACTCTTTGATGTACTCTGACTTGCCGATACATTACTATTGCTAATTGAAGTACTGAAGCTTTCACTCGCACTTACTACTGTAGAATTACTATCTTTAATTGAATCGCTGTAACTTTGACTGGTACTATCTGCCTGTGACTTACTCTGACTTGCCGAAACATTACTATTGCTAATTGACGTACTGAAGCTTTCACTCGCACTTACTACTGTCGAGTTACTATCTTTAATTGAATTACTGTAACTTTGACTGGTACTGTCTGCCTGTGACTTACTTTGACTTGTGCTAGTTGAGGTACTTACATTAGTCGATGTGCTTGTGCTGTCAGCTGTCGACTTACTATCACTCTGACTCTTTGATGTACTCTGACTAGCTGATACATTACTATTGCTAATTGAAGTACTGAAGCTTTCACTTGCACTTACTGCTGTTGACTTGCTTTGACTGGCACTTGTTGATGTACTTGCATTAGTCGATGTGCTTGTGCTGTCAGCTGTCGACTTACTATCACTCTGACTCTTTGATGTACTCTGACTTGCCGACACATTACTATTGCTAATTGAAGTACTGAAGCTTTCACTTGCACTTACTACTGTCGAGTTACTATCTTTGATCGAATCGCTGTAACTTTGACTGGTACTGTCTGCCTGTGACTTACTTTGACTTGTGCTAGTTGAGGTACTTACATTAGTCGATGTACTTGTGCTGTCAGCTGTCGACTTACTTTCACTTTGACTCTTTGATGTACTCTGACTAGCTGATACATTACTGTCACTAATTGAAGTACTGAAGCTTTCACTCGCACTTACTACTGTAGAATTACTATCTTTAATTGAATCGCTGTAACTTTGACTGGTACTATCTGCCTGTGACTTACTCTGACTTGCCGAAACATTACTATTGCTAATTGAAGTACTGAAGCTTTCACTCGCACTTACTACTGTAGAGTTACTATCTTTAATCGAATCGCTGTAACTTTGACTGGTACTATCTGCCTGTGACTTGCTTTGACTGGCACTTGTTGATGTACTTGCATTAGTCGATGTGCTTGTGCTGTCAGCTGTCGACTTACTATCACTCTGACTCTTTGATGTACTCTGACTTGCCGACACATTACTATTGCTAATTGAAGTACTGAAGCTTTCACTCGCACTTACTACTGTAGAGTTACTATCTTTAATCGAATCGCTGTAACTTTGACTGGTACTATCTGCCTGTGACTTGCTTTGACTGGCACTTGTTGATGTACTTGCATTAGTCGATGTGCTTGTGCTGTCAGCTGTCGACTTACTATCACTCTGACTCTTTGATGTACTCTGACTTGCCGACACATTACTATTGCTAATTGAAGTACTGAAGCTTTCACTCGCACTTACTACTGTCGAGTTACTATCTTTGATCGAATCGCTGTAACTTTGACTGGTACTGTCTGCCTGTGACTTACTTTGACTTGTGCTAGTTGAGGTACTTACATTAGTCGATGTGCTTGTGCTGTCAGCTGTCGACTTACTTTCACTTTGACTCTTTGATGTACTCTGACTAGCTGATACATTACTGTCACTAATCGAAGTACTGAAGCTTTCACTTGCACTGTCTGCTGTTGACTTGCTTTGACTGGCACTTGTTGATGTACTTGCATTAGTCGATGTGCTTGTGCTGTCAGCTGTCGACTTACTATCACTCTGACTCTTTGATGTACTCTGACTTGCCGACACATTACTATTGCTAATTGAAGTACTGAAGCTTTCACTCGCACTTACTACTGTCGAGTTACTATCTTTAATCGAATCACTGTAACTTTGACTGGTGCTATCTGCCTGTGACTTACTCTGACTTGCACTCGTGGAAGTACTTTGACTAGTTGATGTGCTTGCACTATCTACCGTCGACTTACTATCACTCTCGCTTGTTGACGTACTTTGACTGATTGATGTACTAGTGCTATCAACTGTCGACTTACTATTGCTCTCACTCGTTGATGTGCTTTGACTAGTTGATGTGCTTGCACTATCTACCGTCGACTTACTATTACTCTCGCTTGTTGACGTACTTTGACTAGTTGATGTACTTGCACTGTCTGCAGCCGATTTACTATTACTCTCGCTTGTTGACGTACTTTGACTAGTTGATGTACTTGCACTGTCTGCAGCCGATTTACTATTACTCTCGCTTGTTGACGTACTTTGACTGATTGACGTACTTGTACTTTCAACTGTCGATTTACTGTTGCTTTCGCTTGTTGAAGCACTTTGACTGATTGACGTACTTGTACTTTCAACTGTCGATTTACTGTTGCTTTCGCTTGTTGAAGCACTTTGACTAGTTGATGTATTTACACTTGTACTTTCAACTGTCGACTTACTTTGACTTATCGATGTGCTTGCACTGTCTGCAATTGACTTACTATTGCTCTCACTTGTTGAGGTACTTTGACTAGTTGATGTGCTTGCACTGTCTGCAATTGACTTACTATTACTTTCGCTTGTTGACGTGCTCTGACTTATCGATGTGCTTGCACTGTCTGCAATCGACTTACTATTACTCTCGCTTGTTGACGTACTTTGACTAGTTGATGTACTTGCACTGTCTGCAGCCGATTTACTATTACTCTCGCTTGTTGACGTACTTTGACTAGTTGATGTGCTTGCACTATCAACTGTCGACTTACTGTTGCTTTCGCTCGTCGAAGTACTTTGACTGATTGACGTACTTGTACTTTCAACTGTCGATTTACTGTTACTCTCACTTGTTGACGTGCTCTGACTTATCGAGGTACTTGTACTAGTGCTATCAACTGTCGATTTACTGTTACTCTCACTTGTTGAAGTACTTTGACTAGTAGATGTGCTTGCACTATCAACTGTTGATTTACTATTACTCTCACTTGTTGACGTGCTCTGACTTATCGAGGTACTTGTACTAGTGCTATCAACTGTCGATTTACTATTACTCTCACTTGTTGAAGTACTTTGACTAGTTGATGTACTTGCACTGTCTGCAGCCGATTTACTATTACTCTCGCTTGTTGACGTACTTTGACTAGTTGATGTGCTTGCACTATCAACTGTCGATTTACTGTCTTTGATTGAATTACTATCGCTGATTGAAATACTAAAGCTTTCACTCGCACTTATTACTTTTGAATTACTATCTTTAAGTGACTTACTGTAACTCTCACTTGCACTATCAGCTATCGACTTACTGTCTTTCTGACTCTGCGATGTACTCCGACTAGCTGACGCATTACTATCACTAATTGAGGTACTAAAGCTTTCACTCGCACTTATTACTTTTGAATTACTATCTTTAAGTGACTTACTGTAACTCTCACTTGCACTGTCCGCAGCCGACTTACTGTCTTTTTGACTCTTCGATGTACTTTGACTGGCCGAGACATTACTATCACTAATTGAAGTACTAAAGCTTTCACTCGCACTTGCTACTTTCGAATTGCTATCTTTGATTGAATTACTATCGCTGATTGAAATACTAAAGCTCTCACTCGTACTGTCTGCAGCCGATTTACTGTCGCTCTTACTTGTTGATGTACTTTGACTAGTTGAAGTACTTTGGCTAATTGATGTACTTACACTAGTACTATTAGCTGCTAATTCACTATCTTTTAGTGAATTACTATCGCTGATTGAAATGCTAAAGCTTTCACTCGCACTAACTACTTTTGAGTTACTATCCTTAATCGAATTACTGTAACTTTCACTCGCACTATCAGCTATCGACTTACTGTCTTTTTGACTCCTCGACGTACTCTGACTAGCCGAAACATTACTATTACTAATTGATGTACTAAAGCTTTCACTCGCACTGACTACTTTCGAGTTACTATCCTTAATCGAATTACTATAACTTTCACTCGCACTATCGGCTATCGACTTACTTTGCGATGTGCTCTGACTAGCCGAAACATTACTGTCACTTATTGATGTACTAAAGCTCTGACTTGCACTATCGTCTGCATCCAACGAACTAAAGTATAGGCTTGCACTTTTAGACATCGAGTCACTAATAACTAGGCTTGTTGAGTAACTTTTACTTGCGGAAGCACTCTGACTATATGCATCTGAAAGGAATGCTGAGTAACTTTTACTTGTTGATACAGAAGACAGTGAGTAACTTTTACTTGCGGAATCACTCTGACTATATACATCTGAAAGGGATGCTGAGTAACTTTTACTTGTTGATGCAGAAGCCAGTGAGTAACTGGTACTTGCGGAAGTGCTCTGACTATATATATTCGAAAATAATTCTGAGCGACTTTTACTTGCTGAAGTACTCTGACTGGCTGACAAAGCACTCCTGCTTTGACTTAGTGATTTGCTGGTACTTGCCGACTGGCTTAAGCTTACTACGAAATCAATTAAACTAATTGAATTACTGTAACTTGCTTTACTTGACAAAAAATCACTGGTACTTGCGGAAATGCTATGGCTGTATATACTTGATAAGTGTGTTGACTTTGATTGACTAGCACTAAGGCTCTGACTATATTGACTATATACATCTGATGAGTAATCTTTTGTATTTACTTCACTATTAGAGTTACTTGCATCATAATTACTAGTACTTTCTAACCCTCTTTGATCATTAGCCTTTGAAGAAGTTAACGATCCTTGTTCATCTAGTGCTGACTTGGAAATCTCTAACTGTTGCTTAACTACTTTACTCGTTGCATTAGCTGAAGCAGATTCAATAGTTGACATTGAACTAGCAGTTAATTGTGACTTAATAGCCATACTCTGTGCTTCATTTTGATCAACAGCCGACTGTGAGTTATAACGAGTGGTTTGTTGCTGACTGAGAGCTTTTATAGAATTATCTTGTACTGACTGTTTTTGTGCAGTCTGAGAGGCTGGAATTACTGCCGAGTTGGCATTAACCAGTAAATGTTCATAATTAGTGGTCTTAATCTTGGGAACATTAGTTGCTGCGTGAGCTACTTGCGGCGAATTTAACAAGCCGCCCAAAATACCGCCAAGTCCAGCTGTACCTGCTGTTAATAAATTACGCCGAATTGAACGGATTTTATCTAATTTTTCTTTTTCACTTAGCTCTTTCTTTGAATTTTTATTCTGATCTGAATTTACCATTTTATACACCTAACACCTAATCTAATAATAGTTAACTTTGTTTTTATGACTATTACCTATACGTAACACCAAATTTTATTAATGCTAATTAAACCTGAAAAAACTTTTCATAATATAAAAAATAAAATACCTTGTATCCAAATTTATATTTGCACAGTAAGTAATTTAATCACAATTAATATAACAGTTATTCATATAAATTCAACAGTATCAACTATTTATTTACGCAAATAAAAAATAACAGAGTATTATATAGCTAATTAAATACTCAATAATTTTTTATATTGCAACCAGATTTTAAAATAGTTAACGAAACAATTATATTAAATAACACATATATAATTTACTAGCAGTAAGATGCTTTGATCAACCAAAAATTAAATAACGCTCGTTTTTAAAGTCTTTACCAAATCTTAATATTTTGCATTGATTAAAAGTAAAATAAATTTATATTAATAAAATGCTTCGCTCATAATCGCATATCAATAATTATATAGGCTAAAAAGGCAATAATAAATGGTGAAAATTTTCTATTACTTAGCTATTCATAAAATCATTCTATTACTTCAGAGGATAGATTAAAATTGTTTCTATAGTTCTCGATACTTACCTCATAAAATTGAAACCACTTCACCTTAATCTTAGTTGACACATATAACACTCCTCAAGATATGAATTCATAATTTTTGTACAACTCGTAAAGTAGTAACTTCTATTGCTTTTGCCGAAGAAAATTACTTAAAGTTTAGCAAATTAAATAATTTTCTTTATCAACAGGATTTAAAAATACGAAAAAAAAAGCAACTTACATTTCTGTAAATTGCTTTTAATTGATTAATCTATATTAAATTAGTCCAAGTTTAATGGATCAAGCTTGATCCCTGGGCCAAAGGTTGCTGCAACAGCAACACTCTTAATGTATTGACCCTTGGCTGCTGCTGGACGTGCACGTAAGATAACGTCACGTAAAGCATCAAAGTTTTCTACTAATTGTTCATCAGTAAATGAAACCTTACCAATAGCTGCATGAATAGCAGCTTGACGGTCAACACGGTATTCAACTTGACCAGCTTTAACGTTCTTAACGGCCTTTTCGATGTCCATTGTAACTGTACCAGTCTTAGGGTTAGGCATTAAACCTTTAGGCCCTAAAATACGACCTAAACGTCCAACCTTGGCCATCATCATTGGTGTAGCAACAACAACGTCAAAGTCCAAGTAACCGTTTTGAACTTTTTCTACTAAGTCGTCTGAACCAACTTCGTCAGCACCGGCAGCCTTAGCTTGTTCAGCTTGTGGGCCTTCAGCAAAAACAACAACCTTTTGGGTCTTACCAGTACCGTTAGGCAATACAAGTGAACCACGAATTTGTTGGTCAGCTTGCTTAGGGTCAACACTCAAGTTGTATGAAACTTCAACTGAAGCATCAAAACCTGCGTATGAAGTTTCTTTAACTAACTTCATTGCTTCAGCAACTGAATATAACTTCTTTGAATCTACTTTTTTAGCAGCTTCTACATATTTTTTACCATGCTTTGGCATGTGATTTCCTCCTTAATATGTGGTCAAACAAGCCCGAGCAGCTCTCCCACCTAAATTGTTATAAATAACAGGATTAGTCTTCGACTTCGATACCCATGCTTCTAGCAGTACCTTCGATCATCCGCATAGCAGCTTCGACATCAGCAGCGTTAAGGTCCTTCATCTTTGTTTCAGCGATTTCCTTAACTTGGTCCTTGGTTACCTTACCAACTTTCTTGGTATTAGGTTCACCAGAAGCCTTGTCGATCTTAGCAGCTTGCTTCAATAATACTGGAGCTGGTGGAGTCTTAGTAATGAATTCGAATGAACGATCTTCATATACAGTGATGACTACAGGAATAATCATGCCTTTTTGATCAGCTGTTCTAGCATTGAAGTCCTTAGTAAAACCAACAATGTTGATACCTGCTTGACCTAAAGCTGGACCAACTGGAGGTGCGGGTGTTGCAGCACCAGCTGGGATTTGTAATTTGACAACGTTAATAACTTTCTTTGCCACGGTCAAAACCTCCTTGATTCCGTGTGTGGTTAAAATGGAGAAGTTACCTACTTCTCCTCCCACAATAATAAAAGTACGTTAGTATCTTATCATCGTTTGGCGATAATTGCAATACTAACTTACTTTAATCAATCTTTTTAACTTGGTCGTAGTCTAGTTCAGTTGTAGTTGCACGACCAAACATATCAACAGAAACAAATAACTTGTACTTGTCTGGTTGAATTTCAGTGATTTTACCTTCAACACCGTTAAAGGCACCGTCGATAATTGTAACTGTTTCGCCAACTTCAAAGTCAATTTGTGGCCGTTTAGCTGGTTCACCTTGTTGACGCAACAAGCGGTTAACTTCTTCATCAAGTAATGGTGACGGCTTAGAACCACCACCATGGGAACCAACAAAGCCCGTAACGTTTGGTGTGTTTCGAACAACAAACCAACTTTCGTCAGTCATAACCATTTCAACTAAAACGTATCCTGGGAAAATCTTTTCTTCGACTTCCTTCTTCTTATCATGGACAGTTTCAATC
Source organism: Lactobacillus sp. ESL0700 (assembly GCF_029392095.1). Taxonomy (NCBI): domain Bacteria; kingdom Bacillati; phylum Bacillota; class Bacilli; order Lactobacillales; family Lactobacillaceae; genus Lactobacillus; species Lactobacillus sp. ESL0700. The sequence continues at coordinate 1,466,931 of NZ_CP113930.1, forward strand.
TTTTCTTGTTCAGGGACCATTACCCGAAAAATATAGTCTTGCATCCCCATACTTTGCGCACGTGATAACAGGTCAGACTTAACTTTATCTTCATAACCTGAGTAAGTATGCAATACGTACCATTGCTTCTTTGTTGTTTCAACCATTTAACTCAATTTCTCCTTTTGATTTTTGGCAAACAAAAAAACCTCGACCGAGGTTCTTTCAACTAATATCCATTATAACACGGATCTAAAATTATTTCTATTTACATCACTATCTGTGTCAAACTACTAAATGCTAAGTCAAGTAGACCCAAATATGCCGCAAACAGGATTGAAGTTACGATAACAATTGCTGTATCGTGACGGTTTTGTTTAGCAGTTGGCCAAGTAACTAACTTCATTTCTTGGACAACACTCTTAAAAAACTTAATCATTAACTCCTACCTCGTTTCCTTATGCACAGTCATTTTACCGCAATGCTTACAAAACTTTTTCAGTTCAAGCCGTTGAGTGCGATTTTTACTTGCCGTGATTGAGTAGTTACGCGAGCCGCAGACGCTGCAGGCCAAAGATGCTTTTTTCACTGCCATAATCTCACTTCCAAACTCTTTTATTTTAGCAAAAAAATACCATATGAGCAATTAATATTGGCCAACAAATTTATTCACTGCGTAACCTTTTTAAAAAATATCTGGCGCAAGTAGCTTGGTTGAGCAAAGACATTGCCGTCATAATTAACCATATTTACGCAATTTTTTGATTACCAATCTTATAAACATCGTGATAAACGTTACTCAGTTCACAATATAATGCTGTAAAAGTATTGGTAAAAGCGGTTTCGGTAGCTGTATAATCTACTTGATACCAACATAAGGAGTATACATTATGAATAAACATCCGCATTATTTATTAAACCAAATTTCTGGCCCTGATGACCTGAAAAAGTTAACGTTGCCGCAACTGGAAACGTTAGCCGAAGAAATTAGAACGTTAATTATCGAAAAAGACACGGCTGTTGGCGGGCACTTTGGCCCCGACCTAGGCATTGTTGAAATGACCATTGCCTACCACTACGTCTTTAATGCACCCCAAGATAAACTAATCTGGGACGTTTCCCACCAGACTTATCCCCATAAAATGCTAACGGGTCGCGCGCAAGCCTGGCTTGATCCCGACCATTACGAAGACGTTTCGCCATATACGGACCCCAATGAAAGTCCCTACGATTATTACGCTGTTGGCCATACCTCGACTTCTATTGCCTTAGCAACAGGAATGGCAAAGGCTCGCGACCTTCTGGGCAATCACGAAAACATCATGGCGTTAATCGGCGATGGGGCAATGACTGGCGGCCTGGCTTATGAGGGCTTAAACAACGCGGCAATTGAGCCGCACAATCTGGCTATTGTGGTTAACGACAATCAATGGTCGATTGATAAAAACGTGGGCGGCCTTGTTACTGCCTTAAAGAAATTACGCGACACAAATGGCAAGTCACCAGAGAATCCTTTTACAGCAATGGGATTTGACTATCATTATGTTGCAGACGGCAACGATCTTGCGGCAATGATTGTAGCTTTTCAACAAATTAAAGACGTAGATCATCCAATTTTATTACATATTAATACGCTCAAAGGTAAGGGCTATGCACCTGCGCTTAAAGATGAAGAGGCTTATCACTGGGCTTCTGCTGATTTGTTGGCAGGTAAAGATAAGACTGCTACTAGTCCGAGCGCTAATTCGGTTGCCATTGCTACTGTTGAAGATGAAATTAAGGCCGGCAAGCAAGCAATGATTATCAATGCCGCCATTCCACGCAGCTTTGGTCTTGATGAGTTTAAAAATAACTATCCTGACCACTACACCGATGTCGGAATTGCCGAGCAAGAGTCCGTTGCTTTTGCCGCTGGCTTTGCTAAGGAAGGCGCCATTCCAGTTTTATTTGAAAATTCGAGCTTCTTGCAGCGTGCGTTCGACCAGCTGTCACATGATGTCGCCGCCAACGATTTACCCGTTGTAATGGTCATCGGCAATAACGGCATCACCACCCAATCAAAAACGCACCTTGGACTGTTTGATCAAGTGCTAGTTGCCAACTTACCTAACTGGATTTACCTTGCACCAACCTCCCTTGCCGAAGAAAGGGCCATGCTCAAGTGGGCAATCAACCAGAGCCAACATCCCGTTGCCATCAAGCTGCCAACTAAGCCAGTCCCAGAAGATGGCGCTAGTATTTTAACCGATTATAGCGCCATCCATTACCAAGTATCTCCTGGTAAAAGTGTTGCTGTGATCGCACTTGGTGACTTTTACCAGTTAGGTCAACAAGTCGCCGCTAAAATTGGTGCCACGCTAGTTAATCCACTTGCGGCCAATATTTTAGATAAGCCAACGCTGGATAAACTAGCCCAAGAAAACCAAGTCATTGTCACAATTGAAGATGATCTGATCGACGCTGGCCTAGGGCAAAAGATTGCTTCATACTTAGGTAACAAAGATGTTAAGGTTTTAAATTATGGGCAAAAGCGCGTCTACACCGATCAGTTACCGCTTGAAACCAATTATCACGATAACCACCTTACTGCTGACCAAATTATTAGCGACTTAAATTCCTTATTATAATTAATTGCCAAACAAAAAGCAGCTACTCAAATGAGCAGCTGCTTTTCTAGTGGTCAAACTTAATGCGTAACCACCGGGCGTAGAACATTGTAATAGTCGGATTTACTTCTTAAGATTTTCGTTTACAAAGGATTCGATTTTATCATCAGTGTCTTTTAGGAACGGAAGCATATCTGCTTCTGTCTTCATGGTATCTCTACCATTCTTTTCCATAAAATAGTCCCAAAGGGCATCTCTAACTGGAAGATCAGAATCACTCCAGTCAAAAACTTCCTTCATGTGACGATCCAACAATGCAGTCTTTTCAATCTCTGCCATCTTAATTACCTCCTAAAAATTAATTCTACAAGGTCTATTATACCGCATTTTTACATAATCATATAATATTATTATTTTTCATAACAGTGTCTTACGCATTTTTTGCATAAGTCGTGAGCGTGCACGCACTAGAGCCACCTGCTCTATCTGCAATTTCTGTAAGACCTCCTCTTGATGCCAAACGCCCAAAGCAATTAATAAAGTCTTAATTTCTAAATCTGATAACTGGGCAAATAGTTCGGTGAATTTTTCACTAACTGGAATTTCTGCCAGTTGTGTTGTTTTCTGGTGCAACTGCTCGATGCCCTTTTCCATTGCTGCTTCAAGTGAAGTTGCCTGCGCAAGTGCGCGCCGCCTATATGCCATGTCATGACGAAGCAGTGACCTAGCATGATTATGAAGCCTGGTCTTAAAATAGCTGCCAAACTTGCCTTTGCCCTGTTCATAACTCATAGCTGCTTGGTAGCACACAATCAGCGCATCTTGATCCCAATCCTGACCATCATAACAACGCACAAAGTATTTTTGCTTAATACTATTAATTAACGGCCGATAAAAGTAACATAATTCTACCAATGCATCGTCACTGCCAGCTTGAACTTGCTTAATTAATTTTTGCTCGTATGCTTCTGTTAACTGCATCTTCTTTCTCCTTATATTAATTCGAAAAACTAATTAAGGTGAGAATACTGATTTTTTTAATTACAAAATATCGAACGCGCGTTCAGACGGCGCAATCAAATTTATTTGCTCAGAGCAGCAAAAACAAAAACTAGCTTTTGTTGAAAGCGCGTTAATTCAGAAAAAATTATCGCTTTAAACAAAAAACAGCTGCAATTGCAAGCTGTCTATCTATGTTATTTAAGTGGATTGCGGCTATTTAGCATCTGATAAAGTAAGACCCCAGTTGCCACACTAGCATTCAGTGACTGAACATGGCCCACCATTGGCAGAGTAAGCATCTGATCCATCTGCTCTTTCAAAAGTCGAGCAATACCCTTGCCCTCATTACCAATGACCAGCACCGTTTTACCCTTAGCATTCCACTCACGGTAATCAGTGCCCTGCATATCGGTGCCAAACAACCAGTAGCCGCGCTTTTTCAACAACTGACTGGTTTGAACAAGATTATTAACGCGGGCAACTGGCACATAATCAATCGCTCCCGTTGATGTCTTAGCAACAACAGACGTTAAGCCAGTCGCATGACGTTTAGGAATAATAATCGCATCAACGCCCGTTGCATCAGCTGACCGTAAAATTGAGCCCAAATTATGCGGATCTTCAATTGAGTCAAGCATTAACAAAAACGGTTCTTTGCCTTGCTCATCAAATTGATCAAGTAATTGCTCTAGGTCTGCATATTCAAAGCTAGCAACGGTCAAGACCAAGCCTTGGTGGTTGCCACCCTGCACTAACCGGTCCAGCTTAGTTTTAGGGACAGTTTGTATAACAATCCCCTTCTTTTTAGCTAAGCCATAAACCTCATTGGCGAAGCTATCCTGCACACCTTGCTGTAAAAACACCTTGTTAATTCGCTCAGCATCTTGTGTCTTTAAAAAATCAACCCCAGCATGCCGACCGAAAACAAAATCTTTATCAATTGAAGTCATAGTTATCAATCCCGCCTTCCTCAACAGTCTGAATGCACCACGTTGTCAATTCACGGACGCGGTCTTTTTTATCTAATAAATCCAAATAACCCCATACAGCTTCAAAGCCCGTTGACAACTGGTAAGTTGCTAGGCTAGTGTTTTTGGCCTTAGTATGAGTCTTCGCATTTCGTCCCCGGCGAAAAGTTGCCAGTTCATCTTCGGTAAGCAGCTGCTCATCCTGCAACTTGGTAATCAGTGCTGCTTGCGCCTTAGCCGAGACGTAATGCGTTGCTTCGCGCTGCAATACCTGCGGCTTCACAATGCCGCCTTTCAATAAATGGCGTCTAATAAATAACTCGTATACAGCATCCCCCAAATACGCCAGCGTCTGCCCGCTGAGCGTATCTGGATTAACTTTTTCTTCCGTTAACTTTTTAATTTTAGTCACGTGTCCACCTTGTTCCCTGTGGGGTATCCTGAATTGTAATCCCCAGTTCTTTTAATTGATCGCGCAATTGGTCGCTCTTAGCCCAATCCTTGTTTTTGCGTGCTTCATCGCGTGCCTTAACCAATGCCGTAATTTCCTCATCATCACTTGTTTGCGACTTTTGAATTAATTTAGCCGTATCAATGCCAAAAATACTGAGCCACTGCCCCAATAATTCCTTGGCTTGTGCCAACGCCTCTTTATCAGCCTGGGCGCTATTGGCATTAGCGTTAACTAGCGGCAACAAATCGTAAATCGCTGCTAAAGCATTTTGCACATTAATATCGTCATCCATTGCAGTGACAAACTTCGTTTGCGTTTCTTGGATAGCCTGCCGTAATTGAGCTGAAGTACGCTCAGAAGTGGCATCTTCTAAGCGATAGTCAATATTAATTAGCGTGTTCTTAAAACGCTGCAAAATATTCTTCGCCTGCTCCAGATTCTCCTGTGAGTAATTAATTTGCTTGCGATATTGCACACTTGCCATGAAAAAGCGTAATACTTGTGGGTCAACCGTTTTAAGCAAATCATGCACCGTCACAAAATTATGCAGCGACTTCGACATTTTTTCTTCATCATGACCAACAGTTACAAAACCATTGTGCAGCCAATAATTGACAAACTTTTGACCTGTTGCGGCTTCACTCTGCGCAATTTCATTTTCATGGTGCGGAAATTCCAAATCTTGACCACCACCATGAATATCAATTGTCTTGCCCAGATATTTAGTCGACATTACTGAACACTCAATGTGCCAACCTGGTCGCCCTAGTCCCCATGGCGATTGCCACGCAATCTCATCAGGCTGCTTCTGCTTCTTCCACAGGGCAAAGTCAATTGGGTCTTCCTTACGCTGCTGCTCCTCATCATTGACATGCTCAGAAGCACCTTCTTCAAGTTCGGCAATGTTTTGGCTGCTTAACTCACCATAATGCTTGAACTTTTTAGCACGATAATAAACATCACCGTCAGCTTCATAAGCATAACCATTTTTAATTAATTGTTCAATAAATTCGATAATTTCAGGAATTTCGTGAGTTGCTCGGGGATGCTTAGTTGCTGGCTCCACGTTTAGCGCGGTCGTATCTTCAAGATAACATTTAATGTAACGATCAGCGAGCTCTGGCACAGTAATGCCCTCAGCTCGCGCCTCATTAATCATCTTGTCGTCAACATCTGTAAAGTTAGAGACGTAATTTACCTTATATCCGCGATATTCAAAGTATCGCCGAATTGTATCAAATGCGATGACACTGCGTGCATTCCCAATATGAATGTAATTATAAACTGTCGGGCCACAGACATACATCGAGATTTGTCCTGCAACTAGTGGCTTAAATTCTTCTTTTCTCTTTGTCAAAGTATTATAAATTTTCACGGCTAAGCCTCTCTTCTGTTAATAGCTATTCCCATTTTAGCAGAATCCAGCCAACTTGCTAACCTCCAGGCAAGAATTGCCATCAATTTTACTTTAATAGTTATTAAAAAACTATTTTGACTATCATTTTAAATTTTCCGGACTATAATATTAGTATCTAATATTAATAATGTATAGTATATGAAGGTGATAGATATGAAAATTACAATTACTAGATTTTTTCATCAACATTATTTTGTTTCATGCATGATTCTTTATGCCATAGTTGATTTTATTTTTGACACCATCGGTTTGGCTTTAGGACACTCGCCTAAGATGTTTTTAGCTGATGCAATATCTGCAATAGTAATGATTGTTGGCGGCTTTTGGGTAGAAAAGCGCATTGATCCTAATAAAAACGAGTGGAGCGAATTATTCACAATGGCTGGTTGCGCTCTACTTTATCTTGTAGTTTGCGGTGCTGTGCGACTTATTAGTATGTATCTTTTACACGTTTGAGGTTAGATTATGAAAATTACAATTAAAAACTTTTATTATCGCCATCGAATCGTTTCAGGTATGACATTATATGCCATAATGAATATTATTTTTGACATTATCGGACTATCCTTAGGACATTCACCCAAGATGATTTTAACTGATATGATAACTGCAATTGCATTTATTATCGGCGGCTTCTGGGTGGAAAAGCGCATTGATCCTAATAAGAATGAATGGAGCGAATTATTCACAATGGCTGGTTGCGCTCTACTTTATCTTGTAGTTTGCGTTGCTGTGCGGCTTATCAGTATGTATCTTTTGCACGTTTGAGGTTAGATTATGAAAATTACAATTAAAAACTTTTACCATAAATATCAAACTATTTTTGTTGTTTTAATAATTGGTCTATATAGTTTAGATACATATTGGAAATATTTATTCTCTAACTCAATTAGGGCAACGATTTGTAGTGCTGTACTTACAGTGCTAACAATGCTAATTGCATATTGCGCTCGTTTCTTTGCCTTTGACATCAACAATGCAACTTGGAAACAGTTGTTTAGCGCCGCAGGAATCTTCTTCCTATGGCTAATCGTCGAATATGGCGGTTTAGCTTTCCTAATACTAAACTTTTAACAAATAAAAATGCTACTTCAATCTGAAGCAGCATTTTATTTTACATTCCATGTACTTATTTACAACCACACCATAAAGTCTGCTACTAAAACCAAGTTGCCGAACTTCGAGCAACATCTTCATTGATGTTTGGCTTACTCAACTGAATCAGCAATTGTACTCCTGCTTTAGATAATTGCCTTTTAAGGGCAAGCTCAGTCAAAGCAGATTGCACATTAGTTTTAACTAAATATGGATTTTCGTGCTGGTTTAATTTAATAATCGCTTGTTTAATAATGAACTGTTCATTGGTATTGGACAATTGTTGTTGCAACAATTTTAGTAGATCAAAGTCATTTTTAGGTTTTTTTGAACATCGCTCGTACTCCTACTCTTATTTTTTAATAATATAACACTATTTTTTTGCTCTGATTACAATATTTTGTTTTATAATATTCTTGTTAATATTAAAAACGTATAGTATAAGTATAAAGCAAAGTGAAGTAATTACTGATGTTCGAAATCAACTTGACTAAAAAACAAATAATGTGGTTAATCGCAATTTTACAAGTAGCATTTGCCGGAATTGATTATTACATTAATCGTCCAAACGCAGATTTAACCAGTATTATTGCTTACCTAGCAATTGGTCTTCTATTCTTAGGTATATCTTTTTCCAAACGCTTAACTTCTGGAAAAACTATTAAAAAAGCCGATATGACCAAAAATCAGAAACTTGAACAAAAATTTGAACTTGGCTTTTTAGTTTTTATATTATTTATGACAGTTATCGACTATTCGAATATTGGCTTTAATTTATTGATGATCGATTGCAGCATAATGGATTTACTAATGTCACCTCTGCCTGATAGATCAGTGGCAAAATAACACAAAAACGTATTATCTTCACCAGATAATACGTTTTTCATTGCCTTTTTTAATTTCTTCTAAATAATCTAAGCTTACGTTTTGACTGGTCTTGTTGCAACATCAATTTGCCATAACTCTTGCCAATATAGTAGACGGCTAGAATAATGGCTAACATTAATAGCAGCAATGAACCGATAATTTCCATCACACTGACATTGCCGCCAAATACCCGCAAAGGCATAAAGTAAGACGAAAATAATGGTACATAAGACAAGATTTTAACCAGAACTGCATGAGGCTGCGTTGCGTATGTCAGTGCCAGAATAAAGGCAACAACACAAATCATTGTTGGCCACTGTGCTGCCTGAGATGCGTTTGCACTAGACTTAGAAATAGCCCCGAAATACGCTGCCAGAATAACATAAGCAGTCACGCCCAAAATAATATACAACATTGCCGACCCTAATAAATTATGCAAAATTTGTCTAATCAGGCTTTGATTAGCAATTAACCAGTTGTGTGCTGACTTTATATGCTGTGCAAAAGGCCATGCAATAAAGCCAAAAGCAATATAAGATACCATTTGGGTAATAATCATTAGTAAAATAGCAATTACTTTCCCGCAAAAGTATTTTTCAGGTGTAGTGCTCGAAAAGATAATTTCGATAATCTTATGTCCCTTATCGGCAACAACTTCCTGGGCCATAATTGAGGAATAAATTAGTATCACGAAGTACACTACAAAAACAACTGCCATAAACGTAATCATTTTAATTGTCGTGTCATTAGCCTTACCTGTGACTTGTTTAATTTTAAGCTGCGGCCGCGTTTGTAATTCATGGATTTGCTTAACAGTTAAACGAGCCTGCTGCACATTCACTGCGGTCTGCAACGCATTAATACTTGGGGCTAAATCTTCCTTATCAGGCGCATTATCAGAATCTCCTTGATAAAATTCCGCTTGTAACCTGCCCTGTTTTTCGTTAAGTACGAGATAACCCTGAAGGTCGTCTTTTTTGGTCAGCTTTTCTGCTTGTTTACTTGAAGTAACTGCACTTTTAACCTTCAATTTCTTATTTTGGCTAATGAATGCCTGCTTCAAGGCCGGCTGTGAACTAATTACCGCAATTTCAGCTGTACTGGAGTCACCGTTACTTGCCGTAAAATAGCCAATTCCCATCCCAATTGCCAGAATTAAAAATGGCCCAAAAATTAAGGATAGAAAACTCCATGACTTAACTTGTCTTGAGTAGGTTTCGCTAATAATTGTCCATAATTTACTCATCGCTCTTACCTGCCTTCATCCGGAAAATCTCGTCCAAGCTAAGTGCTTCCTGACTGAACTGCTCAATATATTGTCCTTGTGTTAGCTGGGTAAAAATTTGCTTACCAGCTTCCGGCGTTGTCAGTTTAAGTAAATAATGTTGCGGCGCTAATTTTCTCACACTTTTCACGCCAGCAAGCTCAGCTAGCTGTTGCTCAGTCCAATCTGTCGTCACAAACAGGTTGATTTTACCGAACTGATTGCGCACCTCATCAACGTTGCCATGCAGCACTATCTCCCCTAAGTTGAGCATCACAAGCTGGTCACAGACTTCTTCGACATTTACCATATTATGACTAGAGAAAATAATTGCGGCGCCATTTTCTTTTGCCGATAAGATTGCTTGCTTGAGCAATTCCGCATTTACCGGATCAAGACCGCTGAAAGGTTCATCAAGAATAATTAGTTTAGGCTGATGAATCAAAGTACAAATTAGCTGCACTTTCTGCTGATTACCCTTAGATAGCATCTTAATCTTGGTCTTACGATCACCTTTAACTTCAAAACGCTTGAGCCAATCATCAATTAAGCTCGAGCTGGCATTAAAGTCCTTCAATTTTGCCAGATACTTAATTTGCCGCTCAATTGTCAAATTGGGTAGCAGACTTCTTTCTTCGGGCAAGTAACCAATTTGATCAAAAGCTGATTCAGTAATCTGCTGGTCCTGCCAAGTGATATTGCCTTCATAAGAAAATAAATTTAAGATACTGTGAAATAATGTTGACTTTCCCGCACCGTTTTGCCCAATTAAGCCCAGAATTTGCCCTGGCGCAACAGTAAAAGAAACATCCTTCAACGCGGCCAGTTCACCAAAATTTTTACTAACATGGTCAATTTTTAACATATTATCTCCTTTCATGACTTATATCAAAATTATATAAATTCCAGCATGCAAATGCTAGGCTATTTTTGTTAATATCTTAATATTTATGATGGCGATATAGCCAAGCTCCTACTAAAAATCCGCTGCCTAATCCTATTGACATAACAAGGCCTCTAACTTGGCCAATAATCAAACTCAACCCGATTGTTAGCCCAATGACCAGTGTGACTTCTACATATTTTCCTTTATTACTTGTCAAAAATTTCTGCCAATTATATTCCAAGCCTAAAGATTGTGACTGATCAAAATTATTTACGTCCATCAAGGCTGAGCACAGTGTCAGGTCGCTAATCCAGAATAAAATCATTGCTATCGTTGAAACATTATCTTTTGAAAATACTGCACTTAAGCCGACAACTAACATTCCGATAACAGCAACCACCAGTTTTTTCTTAATCTGTTTCAGATTATTAACGACCTCACGCTTTTCCAGGTTTTCGCGCATCCCAGAATCCTCTTTCAGCAATTCATCAAGTGTAATCTGGTAATAATCACTTAGCTTAATCAAGCTGCCGATATCGGGATAGGATTTTTCATTCTCCCAATTTGAAAGTGTCTGCCGAGTGATGGCAAATTCTTGCGCTACTTGTTCCTGCGTCAAATTTTTAGCTAGCCGCGCTTGCCTTAGATGTTCACCGAATCTCATTATTTGCCCCTCCATTACACCATCAATTTTGCTTAATTGTTGATGAAAGTTCAAGCAAAGATTCTTTGCGTGCTGGTTTATCAAGGTTTTTGCCAATAAAAAAGATCCTATATTTAATAGGACCTTAATATATAAAACATTTATTCTGCGTCTTGCCATTCTCGCCGAGAAATCAAATACATCAATAACGGCAAAATCACAAAGCCAAAGCCAACTGCCAAAATTGCGTACCAGTTAATGCCAACTACTTGGCCGTTTACGATTATCCCAAATTGTACTCGCCAGTTATATTCGACTAACATAAATAGCACAATGATGACGGACAATACCGATGCCACCACATCGGTCAGCAAATTCTTATTTGCCGGTAAAATTTCACCTTTATTATGGCCACGATAAAATTGAATGACCGCAATCGGCACTACCGCAAATTCCAAGAATCTGACGATGGACCCCAAAGTGACTAAATTAGTCAAATCATACTGGAAAGCCATCGGAATCAAAGTTGTGATTGCTGCCGAGATAAAAAACGTTCTAATTGGAAAATTACGCTTGGTTCTCTTGGTTAAATGCGTTGATAGTTGGTGCTCACGTGCCATTGCCTCCAAAAATCGCGGTGCACTAAAACTATAAGCAAAATTTATCCCTAGCATTGAGATTAGTGCCCCAGCCAACACAATGTTGTTCAACAATGGATTAGCAAAAATTGTTGCCAGTGCTACCACTTGGTTTGTCTTCATTAAAGCACTTGGATTTAGCAGCATGGCCACTGCTAAAACGCCAATATAGATGAAAGCAATCAAAATTACGGCCAACGGAATCGCCCGCGGCAAATTTTTCTCGGGTTCTTCCATATCTTCAGCACCCGATGCCACGGCTTCAAAACCCGAGAAAGCATACAGTGCCGAAACGACTGCCATCATAAAGGTGCTAACTGTTACCGTCGGGACAATAACTTTGCCACTCTCACGAATGCGGTCAACTGCACTCAAATCATAATTGCTACCAGTAGTCATTAAGATAATCGCTCCCGCAACAATTAAAACTACTAATGATAAAGTCTTGCAAACTGTTGATAAATTCATAACATACTTAGTAATCCGCTGACCAAATAAATTGATGATTAAATTCAACAACATTAATAGTAGCAAGCCAGCAGTAATCGACATAAATCGATTGGGATTACCACCCAAAATCGCAATAATTGCCTTAACAATGCCAACCGAACTTGTACACCACACGGCATCATTAGCAAAATAACAGGTAATGCCAATATAAAAGCCAAATTTATCACCAAATGCAGCTTTAGCATAAGCATAGGAGGAGCCGGATTTATTAACGTATTTGGACGCGGAGGCAAATGGCAGTGCTAGTACAGCTGCAAAAACTGCAGCTAAAAGATAGACTAGCAGGGATTTGCTACCCACCTGTCTAACTACCGTGCCAGGAGTTAAAAAGATTCCTGACCCGATAATTAGGTTAATTGTTAAAAAGACAATCGCAATAAATCCTAACTTATCGCTCGCTTGTTTATGCTTGCTCATTATCCTGCCCCCATTTCTTGAGTATATTGTTAACATTATATTAGATTGTTAAAATAATTGCTAGCTAAATATAATATTTTATTATCTGAATTTTTGGTTATACCTATTGCTTTTTAATTACAAAACAAAAAAGCTGACCTACTTTAACAGTAAGTCAACTTTTTCATTTATTAATCATTAAAGACCATTTTCGCTCATTTGCTTTAAGGTCAAATCGAGGTGTTCAATCACTCTTGCTTTGCCCAAAAGTTCCATGGCTTCCCCTACTCCAGGGCCAACCATTGATCGAGTTGTTGCAATTCGAATTGGCATAAACAAGCGTCTGCCCTTAATTCCGGTTTCACGCCGAGTTGCTTGAACAGCGTTCATAATTTGTGGCGCTGTAAAACGTGGAATCAAATTAATTTGCTTCTTGAATTCTTCAATTACTGGACGAGCTTCATCCTTACGGATTTCATCAATTTCTGCATCGCTCAAATCCTTTGGTGCATCAAAGAAGATTTTAGCCAAATCAACAATCTGCTTAGTGTAAGACATTTGCACTGAATAGATGTTAACTAATTGGCGAACCCATTCCATCTTTTCTGGTGTCGGATCTTGCTCAACTAGACCAGCTTCTTGCAAGTTGTTCAATGACAAGTCTAGCAAGGTGTCACGATCAGCCTTCTTGATGTATTGGTTGTTAATCCATTCCAACTTCTTTTGGTCAAAGGTAGCTGGCGACTTGGATAACCGTTCTGGATCAAATTGCTTAATCAATTCACGTTGATTAAAGATTTCGTTTTCACCACCCGGTGACCAACCAAGCAAAGTAATGAAGTTGAACATTGCATCTGGTAAGTAACCGAGGTCACGATATTGTTCAATAAACTGCAAGACTGATTCATCACGCTTAGATAATTTCTTACCCGTGTCAGCACTGATAATCAAAGTCATATGACCAAACTTCGGTGGTTCCCAGCCAAGAGCTTGGTAAACGGCCAATTGCTTAGGCGTGTTTGAGATGTGGTCATCCCCACGCAAAACATGTGTGATTTCCATCAAGTGGTCATCAATAACAACCGCAAAGTTGTAAGTTGGCATGCCATCGCGCTTTTGAATAACAAAATCGCCACCGATAGTGTCAGATTCAAAGCTTAAATGACCCTTAACAATATCATCCCAAGCATAAGTAACCATTTCTGGAATATGAATCCGGACAACTGGCGTTAAGCCCTTAGCTTCAGCCTTTTCTTGTGCCTGCTTGATTTCATCAGCAGTCATGCCTTCATATTCATAAGTGTAGTGCGGGGCAATTCCCATTGCTCGTTGCTCTTCACGTTGCTCTTCAAGCTCTTCTTCAGTCTTGTATGAGTAATATGCCTTACCTTCATCAATTAATTGCTTGATGTACTTGTTATAGATGTCTTTACGTTCGGATTGACGATACGGACCAAAGTCGCCGCCCTTGTCTGGACCTTCATCCCAGTCAATGCCTAACCAGTGCAGGTTCTCCATCTGTGACTGTGAACCGCCCTTAACGTTACGCTTCTGGTCTGTATCTTCGATTCTTAACACTAAAGTTCCTTTAGTGTGCCGCGCAAACAAGTAATTAAACAGCGCGGTCCGTGCGTTACCGATGTGCAAGTGTCCCGTTGGACTTGGGGCATATCTTACACGAATCTTTTGTTTAGCCAAAATTCATGCCTCTTTCAAAAATAGTAAATTCAAACAATTTTAGTTTACCCGTAATCAGCAAAAAGTTCAATATTTGCTAGCCTAAAACCAACTTTAATGCCTGCGGAATGCTAGAAACAGGAATTACTTCTATTCCTAAGTTCTTCAAACTAGCCTGCATATTGTGCCGCGGAATAAAAATTCGCTTGAAGCCGACTTTCGCTGCTTCTTTAATCCGAACTTCAATTTTATTAACCCGGCGGACTTCGCCAGTCAGACCAACTTCGCCAACAAAACAGTCAGTTGGTAAAATCTCTTGATTTTTATAACTGGAAGCAATCGCCATCACAACAGCTAAGTCAACTGCCGGCTCATTCAAGCGAATACCACCAGTTGCGGTCAGGTAAACATCCTGATTTTGCAGCATTAAGTTGCCACGCTTTTCCAAAACCGCCAATAATAATGCAGCCCGATTATAATCAATTCCCGATGTTGTTCTCTTGGCATAGCCAAAGGCCGTCGGGGTTACCAGCGCTTGAATTTCTGCCAGTAATGGCCTTGTGCCCTCAAGCGAAACGGCAATCGCCGACCCCGTGGACTTAGGCAAACGTTCATCTAAGAAAATTGCCGACGGATTAGTGACTTCTTGCAAGCCCTCATTGACCATCTCAAACATCCCAATTTCGTTAGCAGCACCAAAGCGGTTTTTAACAGAATGCAAAATGCGGTAAGCATGGTGCTCGTCGCCTTCAAAGTACAGAACCGTATCAACCATATGTTCCAAAATTTTTGGTCCAGCAATTGCCCCTTCTTTAGTTACGTGGCCAATCACAAAGACTGTAATTGCATCCATCTTGGCAATTTTCATTAATTCACTGGTAACCTCGCGCACCTGCGAAGCTGAACCCGTCATCGAATCAAGGCTTGGCTCATTCATCGTTTGAATTGAATCAATGACAACAAAGTCAGGTTGCACGTCCGCAATTTGCTGGCGAATATCTTCCATATCGGTCTCTGGAAACAGCAACATATCACTGGCACCTAACCCTAAGCGATTAGCCCGCAGCTTAATCTGATTAGCCGATTCCTCACCGGAAACATACAACACCTTATGATCTTTAGCCAGATCACTCATAATCTGCAACATCAGTGTCGACTTACCAATTCCGGGGTCACCACCAATTAGAACTAATGACCCGGGAACAATGCCGCCGCCAAGCACCCGATTTAGTTCCTCGGATTTAGTCTGGATGCGTTCTTCTTTTTCTGCTTTAACACTATTAAGTTGTACCGGCTCATTAACCCCAGTTTTTTTAATCAACCTACTAGGGCTGGCCTTACTTGACCGTGCTACTACCTGTTCAGTTTCTTTTTCAAACTGGTTCCACGCTCCACAATTAGGACAGCGCCCTAAGTAACTAGCCGAGATATAGCCGCACGAACGGCATTTATACTTAGTCTTGATTTTTGCCATTTAGTTTCCTTCCTTATTAGTTGAGCCAAAGCCATTGGTCCGCTGCCGGCTAACAGGCAAGTCATTATCGGTTTTTAAATATTGAACAAAAATCCCCTGTCCAATCCGGTCACCCTTGTGAATTTGCAGCGGCCGCACACCATAATTAATCACCTGCATAAAAATTTCGCCCTCATTATTAGGATTATTGTAATAGTCAGAATCAATCACACCAATCCCATTGGGGAGGCTTAAGTTACGCTTAAAAGTATTGGACGACCGGTTGGCCAGCAATAACACCTCATTGTCAGGCATATATGCTTTAACGCCCGTTGGAATTAGCAGCGGCTGCAAGATTTGGTCCGCCAGTTGATAATCAGGTTCATATAAGTGATGCCCGTTTCTAATTAAGCGAAAAATCCGCACAAAATTCAACCGCCAAATGCTGGGAATAATCATGTCCTTAGCAGCTTCTAAGTCATAACCAGCACTGGCAATCGTTTGCCGCCGCGGTAAATTAATATTTTTATTTTCATAACTCGATACGATCTCAAAACCCCGTGTTTTATTCATTATTTACTCCCTTTAACCTTTGTAAAACTATTTTACAATAGATTGCGAGCTTTAATTAAAATCTTCTATAATAAATACGTAAAAAGTCAAATTTATTTTGTAAAGGATACATCAATGGATAATATTAACGATCCGCACCAATTTTGTGAAATTTATGATGATAACGACATTCTTATTTGCCGCTGGACAATGGATAAGATTGAGCGCCAAGATGCCACTGTCTGGGTTATGAACCACTTCTTTATTAATCCCGCAACAGACAGTAAGCAAATTTTAGCAGAGCAAATGGCGTCAGTCTTAGAAATTGCTCAAGAATCACAGCTGCCAATCTGGCCGCTCGATCCACTAGTAATTGACTACTTTAGTCAGCATCCCGAATTTAACAAAGTTTGGTATCACAAGCCAGCACAAAAATAGCTGCACTCTTTAAAATTTAACTAACCAAAAAAGCTCGCAAGTATGATTCTTACGAGCTTTTTCAGTAAAATATTCTACTAATTACAGGAATTCTTGATTAAATTCTTTTGGAACTTAAACAGCAGACAGCAACAACTGATTATTATTGCCAAGATGCCACTAACTGAGAAGACATTAATTCCGATATTCTTAACCATTGCTGTCAACGGATTAACGATAAACGGGCTAACAACACCGCCAACTGAGTAAATGGCAACATAAACACCTAACGCCATCGACACACTGCTATCATCAACGGCAAGTGAAATCAGATAAGGGAACTGCCCCATTGCAATACTCATGGCTGCACCAACTAAAAAGCTGCCAACGAAGACAATAATTAATGAATGGATAAAGCCAATTAATAAATACGCTACACCATAAAGTAAAAATGAGAGTGCAATTGACGAATATCTGAATTTCTTACCGATGATTCCCACGATTAAGCCGCAGAGCATCCCACCAATTAGGGAAATTGTCGAGGTCAATGCGGCTTGCGACGTGGCACCTAAGTGCTGCTCGACAACAAAGAGTGAAATATTGTTATTCAAGACATTATTTAACAGCATTGTTAAAAATGCCCACGATGCACAATAGAACACATACTTGTTTAACTTAATTTTACCCGGTTCTTGATTCTGACTAGTATTACCAGAAACATCTTTGGGATGCAGCGGCAACAACAGAAGAACGACTAGCAGAATTAATAATGAAAAGAGATAAATCCAATAATTATTAACCCAGCTACTTGCGGCGGCTAACTGACCACCACCCATGATAAAGACAACCCCACCAATGTTAATGAAGGTGGTTGAGATGCCCATCGTTGATTCACGTTCTTTTTTAGGTAAAATTTGGGAGATCAGAACTTGCGTCAGATTAGTGCAAGCTCCTTGACCCAAACCAACTAAGCAAGAACAAATTATCAAAAAAGCAAAACTTTCATGGAAGAATACCGGCAATAAGCCACCGATTACGACCAGCAGAATTGAGCCAACCGTTAAGCTTTTTAAATTAATCTTGCTGGCCGTCAATTTACCAATGATTAACCCAGCCACCATCATAAACAGGTTGGGTAGCGAGGTCAGCATTTGCACACTGGTATTGTTTAAGGCAAAATGCTGGGCAATCGCCGCATACGATGGGGTAATGGCTAAGGCTGCCATGCCAATCATACTAACTGCTAAAACACCGATACGCGTTTTAGTAACATATTGTTGAGAAACTTTCACTCTTTACCGCTTTCCTTTGCAAATACTTATGACTGCATTGCGGCCAGAAAAGGCAGCATAACCAGCTGTACTTCCCGGCAAGGTAACAGCGTAAGTATCACCAACTAGCATGCCAGCAGCATCATTACCAACAGCATAGAGTCCCTCAAGAGGATAACCATAACTATTTAAGACTTCGTTATCATTGTCAACCCGAATGCCGCCAAGCGCACATGCCATTCCAACGCCAAGTTCAACAGCATAATATGGGCCCTTCTTGAGTGGTGTCAGATAATCTGCAGCCTTGCCGAAGTCACTATCTTTACCTTGGCTAGCGACTTCGTTATAACGCTCGATTGTTGATTTCAAGTTAGGCAAGTTAAGCTTGTCAGCAAGGTCTGCAATTGAATCAGCTTTGGTTAAGTATTTCTCGTTATTTTTAAGATCGCGCTCAATCTCCATAGTTAAATTATCTAACTTTTCTGGCGAAACCGGTGAGTTACCCAGTTCCTTATATAAGCCAACATTAGTTAAATGGTCCACAGCAGCTTGATCCAAAATTGAAAATGTTCTCGCCTGCGTTAAAATACTGCTCCCGGCATGGCACATGTTGTCATTAACATCTTCATTGACGAACCGGTCACCGCGCTCATTAACCCATAAGATTGCTTCTTGCGTAGCAGCGGCTGCCAATTGCGAAGCCATATGGACAAATGGCGGTTTAGTTTTATCAAAAATTGCACCACCACCATATTGGATTGCGCCCATTTGATAATGTTCAGCTCCCGCCTGCCATGCAAGCTGCATCCCATCACCAGTTGACTTGCCATCACTAACGGATAACAACCGACTGTTAAGTGGCGTCCGCTTCTTAACCAATTCTGGGTTATCGATATAGCCACCTGTGGCAAGAATCACATCATCTGCTGCTAATTCACGCATTTGACCAGTAGCTTCATTCTTAATCATCAATCCAGAAACATGACCATTGTGTTGCAAAATCTTTTGCGCACTGATACTCGTTACAATTTCAATTCCGTATTCATTAACTTTAGCTAGTAAGGTCTCAATTGCTGCCTTACCGCCACCAGTAAAGGTGTGAATTGTTGGCCAACTCTTTCCTTGCGGACCAACTTTAACAAATTCAACGCCTAAATCATGCAACCAATCAATGATTGCACCACTTTGATTAATAAACTTCTTTAAGTGTGGTGCATTGGCTTCATAGTGAGAATAATTTAGTTCATCCTGCAAAAGCCGAGTAGGATCAATTTCAATTCCCTCTTGCTTTTGCAAATAACTATCTACACCCATGGCGCCTTCAACATAATTGCCGTCGCCGCCTAATGACCGGCCTTTTTCAATTATTAAGGTATCAAGATGGTTTTCACCAGCACTAACTGCCGCAGCTAAGCCTGACAGGCCACCACCGACAATCACTAAATCATAGTGTGCTTTCTTAGGAAACATTAACCTGCCTCCTATTTCAAACCAACTGAAACACCACCATCACTCAGAATGGTTTGACCAGTCATAAAGGTTGCTTCACTAGCGACAAAGACGTAAACTTTTGCGACTTCTGCTGCAGTTTCGTAACGTTTCATTGGGACAGTTGGCAAAATCTTCTCAAGGAAGCCACCATCGTTTAATGGTGTCTTGGTTAAACCAGGAGCAACACAGTTTACGCGAATATTGTTTTCTGCATAATCAACGGCTGCTGCTTGGGTCATTCCCATAATACCGTTCTTGGCAGCGTTATAAGCACCCATACCACCTGGATTGTAGATACTACCTAAAGCACCAGCATTAACAATCGAACCATAACCTTGCTTTAAGAAAATTTTGATTTCTTCACGCATACATAAGAATGTTCCACGCAAGTCAAGGTTGATGGTCTTATCAAAATCGTCATCGGTTAATTCAGCAAATGGCTTAAGCACACCACCACCGGCATTGTTAACGGCATAATCCAGCTTGCCATAAGTGTCGATGATTTTATTTAAACTGTCTACAATACTGTCGGTTTTCATAACATTTAAAACCAAGCCAGTAATTTCACCATCATATTTTTTGTTCAACTCTTTGGCTGCGTCAATAACGCTTGGGTTGTAGTCTGTCAATACAACATTTGCACCTTGAATCGCAAATTCTTCACCAATTGCATAACCAATTCCTTGAGCAGCACCTGTAACCATCGCAACTTTATCTTTTAACATTTTTCTTCTCCTAATTTAAACTCTTAATTGCTTCTTTAGCGGCAATCCAACCTGAAACAAAGGCAAAACCATTCGCAATTCCTTCATAACTTGGGTAACCATCTGAATAAAGTCCGTTAACATTATTACCAACAATATATAAATCTTTGATTGGCGAGCCATCTTCTCTAACCGGCTCGCAATTGCGATTGACATTCACACCATCCAAAGTTCCCAAAATTGCACAATGTTCAATAATTGCGTAGAACGGACCATCATGAACACCAAAAAGTAGTTCGTCAGCTGGCTTTAAGAAAGTATCATCAGTTTTATTTTCAACTGCCTTGTTGTATGAAGCTAGGCTGCGCTTCAAAGCATCGACTGGTACATTTAACTTTTGTGCTAATTCTTCAAGCGTATCTGCTTTAACAACCTCACCGGTTTTAATAGCAGCATCAAAGTCTTGTTGAATATTTGGCAGTGGACCAACAGCAGTTCGTGGCTCTTCACCAACATCACAGAACTGTCTTTCAAACGTATCTTCTAGCTCAACTTCATGATTCTTGAAGTAATCAAGTGTTGCTTGGTCTAACACAACATAATATTTACCGTGAACATTGTGTGCCGCATTAGCCCACATCGCAAAGTCATAAACAACATCTTCATTGACAAACCGGTTAGCAGTTTGGTCTAACCACAATAATGGCACGTTAGTTAGAGTTTCGACGCCGCTATCACGCTTCATTGGATTAATTTGCATACTTGGTGCACAACCATGAGCAAACAAGACCGGACTGTGACGCAAATCAGCGCCCAACTTTTGCGATAACCGAATACCAACACCGGTTGACTTATGCTCGCCCAAGTTTAGTAACTCGTCAGTATCTGAATAGCGCTCCCGCATCATCTCGTCGCTGCCGCAATATCCACCATCGGCAAAAATAACTTTGCTGGCTTCAATTCTGATTTGTTTACCAGTGCTGTCTTTGGCAATGACAGCTTTTAAGCCATTGTCGTAGTCAAGGTCAACAGCTTCGGTTTCGGTTAATACATGATTCCCAGCTGCTTCAAATTTGGCAGGCAATTTATCCCAATTAGTAATCTTTTCCTTGAAATCATTGAACTTATGATAAACAAGCGGGTCATTTAAGTGAGCCTTTTGCTCACTTTGCTCAACAGTGACCGGCAAGCCCATTTCGGTTAACCGCGCAATATTTTTACCAGATTCTTTTAAAAATCTGGCCAATAACTCACCATTAACAAAAAAGTGGTTATAGTCTGTCAAGCCTTGAAACGCTTCACGATAGTTATACTTAACGCCTAACTTCTCCTGTTGCTCAGAATTAATCGCAAAAACACCGTGGGCACCAAACTTACCAGCGCCACCAACTTTATTTCCCTTTTCAATGAGAACAAACGGAATATTTTGTTGATAAAGTTCAAAACTTGCAGAAATTCCAGATGAACCCGAACCTACAACCACTACTTTCGTTGAAATAGTTTCCATTCAAATTCCACCTTTCTTGTGACTTTTATTACAATAAAAATTGTAAAACCAATCACAAGAAAACGCTAACATAAAAAAGTTACTACCGATAACTTAAAGTTATTGCCTTGGTGATTAATCTAGAGAATTCCTTTTGTTTACTGGTACTGAACGCCACAACGATTTCAAATTTACCCTTCAAATGTTCAGGTGATATTCTGTAAATATTTTCACAATAATTGACAGACTGAAAGGTACTAGGCACCATTGTCATGCCGCCTTTATAATTAACATTTAAATACGCAGCCGAAAAATCATTCACCGCCGCTACTTCCTTATAGCACCAACCATCTTGAGCATATGCCTCAAGCATTGCTGTCTGAATATTTAAAATCCCTGTTGAGCGCCAATCCTGCATATAGATCGTTGAATTTTGTGCCAATTTCTTTAGGTTCTGACCATATTTTTGGACAGCTTGAGAATTAAATACTAAGTCAAAGTCAACTTTCTCTAGTGGTAAAGTTACCACCTTACTATTACCCGCAAATTCAAGCTGGAAGCCAATTAGTAGATCATAATTATTTTTAAGCAGCCGGCTGATACTGGTGTTGAATGCCTCCTCATCAAAGCTAACGACGTACTTTTTAGGTAGACAACTAGCAAGCCTAGCAGCATTAGCCTCTAATCCTTGCAAAAAATGAATGCGCAATAATTTTTCAGGATGCTTATCCGGATTGTGCCAGATTTCGCTATAAGAATTAATAATTTCGACAGCTCGCTCATAGAAAAGCTCTCCAGTTGGCGTTAAAGAAAATTCGCCGGCTGTCCGATTAAGTAACTTGTGTCCTAATTCGTTCTCCAATTTTTTGATCGCTGAACTGACAGCAGTTTCGGAAACATAATTTCTTTTAGCAGCAGAAATAAAGCCATGTGTTTGAACAACATCTACAAAATACTTGACTGGCATTAAATTATAATTCATTGTTCTTCCCTTTTTGTTTAACCAATATATTATCCTTTTCACATAAGATAACATAAATTTATCGTATTAATTCAATTATCTTGTAAGAAAATATTGTTGAATTTACTGTAAGTATTGCATGCTTTTTACAAAATAGCTTTTAAATTTAATTAACTAGGTAACAATTAGGGCTTTTTTTGCTTAATATTCACAAATACTATTTTGATTAAAATTAATTATTACCTAGCTAATAGACGTTAGCGCTGTTATAGGCTAAAATATTAGTTATACCAATTATCAAGGAGGAATATTTTATGACAAAAGAAATCACAAACGATGCTATTAGCAAATACACTCAAGATCTTGCTAAACATGCTGGTGTTAACATTGCCAGTCATGCTGCCCAAGAAAATGGCATTTACAAGGCTAGTCAAAATACGCAAACCAAAATCGACTTAGACCCAACTTTTTCAGTTGAAATTGACACGGGTAAACCAGCTGATCAAAAGCAATCAGGTCGCTGCTGGATGTTCTCAGCTTTGAACACGATGCGTCACCCATTGCAAAAGGAATACAAGGTTAAGGACTTTGAATTATCCCAAAACTATACTAACTTTTGGGATAAATTTGAAAAATCTAACTGGTTCTTCGAAAACGTTATTGCAACAGCCGACAAGCCATTAGGCGATCGTAAAGTTACCTTTTTATTTGCTACCCCACAACAAGACGGTGGTCAATGGGATATGCTTTGCGGCTTAATCCAAAAATACGGTATTGTGCCAAAGACCGTTTATCCAGAAACAGCTAACGCCACAAATTCAAGTGCATTAAACGACACCTTGAACACCTTATTACGTAAGGATGGCTTAGAATTACGTGACTTAGTCAACGATGGCAAGTCCGAAGATGAAATCCAAGCACGTAAGACCGAAATGTTAAACGACGTTTTCCGGATTTTGGCTATTTCACTTGGTGTACCACCTACCAAGTTTGACTTTGAATACAAAGATGATGATGGTAATTACCATAGAGAAGCTGGAATTACACCAAAGGAATTCTTCGACAAATATGTCGGCATGAACCTTGAGGACCACGTTTCTACTATCAACTCACCAACAAGCGACAAGCCTTATCACAAGGTCTTTTCAGTTGAATACCTTGGCAACGTTGTCGGTGGTCGGCAAGTTCGTCACCTAAACTTGAAGATTGACGAAATGAAAGAATTAATTATCAAGCAATTGCAGGCTGGCGAAGTTGTCTGGTTCGGCTCCAATGTTGGTAAGGATTCTGATCGCCAACTCGGCTTGCTCGATACCAACATTTACAAGCGTGACGAATTATTTGACGTTGACTTCTCAATGTCCAAGGCTGACATGCTTGACTCTGGTGAAAGCATGATGGATCACGCCATGGTAATTACTGGCGTTGACCTGGTAGACAACAAGCCAACTAAATGGAAGATTGAAAACTCATGGGGTACTAAACCTGGATTCAAGGGTTACTTCGTCATGAGCGATTCTTGGTTTGATTCATTTGTTTATCAAGCTGTTATCAACAAGAAGTTCCTGCCTGATGACCTGAAGAAGGCCTTTGATGAAGGCAGCAAGGATCCAATTCAACTATTGCCTTGGGACCCAATGGGTGCTTTAGCTTTTAAGTAAAGAATTGTAGACAAAAAGCGTTACATTAAGTAACGCTTTTTTGCTGCAGTAAAAATTATTTTGATAGTAATGCCAAGCCAAAAATACAAATAATTAGTACAACATCGGCAACATGAATTTTTTCTTTTAAAGCAAAACTACCAAAAATAACACTGTATAAGTTAGTCATATTGAGAAAGACCCATGCAATCCCCGAATTCGGTGACGACGTTGCCAACGTATATGTCACCTGCGCTAGCAGTGTCAAAATTGCTCGCGCCGCATAAATCCAGAAAACTTGTTTAGTAAATTTCCCCAGCTTAAATTTAAGGCCATGATTTTTTACCAAAAAAGTGATAATTGTGATTATGCACCGAATATAAATCGTCGCAATCGTAAAATAAATCAAATCAATTGGCTTTACCACGCCTTTAGTCAAAAGTGGTGAAAGAGCCGCCTGCACAATCAATAACGGGCCAATAACCATAAATGTTGTCAGCAAAGTCTTAACGCTTAATTCGCTATGCCGTTGTTTAAAAATAATGTAACAAACAACAATTATTGTTGAGACAATTGAAATCAAATAAGCTGATTGACTAAAGTAGCCCATCGTCAAAAAGATTGCCACTGGAATAAACAGGTCTGTCATTTTACTCAAAACAATTGACTGCATAATTGTGACCTTTTTGAACACGTAACTATAGCCGTAGGCAACTAACTGCGCAAGCAGGCCATAAATACCAATGTGCCACAGATATTCACCTGTTAATGTTGGCGCCGAAAACCGATTTAACATCACAATTAACAGCACAGTTACGAGTGCTGTGCTGCACAAATTATTCAAAAAGTTAACATTAATTGAACTTTGCTTGCGATATCCCATTTGGTAACGGTCAATTACCGAAATAATGCCGCGTTAAAACGACGACACACACGCAAAAATAATTAACAAAAGATTACTAATAGCCACTAGTCTACCTCCAAAATTGAAGAATTTTCATTCTTCCACTTACTTTTTACCGATTCTGCTCCGTTAAAATGTTAATCATCACGCAAGATTTGCGGCCAAAGTAGTTTAAAGACTAAAGTGGTGTAATAATAGTACCAGCATCATGTACTAAAATTACTTAAGTATACTATCGTAACAAAAATTAGTTACTATTTTCAAGTTAATATTTAAAAAAGCGCTACTTTTACAATAATGCTTTGTTTATTTTTCAGTAATTGTAACTATATCATCATTAACCATTACTACCCCGTGATTACTAATCGTCTTTAAAGGCAAGCGGGAAGAATACTTGGCAAAAACTCGCTGCGACTTCCGTTTAAATGGAAAGCTTAAATAGTGCGGCAAAACATAAAAATCAACTAGGTTTAATGCGTGAAAATCATGTAAATTCGGGGCCTTTTTGGTGCTGTCCATCAAACTAATGTATTCAATATCAGGTGCCGTGATTGCGGCTCCGGCTGATTCGCCAAGATATAATTTACCGGCATTAACCTCGCGAATAATCAAGCGGTCAGCACCCGTTCGCTTCAATTCCTGCAGTAAATAAAAAGTATTGCCACCAGAAACATAAATTGCATCGGCAGCTTGCAGGCCGGTTGCAATTTCAGCAGCAGAAGCAACCGCTAGATCCAAAACATTAACCTGCATGCCCAAATAGTTTGCTAATAATTTACTTTCTGTCCGCACCATTGCATGATGGCCTCTTTCAACATTACTGGCCGTTGGAATGTACGCCACGTTTTTGCCGTGCAAATCACCCGCAAATTCGGGTAATAAATCACGAACATTATTTAACATTGATGCTAAAAACAATTTTGCCATTATTTTCTATTCCCCCCAAGATTTTATTGGTAATCATTAAAGTCGATTACCTGATCATATTGCTTTAATTCATTTGCTTCATAATGATGGATCACCTCAACAAAAGTCAAGTCTGAATTAAGCAAATAATGGTGAATTTTATTCGCAGTTGCCCGATCAAGCGAAGCATTAATTTCATCTAACAACAGGATTGGCCGTTCAGCCAAAATCGCCCGCGCTAGTTCAATTCGCGCTAATTGACCGCCTGACAGCTGGTCGGCATTCTCACCTAACTGGTAATCGAAACCTTTTTCTTGGACTATTTCATCTAACTGCAACATTGAACAAACTGCCTTAACTTTGGCCGCAGGAATTTCAGCTCCTAAAGTCAGGTTAAACCACAAATTATTCGCAAAAATCACTGGCGCTTGGCTGGCATAAGCAAATAAATCCGTGAGCTGCTCAATTGAATAATCTTGACCATCAACTGAGATTTTAGCAGCTTGGCCAAACTTGCCAGACAATAGAAATTGGAACAAGGTTGACTTACCACTGCCCGATGGCCCAATAATTGCTATCTTTTGGCCCTTTTTAACTTCTAAATTAATGCCGTGAGCTAATTGCTGTTTTCTAGCTAAAGCAATTTGCGAAAAAGTAACTGCTTGCTTGAAGTCAGTTACTTTGGCCGGCTCGCTCTGTTCACCAAAAGATAAATATTGTTTAATCTTAGCCACAATATTTTTAGTCGTTGAAAAGTGATTGCGTTCTTGCATAATCGTTAAAATTGGGTTCACAAATGAGTTAGACAGCTGCACAACCGCAAATAATGCTCCTAGTGTTGTCTGCCCCTTAACAATTAAGTAAATTCCGACCAAAATTGGCACTAAAAATGTGCCAATTTCGGCAACAAGATTAACTAAAGCCTGTGAATTGTCATTTAGCAAATTCATCCGTGCTAATGCTTTTTCCAGTTGATTAACAACTCGCTGGTTTTTAACAACACCACTTTGCTGGCGGCGATATAACCGCAAGGAGTCAGCTCCCGCCAGGAAGTTCTTAGTCTGGTTAACGTATTGCTCATTAGCATCAGTCCAAGAGTCTGATGCTTTTTGCAACGGCTTTTGGAAGAAACCGACAACAAACATTGGCACAGCTGATCCAACAAAGAACAGAATGGTGAGCAGCCAATTGATATAAAACGCGTAGCTTAAGGATAAAACCAGCATGCAGGAGCTCATCGCGATGTTAATTTCAGCACCGAACCGGTTAGTCTCAAGCAGTTTAAAGTCACTTGTCAAAAAACTTAACCCGGCTGAATTTTCTGCGCGCTCTTCGTGCAGCATCCCATTAAAAATCTTAGTTCTTAACGTACTGTTCGTTTGCCTAATTGCGTCATTTTTCAAATAATTGTAACCAAGCTTAGCACAAAAGACGACGAGAAAAAGGAGGCAAATTGTTACTAAAAATCGCGGCAGTTTTTGCAACTGACCTGTTGTACCAATATTAACTAATGTGCCTGTCATATATGCCATCACGATATTTTCCGTGCTAGCAACAATCCCTAAAATGCACATTAAGACGAGCTTCGACTTGGAGTAGTATTTTATAATCATGAGTTCTCCTTCAAATAATTAACCTTAAATAAATCTCTTTAAGTTAATTAAAATCTTTTTCTCAGTTAAGACAATAGTTCCTGT
This sequence comes from Lactobacillus sp. ESL0700, assembly GCF_029392095.1. Taxonomy (NCBI): domain Bacteria; kingdom Bacillati; phylum Bacillota; class Bacilli; order Lactobacillales; family Lactobacillaceae; genus Lactobacillus; species Lactobacillus sp. ESL0700. The sequence goes on from NZ_CP113930.1 coordinate 1,494,815, forward strand.
CCAAGTGGTCGCTCATCATGACTAAGTGGTCGTTTTTGCGTATTAAAAAAACGTTGAATTTCTTCAACGTTTATTTACTCTAGTTTAAGTCAACGCTCTGAGCAAAGCGCATGAACGCCGCTTGTCCGTCCTTTGTTTGCTTGAAGACGCCCGCATCTGCAAGCACTCTCGCAAAGACTTTACCAAGTTCTGCCTGCAAAATTGCATCAACATTAGCTGCTGTAATAGAATTTTGTGCTTTAATCTGTTCGGCCCACGGTAAATGCATCGCTGCAATCTTGTTCTTTTCACCTAGCAGAAACTTCCGCACTTCTTGCATCTCCGGCTCAAGCCGGGGTGGCAAAATCGCTAACCCCATCACTTCGATTAAACCAATATTTTCTTTTTTAATATGTTGGACGTCTTGATGAGGATGAAAAATACCATCAGGATATTTATCCGAAGTTTGATTATCACGTAATACTAAGTCCAGTACTAACTGGTCGCCTTGCTTATGCGCAATTGGTGTAATCGTGTGGTGCGGCGTCTCACCAGTAAATGCCCGAACATCGACTTGTTCATCGCTATAATCACGCCATGCCTGCAAAATTTTGTTAGCCAGTGCAACCAATTGCTGTTTATTCTGACTGCGTAAGCGAATGACGGACATCGGCCACTTAACAATTCCAGCTGTAACATCATCAAAGCCAGCAAAATTAAGCTCAGTCTTCACCTTGGCTTTCATCATTGCAAAACTGTGACGACCACCTTGATAATGCTCATGAGCAAGAATCGAACCACCAACAATTGGCAAATCGGCGTTACTCCCAGCAAAATATCCCGGAAATTGTTCAATAATATTAAGTAGTCTCACAAACGTTTTTTCCGAAATTTTCATTCCTTCGTGTTTAGCAGAAAGGAAAATACAGTGCTCATTAAAATAAGCATAAGGCGAATACTGAAAACCCCAGACCTCATCGCCAATCTTAAAGCGAATAATCCGATGATTACTGCGGGCAGGATAATTAACTCGGCCTAAATAGCCCTCATTCTCCTTGCACAATTGACATAAAGGATACCCTGTTGCCTTTACCTTCTTAGCCGCCGCAATTGCCCGCGGGTCCTTTTCTGGCTTAGACAGGTTAATCGTGATTTCTAAATCGCCAAATTCACTAGGAGTGACAAAGTAAATATTTTTAGCAATTGCGCGCGTTTTGATATAGTCACTGCGTTTACTCAATTGATAAAAGTCGGCAAGCGCCTGTTCCGGCTTGTCCTGATATGTCTGCCAAAAGTTGCGGTTAACAACGCTCGGACGCGGCACCAGCAAGTTCATTAACTGGGCCCCTAAAACGTCTTGCTCGTTGAGAGTTGGACCACAATTACCATTTTTCAAAGCGACGGCAACTAGTTCGTCCTTTAAATCAATTAGTTCTGTACTTGTTGTCGTCAATTCACGGGCATCATCGCCGACTAACGCTAACACTTGATTAACTAAATAAATCTGATCTAGTTCTGTAGCATCACCTGCAGCAATTACTTGCGTAACAAATTGATCAACTAAATTTGTTTGCATTTTTTACATTCCCATCACTAACTACTTTAAGACCTTGGCACCATCTGCAGTTTCAGCAAGATAAAACGATGGCGCGTAGCCAATCACTTGCTCATATACAGTGCCGACACTTTGCTTAAATGCTTCCACATCTTTTTTATTAACCAGCGCAATTGCACAGCCGCCAAAACCAGCACCTGTCATTCTTGCACCTAATACGCCTGGCTGCTGCCATGCGGTATGAACAAGCGTATCCAGTTCCTTACCTGTAACCTCATAATCGTTTTCTAGAGATACATGCGAAGCATTAATTAGCCGCCCAAATTGTGCCAAGTCGCCTTTTTGCAACGCCTGTTCAGCGTATAATGTCCGCTCGTTTTCCCAAACTGCATGGCGCGCTCTCTTGAGCAGTGTTTCTGAAGATAGCAGCGAACTATATTGGTCCAAGGTTCTGCTATCAAGCTCGCCTAAAGATTTAATATTTAATCCTTTTTGTAAGTCATGAAGTGCCTGTTCACACTCACTTCTGCGCTCATTATATTTGGAATCTGCTAGTTCACGCCGCTTATTCGTGTTCATAATGACAATGACATTATCTTGCAAATTGAGGGGCACCATACTGTAGTCTAGAGTATTGGTATCAAGTAAGATTGCCTGATTTTGCTTACTCATCGCTACTGCAAATTGGTCCATAATTCCTGAATTTACGCCAATGAAGTCATTCTCAGTTGAAACACCCATCTTGACAAGATCAAGCGCACTAAAGTCGAGGTCAAACTGATCTTTCAAAATCACGCCGATTAACATTTCCAGAGCAGCTGACGAAGACAAGCCCGCACCGTCGGGAATGTTGCCGTCGATATAAATATTTAAGCCATGCGTAATTTGCGCACCTTTAGTTAATAAAAAGTGCATCATCCCTTTAGCATAGTTAGTCCAAGAATCCTCTTTGACAAAATGGAGGTCATTCAGGTCAACATCAATTATGCCCAGCTCCGCAAAACTGGTAGAGTAAAGACGAAATGTCTGGTCATCGCGGGCACTTACAGCACCATATATTCCCAAGGTAATTGCACATGGAAATACATGACCACCATTATAGTCAGTATGCTCACCGATTAAATTAATTCTACCTGGGGAAAAATAATAACCCTTAGGGTTTTCATGATATATTTCAGTAAACTTATCTTTTAATTCTTCTTTTTGCATTTTCATTCTATCTGCTTTCATAAAAAACGCTTCCAAAAGTATTACTATCTTATTGTACTATTTTTTATGGCTTCAGCAAATTTAAATTAATAAAATTTAAATGGCAAAACTAAGTGAACGTTAGTCAATCGTGATGTCGCCAGTTGAAGAATCAACCTTAAGCGTTGCTTTACTACCGGAGTAATTTTTAATCAAATGATCGTCTACATCATCGCCAAAATACTCAATGTCCCCCGTATCGACTGACAAATGATATGTCATCTTCTTAGTGGCATCGTCTAGAGTAAAATCACCAGTATCTAATGAGAATGAATTATTACCTAATAAGCGCGACGTAGAAATATCCACATCACCAGTATCAGTATCACCAATGACATTTTTTAGTTGACTAGCATCAATCTCAATGTCACCTGTATCACTCGACAGCTTGCATTCATTTGCAGTGATGCGGTTAAAGTCAATATCACCGGTATCAGAATCAACTACGATCTTTTGCAACTGTAAATTATTTAACTCCAAATCACTTGTACTTGTTTGCGCAGCAATTTTAGTAAGTGAATTCTTGTCTGGAACTGTTATTTCGACCCGATATTTAGCAGTTAGGTGCTTGCCATTAATTGATATGCTACCAATATTGAAAAAGTGATTGTGCAGCTGCCCATGCTGAGTAACCACTAATTCACTATTCTTGACATTAGTGGTAATTCTACTCTTCTGATTATCGCTAATCTTTACTTGATATTTCTTACCTTGTCGAATACTGACATCAGCTACATCAACATCCACTTTGACTTTAGTAAATTTTTGCGGATAAACTATTCTGGTTTTAGTTGGTTGACTATTCGCCTTACTTGAAGTACTCCCGCGATGTCCCAAATAAATAACGGCACCCAGCAGAACCACGATTAGACAAATTACTAAAGTAACGATTGCTTTTTTATTTTTCTTCATCTTTCTCAATTTTCCCTTTCTGTGCATACTAGTATGCTAATACACTAAATAATTTTAATTTATTAATATTATTTAGTCAACCTAATTTTGCCTACAAAAAAAGACGCCACACCTAAATGTAACGTCTATTAGACTACCAAATATGCAACAAACGATCTGAGTGTAATTTACTCAAATTAAATTGGTGCACATGTTGCGGTCTGCTCTGTGGTACTTTGTGCATAAAATCAGCTAGATTAACCAATCCCGTTGAATACGTCCACACACCTTTGACCTTTTTAATCGGATCCAGCAACTCATTTCTGATCGGATACGCTGAAATTAGAAAGTGTTTGTGATGAAACTTGAACACAAAATATGGTAAGCGAAATTCCTTAATAACTTCTTCTTCCGTTTTACCGATTGTAATCACGTTGCGGTAAGTACCGTACTTTTCTGTAAACCGATCATTAAAGGAAAAGTAAAAATTAGAAATATGCACATGCGGAAAATCTGCCTCCGCAACTTTATCTGGGACAGCAATTACATGTGCAAAATGATCTAAATCGCTCTCCTTTTGTGACAACACATTGCCCATCTGATTAGGATTAACCACGTGCGCCCATTCAGGCACCTGCCAATTATCCTTGTAGGTCAAGTACATTTCTCGAACCACATCTGGCTTGACCCAATCATATTGCCGGCGCACTTGATTACGATTAAGCAAGTTACGCAAGCTCTTGTGGTACATTAAATCAACGACGAATAATTCATAACGATAACGCTCAACCCAAGGCTTATAGTGTTCAATACTATCAGAAACAACATGGGTACTATCAACAATTACCGTTTCGCCGCGCTTCATCTTTTCTTCTACGAGGTAGTCAACTAACCGCTCTGTTTGCTTATTCGCATAGCGCGGAATTACTTGATGTAAGCAATCGGTATCTTCTTCATAAAAATAGGTTAAGTTCGCCAATAATAATCTAATTTGATCACGACTAATCGCGTATGGTTGTAAGTGATGGCGAGCAATGAATGAAGATTTACCGGAGCCGGGTGCGCCTCGTAATAAAAATATTTTACGCATGCCTTTTACTCCAAACTAAGAATGTAAAACTTATATAGTATCGTAATAAATTTTAACATACATCTGCCAAATTCCTTAATCAGAACTAAAAGCAATCTTAAAATTTAGCGTAAAATTTGTTTATCAACAATTTGTAAACGATCATCCAAGGTATAGCTAATTGGCTCTGCATTAGGAACTTCTACCTGCACAATGTCGTGGTCATTAATTTCTTCCATTTTTTTAATTAAGGCGCGCAGACTTGATCCGTGAGCAACAATTAATTGGTCCTCACCGTTTTTCAATCTACTTGCAACTTCATTATTATAGTATGGCAATAAGCGCTGTTGCGTCTGATATAAGCTCTCAGCAAGCGGCAGGCGGTGCAAGTCACAGGTATTGTAACGGCGATCTGTAATCTTTTTCCCCTCTGGCGGAATTGAATAAAAGCCGCGGCGCCACTCTAGAATTTGCTGCTTACCATAAATTTGGCGGGACAAATCCTTATTGATGCCACGGAGTTTGCCGTAATGCCGCTCATTCAGTCGCCAAGTTTTGGTAATTGGTAAATACAGAAAATGACAAACATCAGCCACAACATTTGCAGTCACAATTGCCCGCGATAAAACCGAAGTATGAATATGTGTTGGTGCAAAGTCAGGAATTTGCTTAATTAGTTCACCAGCATGCCTTGCTTGTGCCCTGCCCTTAGCAGTCAGTGGCACATCGTTCCACCCAGTGTAGACATTGGCCGAATTGGCCGTGCTTTCACCATGTCTAACTAAAACTAACTTGACCATCTACTTGACCCAGTGCAAAATCATCATTGCAATGCCACCGATGACAAAAATAATTCCTAAAATCATAAAGGCTGTTGTGCCGCCTCCGCGCTGATTATGCCGGCGACGATTATATGAATACGCCATGTCGTAAAGTCCGACAATCAAAACAATAATGGCTGTAAAAAGACTAACTTTCATTTCTATTTCCCCTAATTTTCGTGATCATGGCCCGGCACAATCATCTCATCATTCTTGCCACGTTCACACTCAGCTTGAAAATTAATATGATTAATCCCCAATTGCTGCAACTTTTTACTAATTTGCTGCGTTAACTTTTCAAATTCACCAGCAGTTAATTTAGCATCCACGTTAACGTGGGCATCAAGCATAATATAATTGTCGCTGTAGCGCCATAAATGCACATGATGAATATTTTTTATCTCTGGAAAAGATAACACAATTTGATTCATTTGTTCAAGGTCAATATCAGGATTTGATTCCATTAAAATATTCGCTGCTTTTTTAGTAATCTGATATGCCTCATGCAGAACAAACACTGATACTAACATCGTCATGACAGGATCAAGCCAAGTAATCTGCCAGAAGTAAATAAATATCGCGCCAATGACGACAGCAACGCTAGACAAGGCATCACTCATCATATGCACAAAGGTTGAACGGACGTTTAAACTCCCTTTTGCATCTTGGTGCATCGCCAACATCGAAACAAAATTAGCTATCAGACCAATAATCGAAACTACCAGCATAATACCGCCCTTAATTTGGCTAGGCTGCCAAAAACGCTCAATTGCCTCAACAAATAAAGTAATACTGATTAAAATTAAAATAATTCCGTTAGTGAAGGCGGCCAAGGTTTCGGCACGCTCATAGCCGAACGTTTTATTCTGATTGCGACTACGATTACTAATTAAATGTGCGACAAACGAAATGATAATCGCACCCACATCACTTAAATTATGGACAGCATCTGACAATAAGGCTAAGGACCCAGACACAAACCCACCAATAAACTCTGCAATGGTAATGATAATGTTAAGTAGCGTTACATAAGCATAACGCTTAGTTGTGTGATCTTTCATTTTATGCATTCCTTTCCTTGCATTTAGTGTAACAAAAAAGTCTTACTGCTCCCAGTAAGACTATATATTTTCTGCATTAATATTGTAATCGACAATTTCAAATTTGCCATTGTCATGGAGAATGCCGCGACTGACACTACCGTTATCAGGAAAGATAATGTCGTGTAACCCATCACTTTGGTTCCAGTACTTAATTCCCAAGGTTTTGATAAAGTCACCATGTGACACTAGCAAAACGCGCTTCTCATTCTTGGTTAAATCGCTTAGCACGTTAACCGCACGCACCATTCTGGCATCAAGTTCTTCCTTATTTTCGGCCAAATGTCGTGGATCAGCTTCTTTGGTGGCCTCCCGAAACTCATAAATACCGACTTGATTAATGATTTTGGTCACGTTATCCTCATGACCCATACCAGCGGCCATTGCAACTTGCTCCCAAGTATGATGAACATCATCACCCTCAAACGAACCAAAAAAGACTTCCCGAAATTCTGGCAGCTTTTTGATTTTGTTAATTTCCGATACCTGATTGGCATCTTTCATTAAGTGCACGGTATCAATTGCTCGCTTCAAATCTGAAGAATACATATTGTCAAAATGAACCTGACTTAAAGCCTGTGCGGTTCGCTTTAAATCATTAATTCCTTTAACCGTCAATGGTGAGTCACACCAGCCCTGAACCTTATCAAGCTGGTTAAACATCGTTTCACCATGCCGAACCAAATAAACTTCTGTACTCAATTCGCATTCTCCTTTCATAATAGATTGTATTAAACTATAACATATATGCTTTGTAAAAGAAATACCCTGCCTGAATAAACGCTAGAGCCGCAATGAATAACCGGACAACATTTGCCGGAACCTTACGCAAAATTCCCATTCCTAAATAACCACCGATAAACATCCCGATGGCAAGTGGAATAGCCTGATTCCAGTAAATGTGTGACGTAAAGATAAATACAATTAACGCTACCAGGTTAGCCAAGCCGCAAATAACGTTTTTGATGGCATTTACGACAATAAACTTTTCATCAGTAATATAGGTTAACAGTACCAGCACAATCACGCCACCGGCAGCACCAAAGTAGCCGGTATAAACACCCATTACGAGTAACGCTGCGATATAGAAAATTTCTTGCCAGAGCGGTCTTTTGTGTGGTTCTAAACTGTGATGCTTGCCGGATGCCAGCACCATAATTCCCGAGCCGGCAATGAAGAACGGCACGAGTTTTTCAAAGACACTTGATGGAAACGATAATAGTAAAAAGCAGCCTAAAAGCGACCCGACAACTGTAAATAAGCCATAAAAGCCGACTTGTTTCCAGTGTCCCTTGAGTTCCTTAGTTGATGAAATCGTCGAGCCAACGCTGGTCCAAATGAGAGCGGCGTCGTTAGTGACATTGGCATAAACTGGCGGAATCCCGACGGCTAATAAGACTGGGTAGGACGCAAGCGATGCCATTGATGCGACTGATGACAGTAGACCTCCTGCAATTCCTCCCAGTAAAATAAAGATTAATGTAAAAATTGACGGCATTTTTTAACTCCTTTTTAGCAATAATATCTATTATAATGCAAGTAGAAAACAAATAAAGAAGGTAAACTAACAGTGACAAAGTTTGAAACATTGATAATTATTCCCGAAGGCAATCTGTTAAATCAAAAAGTAGCCGAAAGAAACGCGCTTCGGCAAACTTTACGTGAGCTAGGCCGCGATTTTGGCCCTGCTGAACGAATTAGATACACCAGCCTGCAGGAGAAAGTAAAGTTTCTCGGTCTAAACGAGCGCATTCAATTAATTTTGCAAACATTTTGCAACGATAATTTACAAACTTCTCAGCAAATTTTTTGGCAAAAAATGACCGAGCAGAAACAACTGGTTCAAGATGCGATTGCCTTTTTAGATGAAATGTCAGCTAAAGTTAATTTGGTAATGCTGGCAAAAGAGCCGCAAAAAATATTAGCACCCCGACTAGCAGAAAGTGAACTGCTCAATTATTTTTCTGCCGTTTACTTTCCAGAAAATTCCGCTGTCAAACTGCCTAATAAAAATGTGTTTGTACCTATTTTTCAGGAGCACAACGACTTTAACCCGGCAACCAGTCTAGTTATCGGTACCAACCTCACCGAGGAAATTCAAGGTGCTGAAAATGCCAACCTGCAATCACTATGGCTGGCACCTAAAAAAAGCAAAATTCCGATTACCCCGCATCCCACACTGCACCTGAACAAGTTAAGCGATTTATTATTTTACCTTCAGCTCAGCTAGTTTATAATAAAAGTAACAGATTGTGAGGTATAAAAGATGACTAAAGTTGCGGTAGTCTTCGCTGATGGTTGCGAAGAAGTTGAAGGCTTGAGCGTGATTGACGTTCTACGTCGCTTAGGTGTGCAAGCCGACATGGTAGGATTAACTAGCAAGGATGTACTTGGCGATCACAATATTAAGTTAACTTGTGACAAAATCGTCGATGAAAGTTTGCTTGATTATGATTTAGTAGCTTTTCCGGGTGGTAAAACTGGCGCCGAAAATTTGCGCGACAACCAGCTATTGAAGTCTTTAATGGTGCAGCGCCACGAAAATCAACAGTGGGATGCTGCCATGTGTGCAGCACCAATTGCCTTGGCTCGCTATGGCGTGTTAAATGACGTGAACTATACCTGTTATCCTGGATTTGATACTCAAACTAAGCATGATGCACCAAGTGGTAACTTTAAAGAAGACATTACAGTTACGGATTCTGATCAACGAGTAATTACTAGCCGAGGACCAGCAACAGCTTGGGCTTTTGCTTATGCAATTGCTGAAGCACTTGGAATTGATACTACAGCATTAAAGCAAGGCATGCTTTACGAGTATCTTGGCGACCACATTCAAGATAGTTTATAATAATACAAAACCACTACTAAATTTAGCAGTGGTTTTTGTGTATTCTGGGTTAACGCCAATTTAATTTGATTGTTACGCACCGATAAGATTATTGCTTTTTAACATTAATTGCCTCAACAAAGTTAAACTTACCATCTTCATAAGTAAACTTGAGAATGCAACAATTATGGAAGTTGGTTACTCGCTGCTTAATTTCATCATAAGGCAGCCACTTTTGCAAAAACATGAAACATGCTCCACCATGACTAACTGCTAGAACGTGGTGCGCATCTGGCTGCTCCATGATCGATGTCAGAGTGCTATTCATTCGCCCCTGTACTTCAATATCTGACTCGCCGCCAAATTGCAGAAAGAAGTCACCGTATGAATGCCGGCTACTGTCATTATGGGGATTAAGCTGCTCGCTTTGCCCTTCAAAGACGCCAAAATTCCATTCCTTCAAGCCCTTTAATCTGGTATATGGCTGATCCGTAATATTCTCCAGCGTGTCACAGGCCCGCTCCTGCGTTGACGAATAAGCGTGGTCAAAGGTGATTTGATGCGACTTAAAGTATTGCCCGACTTCTTGTGCATCTTTAATTCCCTGCTGGGTTAACGGCGAATCTGACCACCCCTGAATTCTGTGTAATTGGTTAAATAATGTCTGACTGTGCCGCATCAAATATAGTTCTTTCATTTTGAATCCTCATTTAATAATACTGTCCCTGCTGGTGGATTTTCATCAATCGCACCAACAATTTTATGCGGAAAATATGGCTGCTCAATGTAAGCAATATCTTCATTAGTTAGTTTAACAGAAAGCGCATTTACTGCATCATCAAAATGGCTAATTTTGGTTGCCCCGATAATTGGTGCTGTTATACCCTTAGACCATAACCATGCTAACGCAATTTGCGACATCTTCACCTGATATTTTTGTGCTAATTCGTTAACTCGCTTAGTAATCTGCACATCATATTTCTTCGTATGGTCATACTTACCACGTGCTACCCGGTCAGTTTTACTGCGCAAAGTATCGGCATCCCAATTAGGACGAGCAAGTCGACCAGCAGCTAAGGGACTATACGGCATCAATGTGACGCCCATTTGGCGACAAAGCGGGATCAATTCATGCTCATCTTCTCGATAAAGCAAGTTATAGTGATTTTCCATTGCTGAAAACTGGGTCCAGCCATGATCCCGCGCAGCTAGTTGCATATTGTAAAACTGATAGGCATACATCGCTGATGCACCAAGCGCCCTAACTTTTCCGGCCTTAACCAAATCGTTTAGAGCAGACATTGTCTCCTCAATCGGCGTATCATAATCAAACCGGTGAATCATGTATAAATCCAAATAATCCGTTCCTAGTCGCTCTAAAGTACCGTCAATTTCACGTTCAATCGCTTTACGTGATAGGCGGCCAGGATTGAAATAAACCTTAGAAGCAATCACTACCTTATCTCTGGTAGTGCAGTTTTTCAGTGCTTTTCCTAAATATTCCTCGCCGGTACCCGCAGAATAACTGTTAGCTGTATCAAAAAAGTTAATTCCTAAATCTAATGCATGGGCGACAACCTTCTCAGTATCACTTGGATTTAACGTCCAATCATGCATTGTCCCAGCTTGACCAAAACTCATGCCACCAACACATAATTTAGAAATCTTAATGGTCGTTTTACCTAAATTAGCATATTCCATAGCTGCTCTCCTTTGATTTTTTGTAATTATTATAATTATTCAGAGCAACTTATGTCTAATACTTATTTAACATAGGATATTATAGCAATTAGGCATAGCTAGCACTTCACCATAAAAATCGGCCGATAGCTTGGTCAACCTTGGGATTTTCGTGAAGTTGACTGTGCTGACCGCCAGCTCCCTTAACTTCAATTTCGCGATAACTGCTTACTTTCCCGCGCAACAAATATCGCAGCGAACGAGCCGAAACAACGCTAACATCCCCATCAGAATTGGTACCATCACCTTTATTGCCAAAAACATTTAAGACTTGCACACCACTAGGATAATTTTGCCGATATTTTAATAAATAACGGTATGATGCATTGAGATATTTAGGACGCCCACTAGATAATAAATAATTATGATTTATCTTGTCGTCCATCCCCACGATGCCATCAAAATGACCGCCAAGATTAACCTGCTTTCTTAACTTAGGCAATTTAGAATTACTGCCATACTTCACTTGGTAAAACATTGTCGTTAAGTTACCCATCGAATGTGCTACTGTGTTGTAGTGCTTGATGCGGTATTTTTTCTGCAATAAGACGATAAGGTGATAAAACCATTCGCGCGTTAAGTAATAATTGCCATTTTTATTGTCAGCAAACACCAGCTGAATTATCGGGTGTGCTATGCCTTTTGGCCAAGTTCCCCGCAGTATAATCGTACCATCACGCTTAACTTTGGCAGTCAGTACCTGATGTGCATTGTTATGCTTTTCAGCATACGCAATCATACTGTCTGTCGATTTGCCGCTGGCACCCCAGCCATGCAGATAAATTGTCGGCGTGCTGTCTGAGTGATCCATAACTTGACCAACCTGATTAGTATTAGCCGGATAACTATTACGACCATTAACCGCATGCCAACAGACGATACCAATACTAAGCAAAATAATTATACTTATTCCAAGCCAAAACCAATTTTTCTTTTTCATTATTTTACTTCCCCAAAGTTTTATACTTATTCTAAAATTATTACCATAACTAACTTATTTCAATCAAAGGAACACAATGGAACTTAGAGTCTTACGCTATTTTTTAGCGGTCGTTAACGAACAAAACATCTCTCGTGCTGCAGCCAAGCTGCATATTTCACAGCCCACAATTTCACGGCAAATTCACGAACTTGAGCAAGAGCTCGGAGTCAGATTATTTGAGCGTGGCACCAGAACCATTAAGCTGACAACTGATGGCGAGTATCTTGCCAATCAAGCTAGGCAAATTTTAACGTTAGCTGATAAGACAAAAACAAATATCGGTAAAAATGCCGAAATTAGCGGCAGTATTTTTATCGGCTGCTCGGAGGCACCAATGCTCAGCACAATTGCAGATGCCATTAACCAATTGAAGCAAGTGGCACCGAATGTCATTGTCAACTTACATAGTTGCGATGCCAGTGAGGTACAACGCAAAATGCAAAACGGTGTGTTTGATTTCGGTTTTGTTCTTGAGCCTTTCAATAAAACCAATTATAACTTCTTAACACTTCCAGGGGTTACAAAATGGGGTCTACTAACCAGAAACGATTCAATTCTAGCTACTAAAGCTAAAATTCAAGTTGCTGATTTAATCGGCAAGCCAGTAATTCTGCCGCAACGTCACACCAGTCAGACACTGTTAACTAACTGGCTAGGTCAAAGTGACCTTAAGTTTCAAACCGTTGCCAAATATAATTTGCTCAACAATGCGGCAATTTTGGCACAACACGGTGTTGGGGATGTGCTTTGCCTTGACGGTATCATCAATTTAGCTCAAACTAACTTAATCTTTATTCCACTTGAGCCAGAACTAAGCATTCATGCCAGTTTAATCTGGTCAAAAACTTCGGTCCTATCTCGCGCTGCCCAAATCTTTTTGGATCAATTAAAAAAGCTGCTAAATCAAGAATAGCAACCAGTAGTTGACGAAAATTAACCGTCAGTTTGTAGAAAGCAACTTTGCAATACGCTATACTTTAGTCAATATTAAAATAACAGGAGGAAGTTATGAGCATTTTAAGTGAGCACCTTAGAGAGCAAAGAATTGCTAATCACTGGTCACAAGAACAATTAGCAACCAAAATGGAAGTTTCCAGACAATCTGTTTCCAAATGGGAGACTGGGGATGCAGTTCCTGATCTAGAAAAATTAAAGCAGTTAAGCCAGTTGTATGCTGTATCAATTGATTATTTAGTTGGTAATGAAAAGCAAACAAATAATCAAACTAAGCCTAAATACCTAAATCTCAGGGAACTGCAGAAAATTTATTTTATGGCAGCAACTGTAATTTATTGTGGTGCCTCTCTATATGATAATGACTTATGGGGCAGCCTTTGGGTTATTTATCTTGTCTGTGGCCTGGCTTTTGAAATTCATAAATTTTGTTTAATTAAATATCTTAACTAAAAAGAACCTATTGATTATCAAATCAATAGGTTCTTTTTAAGCGTGATAGCCACCAAATTTATACTTATTTTGATACGGCACATGGGCCCATTTGGGAACCTCATCCCATGGCACTCTCGTCGCAATTTCATTTGGTACAAAAACGGAATCCGGTGTATTAGCTAAATCATGAGTTGGGGAATAATCATATTCCTCAATAATTTCGGCTGCATTTTGACAGGGATGGTAGCAACCAAAGGTGCATTCCAAGCTGCCCTGACCATGAGTATAATTTCGTACTACCTTAGCATAATTTTGCATTTGCTTAACTGGCGCAGACCCCGTCAAAATCTCAACGTCATCATTGGTACCCAATTCTGGCTCATTAAAGGTGCCCTTCATTTGCTGAATATCACTAATTGCCCGACCAATTTGCGCTGAAGCAATCTCCAAGCGAAAATTATACCACGGCTCAAGTAATTGACATTTTTCCTTGGCTTTAAGCAGCATCAAGCCTTGACGTACAGCTCGCCAAGTAGCCTTGCGAAAGTCCCCGCCTTGCGTGTGCTTATAATTATAATGTCCACTAACAAAACGGATTTTCATATCGGTAATGGGGGCACCAATTAAGACACCCAAATGTTCCTTATTTCGTAAGTCAAACATCACCTGCTTTTGCCAATTTGGAGCTAAAACTTCATTAGGACAATCATTGACAATGATTAGGCCACTACCAGGCTGGGCTGGTTCAAGCACCACGTGAGTTTCCGCATAGTGACGCAGTGGTTCAAAGTGCCCAGCACCTTCAACCGAATCGGTGACAGTCTCTTTATATAAAATCTTTCCTGTACCAAATTTGATTTGAAGATTATATCTTTCCTGCAGCAATTGCTGTAAAACTTCCAGTTGAACTTCGCCCATAATGCGCACACTAATATTTTGGCCATGCTCATTCCAAACAACGTGAAGCTGCGGGTCTTCATCCTCTAATTCTTTTAGAGCCGTTAAACAAGTATGCGGATCATTATCCTTAATATCAGCAACGTAGGTCAACACTGGCTGAACTTGTGAATCCTGACTGTCTACTTCAACTCCCAACCCTTGTCCTTGATAAGTCTCGCTTAAATTGGGTATAGTACAAATTTGTCCTGCTGTAACTTCTTGTTTAGTAGTAAATTTGTCACCCTGATAAATTCTTAATTGGTTAATTTTTTGATCAGTTAACAAAACTTGCTTTGGTTGTAGACTGCCACTCATTACTCGCAACCATGTTAGCCGTTCACCTTTGGCATCGTGGGAAATTTTAAATACTCGTGCACCAAAGTCTGAAGCACTCGACTGGTAATTTTCACTCCAAAACGCAATTCCAGAAAGTAATTCTTTGATTCCCTGCAATTTTAATGCAGAACCAAAATAGCAAGGAAAAACTTGTCTTTTTTTAATCATCTGCCGAATAGTTGCATCGGTGACAGTGCCTGTGGACAAATAATCAGTTAAAACATCCTCATCTTGAACAGCAATTTGCTCCTGAGCCCCAGCAGATAGTTGTGCGTTTTCTAATTCAAAATCGACGCAGCCAGCTGCCAAGTCTTTTTGCAATTGAGCGATTATTGCTGCTGCTTGTGATTGGCTAGCATCCATTTTATTAATAAAAATAAAAGTCGGCACTTGATACTGCTGGAGCAGTTGCCACAATTTTCTTGTTTGACTTTGTACACCAGCAGTAGCAGAAATCACCAAAATCGCATAATCTAATACACTTAGTACACCCTCTGTTTGCGCTAAAAAGTCAACGTGCCCCGGTGTATCAAGCAATGTTATCTTTAAGTCTTGATATTCTAAGTTTGCCTGATGAGAAAAAATGGTAATGCCGCGCCTTTTTTCTAACTGATCTGAATCTAAAAAGACATTACCATTATCGACACGCCCTAATTTTCTAATTGTTCCCGTTTGATAAAGCAGTGCTTCAGATAAAGTTGTCTTGCCCGCATCAACATTTGCCAATATACCTGCAACTATCTGTTTCATAATACCTCCTTTTCATAGCATCTTTATTTGCTTTTCCTTGTATAAACAAAAACCAAGTTAATTTTACTCTAACTTTTGCAAAGGTAACAGTATCTTTTTAATTTAAACAAAAAAAGATATCTCGATTGAGATACCTTTTTTGATAAACGTAAATCCAAAATTAACGTTTTGAGAATTGTGAAGCTTTGCGGGCTTTCTTCAAACCTGGCTTCTTTCTTTCAACCATTCTAGGGTCACGGGTTAAGAAACCAGCCTTCTTCAAAGGACCACGGAAATCTGGGTCAACTTCAAGAAGAGCACGTGCAACACCAAGACGGATTGCACCAGCTTGACCTGAGAAGCCACCACCATTAACGTTAACTTTAACGTCGTATTGACCATCAGTCTCAGTCAAAGTCAATGGTTGCTTCAAATCCTTAACTAAGTTAGGGAATGGAATGTATTGATCAACATCTTTGTTGTTAACAGTAATCTTACCAGTGCCTGGTACTAAACGTACACGCGCAACTGCGTCCTTACGACGACCAGTACCTGCATATGCAACTTGTTGTGCCATTTATTTAACCTCCTAGATTAATTTATTAATGTCTAATTCTTCAGGCTTTTGTGCTTCATGCTTGTGATCAGCATCAGCATAAACATGCATCTTCATGAATTCTTGGTGACCAAGAGTGTTCTTTGGAAGCATACCCTTAACTGACAATTCAACTAATCTAACTGGGTTATTGGCAAGCAAATCACCAGCTGGAACAGCCTTGATTCCGCCACGCCAACCAGAGTGGTGGTAATAAATCTTGTCAGTAGCCTTTTTACCAGTTAACTTAAGTTTAGCAGCGTTAATAATAATAACGTTGTCACCAGTGTCAACATTTGGTGTGTATTGAGGCTTATTCTTACCTCTTAAAATAGTGGCTACTGCAGTAGACAGACGACCTAAAGATACATCTGTTGCGTCAATAACATACCACTTACGTTCAATTTCATTAGGTTTTGCTAATTGTGTAGTACGCAATGTAAATTCCTCCGTTTATACGTTGTTTGAAAACAATAAGTTGCCGGGGCCTATCATGGACAAACATACTGTTCTAGAATACGTCCTTTTTATTAAATTGTCAATATTAATCAACGTCTTGCCGATATTTTTTTGGTAAATCCTCATAAAAGACATGATAAAGAAACAATCCACTTGCCTGTGCGGTTTCTCTCACCTGTTCTCGATCTTTTGCTTTTATTACCCGGGGAATATCATCGAGCGGTCGTTTACCATTGCCGATTTCTAGCAGAGTAGCAACTAAAATTCGCACCATGTTATATAAAAAGCCCGAGCAAATAAAGTCAAAAACAATTTCGTTTGCTTCTTTATCCTGAACGATATTAACATAATACATTGTTCTTACTTTGTTTTTAATTTGACCGCCGCTAGCAGCAAAGCTTGTAAAATCATGGGTACCAATCAAGTCGCGAGCAGCCAGCTGCATCCTTTTAATATCGACCGGATAAGGATAGTGGCCAGTGTAAAAACGCTTGAATGGATCAACAAAGCGATCAAGACTTGCCCGATACCGATACCATTTTCCTTTAGCGCTATAACGGACATGAAAGTGTTCATCAACGATTTCACATTCTTTAAAGACAATATCTAAAGGCATGATCGAGTTGAGTGCACAAATCATTCTTTCTGGAGGAATAGTATTTCCCGGGTAATCAAAGTGGATTACCTGACCTACAGCATGTACCCCCGCATCAGTTCTCCCTGATCCTTCAACGATTATTTTTTTACCCTTAGTCATTTTAGTCAGTGCAGCTTCAATTGTTCCCTGAACAGTACGTTGATGCGGCTGCGATTGAAAGCCATGAAATAAATGGCCATCATACGCAAGTGTCATTTTATATCTTGTAATCATTAATGTGTCCTAAAAATTACTAACAACGCAATTAAAATTGCAAAATAACCTAAGTCTAACAAATCAAACTTTGACCACTGCAGTATGCGATAACGGGTTCGTCCATTATCATCGCGATAACCGCGGGATTCCATCGCCGTTGACAAGTCTACTGCAGTTTCTAAAGAATTGATAAATAGAGGAACCAGCAATGGTGTAATTGCTTTAGCTCGCGTAATAAGTCCACCGTTATTAAAGTCAGCGCCACGTGACCGCTGTGCGTTCATAATTTTAACAGTTTCATCAAATAAGGTTGGTACAAAGCGCAATGCAATCGACATGACCAACGCAATTTTATCAACTGGAACCTTAATTAATTTAAGCGGCGTTAATAGCCACTCCATTGCATCCGCAATTTCAAGCGGCATTGTTGTTACCGTCATAACTGTTGAAATTAAAATAATGACTGTAAATCGAATGAAAATGTAAATTGCGTTTTCAATACCATAGCTAGTTATCGCAAAGATGGTCCACTGCCAATAAACTTTACCACCAACAGTGAATAACAGCTGCAGCAGTGATGTAAAGAAGATTAACCAAACTAATGGTCTAACGCCATCCCAAAAGACTTTTGCCCTTAATCCAGTTGCTGCTACCGCAATAAAGCTAAATACGGTGACAATCGCATAAGTCAGCGGATTATTAGCTAAGAAAATAATTAAAATAAAAAAGATGGTTGCAAGTAATTTACCCCGCGGATCCATCTTATAAACAAGTGAATTTCCCGGTACATATCGGCCAATTAAAATTTTACTCACAGACTCACTCCTTTAAATTTTTTTCAATTCCTTGAACTAGCGTTTGAGCTGTTAATGGCGGAGTTGAAAACTCAAATCCCGTTAATTTAGAAGCAAATAACGATGCCTGTGGTTCATCCAGATAATGCTGTTGCAACCAAGAACGATCATTAAAAATCACCTGAGGCTTATCATGCTTAATCATTTGCCCATGTTCCATTACTAAGACATCATCGGCATAATTTGCCACATCATCCATATTATGGGTTACCAAAATTACTGTATGGCCTGCTTTTTGATATTCTGCAAATAAATTCATCATTTGCTTACGTGCGTGTGGATCAAGCCCCGCAGCAGGTTCATCAAGACACAGAATTTCCGGCTCATAAGCTAAGACACCTGCAATAGCTACCCTTCTCATTTGTCCACCAGAAAGCTCAAACGGTGACTTATCTGCAATATCTTCTGGTAGGCCAACCTTTTTCAGCCAATTATGAGCAACTCTTTTTGCCTCTTCTTCACTATAACCAAAATTTTTCGGACCAAAAGCAATATCATTTAGTACTGTGCTTTCAAAAAGCTGTGCTTCAGGAAACTGGAAAACTAAACTGACATGCCGGCGTAACTGCTTTAAGTTTTTGTTTGAAGTTTCCGGTGTAATCGTTGTACCAGCAATCTCAATTTGACCACTAGTTGGTTTTAATAGCGCATTAAAATGCTGCATTAAAGTCGACTTGCCACTACCAGTATGACCAATGATTGCCGTAAAACTACCATCTTGAATTTCAAAGTTCACATCATCCAGACCCTTTTTTTCAAGTGGCGAATCTGGCGCGTAAATATAACTTACTTGTTTGAATTTAATTGACATAAAAAATTAATCAACTCTTTTTCTGAATTTACAGTTTTAGGAATATTAATATTCCGTTCCAAAAGCATATCTTTAATTTGCTCAAAAAATGGTACGTCTAACCCTAATTTTTTAAGAAGTGTGGTTTGACTAAAAATCTCACTGCTGGAACCTTGGTCAATTAATTTTCCATCATTCATGACAATTACTTGGTCCGCTAAACTAGCCTCATCAATATCATGCGTAATTGATATAACGGTTAAATCATATTCCTTTTTCATTTGATGGACAATTTGCAAAATTTTATTGCGACCCTCGGGATCAAGCATTGAAGTTGCTTCATCCAAAATAATAATTTTGGGTTTAATTGCAATAATACCAGCAATTGCCACACGCTGCTTTTGACCGCCTGAGAGACTAGACGGCTCAGAATTAGTATAATCAGCCATACCCACCGCATTAATTGCCTCAGGAACAATTTTAAGCATTTCTTCGCGGGGTACACCACGATTCTCAAGGCCAAAAGCTACATCGTCTGCAACGGTTGCACCTACAAATTGATTATCAGGATTTTGGAAAACAATACCAACTTTATTTCTAATATCCCATACACTATCGTTATTAAGCTCGACACCATCAACCTCAATACTAGCTTCTTCAGGATTATCAGGAACAAGCAAACCATTAATTAAACGAATAATCGTTGATTTACCACTACCATTATGACCAATAATTGCTGTCCATGTTCCTCTTTTAATATTAAAACTAATATTATCGATAGCTGGCTGTTTTGTATCTGGATATGTGAAAGTTACATTTTTGATTTTTATAATATTATCTGTTGCCATTTTTTCTCCATCCTAAAAAGCCTAACATGATTATACCAAAAAAAAGGCAAAAAAAATCACCCATGAAGAGGGATAATTTACATTATCTAAGCTAGACTAAACTTTCGTCATCATCTTGGCGCTTATTCTCACTTTCATGGATAATTCTTAATAGCTATTAAGTTTTGATTATCTTAAATTAAACTAATTCAAGAATAACCATTGGAGCGCCGTCACCCTTACGAGCTTTGGCTAACTTCATAATTCTGGTGTAACCACCATTACGATCTTTGTAACGAGGTGCAATATCACTGAAAAGTTTTTGCAATGCTGATTTAACAACAACTGCATCGCCTTCTTCATGGATATCTGCAACTTCATCACGTACAAAAGCAGCAGCCTTTCTTCTAGCGGCTAAATCGCCACGCTTACCTAAAGTAATCATCTTTTCGGCAGTTTTGCGAATTTCTTTTGCACGGGTTTCAGTAGTAACAATGCGTTCTTTCATGAACAATTGAGTTGTCATTTCGCGCAACATTGCTTTTCTATGTGCACTATCCCAACCTAATTTACGGTATGGCATCAGTTTACCTCCTTTATTTATTAATCTTCTTGACGAAGTGAAAGTCCCAAGTCAGCTAATTTGTTTTTAACTTCTTCCAATGATTTCCGTCCCAAATTACGTACACGCATCATATCTGCTTCAGTCTTATCTGTTAACTCTTGCAGAGTGTTGATACCAGCACGCTTCAGACAATTGTATGAACGTACAGAAAGGTCAAGCTCTTCGATTGTCATCTCAAGTTTCTTTTCTGCAGTATCATCTTCTTTTTCGATCATAACATCGTCAAATTTGGTATTTGCATCAGCAGTTTCAAACACTTTAAAGTGCGCTACTAAAATCTTAGCAGCAAAACTAAGGGCGTCATTAGGCTTGATTGAACCATCAGTCCAAATCTCTAAAGTGAGCTTGTCAAAATCATCTCTTTTACCAACACGAGTTGATTCAACCTGGTAATTAACTTTTTTAATTGGTGAAAAAAGAGAATCGACAGGAATAACACCAATTGGCATATCTTCACTCTTGTTGTCACTTGCTGCAACATAACCGCGACCGTTCTTGACAGCAATTTGCATGTGCAAGTGGCCACCGTCAGCGATGGTACAAATATATTGATCAGGATTTAGAATTTGAACATCAGCGTCAACTTTGAGGTCATCAGCAGTTACAGTAGCTGGACCTTCAACATCCAATTCAATTAATTTTTGTTCATCAGAAAATGATTTTAACTCAAGCTTTTTCAAGTTAAGAATCATTTTTACTACATCTTCTCTAACACCAGGAACTGTTGAGAATTCATGTAAGACACCATCAATTTGAACATAAACAAGTCCTGTACCTGGAATAGATGTTAGTAAAACTCTACGTAATGAATTACCTAAAGTAGTACCAAAGCCTCGTTCAAGTGGTTCAATAACAAATTTACCGTAAGACTTCTCTTGGTCAACAACGGTAATATTTGGTTTTTCAAATTCAATCATTACTAGGCCCCTTTCAAAACGCAACGTCCTTCATTAAGAAAAAAATTATACACGACGACGTTTTGGTGGTCTAGAACCATTGTGGGGAACTGGAGTAACATCACGAATTGCAGTAATTTCAAGACCAGTAGCTTGTAATGATCTAATTGCTGATTCACGACCAGAACCAGGACCTTTGACAGAAACTTCTACATGTTTCATACCTTGATCCATTGCACTCTTAGCTGCTGCTTCAGCTGCCATTTGAGCTGCAAACGGAGTAGACTTACGGCTACCCTTAAAGCCCAATGCACCGGCTGAAGACCAAGCAACTGCATTACCTTGAACGTCAGTAATCATGACTAAAGTATTATTAAACGTAGAATGAATATGAGCAACGCCTTTTTCAACGTGCTTCTTCACACGACGCTTACGTGCTGTTTTAGGCATCAATAAACCTCCTTATAAATTTTATTTATTCTTCTTACTACCCTTACGAGTACGGGCATTATTCTTGGTATTTTGACCACGAACTGGAAGTCCACGGCGGTGACGCATACCACGGTAAGAACCGATATCAATTAACCGTTTGATATTCATGCTAACTTGTCTACGCAAGTCACCTTCAACACGGTATTTATCAACTTCTGCGCGAAGCTTTTCTTGATCGTCTGGAGTCAAATCTTTTGAACGTATGTCTTCAGAAACGCCAGCATCCGCACAAATTTTTTGAGCTGTAGGCTCACCAATACCATAAATATATGTTAAAGCAACAACTATTCTTTTATCTCTTGGTAAGTCAACACCAGCAATACGTGCCATAAATTGCACCTCCTATTTTATTTTTAACCTTGACGTTGCTTGTGCTTAGGATTTGCAGAACAAATAACCATCACACGGCCATGTCTTTTAATAATCTTACAATGTTCACACATTGGTTTAACAGATGGTCTAACCTTCATGTTTACCCCCGTTATTACTTTATAAACCGATACGTAATTCTACCTTTTGTTAAATCGTAAGGAGAAAGTTCCACAGTAACACGGTCGCCAGGCAAAATACGAATGTAGTGCATTCTAATCTTGCCGGAAACATGTGCTAAAATCACAGCTCCATTTTCCAATTCAACTTTAAACATAGCATTAGGCAAAGTATCTACAACTTTACCTTTTACTTCAATGACATCATCTTTTGCCAAAGTCGTTCCTCCGCAATTAAACAGTCATACTTTGAAATTATAACACGGAACAGCAAATAAACAAGTTATTGCTATTTACTTAGTACCGCATCAACACTTTCAAAAACTTTCTCAGGAGTTTGTTCACCATCAATAACAGTCAACAAACCTTTATTTTGGTAAAAGTCTTTCAAAGGTGCATTCATCTTTTCGTTAACTTCTAAACGATTCTTGACTACTTCAGGCTTGTCATCTTCACGTTGATAAAAGTCATGGCTACCACAACGATCACAGATACCTTTTTCTTTAGGCATCTTAGTAATCTTATTGTAAGTAGCACCACAATTTTTACACATAAAGCGGGCTGACAAGCGATCGATTAAAGTTTGTTCTTTAACTTCAAGCGAAATTACACTAGTCAAAGGTTTATTAAGGCGTTTAGTAATACCTTCTAACAATTCTGCTTGAACAGTTGTCCTTGGAAAACCATCTAAAATATAGCCTTCTTTAATATCAGGTTGAGCTAAACGCTCTTCAACTAATTTAGCAGTAACTTCATCGGGTACCAAATCGCCCTTGTCGATATAACTTTTGGCTTCAAGACCAACTTTGGTTTCATTAGCCATTGCTTCCCTAAACATATCCCCAGTTGAAATATGAGTTAGGTGATATTTATCAACAATTTGCTCAGACACTGTACCTTTGCCAGCACCAGGCAAACCTAAAAGAATTAAGTTAATCATTTATCTATTTCCTATCTGATGAATCCTACATATTCACGCTTCATTAACAAACCGTTAATCTGACGTGATAATTCAAGGACAACCCCAATAACAATTAAAAGACTTGTTCCGCCTAATCCAATTGAACTTGGTAAATCCCAAAAATTAGTAGCAAGCTGTGGCAGTAAAGCAACCAAACCTAAGAAAACAGATCCCACAGTTGATAATCTAATTAACAACTTCGAAACGTAATCTTGTGTATCCTTTCCTGGCCACACACTAGGAATATAAGCACCTTGCTTTTGCAAATTCTTCGAGAGCTTCTCAGGATTAACCTGAACAAAAGCATAGAAGAAAGTAAACAAAATAATCAAAAGTGTATAAATTATAACTCCTGGTGTAGTCTGCATACTAAACACGCTGGTCATTATCTTGTACCATTGTTGATCGCCTTGGGACTTTTGAAAGACCATTAAAATTGTTGCTGGCGTGATAATAAACGAACTTGCGAAAATTACCGGAATAACACCTGAAACATTAACTTTTAATGGCAAAAAGCTTTCTGAGCCACTTACAGTTGCTCTCTTTGTATATTGAATTGGAATCCGACGATCCGCCTGTTCAACCCACGTAACTAATTGTGTTACGACGAGAATTGCAATGATAATCGCGATGAAGAACACAATCCCTTGAATTCGATCACTCGCATTATTATTAATAATATCTTCCTTAAAAATCTGATATAGACCTCGTGGAAGACGAGCAATAATACCAGCAAAGATAATTACAGAAACACCATTACCAAGTCCTTTATCGGTGATTTCATCACCAAGCCAAGTCAGTAACATTGTTCCAGCTGTCATAATAACAGCAATTTCAATATAAGTCTGCCACGATTGAGACTTTACAAGTCCCATCTGTGTTAAAGCGTTAAACCCAAGTGTAATACCGATACTTTGAACAAAAGCAACTGCTAATGACAACCATCTCGTAACTTGATTAGTTTTACGCCGACCTACTTCACCTTGTTTTCCCCACTCTACTAATGTAGGAACAATATCCATCTGCAACAACTGAATAACAATTTGTGCAGTAATATAAGGAGAAACACCCAGTGAAAAAATCGAATAATTATCTAACCCACCACCAGAAACAGTATCTAGCATGGGAACCAAACCAGTTTGTGCTACTTGAGTGATCGCTTTTGCATTTACACCCGGAACTGTAATGTTAGCTCCTATGCGATACAACAGGAGAATAAAGAGCGTAAAATAAATTTTATTTCGAATTTCTTTATCCTTAAAAGCGTTCTTCAAGGTCGAAAACATTAGATCACCTCAACAGATCCGCCAGCAGCCTCGACTGCTTTCTTAGCAGCGGCAGAAACTTTGTTAACCTTTACGTTTAATTTAACTTTTAATTCGCCTTTAGCAAGTAATTTAACGCCTGATAATTCTTTCTTTACCAAACCGTTTTCTTTCAAACTAGCGACAGTTACTTCACTGTTATCTTCGAATTTGTTTAAGTCGTCTAAATTAACAATTGCATATTCTTTACGGTTAACGTTCTTAAATCCACGCTTAGGCATAGTTCTGAATAATGGCATTTGTCCACCTTCAAAACCTAAACGAGTATGGCCGCCTTGACGGGATAATTGACCCTTTTGTCCACGACCAGAAGTCTTACCGAAACCACTTGAAGTACCGCGTCCAACACGTTTTCTAGTTGAGCGTGAACCAGCAGAGGCATGTAATTCATTAAGCTTCATTAATTTGGCACCTCCTCAATAATTATTTATTAACTTCTTCAACAGAAATTAAGTGGGCAATTTTCATTAATGCACCACGAGTAGCAGCGTTGTCTGGTAGAACAACAGTACTGCTGATTCTACCTAAGCCAAGAGCCTTAACAACTTTCTTTTGGTTAGGTAGACGGTGCGCAACACTTCTAATTAAAGTAACTTTTAATTCAGTCATTTATAGTCTCCCTAATCTAAATCTGCGTGGCGAAGCTTTTCAACTTCTTCACTTGTTCTAAGCTTTTTCAAGCCATCAATTGCTGCGCGAACAACATTGATTGGTGTGTTTGAACCAAGTGACTTAGAAGTAACATCAGCAATACCAGCCATATCCATAACGATACGAACGGCACCACCGGCAGCAATACCTGAACCAGCTGGAGCAGGCTTAAATAAAATACTACCTGAACCATAGTGACCAATTACTTCGTGAGGAATGGTAGTACCAACCTTAGGAACATTGATCATGTTCTTCTTACCAGCTTCAACGGCCTTACGGATTGCTTCTGGAACTTCTTGAGCTTTACCAGTACCAAAGCCTACACGACCTTTTTTGTCGCCAACAACTACTAGGGCAGCAAATCTCATGCGTTGACCACCCTTGACAACCTTGGTGACACGATTAATTGCTACTAACTGATCTTCAATGTCGTCCTTATTTCTACGATTATTACGAGAATCGTTGCGGTTTGCCATGTATTATTCTCCTTCCCTAGAAATCTAATCCGTTTTCACGAGCGGCATCTGCCAAAGCTGAAATACGGCCGTGGTATAAGTAACCACTTCTATCAAACACAATGTTTGAAATATTCTTAGCTTTAGCTGCTTCAGCAATAGCTTTACCAACAGCTTGAGCTTGTTCTACCTTAGTTGAACCCTTAACAGATTCATCCAAAGTTGAGGCACTTGCTAGCGTGACACCCTCTACATCATCAATTAATTGAGCGTAGATGTTCTTGTTTGAACGGAAAACACTTAAGCGTGGGCGCTCAGCAGTACCAGAGATCTTGCTACGAATACGTTTATGACGCTTTAAGCGCAATTTGTTTTTGTCTGGTTTTGAAATCACAATTTCACCTCAAAAATTTATTTATTATTTACCTGTCTTACCTTCCTTACGACGTACATATTCGTCAACATAACGAATACCTTTACCCTTGTAAGGTTCTGGTGGACGTACATCGCGAATTTCAGCAGCAAATTGTCCAACATTTTGCTTAGAAATTCCTTCTACTTCAATATCAGTGTTTGAAGTAGCGTTTACGGAAACACCTTCAGGTGCAGTCATTTCAACTGGGTGAGAGTAGCCAACATTCAAAGTTAACTTGTTGCCTTGTGTAGTAGCACGGTAACCAACACCGATTAACTTCAAAGTCTTCTTGTAGCCGTTAACTACACCTTCAACCATTGATGCTAAATTAGCTCTTTCAGTACCATGAAGTGCTTTATCATTTTCACTTGAACGTGAGAAATTGATCTTGCCATCTTCTTGCTTAAAAGTAATTTTAGGATCGAAGTATCTAGTTAATTCACCCTTTGGGCCCTTAACAGTAATATTGTCACCTTCCTTGGTAACAGTGACACTGTCTGGGACTTCAATTGTTTTTAAACCTATACGGCTCATTGATTGTTCTCCTTTCTGTCAGAATTACCAAACGTAGGCAATAACTTCGCCGCCAACGCCTTTTTGTCTAGCTTCTTTATCGGTAATTACACCAGCAGAAGTAGAAACGATGGCAATACCTAAGCCGTTAAGAACTTTAGGTAAGTTTTCAGCACTAACGTAATTTCTAAGACCTGGCTTAGAAATCCGTTTTAAGCCTGAAATGACACGTTCTCCGTTTGGACCGTATTTCAAGAAAACCTTGATAACACCTTGCTTATTGTCATCAGTAACTTCGTAATCACGGATGAAACCTTCGCGTTTCAAAATTTCTGAAATAGATTTTTTAATATTTGATGCAGGAATTTCAACTGAACTATGCTTTGCCATGTTGGCATTTCTAATTCTAGTCAAGTAATCTGCGATCGGATCTGTCATGACCATTTATGCTATCCTCCTAACCGTATTACCAACTAGCCTTTTTAAGACCTGGGATTTGACCTTTGTGAGCTAAATCCTTCAAGCAAATACGGCATAAGCCAAATTTACGGTAAACTGAGTGTGGACGACCACATCTCTCACAACGTGTATATTCACGTGAAGAAAACTTAGCAGGACGATGATTTCTAATTTTTTGTGATGTTTTAGCCATTAATGTCCTCCATTATTTTGCAAACGGCATACCAAATTGACCTAAAAGCTCACGAGCCTCTTCGTCAGTATTGGCAGTAGTAACGATAACAACATCTAAACCTCTGGTACGGTTAACCTTATCAAAGTCGATTTCTGGGAAAATCAATTGTTCCTTGATACCTAAAGTGTAGTTACCACGACCATCGAATGAACGACTTGAAACACCGCGGAAGTCACGAACACGTGGAAGTGAAACGTTGATTAACTTGTATAAGAAATCATACATTCTAGTGCCTCTAAGTGTAACCTTAGCACCAATTGACATACCTTCACGTAAACGGAAGTTAGCAATTGACTTCTTTGCCTTAGTAACTAAAGGCTTTTGACCAGAAATTAAAGTTAATTCTTCAACTGCTTCGTCTAAGTTCTTAGCGTTGGAAACTGCGTCACCAACACCCATGTTCAAAACGATTTTTTCAATTTTTGGTACTTGCATAACAGAATCATATTCAAATTTTTCTTGTAATGCAGGAACAATCTTTTCTTTATATTCTTGAGCTAAATAACTTGCCATTTGTGTCCTCCCTTCTACTTATTAGTTGCTTCTTTTTTGCTTTCACCCTTAGCAATAACTTTAACGTTTGATGCATGAATTGAACCTTCTGATTCAACTACACCACCGTTTGCATTGCTTTGTGAAGGCTTTTCGTGCTTCTTAATCGTATTAACGCCTTTAACAACCACACGGTTCTTCTTAACGTTAACAGAAAGAACTACACCTTCTTTGCCTTTATCTTTTCCGGCAATAACTTTTACTTTGTCACCAGTTTTAACAAACATCAGTGCACCTCACTTAATTATAAGACTTCAGGAGCAAGAGAGACGATCTTCATAAAGTCGTGCTCACGTAACTCACGTGCAACAGGCCCAAAGATACGAGTACCACGTGGGCTCTTATCTGCATTAATAACTACGCCGGCATTTTCATCAAACTTGATGTATGATCCATCTTCACGGCGT
Source organism: Lactobacillus sp. ESL0700 (assembly GCF_029392095.1). Lineage (NCBI taxonomy): Bacteria > Bacillati > Bacillota > Bacilli > Lactobacillales > Lactobacillaceae > Lactobacillus > Lactobacillus sp. ESL0700. The sequence goes on from NZ_CP113930.1 coordinate 1,523,275, forward strand.
GCGCCTGATTTTGTTCTAACAATGACTGCTTTAACAACGTCACCTTTTTTGACAACGCCACCTGGTGTTGCTTGTTTAACAGCTGCTACCACGATATCACCAATGTTACCGGTCTTACGTTTTGATCCACCTAAGACTCTAATAACTAAAAGTTCTCTGGCACCAGAGTTATCAGCAACTCTCAAACGGGATTCATTTTGAATCACTGTATAATCCTCCCCTCACTAAATCCGCAAAATTAAACAGATTTCTTAACAATTTCTACTAAACGAAAGCGCTTTGTACGAGATAATGGACGAGTTTCCATGATACGAACAGTATCGCCAACTTTAGCTTCATTATTTTCGTCTTGTGCATAGTATTTCTTAGAATATCTAATACGCTTCTTGTAAACAGGGTGGTTCTTGTAAGTATCAACTACAACAGTGATAGTTTTGTCATTCTTATCAGAAACTACACGACCTTGATATACGTGACGATGATTTCTTTCGATTGATTCGCTCAAGTTAATAACTCCCTTCCACTAATCTTTCTTCAATGCTTCTTCACTAAGAATTGTTTTAATTCTAGCGATATTCTTGCGGACTTTACTCAGGCGAGCGGTATTTTCTAATTGACCCGTTGCTTGTTGGAAACGCAAGTTGAAAAGTTCTTCTTTGTATTGCTTTTCCTTTTCTAACATTTGATCAGTGGTTAGTGTTCTGATATCCTTAGCCTTCATTAGAATTGCCACCTACTTCCGAACTTTTAGTCACAAACTTACATTTGATTGGTAACTTAGTTGAAGCAAGACGTAAAGCTTCACGAGCAGTTGCTTCGCTAACGCCACCAATTTCAAACATAATCTTTTCTCTTTTTACTACAGCTACCCAACCAGCTGGTGCACCTTTACCAGAACCCATACGTACACCTACACCTTTAGCAGTGTATGACTTTTGTGGGAAAATTCTGATCCAAACTTTACCACCACGCTTCATGTAACGAGTCATCGCAACACGAGCAGCTTCAATTTGTTGATTAGTAATCCAGTGAGATTCGAGGGCTTCTAAACCATATTCACCAAAGGCAATGGTTCTACCACCTTTAGCAGCACCACGCATCTTACCACGGAATTCACGACGGTGTTTTACTCGTTTTGGTACTAAAGGCATTATTTATTTCCTCCCTTCACTGCTTTTGCGGGCTTCTTGTTCTTAGTAGGCAAGACTTCACCGCGGTTGATCCAAACTTGAACACCAATTTCACCATAAGTAGTGAAGGCATTTACCCAAGCGTAATCAATATCAGCTCTTAAAGTTTGTAATGGAACACGACCTTCTGTATGCCATTCTCTTCTTGCCATGTCGGCACCGTTTAAACGACCAGAGGTTTGTACTCTGATACCCTTAGCACCAGCACGCATACTTCTTTGAGTAGCTTGACGAATTGCACGTCTGAAAGCAATACGAGCTTCAAGTTGACTGGCAATACTGTCAGCAACTAATTTAGCATCAAGATCTGGTTTCTTAATTTCAACAATGTTGACATGTACTTGTTTCTTAGTCAAAGCATTTAGGTCTCTTCTTAAAGCTTCAACTTCAGAACCACCTTTACCAATTACCATACCTGGTTTTGAAGTATTGATGGAAACGTTGATTCTGTTAGCTGCACGTTCAATTTCAACAGTAGAAACAGAGGCATCCTTCAACTTCTTAGAAATGAATTTTCTGATGCGCAGGTCTTCATTTAAGGTTTCTTTGTATCCTCTGTCAGCATACCATTTAGATTCCCAATCGCGAATAACGCCAAGACGGAAACCATTTGGGTTAATCTTTTGACCCATTAATATACCTCCCTTAATCGTTCTTTTCTGAAACTACTACAACTACATGACTTGTTCTCTTGTTAATTGGAGAAGCCATACCCTTGGCACGTGGCCGGAATCTCTTCAAAGTTGCACCTTCATTTACATATGCTTCTGATACGTAAAGATTTGCACTTTCAAGATCATAGTTGTGTTCTGCGTTAGCAATAGCTGAACGTAAAACTTTTTCAACGATTGGGGAAGCAGCTCTAGGCGTAAATTCCAAGATTGCTAATGCTTCAGCAACGTCTTTGCCGCGAATTAAGTCAACGACTAAACGAGCTTTTCTTGCAGCAATTCGAACAGTTCTTGCTTCAGCTCTAGCTGAACTAATTTGTTCTGCCATTTAAGTGTTTCTCCCTTCTTTATTTTGCAGTGGCCTTATCGTCAGATGTCTTGTGTCCACGGAAAGTTCTCGTTGGAACGAATTCACCTAACTTGTGACCAACCATGTCTTCAGTAATGTAAACTGGGACATGTTTTCTACCATCGTAAACAGCTATAGTCAAACCAACAAAGGAAGGGAAAATAGTTGAACGACGTGACCAAGTCTTAATAACTTGCTTCTTTTCTGCGTTTTCTTGAGCTTCAACCTTCTTCAACAATGATGCGTCTGCAAAAGGTCCTTTTTTAATACTACGGCTCATTAATTAACCCTCCTTCTATTATTTGCTACCCTTACGGTGACGAATGATCAGCTTCTCGCTAGCTCTCTTACTATTTCTAGTCTTAACGCCGCGACTCTTCTTACCCCAAGGAGTCATAGGTTGTGGACGACCAACTGGGGCCTTACCTTCACCACCACCATGTGGGTGATCGTTAGGGTTCATTACGGAACCACGTGATTGTGGACGTCTGCCTAACCAACGACTACGACCAGCTTTACCTAATTGGATCAATGAATGTTGTTCATTACCAACAACGCCGATAGTAGCACGACAAACTGACAAGATCTTACGAACTTCGCCACTTTGTAATCTGACTAATGCATATTTACCGTCAAAACCTAACACTTGAGCACTTGTACCAGCACTTCTTACCAATTGTCCACCCTTACCAGGTTTCATTTCAATGTTGTGAATTGAAGTACCAGTAGGAATGTTCTTTAATGGTAATGCGTTACCTGGCTTGATATCTGCATCTGCACCAGATTCAACAATATCGCCAACTTTTAAGCCCTTAGGTGCAAGAATGTAAGTCTTGATACCGTCAGTGTAGTGAAGAAGTGCAATGTTAGCAGTTCTGTTTGGATCGTATTCGATAGATTTAACAACTGCTTTTGCATTATCTTTATTACGCTTAAAATCGATAACACGGTACTTTTGCTTGTGACCACCACCACGGTGTCTACTTGTAATATGACCATATGAGTTACGGCCTGCTGTATGTGATTGTGATTCAAGCAAGGTGCGTTCTGGCTTGCTCGTCGTAATCTCAGCAAAGTCGGAAGAAGTCATATTACGGCGACCATTTGTGGTTGGCTTATAAACTTTAATAGCCAATTGACTGACCTCCTATTACTTATTCTCTTCTTTGTTTTCGTCTTTGAAAATCTTAATGTCGTTTGAATCGTCAGTTAAGGTAACAATTGCCTTGCGTGTACGAGCTGTTTTACCAGCGTAACGACCAACGCGCTTGTCCTTGCCACGAACGTTCATGATGTTAACTTTCTTAACTTTAACATCAAAGATTTCTTCAACAGCGATACGAACTTGAGTCTTGGTTGCAGTTAAAAGCACGTTGAAAGTGTACTTCTTATCATCCATTAAGTTCGTTGACTTTTCAGTAATGACAGGTCTTAAAATGATATCGTGTGCACTCATTTCTTTGAAGCCCCCTCAACATTCTTTTCAATCTTTTCTACAGCATCCTTAGTCAAGATCAACTTGCCGTAGTTAACAACGTCTTCAACATTTACGCCGTTAACAGGAACAACCTTAACATTAGTTAAGTTTCTTGCTGAAAGTTGTACGTTCTTGTCGTCTGAAACAACTAAAACTTTACCTTCAACATTCAAGCTGCTTAACATTGACTTAAATTCTTTAGTCTTAGGTGCTGACATTGTCAACTGGTCTAAAACGATTAAATCTTGATCAATCAATTTTTGGGAAAGAACTGACTTAATAGCCAAACGACGTTGCTTTCTTGGCATTGAATATGCGTATGAACGTGGAGTTGGTCCGAAGACAACACCACCGCCGCGCCATTGTGGAGATCTAATGGAACCTTGACGAGCACGTCCTGTACCCTTTTGCTTCCATGGTTTCTTACCACCGCCGCGAACAGCAGATCTATTCTTAACTTTTGAGGTACCTTGACGTTTGCCAGCTCTTTGTCTGATGATTGCGTCAAACACAACGCTTTCGTTTGGTTCAATACCAAAAACTGCATCATTTAAAGTAACTTCACCAGCATCTTTACCTTTTTGATCGATAACCTTTAAATTAGCCATTCTAGTCCTCCTTCCTATTTATTAATCTTAACAGCAGATTTAACAGTAATTAATGAGTTCTTAGCACCTGGAACATTACCTTTAATCAGCAATACGTTCTTGTCTGCTACAACTTTTTCAATTACTAAGTTTTCAATGGTAACTTTCTTCATACCCATGTGACCTGGCAAACGCTTGCCCTTTGGTACACGGTTGATGATGGAACCCATTGAACCAGGAACTCTGTGGTATCTTGAACCGTGAGTTTCAGGTCCACGTGATTGGCCCCAACGCTTAATGTTACCTTGGTATCCATGACCTCTTGTAATTCCAGTAACGTCTACAACGTCGCCTTCCTTAAATGTGTCCACAGTAACTTCTGAGCCGACTTCGTAGTCCTTAAGCTCAACTCCGCGGATTTCACGAATGAAGCGCTTAGGCGAAGTCTTTGCTTTTGCAGCATGACCTTTTTCTGGTTTGTTGCTCAAAACTTCACGTTTATCTTGGTATCCCAATTGAACTGCTTCGTAACCGTCTGATTCAACAGTCTTAACTTGCATAACAACGTTAGGAGTTGCTTCAACAACAGTTACAGGAACAAGGATACCATCTTTAGTGAAGACTTGAGTCATACCGACTTTTCTTCCTAAGATTCCTTTGGTCATGATTACACCTCTTTCTTTTTAAAAATTATAATTTGATTTCGATGTCAACGCCGCTTGGAAGATCAAGCTTCATTAAAGAATCAACAGTCTTAGGTGTAGGATTTAAAATGTCGATTAAACGCTTGTGCGTACGCATTTCAAATTGTTCACGTGAGTCCTTGTTCTTGTGTGGTGAACGTAGAACAGTGAACAAAACCCTTTCTGTTGGTAGTGGAACTGGACCTGAAATTTCAGCACCAGTTCTCTTCGCAGTAGCTACAATCTTAGCAGCTGATTCATCGAGAATACCATGTTCGTATGACTTAAGTCTGATACGAATAGATTGACTTGCCATTGAATTACCTCCTTAACGTCTTCTTTTAAAAGATGACTAGCCTCCGCAAAAATTACCGGCCACGCCTCTGTGGCAATGCAGCCTGGTGTGCCGCAACCTTTTGCATCAACGCTTACAACAATTACATGTGTTTAGAGCATAGTACTCCCCAAACACACAAAGACTAGTATACCTACTCTTTGTTGAAATATCAAGGATTTAGAGCATTTTAATTTAATTTTTTTACTTTTTCTTTCTATAATACTCAACTTTTTTATCATTATTTTTTTGAAAAAATCAGAAAAAAAGCCATTGGCATTACCAATGACTTTTAAAAGTCTTATTTTCTTATTTTTTAAACTAACAAGAATTAGTCAGCTTCGCCGCCGCGCTTCTTGATAATTTCTGCTTGAATTGACTTAGGAGTTGCTGCGTAGTGGTCAAATACCATTGTAAATGTACCACGACCTTGAGTTGATGAACGCAAAGTAGTTGCGTAACCAAACATTTCAGCAAGTGGAACCATTGAGTTCAATACCTTAGCACCTGAACGGTCTTGCATATTGTCCATCGTACCACGACGAGCAGTAATTGAGCCCATTACATCACCCAAGTATTCTTCTGGTGTGATTACTTGAACCTTCATAATTGGTTCAAGAATAACAGCACCAGCCTTAGGAGCAGCATTTCTCAAAGCAAGTGATGCAGCAACCTTGAAGGCAGCTTCAGATGAGTCGACTTCGTGGTAACTACCATCGTAAAGCTTAGCCTTAACGTCGATCAATGGGTAACCAGCAAGGATACCGTTCTTCATTGATTCTTGAAGTCCAGCATCTACTGAAGGGATAAATTCACGAGGAACAACACCACCGACAATGGCATCTTCGAATTCGTAACCTTTACCTCTTTCGTTTGGTGTAAATTCAACCCAAACGTCACCGTATTGACCTTTACCACCGGATTGACGAACGAACTTACCTTGAGCCTTAGCTGGCTTAGTGAAGGTTTCACGGTAAGCAACTTGTGGTTCACCGATCTTAGCTTCAACGTGGAATTCACGCTTCATACGTTCAACCATGATTTGCAAGTGCAATTCACCCATTCCGGAAATCAAGGTTTGACCAGTTTCAGCATTAGTTTCAGCTCTGAAAGTTGGGTCTTCTTCAGTCAACTTTTGCAAAGCAACGTCAAGCTTATCACGGTCAGCCTTTGATTCAGGTTCAATTGAAACTTGGATAACTGGATCTGGAACTTCCAAACTTTCCAAAATTAATGGGTGGTCTGGGTCAGTTAATGAGTCACCAGTAGTAGTGTTCTTCAAACCGATAGCACCAGCGATATCACCTGAGAATACTTCTGGAATTTCAGTTCTTGAGTTGGCGTGCATTTGCAGCAAACGACCAACACGTTCACGACTGTTCTTTGAAGCATTCAAAACGTATGAACCTGATTCAAGAGAACCAGTGTAAACACGAATGTAAGTCAAACGACCAACAAATGGGTCGGTAGCAATCTTAAAGGCTAAAGCTGAGAATGGCTTGTCGTCTCCTGCTACTAATTCTTCTTCTTCACCAGTCTTAGGATCGTGAGCGATGTATGGCTTAACGTCAACAGGTGATGGCAAGTAGTCAATCACACCGTCAAGCATCATTTGTACACCCTTGTTCTTGAAAGCTGAACCAGCAAATACTGGGAACAATTCCAAGTTCAAGGTAGCTTTACGAATAGCTGCCTTTAATTCATCAATGGAAATTTCGTCACCGTTAAGGTATTTTTCCATGATGTCATCGTCAACATCAGCAACTTGTTCAATCAAAGCACTTCTACGCTTTTCAGCATCAGCCTTGTATTCGTCAGGAACTGGAATAGTTTCCCACTTAGAACCAAGCTTGTCTTCGTCATAAACATCAGCAACCATGTTGATTAAGTCAATAACACCTTCAAAAGTTTCGGCAGAACCGATTGGCATTTGAACAGGTAAAGCATTGGCATTTAAGCGTTCGTGTAAAGAAGTTACAGATTTATCGAAATCTGCACCAATCTTGTCCATTTTGTTAACAAAAACAATTCGAGGAACACCGTAAGTTTCAGCTTGACGCCAAACATTTTCAGTTTGTGGTTCAACACCAGCTTGAGCATCAAGAACAGTTACCGCACCGTCAAGAACACGGAGTGAACGTTCAACTTCGATAGTGAAGTCAACGTGTCCTGGGGTATCAATGATGTTAATTCTGTAGTCTTTCCATTGCGCAGTCGTAGCGGCTGATGTAATGGTAATCCCACGTTCCTTTTCTTCGTCCATCCAGTCCATTTGGCTGTCACCTTCGTGGGTTTCACCAATTTTGTGGATCTTACCAGTGTAGTAAAGGATACGTTCAGTAGTGGTAGTCTTACCCGCATCAATGTGGGCCATAATACCAATGTTACGTGTCTTTTCTAATGGAAATTCACGCTTATTAGCCATAAATTCTTATCTCCTTAAAAATATACCAATCAAATTAGAAGCGATAGTGTGCAAATGCACGGTTAGCTTCAGCCATACGGTGAACGTCTTCACGCTTCTTAACTGCAGAACCGGTGTTGTTTGAAGCATCGATAATTTCGTTAGCTAAACGTTCATCCATTGTATGTTCATTACGTAAACGAGCGTATGAAACAAGCCATCTTAAACCTAAAGTAGTTCTTCTTTCTGGACGAACTTCAACTGGGATTTGGTAGTTTGAACCACCGATACGGCGAGCTCTAACTTCCAAAACTGGCATAATGTTGTTCATAGCTTCTTCAAAAACGTCAAGTGGTTCCTTGCCGGTCTTGTCTTTAACGATGTTGAAAGCATCATAAAGGATAGAAGATGCCTTAGCTCTCTTACCATCAAGCATCAAGTGGTTGATTAACTTAGTAACAAGCTTTGAGTTATAAACTGGATCTGCTAAAACGTCTCTTTTAGTTACATGTCCTTTTCTAGGCATTATTTAACTCCTCCTTAATCTTTCTTAGCACCGTACTTAGAACGGCTTTGTTTTCTGCCATCAACACCAGCAGTATCAAGGGCACCACGAATAATATGGTAACGTACACCAGGAAGGTCCTTTACACGACCACCACGGATTAAAACAACCGAGTGCTCTTGCAAGTTGTGGCCTTCACCTGGGATGTAGGCAGTAACTTCGATTAAGTTAGAAAGACGAACACGAGCATACTTACGTAAAGCTGAGTTTGGCTTCTTTGGTGTCATAGTACCAACACGAGTTGCAACACCACGCATTTGTGGAGCTGGGTTGAATACTAATTCTTTCTTCATACTGTTGTAGCCGTAGCTTAAAGCTGGTGACTTTGATTTAGTCGTCTTTGAGTGACGGCCTTTTCTTACCAATTGGTTAATAGTTGGCATTAACTTTTTCCTCCTAAAAAACTGTTTATTCTGTTCACACATCCAGGAGTTTCTTTTTTAGATCCTGAACTATCTTCAAAACATACAAAGACTATTGTACTCGCTTTTAAAGATAAATCAATCTTTATTTATTTAAAATTTATATTTGTGTCAAATTTGCCCCAATTACCTTTTGATGTTTCTTGCCACTAATAATAATCAAACCTAAAATTAGAAAGACGCAAAATTGAATAATTGCAGAATAATAGTTCTGACTTGTAAGCATAATTGTTCTCTTTAAAGCTTGGCCATATGTACCAAAGTTCTTAGAAATCACAAAAACTATCAAGTCATACACACCGTGATATATCATGGTCGTTAATAGTGAATGCGTATATAAGTATATTGCTGCAAAAAGCATCCCCATGCTACTCACTGTAAACATCTGTAAAAGTGTGGCCGGCAAAGACTGGTAAAAAACATTTGTGATGTGCCAGAAGCCAAAAATAAGTCCGTCGCTAATCATAATCAGTAATATTCGCGACTTACGGTTAGCAAATATTTGCGCCAATAGACTAATGATACAAAAACGATTTATCCATTCTTCTGCAACGCCACATCTCAATGCATTCAGAATTACCGCCCAATCTATTTGAGAAACATAAAATTTAAAGGCACTTTCAAAAGTAAACCAATTTACAGTAATTGCGTAGATAATATAGGCTAAATGTAGGGCGATTATTAACAAAATAAAAAAGGATGTCGCTACACTTACTTCAGAGGAAAAGAAAAAGTGGGGCTTTTTAATGTGCCAGCTATCCATAACTATGAGCGTGATAATTATTAAAATTGGAATCCCAGTAACACCAGAATTATTCATAATTGTAAATAATTTAGCATAATGTAAATTTCCGGCAATATCACCTTGAATACCAATTGTATTGTTAAAGATAACTACTGCTAGAACAATAATTCTGCCCATATTACTGCTAATTTTACTTAAAACCAGCCTAGCCAGCGGAATGTACATCACAAACGTGTATAGCGTAATCAGCAGCATCCACACATTTGCATTAACAAGATTAAAATGACTCAACAGCTTGGTCAACAGGAATAAACTATGCGACAAGACATAACAAACAGCAACAGCCGAAAAGTAGTAACTAGCCTGTCTTAGCACCTCATTTTTATTTACTTCATGTCTTATTAGCAATAATTCTAAAATACCAAAAATCAAGCCCAAAATTATCATGTTTTTTTGCCTTGCATTAAAAATATTTCCTGCAGCAATCGTATAGCTACCACAAACAAGCAAAATAACAACATGAGCAATTAGTTGCCAGAAAAATATTTTTTTAGTTAAATCATGCGAAAACATACTTACTGCTCCCTTGATTAATCTCAACCAAAACTATTTAAATTAAATTTATTAATTAAATTATTATATATTTTTCATATAATTAATACAATAATTTTTGGATGAAACCTAATTTTTAGCGTACCTAATACTGAGGTACAACATGAACTGGATTTACACACTAACTAACTTTTTAATCGGCACTTGCCTTGCATCCCATGCCGCTGTCGTTTGCGATCGCTGGGAAACTTTTGACTTTTTCTTAACTCGGTCACGTTGCAGCACTTGCCAAACCAAACTCAGCATCCTTGACGAATTGCCGGTGATTTCTTATCTTTTGCTTCATGGTAAGTGCCGCTACTGCAATCATTCAATTCCGGTCAAATTGCCAGTAATTGAAATTTGTGGCGGGCTTGCCTTTATTCAAATTGACTTCAGCCAAATTAATGGTTGGGCGACTGCTATCCTGATTTTCAGTCTCCTACTTGCTGCCATCAGCGATTTTGAACAACAAGAGTTTCATTTGCTGATGCTTGCGCCAGCCTTATGTCTAGCACTTTTTAAAAGTAGCGACCTACTTCACTTTCAACTTTTAGATTATGTGGAATTATTACCGATTTTACTATTATTGTTCTTCTTTGTTTGGCAGCACAAATTGGGTAGTGGCGATTTACTCATTTATCTTATCCTCGCTATCTACTTTAGCCCGCACACAGCAAACCTGACCTTTTTAATTGGCTCGGCATTATTAATTGTTCACTTTTACCTGAAAAAGCAAAAGGGACAAAAGCAACAATCTATTGCCTTTGTCCCTTATCTCTTTCTTGGACTAACTATTCAACTCTTATTCAAATAAAATAGCGTTCCTACTATTATGTAGAAACGCTATTTATTTTTGAACTACTTTTGTGGTTCCTTAGCCTTGTCAGCTTCCTTCATCTTTTTCTCAATATCAGCGATTGAGTACACAGATTGTGGCTTCTTAACATCAGCTTCAGGTTCCATGTTACGGTAAATTGGAAGACCAGTACCAGCTGGAATAATCTTACCGATAATAACATTTTCTTTCAAACCAAGCAATGGATCGTTCTTGCCTCTGATTGATGCATCAGTCAGAACACGAGTTGTTTCCTGGAATGAGGCAGCTGACAAGAAACTATTAGTTTCAAGGGCAGCCTTGGTAATTCCCAAGATAACACTTTGTGCAGTAGCTGGGATACCACCAGAAATGATAACTGACTTGTTACGTTCCTTAAAGTCACCAATATCCATTACAGCACCTGGCAATAAGTCAGTTTCACCTGGATCAAGGATACGAACCTTTTGCAACATTTGCCGAGTTAAGACCTCGACGTGCTTGTCAGAAATGTCTACACCCTGCATTCTGTAGGCTTTTTGAACTTCAACTAAAATGTACTCTTCAGTTGTCAAGGTATCAGTTACTTGAATTAATTCCTTAGGATCAACAGAACCTAAAGTCAACTTGTCACCACGGTTAACGAAGTCACCTTCGGCAACAGCAACAGAAGCAGTGTAAGGAATACTGTAACTTCTGGTATCAATCTTACCCTTAACAGTGATTTCACGTGTATGTTCAGCTGGGTTTTCTTGAATTGAATCAATGATACCATCAACTTCAGAAATGATTGCCCGACCTTTAGGGTTACGAGCTTCAAACAATTCTTGCACACGAGGAAGACCCTGAGTAATATCTTCAGCACCGGCAACCCCACCGTTGTGGAAAGTACGCAAAGTCAACTGAGTACCAGGTTCACCGATTGATTGAGCGGCAACAGTACCAACTGCTTCACCGACTTCAACTTCTTCACCAGTAGCCAAGTTCATTCCGTAACACTTACGACAAACACCGTGAGGTGTATCACAGATCAGGATTGAACGAATCTTGACGTCAGTAACACCAGCATCACAAATCTTGTGAGCTAAGTTTTCATCCATCATTTCGTTTGGACCAGCAAGTACTTCACCAGTCTTAGGATCCTTAACAGTTTCAGCAGTGAAACGACCAAGCAAACGATCGTACAAAGGCTCGATTAATTCGTCACCTTCCATGATGGCATGAACGTGAATACCACGGTCAGTACCACAATCGTCTTCACGAATGATAACATCCTGAGCAACATCAACTAACCGCCGTGTCAAGTAACCTGACTGAGCAGTCTTCAAGGCCGTATCAGTCATTCCCTTACGGGCACCGTGAGTGGACATGAACAATTCCAAAACTGACAAACCTTCCTTGAAGTTTGACGTAACAGGAATTTCGAACAACCCACCGTTAGGAGTGGCCATCAAGCCACGCATTCCGGCTAACTGCGTAAAGTTAGAAATGTTACCACGGGCACCAGAGTCGGCCATGATTGTAATTGGATTACGTGGATCATAAATCTGTGCAATTTCGTTTTGAACTTGATCCTTACATTCATTCCAAATGCTGATAACCCGATCGTGCCGCTCTTGCTCAGTAATCAAGCCGCGTCTAAATTGTTTAGAAACAACGTCAACTTGCTTGTGGGCCTTAGCAACCTTTTCGTCCTTATCATTAATTTCTGGAACATCAGTCATCCCAATGGTAATTCCGGAAGTAGTTGAGCTAGTGTAGCCTAACTTCTTCAAATCATCAAGGTATTCTGAGGTTCTTTGAACCTTGTAATACTTGTAAATTGTCGCAATTGAATCAGACAAGAATGACTTCTTGAATGGTGTTGCAACTAAGTCGTCACCAACATTATCAATCTTTTCATGAATATCTTCACCAGGCTCTAAGAAGTACTTAGGTGCTAGTGGATTGTTCAAGTTTTCTTCGGTTGGTTCGTTAATGTAGAAGTAATCTTCTGGTGTAATTTGGTTGAAAATTACTCGACCATAAGTGGTAATGAAAATACCATGTTCATAACCCTTAGGCCATGATTTCTTCGGCATTGAATCAGCTGACATACCAATGATTGTATGGTAGTGAATGTCACCATTATTGTATGCAACTGTAGCTTCTGCAGGTGAGTTGAAGATCATGCCTTCACCCTCACGACCACGTTCGGCTTGAGTTAACCAGTAGTTACCCAATACGATATCCTGTGATGGTGTAACGATTGGCTTACCATCTTTTGGTGCCAAAATATGATGCGCAGCTAACATCAACAGCCGTGATTCAGCAACAGCTTCATCTGATAATGGAACGTGGATAGCCATCTGGTCCCCATCGAAGTCGGCATTGTAAGCTTCACAAGCTAATGGGTGCAAACGGATTGATTTACCTGGAACCAAAACTGGTTCAAAGGCTTGGATACTCAAACGGTGCAAAGTAGGGGCACGGTTTAACAGAACCGTTCTTTCCTTAATTACATCTTCAAGTACATCCCAGACATCATCGTCTTCACGATCAATCTTACGCTTAGCACTCTTAATGTTAGAAGCAATCTTACGCTTAACTAATTCGTGCATTACGAATGGCTTGAACAATTCCAGTGCCATTGGACGCGGAACACCACATTGATAGAATTTCAATTTTGGTGAAACGTCAATAACTGAACGACCTGAATAGTCAACACGTTTACCAAGCAAGTTTTGACGGAAACGTCCTTGCTTACCTTTAAGCATGTGTGACAATGACTTCAATGGTCGGTTACCTGGTCCAACAACTGGACGACCGCGACGACCGTTATCAATCAACGCATCGACAGCTTCTTGCAGCATCCGCTTTTCGTTTTGCACGATAATGTTTGGTGCGTTCAAGTCAAGCAGTCTCTTCAACCGGTTGTTCCGGTTAATTACCCGGCGGTAAAGGTCATTCAAGTCGGAGGTCGCAAACCGGCCACCTTCTAGTTGAACCATTGGCCGTAAGTCCGGCGGGATAACTGGAACAGCATCAATAACCATCCATTCAGGTTTATTGCCTGAATCTTTGAAGGCATCTAAAATATCTAGACGTCTAATTGCCCGTGTCCGCTTTTGACCAGTTGCAGTTTCCAATTCTTTCTTTAAATCGGTAACTTCCTTAGCCAAATCAACCTTCCGTAATAAATCACGAATAGCTTCAGCACCCATCTTGGCAACAAAGCGACTACCGAATTTTGCCTTTTGCTCACGGTATTCAGCTTCAGTCATTAATTGCTTAAATTCAAGGTCAGTGTCACCAGGATCGATTACGATATAAGCCGCAAAATAAATTACTTCTTCTAGTAATCTTGGTGACATATCAAGGATTAATCCCATCCGTGATGGAATACCCTTGAAGTACCAGATATGAGTAACAGGAGCAGCCAATTCAATGTGGCCCATCCGTTCTCTTCTAACTTTGGCAGAGGTGACTTCAACCCCACAGCGATCACAAACGATTCCGCGGTAACGAACACCCTTATATTTACCACATGCACAAGCCCAGTCTTTAGTTGGCCCAAAAATTCTTTCATCAAACAGACCGTCTTTTTCTGGCTTTAAAGTACGGTAGTTAATTGTTTCTGGCTTCTTAACTTCACCGTATGACCAGCTGCGGATCTTGTTAGGTGATGCAAGACCAATTTGCATGCTTTCAAACTTATTTACATCGATCAAAAGTTTAACCCCCTACTTATTTAGAAATCTTGTTGTCATCGTCAGATTCGTCAACGGCAGTTTCAGTCTTCTTGACTTCCTTAACTAGCTCGTCTTCATCATCAGATTTGGCAGTTTCTTCGGCTAACTTCTTCTTTTGTTGTTCTTCAGCCATCTTCGACAAAGTATCAATATTCAAATGTTCATTTGAATCATCATCCATGTCACGTAATTCAATTTCATTATGATCCATGTCAAGAACACGAATGTCCAATCCTAATGATTGTAATTCCTTAACAAGAACACGGAATGATTCTGGAACACCTGGCTTAGGAATTCTTTCGCCCTTAACGATTGCTTCGTATGCCTTTACACGACCAACAACATCATCTGACTTATAAGTCAAAATTTCTTGCAGAGTGTACGCAGCACCGTAAGCTTCAAGAGCCCAAACTTCCATTTCACCAAAACGCTGACCACCAAATTGTGCTTTACCACCAAGAGGTTGTTGCGTAACAAGTGAGTAAGGCCCAATTGAACGTGCGTGAATCTTATCGTCAACCATGTGAGTCAACTTCAGATAGTGCATGATCCCAACTGAAACCCGGTTGTGGAATGGCTCACCTGTACGGCCATCGTAAAGAACAGTCTTACCGTCTTTATCAATTCCGGCTTGGTGAACTGTGTCCCAAACATCATCTTCGCTAGCACCATCAAATACTGGTGTTGCAACGTGAATACCTAAGCTATTTGCAGCCCAGCCCAAGTGTAATTCCAAAAGCTGACCAATGTTCATACGTGAAGGAACACCCATTGGGTTCAAACAAATATCAACTGGTGTACCATCTGGCAAGTATGGCATATCTTCTTCTGGAACAACTGCGGCAACCGTACCTTTGTTACCGTGACGACCGGACATCTTATCTCCGACTTGGATCTTACGCTTCTGGGCAATGTAAATTCGAACTAAGGTGTTAACACCTGGTGATAATTCATCGCCCTTTTCACGAGTATAAACCTTAACGTCGCGAACGATTCCGCCGCCGCCGTGAGGTACCCGCAAAGAAGTATCACGAACTTCACGTGCTTTTTCACCAAAGATAGCGTGCAATAATCTTTCTTCGGCTGATAATTCAGTCACACCCTTAGGAGTAACTTTACCAACCAAAATGTCGCCATCGTGAACTTCAGCACCGATGCGGATAATTCCTTCGCCATCGAGGTCCTTTAACGCATCTTCACCAACGTTTGGCAATTCACGTGTAATTTCCTCTGGGCCAAGCTTAGTGTCACGAGCTTCAGATTCGTAATCTTCAATACTGATTGAAGTGTATACGTCATCCTTAACAAGCCGTTCTGACAACATAATCGAGTCTTCGTAGTTGTACATGTTCCAAGTCATGAAGGCAATTACTGGGTTTTGACCCAAAGCTAATTCACCGTGGTCCATTGTTGGGCCGTTAGCAATAACTTCACCTTCAACAACTTCATCACCTAACTTAACGTTTGGAGTTTGGTTGTATGACTTCGAGTTGTTTGACCGGCGGTACTTTTCAAGAACGTATTCGTCCAAAGTACTGTCAGCACGTCTAATCCGAATAGAATTAGCATCAACGTATTCAACTTTACCTGCAGCTTTAGCAATTAAAGCAGCTCCGGAATCGTGGGCAGCACGATATTCCATCCCAGTTCCAACAAGAGAACTGTGTGGATTAATTAACGGCGCAGCCTGACGTTGCTGGTTGGCACCCATCAAAGCACGGTTAGAGTCATCGTTTTCAAGGAATGGGATACATGCAGAAGCAACAGACACAACTTGCTTAGGAATAACGTCCATGTAGTCAATCTTATCTGGACTAACTTCGACGTTGTCTTCCTTTGAACGAGCCAAGATTAATTCATCCTTAAATGAACCATCTGGATTAAGTGGTGTGTTAGCTCCGGCAATAATATAGTTATCCTCAACATCGGCTGTTAAGTAGTCAATCTTGTCAGTAACCTTGTGGGTCTTCCAAGAAACGCGACGGTACGGTGTTTCAATAAAACCATACTTGTTAATCACAGCGTATGTTGCCAAAGAGTTAATCAAACCAATGTTTGGACCTTCTGGGGTTTCAATCGGACACAAACGACCATATTGGGTATAGTGCACGTCCCGAACTTCGTATCCGGCACGGTCACGAGTTAAACCACCAGGCCCTAAGGCAGACATCCGGCGCTTGTGCGTCAATTCACCCAGCGGGTTATGTTGATCCATGAACTGTGACAGCTGTGAGGAACCAAAGAATTCCTTGATGCTGGCAACGATTGGACGAATGTTAATTAATTGTTGTGGTGTAACAGTTGATGGGTCTTGAATTGACATTCTTTCCCGAACAACACGTTCCATTCTTGCCAAACCAATTCTGAATTGATTTTGCAATAATTCACCAACTCGACGAATACGACGATTACCCAAGTGGTCAATATCGTCAACGTTGCCGATTTCATCTTGCAATAACAAGAAGTAATTGATTGAAGCCAAAACATCAGCAGGAGTTAAGTACTTAACGCTCTTGTCAATGTGACCATTGGACATCATCTTAACAACACGTTCTGGATTTACCTTTGAGTAAACCTTGATTTCTTGAACACTAATTGGGTCTGGAAGAACACCTTCCTTAGATGGTTCATAAGTAACCATCTTGAAGTCATCGCGGTCAAGGTACTTCTCTAAAGTATCCATTACTTCATGAGTAACAACAGTACCCTTCTTAGCAATGATTTCACCAGTGTCAGGATCAGCCAAAGTTTCAGCTAAAGTTTGACCGTACAAACGGTTCTTCAATGATAACTTCTTGTTGACCTTGTAACGACCAACTGGAGCCAAGTCATAACGACGTGGATCAAAGAAACGAGCATAAAGCAACGACCGTGAAGAATCAGTTGTCTTCGGCTCACCAGGACGTAATCTTTCATAAACATCCTTCAATGCTTCTGCAACTCGTGAGTCAGCTGGGTTCTTATGGACATCCTTGTCCAAAGTAAACTGTAAAGTATCACTTTGACCAAACACGTCTAAAATATCGCCGTCTGAGCCAATCCCCATTGCTCTGATTAATACAGTCAAAGGCAACTTACGAGTCCGGTCAACACGAACGTATGAGATATTCTTAGCATCAGTTTCGAATTCAAGCCATGCCCCACGGTTAGGAATGACAGTTGTGCCAAAGATTTGGCGGCCATTCTTATCATAGTCACCTGAGTAATAAACACTTGGTGATCTAACTAACTGTGAAACAATAACTCTTTCGGCACCGTTAATAATGAATGAACCAGATTCAGTCATTAATGGCAAATCGCCAAAGAAAACATCTTGGGTCTTAATTTCACCGGTTTTTTGGTTAGTTAACTTCAAAGTAACGTGCATTGGTGCTGAATAAGTCGCATCATGATCACGGGCTTCATCAACGGTATACTTAGGCTTTTGTAATTTATAACCCATGTATTCCAAAGAAAGCTTACCTGAGAAGTCACTAATTGGCATAATGTCGTCAAAGACTTCCTTAATACCTTCATCCAAAAACCACTTATATGATTCGGTTTGAACATCAGTCAAGTTAGGTAGTTTCAGCACTTCTTTAATCCGTGAAAAACTACGTCTTGTCCGGTGTTTACCATAGTTCACTACGTGTCCATTTAACAAGGAGAAAACATCCTTTCTGTTAGAGAAAGCAAATATTACATTTCGTTTACAAATTCAAAAGGCCGGAATTTTAAGCATAAAAAAGACAAAAACAACATTGTCGTTTTTGTCTTTTATTATTCTGCTGGACAATATATCAGCAAAATTCTGAACTTCAGCCTTTTTAATCACGCTTAAATATAACAAAATTTGCTTATTCTGTCAACTGATTTAGTTTATACCAACTAATTCTGGATCAGCTACTTTAACAACTTCAAACTTCAGCTTGTCATGATTGCTGCCAATCTTGAGTAAATCGCCAGCTTGCAGTTCACCTTTAATCAGCATTGAAGCAACTTCATCTTCAACATCAGTTTGAATTGCCCGTCTAAGCGGCCGAGCACCCATCTCTGGATTATAACCATCCTTGGCAATCTTATCCATTGCCGCCCGAGATAATTTAAGCTGGATACCCTTTTTAGCTAATCTGTCGATTAACTTGCGCGTTAAGAGCGTAACAATTTGCCGCAACTGACTAGCATTCAATTCATCAAAAATAATTGTCTCGTCAATTCGGTTCAAAAATTCCGGTCTGAAGAACTGCTTGAGTGCTTGCTTAACCCGTTCACGCCGCATCTTAATTTGACTAGAATTATCGGCATTAAAGCCCACCGCCTGCGTTTCAAATAATGAACGCGAACCTAGGTTAGAAGTCATGATGATAATCGTATTCCGGAAGTCGATTTTTCTTCCCTTAGAATCGGTTAAAAAGCCATCATCAAGAACCTGCAACAACAAGTTAAACACGTCAGGATGTGCCTTTTCAACTTCATCAAGCAGAACAACTGAATATGGGTGACGTCTCACCTTTTCGGACAGCTGGCCACCCTCATCGTAGCCAACATAGCCGGGAGCCGACCCAATCAGCTTGCTGCTGGCAATCTGATCCATGTATTCAGACATATCTATTCTGATTAAATTATTTTCTGAACCAAACATTGCAGCTGCAATTGCCTTAGCTAGCTCGGTCTTACCAACACCAGTTGGTCCTAAAAATAGGAATGAGCCAATCGGACGATTTTCATCCTTAATTCCGCTACGACTGCGGCGAACTGCCCGACTAACTGCAGAAACTGCCTTGTCCTGACCGATAATGCGGCGGTGCAAGTCACTTTCAAGGTTAGCTAACTGCTTTGACTCATTCCGGTTCATTTGTGTAACCGGAACGCCAGTCCAATTAGATACCACTTTAGCAATATCTTCCGGCTTAACCACAGCTTTACTGTCAACTTTTTCTTCCAGTCGATTAGCCAACTTGTCCCGCTTTAATTGCAAACTGTTTTGCCGCTCTTGCAGCTTAGCAGCTTCAACAAAGTTCTGATTGACAGCCGCTTGATTCTTTTGATCAATTACCTGTTTAATTTGTTCATTAACCTGCATTAACTGGTTGTCAGGCGCCTTGTTCGTCTTAATTTTGACGGCAGCACCGGCCTCATCAATCAAGTCAATTGCCTTGTCGGGCAAATAACGGTTAGAAATGTAGCGACTGGACAAATCCACCGCATCTTCTAAAGCAGCCTTAGTGAATTTAACGTGGTGGAACTTTTCATATTTAGCTTGTAATCCGGTTAAAATTGCCAGTGACTCAGCTCTTGAAGGTTCATTGAGACGAACTTGTTGGAAGCGGCGAGCCAAAGCCTGATCTTTTTCCACATACTTTTGGTATTCATCAAAAGTTGTTGCCCCAATCATTTGAATGTCACCGCGAGCAAGCGATGGCTTCAAAATATTAGCCGCATCGATTGAACCTTCGGCACCACCAGCACCGATTAAGGTATGCATTTCGTCAACAAAAAGAATAATTTTACCATCTTTGGTAATTTCTTTAATGATCTTCTTCATGCGATCTTCAAATTCACCGCGGTACTTGGTACCAGCTACTAAGCCGCCCAAATCAAGCGAAATCACCCGCTTATTTAATAAGTCATGCGGTGCCTTTTTATTTACGATTGCCGTTGCGATTGCTTCAGCAACCGCTGTTTTACCCACACCAGGTTCACCAATTAAGACTGGATTATTCTTAGTGCGCCGCGATAGGATTTCAATTACCCGAGCAATCTCTTGGTCGCGACCAATCACTGGATCAATCTGCCCGTTTTCTGCCCGTTCATTCAAATTAACCGAAACTTGGTCTAACGTCGGTGTCGTGCTCTTAGGTTTATTATTCATTTCAGTTGGTGCGGCACCAAACCAATCATTATCGATTTCTGAGTTGTCCTCTTGACCAAGGCTGCGCTGAGCATCATCTCGCAGACCTTGAATATTAATATTCAGATTACGTAAAATAGTTGCTGCTAAAACTTGCTCACTAGAAATCAGTCCCAGCAAAATATGACTAGTCTTAACCTCGCTTGAACCGCCACGCTCTGCTAATGTGCCAGCATATGCTAGCGCCATGCTCAAACGCGGTGACATCTCCATATAACTGGTTTTAGCGGCAGAACCATAACCGGTGTAGCGCTCAATTTCTTCACGAATGGCAGTAGGTGTAGCTCCCCAAGCCCGCAAATCCTTGCCGGCTTCGCCATCTGATTCAATCACCATCGCAAGCAGTACATGTTCAGTACCAATTAAGCGATGATGAAAATTCTGTGCTTGTTCACGTGCAATCTCTAATACTTGATTTGCACTTTTACTGTAAGAGTTCTTCATCATAGCACCACCTTAAAATGACATGAATATTGGTAATCTCTTTAAAGCCAATTGTAAAACCATTTACTTTAAATGGTTACTGTTCATGTCAAAAACATTGCAATTATTATAGCAAAGACAATGTACTTACGCTAATATTCCTTACTATAATCATTTATAGACAACAAAAAAACTGCCCGTTACCAGACAGTTACTTATCGGGAAAACAGGATTCGAACCTGCGACCTCTACGTCCCGAACGTAGCGCTCTACCAAGCTGAGCTATTTCCCGTTTCAATAAAAAGACTCACCCAAGCGGTGAGTCTTTTTATTATGAAGCGGAAGACGGGATTCGAACCCGCGACCCCCACCATGGCAAGGTGATGTTCTACCACTGAACTACTTCCGCAAGACATTTATTATTATAGCAAATGAATTTGATTTTGCAAACCTTTTTTGCAAGAAAAAAAGGAAATTCTTTGAAAAGAATTTCCTAATTGCCCAAAAAGCCTAATCTAACAGCTTATTTTGCAGAATTATTTTTTGCTTTTTTCTTTAAATCTTCTTGAACTTCACGGTCAACGTCTTCAACTTTTTCCGGACGCATGGTTGGGAACAACAAAACATCCCTAATTGCTGGTGCATCTGTTAAGAGCATTACCAACCGGTCAATTCCGATTCCAAGTCCACCTGTTGGCGGCATACCGTATTCCATTGCCCGCAGATAATCTTCATCAATCAAATCAGCTTCATCATTACCCGCTTCACGTTCAGCCATTTGTGCTTCAAACCGCTCACGTTGATCAATTGGATCATTTAATTCGGAGAAGGCATTACCGTACTCCTCACCCATAATATAAATTTCAAACCGGTCAGTGAAACGCGGATCGTCAGCATTCTTCTTAGCTAATGGTGAAATTTCAACTGGGTGACCATAAACAAAGGTTGGGTCAACAATGGTTTCTTCACAATATTTTTCAAAGAAAGCATTAATAATGTGACCAACTTGCCAGAAGCTTTCAACCTTAATGCCGTGATCTTCAGCAATCTTGGTTGCTTCTTCAACGCTCATCTTCTTCCAGAAGTCAACGCCAGTCTTTTCCTTAATCAAGTCAACCATGTGTACACGACGATATGGCTTGCCTAAATCAATTTCTGTCCCTTGGTAGGTAACTTTACCATCTGGTGAAACAACTTCAGCAGCAGCCCGAATAATGCCTTCTGCTTCGTCCATTACATCGTGGAAGTCAAAGTAAGCACAATAAGTTTCTAGCTCGGTAAATTCTGGGTTATGGTGCGTATCAATTCCTTCGTTTCTGAAGACACGGCCGATTTCATAAACTCGTTCCATGTCCCCAACCATTAACCGCTTAAGTGGCAATTCCAAGGCAATCCGCATGTAAAGGTCAATGTCAAGTGCATTATGGTGAGTTACAAATGGCCGTGCTTCTGCACCACCAGGAATGTCGTGCAAGACTGGAGTTTCAACTTCCAAAAAGTCTTGCTTATTAAGATAATCACGAATTGCTTGAATAATTTGACTACGGTGAACAAAACGCATGTAACTATCATGATTGGTAATCAAATCAAGGTAACGTTGCCGATAAATCTGTTCAACATCCTTTAAGCCGTGGAACTTATCAGGAAGTGGGCGCAAAGCCTTGGACAAGAAAGTCACATGGGTTGCCCGAATAGTCAGCTCACCGGTGTCAGTCTTCATGACTTCACCATCAATGCCTAAGAAGTCACCAATATCTGACTTCTTAAAAATTTGATAGTTGTCTTCGCCAACCATATCTTTTCTAACATAAATTTGAATCTTACCAGTACGGTCATAAAGATCAGCAAAACCAACTTTACCCTTACCACGCTTAGCAAGCATTCTACCTGCTACTCTGGTTTTAGGCATGTCTTCGTTTAACTCATCCTTATCCTCAGCATGATACTTTTCATTTAAAGTTTGCGCTAAGTCTTGCCGCTCAAATCTTCTCATGCCATATGGCTCAATGCCATGTTCACGTAATTCTGCCAACTTTTGGCGACGAACGATCAACTGGTCATTCATTTCTTTCTTTGCCAATTACTTTTCCTCCATTATTTTATTAAACGCGTCGAGCCGTCTTTTGTGCCTGACGCTTCTCATAATCTTCAACAAAGTTATCCAGCAAGTCGTAGACTTCTTGTGCTGTCCATACTTCATTTATTTTAGCACGGGTTCGTGCTGAACGGGGAACCCCCTTCAAATAATAAGCAGCCTGCTGTCTAAATTCAGGTACCGCAATTTTTTCACCCTTTAAGTCAACCAAGCCTTGCAATTGGTGTTCGGCGGTTGCCACCTTTTCGCGCACAGTTTGCGGTGTTAGGCGCTCACCAGTTGCCAAATAATGGGTCATATCCTTCAAAATCCACGGATTACCCAAGGCAGCACGACCAACCATTACGGCTGTTGAGCCAATTTCCTTTAATGCCTTTTCAGCTAGTTCCGGCGTTGCAATGTCACCGTTAGCAACAAATGGCACATCAAGCACTTGGGCAACATCATGCAAGGTTTCCCAATCAGCATGTCCCTGATACATCTGTTTACGGGTTCTACCATGCATTGCAATCATGCTGGCACCAGCTTCTTGAGCTGCCAAAGCATTTTCTACAGCAAAAATATGCTTACGATCCCAGCCAATACGCATCTTAACACTAACAGGTTTTGACACGTTTTGGACAACTGCATGCACCATTTGATAAATCTTGTTCGAATCAAGCAACCATTTAGAACCGGCATCCGTTTTTGTGATTTTTGGTACCGGACAACCCATATTAATATCAATGATATCAGCATCGGTATGCTGGTCAATGTATTGCGCCGCCTGCAGCAATGTTTCTTCAGTTCCCCCAAAAATCTGAATACTCATTGGGTGTTCACGCGGATCAACCTTCATCATTGACATTGTTTTCTTATTTCGATAAATGATTCCATGATCAGAAATCATCTCGCAAACAACCATCCCAGCGCCAAATTCTTTACAAATCATCCGAAATGCCGAATTTGAAACCCCAGCCATCGGTGCAACAACCACACGATTAGGAATGGTAATATCGCGAATCTTCCAACTATTATCCACCAAATCATCCTTTCAAATACTTTAACATCATAACAAAAAAGACTAAATCAGCAAAATTTCACGGTGTCAATCACTTAAAAGAATAACTGGCAATTATCTTATTTTGCAATAAAGAAATTGCTAGGAGCTACCCGGTTGTAATAACGTAAGAAGGCTTTTTTGCTGCGATCATCAACTGAAAAGTTAATCACACCAGCATTTTGCGCTTCACCAACTAAAGAAATATGCGGTATCCCTAACACGTTTTGAACTAGTGAACGTGAAGCAGTCCCATGAAAAACAAGCAGCACTGATTCATTTTCAT
The DNA here is from genome assembly GCF_029392095.1 of Lactobacillus sp. ESL0700. NCBI lineage: Bacteria > Bacillati > Bacillota > Bacilli > Lactobacillales > Lactobacillaceae > Lactobacillus > Lactobacillus sp. ESL0700. The sequence continues at coordinate 1,547,574 of NZ_CP113930.1, forward strand.
GCTTTTGCACTAAATCATGCCAAAAGTCCATCAAGCGGTCAGCTAAATGTTGATAGCTCTCGCCGCTGCAATAGTCACTGTAATCTTCTGTAAAATATCCTAATTCATCAAAAGCTTGGGGAAATTTTTGCTTAATTTCAAGCGCATCTTTGCCATCCCAGTTGCCATAATTCATTTCTTTTAAGCGGTCGTCAAGAATAATCTGGTGCTGCCCGCGATCGATAATTTCAGCCGTTTGTCTTGCTCTTGTAAGTGGGCTGGCATAGACACAATCAATCTGACTAATATCAAAACTGTCGCGCAAGGCTTCTACTTGTTTAATACCAGTTTCATTAAGTGGCAAGTCAGTAGCAGAACCATTAATTTTCAGGCTTTTATTTGTATCGGTTTCACCGTGACGCACAATATAGACGTTTAACATGTTGTTACACTCCTTTTCATCTTTGTTCAACCCTTACATTATAATCAAAATTGGTATTAACCGCACCCTGATTTTGAATTATACTTAAAAAATAATAGAAAGGATAATGGTTGATGAATTTTATTAAAATAATTACACTTAGCTGTCGCTTTTTATTAGAGTGCGCGACAGTCATTGGCATCTTCAGCGGCGCGTTTATTAAGCGTGACTTGCTAAGTAAAATCATTTTTGCTGCAGTAGCAATCCTTATTTTCTTAGTCTGGTCGCGTTATGGTGCACCACACTCACCTCAAGCCTTGACTGGTGTTGCCAAACTAATACTAGAAGTCCTTGTTTATACCATCGGCAGTAGCTGCTGGATCATCATCTTTGGTAAGAACATTGGCAGCATCTATTCTATAATTGCCATCTTCGATTTAATCTTGATGTATCTACTGCAAATTGAACAGCTCTAATCCCACAGAAGACACTGACTTAATATTCCTTGTCTTCTTTTTTCTTTGCCAAAATATCCTTCAGTTCGGCTTCCGTGTATTGATATTTATTGCCGCAGAAGCTGCAGGTCAATTCAGCACCATGATCCTCGTCAATCATCGACTGCAATTGCTCAATCTTTAAGGTTTCCAAAATGTCAGCATATTTTTTCTTTGAACAGTCACACTTAAAGGCTACCGGTTCTTTTGCCAAAATCTTGCAGTCAGTCCCTAAAATTTTACGAGCCAAGTCTTCGGGTGTCATCCCTGCTAAAAATGAAGTTGACAGCGCTGGCAAATCATCGATGTGCTTAATTGTCTTGGTAATCAAGCTGTCACTAGCTCCCGGCAAAGCCTGCAACATAAAGCCACCAGCTTCACCGATTGTATTATTCGGATTAACAAAAACTGACAAGCCGACTGCTGACGGAATTTGTTCTGACTTAGTAAGGTAGTAGGCAACGTCCTCGGCAATTTCACCAGATACAATCGGCACTTGACCCGTGTATGGTTCCTTTAAGCCCAAGTCTTTTGTGATTTCTAACCAACCTTGACCAACTGCCTTTTTAACATCGATATGACCATCATCTCGTGGTGGCAAAGCAATGTGCGGATTCTTCACATAACCTTTGACTGTTAAGTCAGACTGAGCCGTAACTATTGTTGGGCCAACTGGGCCATTGCCAAGTAGCCGCACCGTCAATTCTTCTTGATCAGTCAATTCGGCTCCTGCCAGTAAGACACCGGCAACTAGGGTCCGCCCCAAAACAGCAGAAGACGCTGACCAAGTATCATGTCTGGTCTGGGCTTCTTGGACTAAATCCTTAGCCGTAACCGTTAATAACCGTAAATTTTTTGTTTTATCAATTGCCTTAATTAAATAATCGCTCATTTTAGTTCTCCTAAAAAAATAGAGCCCGCAGTCAGGCCCTATTAATTATTAATCTTGTTGATCATCTGAAGAATGATCTTGATCCTTAGATGAAGAATCGGCATCAGTTTCATGAGCCTTCTCTGGATTTTCCGGATTGTGCTCTTCCACTTCCTCATTCTTCTCTAAAGGAGTTTCGACTGTTTCTTCAGAATGAACATGTTTACTATCTTTATCTTCAGTTTCCTTTTCGGCAGTAATAGTTGCCTTATGGTTTTCTTTCTTTTCAGCAGCTGCCTTAGCTTCTTCATAAGTCAAAGCCTTAGACTCACTCGGGTATTCTGGCATTTTTTCTGGCATCTTACCCGTTGTGTACAGCGACATAATCTGCTTTTCATCTAAAGTTTCATACTTCAGCAATGCTTCAGCAATTACCCGGTGCTTGTCGCGGTTATCCTTGACAATTTCCACAGCCTTAGCGTGGGCCTCGTCAAGTAATTCTTTAACAGCCTCGTCAATCTTAGCTGAAGTTGCTTCACTGTATGGCTTAAAGCCGTAAGGATTAGTCTCGCCTTCTTTTTCAAGCTCAACCATCCCTAAAGAATCGGTCATCCCATAATTAACAACCATGCTGTGGGCAATTTGTGTTGCTTGTTCAAAGTCGTTAGAAGCACCAGTTGACTGGTCACCAACAACAACTTCTTCACCGGCACGACCACCCATTAACCCAACAATTTGTTCCATTAATTGCTTTTTGGTTAATAAGAATTGGTCGTCCTTTGGCAACATTAAATTATAACCACCAGTGCGGCCATGAGGAACAATCGTAACCTTGCGAACAGTCCGTGAATCACTTAAGACCAGCCCACAGATTGAGTGTCCTGCCTCGTGGAAGGCAACACGTTCGCGTTCTTTCTTAGAAATCATGCTGTTCTTCTTAGCTGGTCCCGCAATTACGCGGTCTTCAGCTTCATCAAGATCAGCGGCAGTAATTTCAGTACCATTGCGCCGAGCTGCAAGCAATGCAGCTTCATTTAGAAGGTTAGCAAGGTCAGCACCGACAAATCCTGGGGTCTGACGGGCAATTTCCTTTAAGTCAACGTCAGCAGCTAATGGCATGTTCTTAGCATGAACCCGTAAAATAGCTTCACGACCACGAACATCAGGTGTACCAACCAAGACTTTACGGTCAAACCGACCTGGACGCAGCAAAGCTGGATCCAAGACATCAGACCGGTTGGTTGCGGCAATTACGATAACGCCTTCGTTACCTTCGAAACCGTCCATTTCAACCAATAATTGGTTCAAGGTCTGTTCACGCTCATCATTACCACCGCCGCTGGCATTACTGCCACGCCGACGTCCGATAGCATCAATTTCATCAATAAAGATAATACTTGGTGCGTTCTTCTTGGCATTGGTAAATAAATCACGAACCCGACTGGCACCGACACCGACAAACATTTCTACGAAGTCGGAACCGGAAATCGAGAAGAATGGTACGTTAGCTTCACCAGCAACAGCACGTGCAAGCAAAGTCTTACCGGTACCCGGAGGACCCTCAAGCAAAACACCTGACGGAATTTTGGCACCGAGTTTAGTAAATTTAGCTGGATTCTTTAAGAATTCAACGACTTCAACTAATTCCTGCTTTTCTTCCTCTTCACCAGCAACATCGGAGAAGCGGACCTTATTCTTTTTAGGATCTTCAGGCTTAACGTGTGAACGACCAAAGTTCATTATGCCGCCACCAGAACCGCCGCGGCCACCGCCACCGGTCTGACTGATCATCATCCACATCATGACAATAAACAGAACAGTCGGCACTAACATCACAATTGTTGAAATCCAATTGCCCGATTGCGACTCTCCCTGAGTTGTCATCTTCGTATCGCTCTTTTGAGCTAAGTCCTGAACATTAGCGACACTTGAATCATTCTGCAGCATCGTGGTTGAAAAGCGCGTTACTTGTGCGCCCGAATTACCACTAAAGAAGTCAAAACTGTTTTTCGATTGGTCTTTGCTTCCTTGTGCTGTCTTATAACTGCCTGAAACGGTGTAAACCCCGTTAGCAGGCTGAACATTAAAGTTTTTAACTTTGCCTTGACGCAAGTCTTTGACAAATTCAGAGTAGCTAATATTTTCACTGCCACCAGAATTATCAGAGCCGCCAAGAGCCCAGTTGATACCTCCCAATAATAGAAGGAAAACAACTATATAGAACAGGCCATTCGATAGCAGCCGATTCCGGTTATTCTTCATAAAAAACCTCCGCAAAGTTTCTAGAAATATACGAATAAAAGTTTAACACAAATTTCACTAATGCTCTAATATTTTAAAGGATCTTATCATTTAATGTTATAAACATAATATTGGTCTGCGTTAAAACCAGTTTCTTGATTACTGTATGCATTTTCGACAAACAACACCTGCTTATTGGCAACTAAAGTTAAGCAGTAGGGTCGCAATATTGCTGGGATGCCATTTTGAGCAAACTTTTTCTTGCTTTTGACATGGTGACCATTTTTCAAAAGTAGTTTTGCGCCTTGGGGCAAAGAATAAGCTAGTAGCTGCGTGTCTAGCTGCGCCTTAAACTGCCCCACTAATTGACCGGCTACCTGGTAAGTTTGGCTAACCATTAAATGACGCGACCCCCAGTTAAATTCGACATCCAATTTAACTGCCGCTGCCTGCGGGTGTGGTGGCAACTTAACCGGCATGATGTACCAATATTTTTGATAATTAATTAATTCAAAGCCCGCCAAATTTTCGTTGACCCGAACATGCCACATCTGCCAAATAAAATTCTGCCAATAAACAAGCTGCTCCTGGTCAGAAAATGCGGCAAGTTCAGCCTGATTTTGGCGGTAAGCAAACCCCAGTATTTGTTCAGGCGGTGCAACTGCCGTAAACGCCCTTTTCGCAAGGGTAGTTAAGACACTCATTTGCTCACTATAACGCAAAGCATTGTGACCAATTAATGGGTTCTCCTGTTTTAACAGTGGCACAACATGATGTCGCAGGCGATTGCGCAAGACATCATCTTCCGCATTCGTTGAGTCCTGAACAAAAGGCACCTGGCGCTCGCGATCATATAAAAGCAGCTCTTCCTTATTAGAGGTCAACAACGGCCGCAATAATTTAATTCCTCGCCGCTGACTGACCGCCTTTAAACTATTCATTTCGCTAGGATTACCCGAGCGAATAAACTTTAGCAGAATATTCTCCAGCAAGTCATCACAATGATGGGCCGTTAACAGATAATCGCCGCGCTCTTGCCGCATCACTTTTAACAAGAAAGAATAACGGTAATCGCGCGCAGCTGCCTCTACTCCTTTTTGCGGGTGCAATTGCATCGGCCAAACAGTAGTAATTACTTTAATCTGCCGGCCGCGACAATACTGCTCAATCACTGCAGCTTCCATTTCAGAATCAGGCCGCAATTGGTGATCCAAGTGAGCCGCAATTATTTTCAGCTGATATTTGGCCTGCATGGCGTTAACCATTGCAAGTAGCGCCATTGAGTCCGGCCCGCCGCTCGTAGCTACCACCAATGTCTTGCCAGCTAACGGCAAGTTATTTTGCTTAAAAAAGTCTGCAATCTCAGTCGCCATAATTTACTAGTTCTTGGTGCAATTTCTTAATTTCAGCTTCCGCATCCGTGACTGTCTTAGTCAGTACATTTAAAAAATCGCCCTTTTTAACAGAAGAAAACTGGTTAGTATGATCAACAATTGTCGGATCATTAACCCGCATCTTCGATAAACCGATTTTCCCTTTAAAATTGTGAATAATCACCACGCGAACGCTCTGACCCACGCGGTAATTATGCCGCTCACGGTCCCAATTATTGCCAAAATCACTGTGGTGAATTAACCCGGAATGTCGTTTAGGCAATGTCACAAAAATGCCTAGATCAGTTATATTATTAACTACACCAGTTATCCGCTGTCCTACTTGATATTTCATTAATTATTATCTTTTTCTTCTGGAATATTGTAGATTGTTTCATTAGGTTTGGAATATAAAAACTTGAACCGCACCAGTTTGGCTACGTAATCCGGATCCTTGAGGTCATCACGTTTTGCAGACAGAGCTTGCTTTTCCTTACTAATCGTACTAAGCGACTTTTTGGAAGCCTGCACCTGACTATTAATCCGGCTAGTCTGCGCGTGCGTAATTGCAATCTGCACACCCAAAAAGACGAAGATAATCGCAAAAACCGCAATTATCCGGTTACGCCGTACTCGGTGCACTTCTCGTTCTCTTTTTTCCTGTTTACGCTTTAAACGCGCCATTCGCTCTTCTGGACTAAGCGAATTATAAATACGTGGTCCTTTCATTTTTGATCCCCTATTATTAAAACAATACTATTTTAATTATAACAAGGCCACCTATAAAAGTCATTAATATCGAAAGCGATTAATCAATTAGCTCATACAGCTCGCTTGCTTCTGCCTTTTTGGTAGTTTCGCGGATAGCACAGACCTTGGCCTTAACTTGCCGTGAGCCGTAGCCGACCTCAATAACGTCCCCGATTTTCACATCATAGCTGGACTTCACAACTCGGTCATTAACCTTAATTCGTCCTTGATCCGCCATTTCTTTGGCAATTGGCCGTCTCTTAACCAACCGCGAAACTTTTAAAAATTTATCAATTCGCATTTTTAACCTCTATCTTTGAATAATATCACTTGCTGCAGTCATAAACGTCATCAATTCATTCGTCAGCATGCGACTGTTTTCGTTATCTGGCAATTCTAATAGAACTACCAGCCGCTTTTGTGGCGATAGACTTATTTTAGCCTTTAAGTTAACGTGTTCCAAGGCTTTAAAAATATTTGGTCCTTCTAGTTCACGACTAGCGTCGGAGGAAAACTCAACTTTAACCCGATTAGCTGTTTTAACAATATTTAAAACCTGAGCCAAATCAGTCTCAATCTTCAAATTAGCCATTGCCAGCAGATTTTCAACCGGCTCCGGATAATCACCGAAGCGGTCAATTAATTCATCCTGAATTTGGTCGAGTTCATCCGCATCAGCTGCCTTAATTTTCTTATACGACTCAATCTTCTCTTCTTGATCGCCGATATAAGTGTCGGGAATATAGGCCTCAAGGCCCAAATCAATTTCTGCGTTAGTCTTTTTAATCCGCTTTTTACCCTTACGCTCGCGCACCGCATCAGCCAGCATTTGCGAGTACAAATCGTACCCGACGCTGTCGATAAAGCCGTGTTGCTGCGCGCCAAGCATGTTACCAGCACCACGAATTGACAAATCACGCATTGCAATCTTAAAGCCGGAACCCAATTCCGTAAAATCACGAATTGCATCAAGTCGCTTTTCACCAATTTCCGTTAAGACCTTATTAGGCTGATACAAAAAGTAGGCGTAAGCCAGTCTGGCACTACGACCAATGCGACCACGCAACTGATAAAGCTGACTTAGGCCGTAATGATCGGCGTCTTCCACAATCATCGTATTCACGTTAGGCATATCAATCCCAGTTTCAATGATGGTTGTGGTGACCAAAATATCGAATTCGCGATTCAAAAAGCGGTAAAGAATATCTTCCATTTGATTTTGACTCATCCGCCCGTGAACACTAGCAATCCGCGCCTGTGGAATCAAATTTTCCAATTGATTAACAACATCGTCGATATCGCCAATGCGGTTATGCAGGTAAAAGACCTGCCCGCCGCGCTGCATTTCGCGCAAACACGCATCTTTAATCACGCTCGGAATTTGTTCCATGACGTAAGTTTGAATCGGATAGCGGTTTGACGGCGGTGTTTCCATTACCGACAAGTCACGCACACCGACCATTGACATGTGCAGCGTTCGCGGAATAGGCGTTGCCGTCAAGGTTAAAACATCAATGTTAGCCTTGAGTTCCTTTAACTTTTCCTTATGCTTAACGCCGAAGCGCTGTTCTTCGTCAACGATTAACAGCCCCAGATTTTTAAATTTAACATCCTTGGATAAAATCCGGTGCGTCCCAACCACTAGGTCAATCTGGCCGTCTTTTAAACCAGCAATAATCTTTTTAGCTTCTGCTGCGGTCTGAAAGCGAGACAGCATCGCAAAATTAACCGGAAAATCTTTAAACCGATCTTGAATTGTTTCATAATGCTGCTGGGCCAAAATCGTTGTCGGGACCAAAAACGCCACTTGTTTATTATCTTGGATAGCCTTAAAAGCCGCCCGCAAGGCTACTTCTGTCTTACCAAAACCAACATCCCCCACAAGCAGCCTGTCCATCGGCTTATCCTGCTCCATGTCGTGCTTAATTTCCTTAATTGAACGCAACTGGTCCGGCGTTTCGACATACGGGAAAGAATCTTCAAATTGCCGCTGCAGCTCATCATCCGGTGAAAAGGCAAAGCCCTTTTCAGATTCACGTTTGGCATACAGCGCAATTAAATCATCGGCAATATCTTCAACCTTCGACTGTACCTTACGCTTGGTTTTAGCCCATTCACTACCACCAAGCTTGTTAATGTGTGGGTGTTTACCTTCTGAGGCAACATACTTTTGCACCAAACTCAGTTGGTCGGCAGGTACAAATAATTGGTCGCCGTGCTGGTAGGTAATTGTGATGTAGTCACGCTTTACGCCCTGATTTTCCAGCGTTTTAATGCCTTCAAAACGGCCGATTCCGTGATTAACGTGAACAACATAGTCGCCTGGTTTAAGCTCGGTATAATTACGCAACCGCTGCGCATTTTCCAAGGTTTTAATCCGGCGCTTATGGTGCGTCGTCTTGTTAAATAATTCGTGCTCGGTCAAGTAGACCAAATTAATTCTGGGCAGTGTAAAACCGCTGTTAAAGCCGCCAACAATAATCTGCGTTTGGTGTTCACTAATTGCTTCAGCGCTAACTACGGGCACATCAAGGCCAAACTCTGCCATTGTTTGACTAATCTGGCGTGCCCGCTTGTCGTTGTCCGCCTGCAAGACAACCGTCTGCCGCGTTTTTTGGTAAGATTCAATTTCGGTCTTAATCAGTGGCATTTGACTAAAAAATTGCTGCGGCTCACGGGTTTGCCAGTCAAACAGTTGCCCCAAGCGAATGCGGCCCATACTCCGTTGAAAAAGCGAAAAGTAAATATGCGCGTGCTGATCCTTAGCCCAATTCTGATTAAAATTAGCGCGTAATTCCTGCCCCGGCAAGATTGCCCCGGTCTTTAATTCATCATCAATAAAGCCGGCATTCTGCTCATCAACCGTTTTAACTGCTTGATCAATTAGCGGCCAATCATCCAGTAAAATTACGCCATTTTGTGCCAAATACTCGGTTAGCGTACTCGGTTCCTTAATTAAAAAATCAACTAAAAAAGCATAATTTTGCGGCAATGTGCCGTCCTTAAGCTCATCAAACGTCTGCGTGAAGTGATCCTTAACCGCTTTTTCTGGTGCCGGCGCATCAGCCATCGCCTTAGTAATGGCTTTCTCTGCCCGAGCAAAGTCATCCGCCGTAAAGACTCGATCCTGCGCCGCCGCAACGGTAACTTGATCCAAAGTTGTTTGACTACGCTGACTAGCTAGGTCAAACTCCTTAATCGTATCAATTTCATCGCCGAAAAATTCCATTCTAATTGGATTTTCTCGGTCCAGGGGATAAATATCTAAAATATCCCCACGTAAAGCAAATTCACCTGGACGAGCAACCAAATTTTCACGGCGATAACCGGTCTGCACGAGCCAACTGGTTAAGGCAGCCAAATCGAATTCTTTGCCCGGCGCAAATTCACGCCGCGCCTTTTTGAATGCATCTGGAGCCGATAACTTATACTGCAACCCTTGCGGTGTTGTTACCACAATTCCCGCTTGCTCGCTTAACAAAAAGTTAAGTGCCTGGATCCGCTGGCTAAGTTCGTCCGGCGAGCTTACCGCGGTTTGCGTGGCAATGGTCGCATCCACCGGAAAGCTTTGCACCATACCGCTAGGCATAATCGCACTTAATTCACTGGCCAACTTTTGTGCCTTGCTCTCATTCTCCTCAATTAACAAAAGCGGCTGCTTTAATTGGTGGACAATCTGTTTTAAGAGCAGACTAAAAGCACCGGCGGTGGCGCCAGTGATCAGAGAATTCTTAACTTGGGTAACTTTTTTAATAAAATCTGTTAGCCCTTGATCTTGCTCAAGTAAATTTGTTAAACGCATTTTAGTTATATTTATTCATCAAATATTGGCTGCTTTCGCCCGCAATGAAGTCATCAATAATCTGACTGCTTTTGGCAAAAGCGGCTGCCATTAACTCCTGCTGCTCCTTATTAAACGGGGACAACACCCAAGAAATTACACTTGCTTCTGTGACTTCTGCGGGATGGCGAATACCAATCTTTAACCGGTTAAAATTGCTCGTGCCTAAATCACGAATAATGCTTCTAATTCCGTTGTGGCCGCCAGACTTGCCGTTGGCTCGAACGCGAATCTTGCCCAAAGCCATATCCATGTCATCATGAATAATCAAAATATCTTGCGGTTCTACCTTAAAGAAGTGTGCGACTTGCGCAACTGAACGACCGGAGTCATTCATGTATGTTTGCGGCTCAAGCAGGATAACATCTATGCCCTTGATTTTTTGCTTGGTAAATTTACCTTCAAACTTATCACGTTCAAGTGTCAGCCCATTTTCTTCTAGATAATGGTCTAAGGCCATAAAGCCCGTATTATGTTTTGTGCCGTCATATTTTTTACCTGGATTACCCAGACCTGCAATAATTTTCATTAAATTTCCCCTTGTATTTAGTCGTATTAATGATAGCACATTCGCGCCGTTTATTTGGACCAGCAGCTACAATCTGCTGGCTGATTTTTACTTAAATTTAGCAAGTTAGCAATTTGTTTTAATGTTTATTTAATCGTAAAACCATCTATGTTATAATTACGGGGATTATTTATACAAACGGAGGCAATCTCATGCTTATCAAATCTTTAGTTATTAAAAAAGATTACCTAACAACGGTTAACGAACACGCTACACTTGAAGAGGCACTTAAAATTTTGGAAGATTCCGGCTTTCGGTGTGTGCCAATTCTTGACGATACTGGCACTATTTTCCGCGGTAATATCTATAAAATGCACATTTACCGGCACAAGTCCCAAGGTAAGGACATGACTTTACCGGTTACTGACTTACTTAAAAATGCTACTAAAACAATTAAAGTAAACTCACCATTTTTTAAAGTTTTCTTCACAATTAAGGACTTACCTTATATTACAGTTTTAGATGAAGGCGGTAAGTTTTACGGTATTTTAACGCACTCGCGCTTATTAGATATGTTGTCCAACGCCTGGAATGTGAAAACCGGTTCTTACGTATTCACAGTATTGACCGATAACGACCGTGGTAATTTAGCTAAAATGACTAAAGTCATTACTAAATATTCCAACATTGCCGGTGTTATGAGCTTAGATGCAACTGCTGCTGAGTCAGATGGCACCTTTGTGCGCCGAATTCTGTTCACCTTACCTTCAGGGGTTACTCTTGAAGTCCTAAAAACCATTGTGGGCAAATTGGAGCACAAGGGCTATGTCGTAACCGAAATCGAAGACCTGCAAGCAGGTATGACCATCATGAGTGATGAAAATCCCGGTGTTTATATCAATGATGCTGCAGAAGACAATGAGTAAAATTCACTAACCTAATAAAACCGCTGCTAAAGATAACTTAGCAGCGGCTTTTTAGTTAAAAATTATTGTAAGGTCTACCATCTTTACCAAGCATCATGCCTGATTGGGATCGACCGTTTTGCCCATACATAGTTCTACAGGTAAAGTATAGATTGTATTTTTAAATTTCTGATCAGGATGCTTTATTCTTTGGAGCAATAGCTTTATCAAAAGCGAAGCAATATCATTTAACGGCTGCTTAATAGTGGTCAGTTGTGGGAAATAATCCCTAATTAGCTGCGTACCATCAAAGCCTATGACCATTAAATCTTGCGGGACTTTAATTTTCAATTCCTTGGCCACCAGGCAAACCAAAATTGCCGTCAAATCATCTGAACAAACAATGCCGTCAACTTTATCTTGCTCCAGCAACTTTTTAATAAGCATCATTTTAATTAACTTAGTATCACCATAATTCAATGAGCAGACTTTAGCCTCTAAATCCTTAGCTTTCATATAATCGCGATAGCCCCGTAGACGCTGATCAGTTGGATTACCCTCGATATTTGCATTTCCCAGATAATAAATTTGCCGACAACCACAGCGATATAATTCAGCGGTTGCCATTTGTGCCCCACGATAATTATCTGCGGAAACAATCGGAATATCAGCTGATAAATTACGATCAAAACTTACCATTGGTAAATTTGTTTGCTGATACTCTTTAATACCTAAATTATGTGCCCCCGAAATGATACCATCAACCTGATTGGCCATCAACATTTGCAAATAAGTATGTTCCTTTTGTGGGTCATTAGCAGAATTACATAAAATTGTTTTATAGCCTTTAGCAAATAATAAACATTCAAGCCTTTCGACTAGTTCGCCAAAAAACGGATTACTAATATTCGGGAAAATTATGCCTACGAGATATGTTTGCTTTCCTTGCAAAGAACGTGCCACTGAATTGGGCTGATAGTTTAGTTCTTGCATTGCAAGCTTAACCTTGGCTTTGGTTTCTTTACTCAAATAACCGTAGTTATTAATAACGCGTGACACTGTCGTTACCGAAACACCAGCTTTTTTCGCAACATCACTTAGTTTGGGACGCATATATTTACCTCATCTTTATATTCCAATATATGCCAGTATACTCTAAATCAGTATTATTAGTGAACCAAACCTTGATATTTTTTTCATTAAGGAAAAAGCGCCCAGTCATTGTGGCTAACCCATTATTAACAAAAATTTCAATTACCGAATGATCTACAAAAATGTCTAAGGTTAGCTCATGATTTGGTAAAACTTTTAGCGAACGTTTAGTACCATACTCTTGTGCAAAACTTCCGCCAGCCATTGAGCGATCTAATACCAGCTCGCCCTTTTGAGTATCAAAATAGAGCATAACTTTTTCATCATTTGTGCCTAAGTTTAAACAGTTTTGGGTTTGAGCAGGAATTTTTAGTGCTAATTCGAATTGTCCTGTACTAATTATTTCAGTATTTGTAAAAAGCTTTTGTGGCTGCTGACGATACTTTTTAATCGCATGAACCGGCATTTGGACTAATTTATTATCTTGGACATGCAGTTCTTTTACCAAACTCAAACAATTAGCCCAATTTTCAGAGTCGGTCGGATAACTGATATCCGGTAATCCAATCCAACTAACTGCATAAGCCTGATTTTGATAGTTAATCCCCTGGCTTGCGTAGAGGTCGAAGCCTTCATCTAAATTTTGCGGTAGTTGCTTGCTCGTGAACTTTAAACTTTTAAAGTCAAAACTTTCACCTAGCCAATAAATATTGGGATAAATATTATCATAATCCAGAACTGTTTTATCCAATTTTTGTGGGCAAAATATAAAAACTGGGTGCCCATCAATAAAGAGCAAATTGGGGCATTCGATCATTTCGCATGGTATTTCAGATGGAAATTTAACATAGCCTAACGAAGTCCAATTATCCAAATTTTTTGAATGATAAACCAAAATCCGTCCCATGCTTGTTTTACGATCCTGCGCACCCAAAAAGCAATAAAACTCATTCTGATACTTAATTATTTGCGGATCGCGGATATTGCTGGTTGTAAAATCGGGCTGAGTAATCAAGGGGTGGGCAATCTTAGTAAGTTTATTATCTTTATTAAGCCAGGCCCCCATTTGATATGAAGTCCTTTGCCATTCTTGATCGCGAGTATTGCCCGTATACATAATAAAAAGTTCATCATCCAGTGCAATAGCAGAACCCGAAAAAACGCCTTGCCGATCATAATCAGTATCAGGCAAAATACTTAACCCCAAATCTTCCCAGCTAACCAAGTCAGTCGACGTCAAATGATTCCATGACTTAACTCCGTGAACCGCTCCAAAAGGAAATGATTGATAAAAGAGATGCCACTTTTGATTAAAATAACTAAAACCATTGGGATCATTTAACAATCCAGAAGAAGGATGAATATGATAATGTGGCAAATACTTAGACTGCCTTGTTTGTTGACGAATTTTTGAAATATATTTTTCATCGTAGCTCTGATATGAAGCGTAGCGTTGCTTGCGTGACCATTCCATAATTTCACCCTTTTTAATTAAAACTTTCCTTTAGATTAAATCTATCAGCAATTTCTGTCAATCGCTTTCATCAAATAAATTGCTAATTTATGCAATAATTTACAAAATTAAAATATTTTATGATAAGCGTTTGACATATTGAGATAAATATTTATAATAATTATTAGTCTTACAGAAACCGTTTGCATAAGCAATATTAAGAAGGAGTTTTAAAATGGACTATCAACGTGTAGCAAAAACGGTATTAACCGCAGTCGGAAAAAATAATTTAATTGCAGCTGCTCATTGTGCAACTAGATTACGCTTAGTTGTTAAAGATACCAGTAAAATAAATCAAACGTTATTAGATGAAGATCCTGATATTAAAGGAACTTTTAACGCAAACGGCCAATATCAGGTTATTATTGGTCCTGGGGCTGTTAACAATGTCTATGATGAACTAATTAAACTAACCAATTTACCCGAAACATCGACTGAAGATCTAAAAAAGGTTTCTACCCCTAAGAGTAAAAACCCAATTATGGCTTTTATTAAATTACTGTCAGATATTTTTGTTCCAATCATCCCTGCTTTAGTAGCGGGTGGTCTATTAATGGCTTTGAATAATTTTCTAACTTCCAAAGGTTTATTTGGTCCTAAAGCATTAATAGAAATTGTCCCCAGTATCAAAGGCATTTCTGACATGATTCAGGTCATGTCTTCAGCCCCATTTATTTTCTTGCCAATTTTGGTAGGTATCTCTGCTGCTAAACGATTTGGTGCAAATCAATTCCTCGGTGCAACACTGGGAATGATCATGACAACACCTAATTTAGTTCCAGGCCATTTTTGGAATATTTTCGGCTTGCAAGTTGCACAAAACAATTACAGTTATCAAGTTATCCCGGTTTTAGCTGCCGTTTGGATTTTATCACTTCTAGAAAAATGGCTGCATAAAAAATTGCCTGATGCCGTTGATTTCACATTTACGCCCTTACTTTCAGTTATGATTACTGGCTTTTTAACCTTTGTTATTATTGGTCCTGTAATGAAAGAACTATCTGATCTGATTACAATGGGTGTAACGTGGCTCTACAATACACTCGGCTTTATCGGAACTGGAATTTTTGGTCTATTTTATTCACCAATTGTTCTAACAGGATTACACCAAAGTTTTCCTGCAATTGAAACACAACTTATTTCTGCATTTGTTCAGCATCACACCGGCAGCGGCGACTTTATTTTTGTGACAGCATCAATGGCTAATACCGCACAAGCAGCTGCGACTTTCGCAATCTTTTTATTAACCAAAAACAAGAAAATGAAAGGTTTATCGTCATCAGCGACAGTTTCAGCATTGTTGGGAATAACCGAGCCAGCACTATTTGGTGTTAATTTAAAATATCGGTTCCCATTCTTCTGCGCACTTGTTGGTTCTGGAGTAGCTTCTGCTGTGGCTGGACTCTTACATGTGATTGCAGTTTCACTAGGTTCGGCTGGGGTACTAGGCTTCCTATCAATCTATGCACCAACAATTCTGAACTTCTTACTATGTGAACTAATAAGTTTTGTTGTCGCATTTGTCTTAACATTTTTCTATGCTAAAAGTCATACAAGCTTAATGGCAGAAATTGACAATTAAGAATAACCAGCAATTCAAAAAACTAATGCTGAGACAAACTTCTTAGATACTAAAAAGATCAAGTATTTCTACTAGAGAAAACTTGATCTTTTTTATTTATTCGTGATCATAAATTCGTGGTAAACGATCGTCTAATAAGCAGGCAACTTCATAATGAATGGTATCGACATAATCAGCTGCTGCCTTAATATTATTAGGTGCGGCCGGATTTTTATCAATCAGCACTACCTTAGTGCCAGCAGGCATTTCATACGGCAGACGTACCATTAACTGATCCATACAAACGCGGCCAACAATCGGGCAATATTCATCCCCGACCTTAATTTTAAAGCCCTGAAACTTCCGAATGAAGCCGTCAGCGTAGCCCACGGGAACCGTTCCAATTATTTGGTCACCGTCGGCAACATAAGTTGAGCCGTAGCCAACTCCTTGACCGCGGTGAATTAGATGGACTTGTACCAGCTCACTTTCAAATGACAGCGCTGGCTGCAGTTTAATTTGAGCAGGTAAATCACTGCTAGCTGGATTCGAAGATGGATTTAAACCATAGAGACCGATCCCAAAGCGCACCAGGTCACTATGGATTTTTTTACCAAAAATGCTAGCTGCAGTATTATCAACGTGAATCCACTTCGGCTTAACCTTAAGCAAATCTTTTAAGTGGTTAAAGCGGGCAACTTGCTGCTTAAAGTAGGAATCATCGCTGCTATCAGCCGATGCAAAGTGAGTAAACATTCCTTCCACATAAAAGCTGCGCTCATGAGCTAACAAAAAGTCATTCGCGGCCACAAATTCTTGGTCTTCGCTAAAACCAATGCGCCCCATGCCAGAATCAATCGCCAAGTGGATCTTTAACTGCCAGTCAGTAGCTGCTAATTCTGCCGCTGCCGCCTTTAACCATGCCAAATCTGGCACCGTCAATGAGACACCGTTCGCTGCTGCTAGAACCGCATACTCAGCTGGAGTTACCCCTAACACTAAGATCGGCTGCGTAATGCCGGCTTGCCGCAACTCCAATGCCTCATCTAAAATCGCGACACAAAAACCCGCGGTACCTTCTTCAGCCGCCACTTGAGCAACCTTAACCGCGCCGTGACCGTATGCATTGGCCTTAACCACCGCGAACAATTTTTGCCCTAATTCTAAGTGCTTTAATTCTTGTCTAACATTCTGTCTAATTGCATCCAAGTCGACATGAACTGCTGCCGGACGATGTATTCCTGGAACCATTTTATTTCTCCAACACAATTAATGTAATAATTTCGTGATTGTCATGGGTAATACTTGGGAAAATTTTGCCGCTGAACTTAGGCGAAGTCGTTACGGGGTGACCCAAATCATCCCATAAGGTTTCCACATCTTGCAAGCCAAGGGATTTACCGAGGCCTGTCCCCATTGCTTTAGAAAAAGCTTCTTTAATTGAAAACCGGCCACCAAGATATTCAACCTTGCGTTTGCCCTGTAATTTTTGGTATTGGGCAAATTCTTTGGGTGTTAACGCCCGTTTGGCAAAGTTGTCACCCTTGGCAACAATCTTAGCAACTCGTTCTACTTCAACTGCGTCAATTCCTACGCCAACAATCATTTTCTCTACCTCACATTCCAAAATTATAATACAAAAAATGAGCTGTTCATCAGAACAACTCATTTTTAAATAAATCATTAATCTTTTTTATTCTTAATCACAAAGTTGTGACCACCGCTATTGCGACGTGAACGGTCACCGCGATAACCGCCATGACCATGATCCCGATCGCCGCCGCGATGGTTGCGGTCGCCACCACGATAACCGCCGCGGCTGCCGTGACCACCTCTTGAGCCATGACCGTAATGACCACGACCGCGGCCACCACCATTACGACGACCACCGCCCTTGTAAGGCAATGGCTTTTCGGAACTAATCTTAACCTCAACCTTTGAAGAATCCTTAGATAAATTCTTGAGCAAGGCAGAAGCAAGATCAACTGCTGAATAGTTTTCTAGCAGTTCATTAGCATCTTGGGTGTACTTAGACAAGTCTTCCTTCATCAAGTCTTCAATCTTAGACTTGGCAACCTTCAATTGACCGCGGAAAGCTTGGTCATCTGATGGTGGACGGAGTGGTTCCATCTTCTTCTTAGTTAGTTGCTCAATTGTCCGCATGTAGCCAATTTCGTTTGGCGTAACAAAGGTAACAGACATCCCATTTTGACCAGCACGACCAGTACGGCCAATACGGTGTACGTATGAATCTGGGTCTTGAGGAATATCATAATTGTAAACGTGGGTTACACCTGAAATATCAAGTCCACGAGCAGCAACATCAGTTGCAACTAAGATATCCAGCTTACCTGCACGGAAACGTTTTAGAACGCTCATCCGGCGAGCTTGTGACAAGTCTCCGTGAATACCAGCAGCATTATAGCCACGTGCTTGCAGCCCGCGATTAACTTCATCAACGCGACGCTTGGTCCGAACAAAGATAACTGCTAAGTCGGGACTTTCAACATCAATTAACCGACACATAATGTCGAATTTTTCTGAATCTTTAGCCCGAACAAAGTATTGGTCAATCAAGTCAGCGGTTAATTCTTTTGCCTTAATGCGAACAATCTCAGGATTGTTCATGAATTTTTCACTGATGTGTAAAATTGGCTTCGGCATCGTTGCACTGAACAGCAAAGTTTGCTTGCGGTTCTTAACGTAGCTCAAGATACTTTCAATATCTTGGATAAAGCCCATGTCGAGCATCTCATCGGCTTCATCAAGCACGATCGTGTTGACATCTTCTAAGTCAATTGTCTTACGCTTCAAGTGGTCAAGTAAACGACCAGGAGTACCAACTAAGATTGCTGGCACTTGCTTTTTAAGTGAGCGAATTTGGCGGCCAATGTCAGCCCCGCCGTAAACAACTTGGACGCGCGCTTTTTCATCGCGGCCCAAACGGAAAAGTTCTTCTTGTGTTTGAATTGCTAATTCACGCGTTGGTTCAATAATTAACGCCTGAATAGTCTTATGTTGCTTTTCTAAGTTTTGTAAAATTGGCAAAGCAAAGGCAGCTGTCTTACCAGTACCGGTTTGTGCTTGACCAATCACATCTTTGCCCGCTAAGGCAAGTGGAATTGTTTGTTCCTGGATTGGAGTTGCTTCCTCGAAGCCTGAACGCTTAATCGCTTTTAGAAGCTCATCATTTAATCCTAATTCCGAAAATTTCACTAAATTCTCCTTATCTAAGCCGCTCTAATACTTTCTCAAGGTGCATCCCGTGTGAACCTTTTAAGACAACAATGTCGTGCGGCTTAATATCATTCTTCAGTGCTGCAATCATCTGCGGCATCTGATCTTCTTTATAATAATGTAAATTCTCTGGCGCGTACTTGCCTTCTAGAGCAGTAGCTAAGTTGTTCATTTCAGCGCCAAATAAATATACTTCGTTAATCACTTGTGGATCAAGGCTATCGGCTAACCCTGCATGCAGCGCATCTGAGCGCTTGCCTAATTCCAGCATGTCACCTAAGACAGCGATGCGGCGACTGCCTTCTGGAACTTGAATTTGACCAAAACTGGTTAAAACTGCCCGAACAGCGGTCGGATTTGAGTTGTAAATATCGCTCATGATATCTTCACCAACGTCGCCTTTTTCCCACTCCATTCTGTTAGCAGTCGGAGTAAAGTTAGCTAATGCCGTAGCAATTTCTTCATCACTTTCGCCGAAGTACCGGCCAACGCAAAGAGCTGACATAGCATTAGAAACATTGTGCTTACCAATCATCGGGATTGAAAACTGCTTTTGTGAACTGTTAATTGTAAACGTAGCGTGGTGCTTATAACTTCTAAAGCCTGTCGCATAAACTGTATCATCTTTTGCAAAACCAAAGGTAACTTTTGCTTGGTTAATTTTAGCACTGCGCTCACGTAAAAGCGGTTCATCCCCGTTATAGATGAATTCTCCGTCCTCACGCAAAAAGTCAGTAATTTCCATTTTGGCATCTGCGATACCTTCGCGTGAACCTAAAAATTCAATATGGGCTTCACCAATCATAGTAATAACACTGACATCGGGATGAGTCAGTTCACTTAAATGATGCAATTGGCCAGCGTGATCCATGCCCATTTCCAAAACCAAAATTTCAGTATTTGGCTTCATTTCCAAAATAGTCATTGGCACACCAATTTCATTGTTGAAATTAGCATCAGTTTTGTGCACATTAAACCGTTTAGCAAGAACAGCCGCGGTCATATCCTTAGTTGTCGTCTTACCGTTAGAGCCAGTAATGCCAACAACGGTAGGATTAACCTTGTTTAAGTAATATTGCGCTAATTTCTGCATGCTAAGCAGTGGATCATCGACCTCTAACACAGCAATGGTTGTTGGCTTATTAGCGTGACCTTTTTGCCATAATGTTGCCGAAGCTCCGTTAGCAATTGCACTATCAATGAAGTCGTGGCCATCGCGCTCGCCCTTTAAGGGAACAAATAAGCCGCCATCTGTTATTTTTCTTGAGTCAAAGGCAACCGAAGTAATAATTGTTTGCTCGTCGCCTTCACAAGTTGAATTGATTGCTTTGGCAATTTCTGCCAGTTGCATTTTCATCTATTTTTTCTCCTAAAAAAGAAAGTCCATACAGCAATTATTACACTTAATCTCGATTTGGTATAACAATTTAGCTTCACATAAAAAAACAGCCCCAATGGGACTGCTTCCACCAGATCAAAGGTATTACTTGTTGTTTATACCATACTTCTTGTTGAACTTTTCGATCCGGCCATCTGCTTGAGCAAACTTTTGCTTGCCTGTGTAGAATGGGTGAGAATCTGAAGTGATTTCAACGCGAATTAATGGGTAAGTTTTACCTTCGTATTCTATTGTTTCCGTTGGCTTCAAAGTTGAACCTGCAACGAACTTAGCACCTGTAGCTGAGTCCATAAAGACAACTTCTTGGTAATCTGGATGAATGCCTTGTTTCATATTTATTACTCCTTTTGCCATGACCTTATTTCAAGCCATAGATTAATCGATTAACGTTAACTACTCTAACATTTTTAGCGATAAAATTCAAGCATTAATCTTTTTTGAACTTGAACTAGTTCAAAACAATGTCGCTTGGCTTAACTTCACTACCAAAGTATGGCTTTAATTCCTGATTATAATCATTCACAAAGAATTTGTGTCCGTTTAACTTAGTAATTTCCTTGTTAGTCCAAGTTAATAAAGACTTGTTGCCCTTCTTAACGGCTGGAGAAATAAACTGATTCGGGCCGATATTCTTAATACCCACAGTGTAGTTCGGGTTCTTCTTAACCCAAGCATAAAGGTAAGAATTGTCATCGGCTAAAGCTGCTGCCCGCTTATTCTTAATCGCATTAAATTGTTGCGTCTTCGAATCAAATTTTAATAAGTTAATGCCGCTCTTTTTAGTAAAGTAATTTTCGGCAGTGGTCCCCTTAGTGACAATTAAACTCTTGCCGGTTAATTGGCTAGCCTTCGTGATTGGTGCGCTCTTAGGTGAAATTACCCCAACAGAAACCTTCATGTAAGGCTTAGCATAATCAACAACCTGCTTACGTTCCGGTGTAACTGTAAAGTTGGCCAAAACCAAGTCGGCTTTATTGGAATTTAGTGTGTCTACTCGGTTATTTGCATTAACTTGAACAAACTTAATCTTTACGCCCATGTCTTTTGCCATTTGCCGAGCCAGACGCACGTCATAACCAACGCGTTCACCCTTTGCATTAACCCAACCATAAGGTGGCAAGTCGCCAAAGACAGCTACACGTAATACGCCGCGCTTCTTAATGGCAACTACACTGCTATCATTACTGCTGGCAGTATGATTACTTGATGACTTGATGCCAAAGAAGGCTGCAATTGCAATAATTACTACAACTACCACACCGATAATTGTGTTTCTTGTCTTATTCTTATTCATTATTTCTCCTTAAAAATCCATACTTGTTAAAAATTCTTGTGCTCGGTCGGTTTGCGGCTTGGTAAAGAACTGCTTGCCCGGCGTATTTTCGATAATTTTACCGTCTTCTAAAAACAGGACCTGATCGGCAATTTGCGCCGCAAAGTTCATCTCGTGCGTAACGATAATCATGGTCATGTGATCCTTTTTAGCTAAATCAGTCATGATTTGCAAAATGCCGCGCACCATCTCCGGGTCAAGTGAAGCTGTTACCTCATCAAAGAGCATTATTTCTGGATGCATGGCCAAGGCCCGCACGATTGCAATCCGCTGCTTTTGCCCGCCGGATAATTCACGCGGGTAAGCATCAACGTACTTAATTAACCCCACACGCTCTAAAAGCCGCATTGCTTCATCTTTGACCGCTTCTGCTGGCCTCTTTTGCACCTTGGTTGGCGCCAGCAAAATGTTTTCCATCACGGTTAAATTAGGGAACAGATCATAACTCTGAAAGACCATGCCAATCTTTTGGCGTAAATTCTGCCACTCTTGGTCAGTCGGCGTAATCTTTTGGCCTTTAAAGTAAATCGCACCTTCATTAAATTGCTCAAGGCCATTAAGACACCGCAGCAAGGTACTTTTACCTGAGCCTGATGGCCCAAGTAAGGTCAGAACTTCGCCTTCTTCCAACTTAAAGTTGATGTCATGCAAAGCCTGCCAATCACCATAAAATTTATTTAAATGTTCAACTCGTAAAATTTCTTTCGTCATTTGTTTCACCTACTTTTTAGCAGCCAATCGCTTGGCCCAAGCTGATAATGGATAGTCGATTACAAAATATAAAATAAAAATCAAGCCATAAATCCAAAAGACGCCATTGGGATACTGTTGGTTGTTGGCTTCGATAATTTGTTGGCCAACTGCAATCACGTCAATGATACTGATTGTCATCAACAGCGAAGTCGTCTTAATTACTCGCGTTGCCAAGTTAATGGTTGCTGGCAGTTCCAGTCGGAATGCCTGCGGCAACAAGACATAACGAAACAGTTGCACTCGACTTAAGCCCAGTGCTAAACCCGACTTCTTCTGCGCTAATGGCACGGACTCGATTGCCCCGCGCACAATATCACTAAATTCTGCGGCGACCCATAAGGCAAATGCCAATACTGCCATCCAACTAGCCGGCCAATTAATATGCAGCTGCCGCGGCAAAATATAGTAGGCTAGATACAGTAAGACAATTGTTGGTACAATCCGGAAAAATTCAAGGTAGAGTCGTAAAATAAAGCGCACAATTTTATTAGGTAATGTTCTTAAAACACCAAAAACCGTGCCTAGTATTAGCCCGAACACTAAGCTAACTGCTGCAATCCAAACAGAAGTCCATAACCCCTGCATTAGCCGTGCAAAGTTATCTCCAGCGAAAAAAACATTAATTGCCGAATGTGCCATAACGAACCCTCCTTTCCAAATAATTGAGCAGTAAAATAACCGGAATCAAAATAATTGCGTAAGCAATAACTAACACTAACAAGTATTCGTTAGAGCGGTAATACATTCCAATCAGGTCTAATGCCGTGTTGGTCAATTCTGGAATAGCAATTACCGAGAAGATTGAGGTTTCTTTAATTAAAAAGATAATGTTCGCGGTCAATGCCGGCATGCTGAGGGCAAACCCTTGGGGAAAAACCACATAGCGTGCTAACTGCAACTTATTCATCCCCAGAGCCTTACCGTTATCAATCTGATTAACACTTACACCAGTAAATCCACCGGTAAATCCCTCTGCCATATAAGCACCGCCCAAAAAGATTAGTCCAATAATGCCACACGTTTCAGCCGACATTTTTAAACCCAAAACGGGAAATGCATAATATAAGAAAAACAACTGGATTAATAGCGGTGTATTGCGTGCCAATTCCACATAAGCTGTAATAATTTGGCCTAGCACCGGCACCTTAAAATATTGCACCAAACTGCTAATTATACCGACAATAATCGAGCCCACAATTCCGACTAGCGACAGCCAAAGAGTTAACACAAATGCTTTGCCAAAAATCGGTAAACTCTGCGTTATAATCTGCCAGCTCATTTCTTACCCCCACTTCCTAACAAAAAAACCTGTCAATTACGCAAATTAACAGGTCTTTATCAAAAAACTGCGAATACATTTAAATTCGCAGTCTTCCAACTATTAACTATCATTAAAGCGAAATTAACTGCAAAAACAGACTGTGGCCATTGATTTTAAGTAAACATTCAGTGAGACAGTTTTGTGCTTTTTGCATGGTGTTAATTCCTTTCTTACTTATTATCTGTAAGTATCTTATATGCTAACCTTGTACTTACTTTTTGTCAATTATTTAGTCTTGCCAAAATACGCGTGGTTGCGTTAGAACACAAAAAAACACAACTCTCTAGGAATTGTGGTTTTCATTTTATTAAATATGAATTTATTCTGGTTTATTTAATTAGATAAATTCTGTTACGGCTGCAGCAACCAAAATAATGATTAGCCCAGCGATCGTCACGGCCATCTCTTTTTTGGTCTTTTTCTGACCTAAGAACCAGATGCCAGTTAAGGTCGCCAAAATAACCGAAGTCTGTGACAAGACAAAGCCTGTTGCTAGACCGTTCATATTCGGCTGTGCTGAAATCAAGTAGGTTAAAGCAGCAAAGGCAAAGAAGAAACCAGCAAAAATCTGCTTGTAGGAAACAACCTCCGTGAATGGATTCTCCTCTTTGTGTTTAATAGCAACATAGATGCCATACACAATCCCCGTCAGCAGCATTCCGATTGCTTGCGGCAAAAAGGCGTGTTGACCATCAATATGGGCTGCCTGTGGTGCAGCCGAGTAGGCCCAATAACCAATCTCGCCAAACAATAACCAAATGGTAGCCTTTTTAAGCAAGCTTGCTTTCTGCGCCGTTTTCTTTTCTGACCAGACTGTCATGTAGGCGCCAAGAATAATCGCTGCTAGAGCAATTGTTCCAACTATCTTGGCAGGGATGCCTGGCCAATTGCCCAAGGCAATCACACCCCATAACGAGGCACCTAATAATTGGAAAGCCGTTGTAATTGGCATCGCCCGCGACGAGCCGACCAAACCAAAGGACATAAAGGTAACAATCTGTGCACTTGCCCAGCCAATTCCAGAAATAATTGACAATAACAGTACCGTCCCAGTAGGCAAAGCATAGCCGCCCACAAGTGCATAAACCAAGCCAAAGATAAAGGTGCCTAATGTGGTACCTAAAATTTGGTTGGCAGGTTTACCACCTATTTTGGACGCGATTGTCGGAAATAATCCCCAGCCCAAGAGTGGACCAAGACCAACTAATAATGCGGTTGTATTCACTTTTTTCTCCTAGCTTTAAAAAACAACGTTACTTTCGAGTAAAATATTCGCAAATGGCGTCATTTCACCAGTTCTGACAAAAGCCTTACAATCCTTCAAGCTTTCTTTTAATTCTTCATGCGTAATAAATTCAATCGGTGTATCTGGCAAGCGTTTCTTGATTTGTGCCAGCATCTCTGGATTTTCGGTTTTAATTTCACTAGCTAAAAAAATCCGTTGAATGCCCAATTCTTCAAGGACATTGTTGAGCACATCCATAAAGCTAGGGATGCCATTAGTCACGGCCAAGTCAATCTTTTCCGTGTCCTTAGGAACTGGCGTGCCGGCATCACCAATTGCCAGCTTGTCAAAATGTCCCATTGTCGCAATTACTCGCGATAAATCTGAATTAATTACTTTTGTCTTTTTCATCTTAAACTACTTTCTACTATTAGAATTACTTAACTTGGTCAATTTCCTTCTTGTACGGAATTGATGGCTGGGCACCATAACGTTGAACCGTTAATGATGAAGCCTTGTTAGCGAAAACAATCGCCTCACGCAAGTTAGAAAAATCCGGTTTTAATAAGCTGGACATGGCACCGATAAAGGTATCGCCGGCAGCGGTTGTATCAACAGCCTTAACTTTAAAGGCTGGAACCAACTCGCTCTGGCCGTTAAAGTCATAAAAGGCGCCTTTAGAACCAATCGTAATGATTACCGCATCAACACCAAGCTCATGTAATTTATTAGCAGCTTGCCGAGCACTAGCCTCATCAACAACTTGAACGCCAGTAATCGTTGCCGCTTCAGTTTCATTTGGTGCAATCATATCGGTCAATTGAAGTAATTCTGCCGGAATTTTAGCCATTGCTGGTGCTGGATTTAAAATTGTTTTAACACCGTGAGCATGAGCAATTTCAAAGCCCTTAATTGTTGCCGCAATCGGCGTTTCAAACTGGGCAATGACAAAATCACTATCCGTAATCAGCGCACTCTTTTGCGCAATTGCATCAGCGTCAAACGCGTAATTGGCACCAGCATATATCGTAATCGAGTTTTGCCCTTCGTCATCAACTGAAATAAAGGCTTGGCCCGTTGACTCGTCCTTAATTGTTGCAATTCCAGAAACATCAATCCCCTCTTGCTTGAGCAAGTTCAGCATTTCTGTTCCTGGCGCATCACTACCAACAGCACCAATAAAGCTAGTCGTGCAGCCAGACCGTGCTGCTGCAACTGCCTGGTTAGCACCCTTGCCACCAGCTGCTGAATAGTGTTCCTTAGCATGGATTGTTTCCCCCGGCTTAACCATCCGCTCAACACGCAGGTTGGTATCAAGGTTAATACTGCCGATAACAGTAACTTTATTCATCTTGTTCTCCTTTTAACAAATTGCCAAAGCATTTTAACTAATTTGCTTCTATCAAAATAATATCATACTTGTAATTGCTTTCAAATGTGCTAGAGAAAATTATTACAAACGTTCACGAACCGCAATCTTAGTTTTTTAATGCTGTTTACCATATAATGTTGAAGTTACTTTAAATTAGTAAGGACGTAATTATGAAAAGACAACTCACATTATTCGCCGCTCTGGCAACTGTCATGGGCACCATGATTGGTGGCGGCGCCTTTTTCAAAATCGCCAGCGTTTCGGCATTAACTCACAATGCTTGGTTGAGTATCCTTGTTTGGCCTCTAGCCGGATTTATTACCCTAATGGCTGGGCTCAGCGTGGCCGAACTTGCCGCGATTTTCCCAGAAGACGGCGGCCCAGTCAAATACTTGCAAGAAATTTATGGCTCAAAAATTGCCTTCCTTTTTGGCTGGTCGCTGATCATCGTCTATTATCCGGCCAACATCGCTGCCCTTTCAATTGTGTTTGCGACACAATTAAAGCAAATTCCGAATTTTAGCAGTTATTCTACTACTGGCGTGGCTCTGATCGGCATGTTAGTTATCCTGCTAGTCAATTGGCTGGGTTCCAAACTAAGCAGCGAGGTCCAGAAACTGGCGCTAATAATTAAGCTGTTACCAATTGCCGCAATTATCATCTTTGCGATCTTTAACAGCAGCACCAATCAATTAACTGGCGCCCCATTGCCGCATTTGAACTCTGCTAATGGTGCGGCCTTTGGTCAAGCACTGCTAGCCGTGCTTTTTGCTTATGACGGTTGGTTAAGTATCGGCAATCTAGCCGGTGAAATTAAAAATCCGGCCAAAACCCTGTCCCGTGCTATTACTTGGGGCGTGTTCGGCGTTACCATCATTTACACATTGCTTAACTGGAGTTACACCAGAATGATTCCGTGGTCTACCATCGTGGGTAATCAGGGAACGGCCTTGCTAACTGCACAGCGACTGTTTGGCAACTTGGGCGGTTTAATTATCAGTATTGGCATTTTGGTATCAGTCTTTGGGGCCATCAACGGTCACCTCATGGTTGGTTCCAGAATGCCGTATACCTTAGGCAAGCAACAAAAATTGCCAGCTGCCAATTTTTTTGCCAAATTAAATCGTAAAACAGTTGTGCCCACCAACAGTATGCTCTTTGAATGTGCAATTGCTGCCGTCATGATTTTTTCGGGAACTTTTGACAGCTTAACCGACATGCTGGTCTATGTTTCGTGGATTTTTTCCATCTTACTCTTTGTCGGTGTCTTTATCTTGCGCAAGCGAAAATCTGAATTAATCAGGCCATATAAAGTACCACTATTTCCGTGGCCACCAATCCTCGCTATTATCGGTGCCTTGTTCATCGTAATTAACACAACATTAACGCAGCCATTCTTAGCTCTTATCGGCATCTTGCTAACTCTATCTGGCTGGCCAGTGTACATTTGGACACAAAAGAAGTAAATGCTTGTTGCGCCGCAGTACTCATTAAGACAAATCAAAAAGGCTAAAAACGTGAAGTTTTTAGCCTTTTTTTGCTATTTAATAAGTTGTTGGTCTCAATTGTCAAACAGAACTCCTGCTAACACTTATTTTGTGTGCTTTTTCAATTCATAAGTTATTCTGCAAATTTTGAGATTCTAGCTTTTGAACAAATTTAATAAAACTATGAACAATTCTTTTACGATTATTGGTTAACTTCAAAAGTAGCAAATCTACTGTCGCATCCCACTTCAATGGAACGTATGTTAACGAAGAAGGCAAATCGGCATAAATGCAATACAAGCCTAGTGTAATTCCCTGACCACTTCTAAGCAAAATGTTTAATGAAGACAGATTATCAGCATAAGTAACATCAATTTGCTTATTATTGTGAATAACCTCATTTTGCAAGTTAATCAAATCTACGGCTGCCCAATTATTATCCAAAAAAAGCATCTTTTCACCATTAAAATCATCCAATTTTAAAGAAGAACATTTACTTAACGGATTAGTCCTGGAAACAATTGCCTTAAAATGTTCCGTTTCAAGTAGATAGCTATTTATGCCTTGTAAGTCCTCAGCTTCTTTTCCTGTAGTGATCATTACATCCAAATCGTTGGCTAGCAAGTGTTGTTTTAATTCATTTCTACTCAAATTTTCGATTAAAAATTCAACTTGCGGATGCAATTCTTGAAATTGCTTTATCCAAATTGGAATATGCAAATCATTAAAAAGAGAATAAGAATATCCTAGAGCTATTTGGTAGTTTTCTTGCAAATTGTTTTTTTGCATGTCCTGTACAACTGAATAATAGCTGTTAATTAATGGCTTTATTTTTTGATAAAATACCCAGCCATTTTTGGTTACATTAACATAGCGTTTATTACGGTTAAATAACTTAACACCAAGTTCATCTTCTATTGCATTAATATCATGAGTAACCGTTGGCTGCGTTACATGCATCGCCCTTGCAGTTCTAGTATAATTACGCGTTTCAACTAAATTAATAAATGTGACTAATCTTTTTATATCCATGATTTTTCATAAATAATTCTTATTATTAATAACTGATATTAATTTCACTTATAAGTATAAACAAAATATACTTTTAATGTAAATAGTAATTAAAAATATTAAGGAGGATTATTATGGTTAACCATACAGAAGAAGCAACTAGCACATGGATTACTGAAACATCTAAAAAAGTAAATGCTGCTAAAGGAACAGATTATGTAGAATTAGATCAAGGACTAATGACCGTCGACCAAATCGATGCAATGCTTAACTGTTTACCACTTGAATTTGTAACAGTTGATAAGGACGACCGCTACATTTATTGTAATAATGAAATTCCTAAAAACCTATTGCTTTCACCACGTTGGCCTGAAAGACTGGGACAAACTTTAACAGAAATACATAAAGACACATCAATGCCTAGTGTGCAAAAAATAATGGATTATGCCAAAACTGGTAAAACTTACCGACTAATTATGGCCAGTGAAAAACAATACATGGTTGCTTCCTTTAAAAATATGCAAGATAAAAATAATGAATATGCAGGAGTAACTGAATGGATTATCGACTTATTACCAGTTATTAAGCGCTATTTAAAACAAACAGGACAAAAACTAGTTCCAGATGAAAATAATCAAACTGCTGATGTTGTTTCAGGAGCTTCTAAAAAATAAAAAGTTAACAAAAAGGAAGACATTTCAAACTGTCTTCCTTTTATTATTGCTAAACATGGTCAGTAATCGTTAGTCGTAATATTACTTTTGCACAACAAATATACAATTATTTAATAACAATATCATCATCACTGGCCTCAGCTTTAATTGTTCCCACTGAGTTAGCCACTTTCTTATTAAACTTAGTATAGTTAGCCGAGCTGCGATGAACCTTCTTGCCACGGAATTTAATTCGTCCTTCACCGGTTGTCAATAAATCATAGTTAATATTTGCTGGATTATGTTTCATTATTAATGAGCTCTGCTTGAGACCAAAAGTATTTTTACCAGTAAATTTATTGCGTGACATATTTAGGTCTACCTGATCTAAAGAAAATTTCATTGTGTCAACAATACTCTTATTTATTAGGACTTCGCCATCGCTATCAGAAATCTTACCATGGTGAAATTCTGATGAATAAGCTTCAAAGTCACCACCAACTAAATATGCCACCAACTGCTTTTTAACAACTAATTTATTCATTTCCAATATACAATTATCCAAATCAAATTTGCTATTATTAAAAGTACAATTATCAATATCAATATCAGACATATGATTACTAATTTGTGCTCGCTCTACCTGTAAATTATGCAGTTGTAAATCATCTTGTTCATTGTAATCAGCAATACCAGTTATCAGTTTTTGTAATTTTAAATCTGATACTTTTAAACTTCCTTGCGTATTATTATCTTCAATCTTAGTTAAGGCAGCTTTAGTTGGTACCGTAATTTCAACTTCTGGGCGTTGTTTATAAAACTTCCAATCAATCGTAATTGGATAGTTTTGGTGACGTTGATCGATTACTATTTTATCCTTTACTTTGTTAACAACAAGTAAATGTTCTTTAGTATCATTAACCTTGATCTGATACTTATTGCCGCGATGGATCCGATAATCGACTTCACCAGTATTTAGTTCAACCTGACTAAATTTCTTATAAGATAAAGTCCGTTCATGTGAAAAGGTCTTGGCATCAAGCACTTGAAAGTTGGTTAAATCTGTCCCAACGACTGGCTGCATCCCATCATTAACATAACCTACAATTATTAAAATCAAGCCAATTATTAAAGTTACAGCTCCTATTTTATAAAATCGTTTCATCATTTGGCCTCCTTATCCGTCTTAGTCTTGTAATAGCGTTTTTTAAAGATTTTTCTACCCAAAAAGCGTGCAAATTGTGCACATTTAGCAGCTAAAAAGCGCAAAGTTTGGATAATTGCTGGGACAATAAACAGGCAAATGCTGAGAACAATCAGGCCTGCTCCTAAATAAAAGAAACCTGGAGCCCAAGAACTCGCAACCAGCAAATTCAAACCAATGACAATTCCTACCACACCAGCAACTAAAAGGCCTAGAGCTAAACCAATAAAACCAACCAAAATTCCTAGAAAAGCACAGAACAAGCCAAGAAAAATTGCGGTTAAGGTAATCCCGATGATTATTCCCGTTGGAATGGCACAAATACCAACAAAAATGCGCCAAATTGTGTGCAAACTTTGCGAAGAAGATGCAGTATCTTCTGCTCTATCAGTTGCCTCAGTTTCAGGCTGATCATTGATAACGTAATCAGCCACAATCTTACGTGCCAACTGTTGCGGAGTACCTAATTCTTTTTCAATTGCAGCACGATTTTGAAAATCACCATCTAGCAAGAATTCACGGTAAAATTCCAACACATCATTGCGATCTCCAAGAGGCAAGGATGACAAATTTTCTTCTACTTCCAAAATGTAGTCATTAATTATTTGTTCCATTTTTCTCTCCCAATATTTGATTAACCTTTGTGCTAAAGTTTAGCCATTCTTTTTGCACAGCTGCTAATAAGGTCAAACCAGTTTCCGTCAACTGATAGTAGCGCCGATTACGGCCCTGATATGGCTGATCATAAGTTGTTAGATAGCCGTTTTTCTTCAATCGTCTTAAAACAGGATAGATTGTTGATTCAGAAATATCGAAAGTTCCTTGAACCTTCTGTGTCAATGCATATCCATATAAATCTTCATCTTTTAAAAAAGAAAGAACAGCACCATCAAGTAATCGTGTTGGTATTTGAATTGCCATATTGTTTCTCCTCTCTATATTATATTTCATATAATATTATGGCAAACTAAAAAAGTCAACAAATATTTAAATAAGTTGACTTTTTCCTTGATAAAATTATTCAGATTATAATAAAGAAATATCAGTTAATCAAAGACAATCAATGACTTAATGGCTTCGCGTTTATCCATCGCTTCATAAGCAGATTGGATTTCAGTTAACTTAAATTCTTTGGTAAATACTTTTCCAGGGTTAATTTGATCATCCAAAACTGCCTGTAATAAAACATTACGGTCGTGTGTCGTCACTGAAGCTGTTCCTCCACGAACACCGATATTTTTCCAAAATAAGTTCGACATATTAATCTCTGCTTTTTGGGGTACACCAACTCGGCCGACAATTCCGCCAGCACGTAATAATGAAGCTGCCGTTGCCATCGCTTGCTCCGTGCCAACACATTCCAAAGCTGCATCAACACCAGCATTTTGCGTTAACTGCATAACGTGCTGAACGCCTTCATCACCACGTTCTGGAACAATATCAGTTGCGCCAAATTCAAGAGCTAGCTTTTGGCGGTCTTCATGACGGCTCATAGCAATAATTCTTTTAGCTCCGAGTAATTTAGCAGAGATTACTCCGCATAACCCCACGGCACCATCACCAACAACTGCAACTGTATCACCCTTTTTAACCTCAGCGCTAAAGGCTGCGTGATAACCCGTTGCCATCACATCAGCCAAAGTTTGCAGAGAAGCGAGTTTTTGGTCAGAATAATCGCTTGGCTTACCTGGAACCTTAACTAATCCCCAGTCAGCATTATAATAACGCAAATATTCTCCTTGATAACCGCCATTAGGACCGGCTTCTTGATTGAGGCAATTTCCTTCAAAACCAGCAAGACAATTAGTACAATACCCGCAGCCATGAGTAAATGGCACAATGACAAAATCGCCCACTTTGATATTTTTAACGCCACTGCCAACTTCTTCAACGACCCCAATTGCCTCGTGGCCAATTGTTGAGCCGCTCTTTCTTTGCGACAATCCCCGATACCACCACAAGTCAGAACCGCACACGCTGGCACGAACCACTCTAATAATTGCGTCTCCTTCATGTTCAATCTTGGGTTTAGGAAACTCCCTAACTTCTACTTGACCTGGTTTAACAAAAACTGCTGCTTTCATTCGTTTGTTCTCCTTATTTTTATCCGTTACTTGTTATGCCAATTGGCAAAAGTTTAGCTGTCGTTTTCCCTTGTGATTTGTCCTAAATCATGTTCGGCTTGCAATAAATTAGTTTGATAATTGGCTATCTTCTGGTCTAAGTGATCACGAGCACTTGTTAATTCCGTAATCTTATCATTGAGCGTTTCACGTTGCTGTTTCAATAACTCTACTCTTTTAGGAATTGTTACATCACCTTGAGAAAATAAGTCTACGTACTCCTTTAGCACCTTGATTGGCAGTCCCGCATGACGCATACAATAGATAAAGTTCAGCCACTTCACATCTTTTTGATCAAAATCGCGCATCCCACTCACTCGCTTAACTGGTGGAATCAGTTTTTCCTTTTCGTAATAACGAATTGTGTCTGGCGACAAGTTACAAAGCTCGCTTACCTGTTTAATATTCATTTTGTACCTCTTTAAATAAGTCTAAACCTTGGAGTTAACTCTAACGCAACTAAATTTTATTACTTAAAGCCAAAAAACACGACTTCGATAAAATACCGAAATCGTGTTTTTGTAGTTATATATTATTATTTTATTCCCATTCAATTGTTGAAGGTGGCTTACTCGTGACATCATAGACGACGCGGTTAATGTTCGGCACCTCATCAACAATGCGCGTGGAAATTTTTTGCAAAACATCCCACGGCAAACGGGCAAAATCCGCGGTCATGCCATCAATCGAGGTTACAGCACGAATGCCAATCGTATAGTCATAAGTCCGACCGTCGCCCATCACGCCAACTGACCTAATGCCGGGCAAAACAGTAAAGTACTGCCAAACCTTTTCTTGCAAGCCAGCCTTTTTAATTTCATCGCGCAAAATGGCATCACTCTCGCGCACCAGGGCCAACTTATCCTCGGTTACTTCACCTAAAACGCGAATTCCAAGTCCTGGACCCGGGAATGGTTGCCGCCAAACCAAATCGTGCGGGATTCCTAACTTTTCACCTAATTCACGCACTTCATCCTTAAATAATTTGCGTAAAGGTTCAATCAGCTTAAAATGCATATCTTCCGGCAAGCCGCCAACATTATGGTGTGACTTTATTGTTTGTGCAGTGTTAGTTCCACTCTCAATCACATCAGTATAGAGTGTGCCTTGAGCTAAAAAGTCAGCATCAGGAATTTTTTGTGCTTCTTCATTGAAAACCTCGATGAACTCTTTGCCGATTATCTTGCGCTTTTGTTCTGGGTCAGTAACACCCCGCAATTTATTCAAAAAGCGGTCTTTGGCATTAACGCGAACGATGTTCACACCTAAATCACGGCTAAGAGCTGCCATGACTTCATCGCCTTCGTTCTTCCGGAGCATGCCATGATCAACAAAAATTGCTGTCATTTGGTCACCGATTGCCTTGTGCAATAAGGTTGCCGTCACGCTGGAGTCGACACCACCAGACAAGCCCAAAATCACCTTTTTATCGCCAACTTCTGCACGAATATCGGCAATCTTCATCTCGATAAAGTCAGTCATTGACCAATCGGCCTTGGCCTTGCAAACTTTAAAGGCAAAATTTTTCAAAATGTCCAAGCCATACTGGGTGTTGCGCACCTCAGCGTGAAATTGGATACCGTAGAATTTAGCCGAATTGTTCGCAATTGCAGAAATTGGGCAATTTTTACTAGAAGCAACTGTCGTAAAGCCATCGGGTGCCTTAGTTACCAAGTCGCCATGACTCATCCAAACATATTCATCCTTTGGCAGACCACTAAACAAGACAGAATCAGGAGCTTCAACCTTAATATCGGCGCGCCCATATTCTGAATTATCGGCCGGCTCCACCTTGCCGCCCAAGTAATACGACATCAGCTGCATCCCGTAGCAAATGCCCAAAATAGGAATCCCTAATTTAAAAATGTCAGGGTCAACTTTCAGCGCCTCTTCAGCATAAATACTATTCGGCCCACCAGAAAAGATAATGCCCTTAGGAGCAATCTTTTTGATTTCTGCCATACTAATATCGTGTGGCAATAATTCCGAATAAATACCAAAATCACGCAATCGCCGCGTAATTAATTGATTATATTGACTACCAAAATCTAAAACAATAATTTCATCAAAATCACTGATATTTTTGTTCACGGCCATCCCCCAATCCTTTGTAAAACTATACTTTAAATTAACTAAACCATACTAGGATTTATGTTTACGGTCAACTATTTTCTTCACAAATTATTTTTAAATGCGAATTATATCCTATATATGTCAAAAATAATTCGTTTTTAAAAATAAATTTTATTCTTGCATGCGCTGCTCATCTCTGTTAGAATTCATTCAACACACAAATATTAATCTGTATATTGTCGTAATCAGGTCGACAGTTTCTACTCAGAACCGAAATTCTGAACTATGGATTAAGCAGCATCTTTTAGTGGTCGTACTGACTACTTTTAAGGGCTTCTTTTACCATAGTTTTGGTAGAAGAGGCCCTTATTTTTTTCAAGGAGGAAAACGTGAAGTTACTAGAAGACCGCATTAGACGTGACGGTGAAGTTTTACCCGGAAATGTCCTGAAAATCAACTCGTTTTTGAATCATCAAGTTGATCCTGAATTGATGATTGCCTGCGGACAAGAATTTGCCCGGCGCTTTCAAGATAGTGGCATTACCAAGGTCTTGACTTGTGAGGCTTCCGGCATTGCCCCGGGGATTATGGCTGCTTTTGAATTGCGCGTGCCGATGGTATTTGCCCGCAAGAAGAAGCCATCGACACTCAACGATGCGGTTTACTGGGCCGATGTCTTTTCTTACACCAAAAAGGTCACTAACAAAATCTGTGTTGAGCAAAAGTTCCTGAGTGAAGACGACACGCTGCTAATTATCGATGACTTTTTAGCTCATGGCGAGGCTGTTAAAGGCATGATTAATATTGCCGAGCAAGCTCATGCAAAGATTGCCGGCGTTGGTGTGGTCGTTGCCAAAACCTTTCAGGGTGGTAGCGATTGGATTCAAGACCACAATTACCGCTTGGAAACTTTAGCCAATATTACGAGCTTAAAAGACGAAAAAGTACATTTTGCAGGTGAAGAATAATGGCGCAAAAAGAAGTCAGCCAACAAAAAGCTGCTATCTTAGGCTTACAACACTTACTTGCAATGTATTCCGGCGCTGTCGCCGTGCCGTTATTAATCGGTAGTGCATTAAAATTCTCTGCTAGCCAAATGACTTATCTAGTTTCGATCGATATTTTCATGTGCGGCTTGGCAACTTTGCTTCAATTATTACGTAACAAGTACTTTGGCATCGGCTTTCCCGTCATTTTGGGTTGTGCCATTCAGGCCGTAGCTCCTTTGCAGATGATTGGGCAGAAGTTTTCAATTAATGACATGTACGGCGCCATTATTGTGGCTGGTATTTTCGTGATTTTGATTTCTAGCATTTTCGCTAAAATCAAGAAGTTCTTTCCTCCAGTTGTCACTGGTACGTTAATCACAACAATCGGCTTAACCTTAATTCCGGTTGCTGTGCAAAATATGGGCGGCGGCAATAGTAGTTCAAAAGACTTCGGCAATTGGCAAAATCTACTGCTGGGCTTTGGCACCATGTTCATTATCTTAGCGTTTGAAATCTGGGCAAAAGGCTTCTTGCATTCGATTTCTGTCTTAATTGGACTAATTATCGGCACGATCATTGCCGCTTGCATGGGCCTCGTATCTTTTACGCCAGTATTGCAGGCTTCATGGTTCCACTTACCACAATTATTTTACTTCGGCGTACCTCACTTTGAGTGGTCTTCCAGCATGACGATGATTATTATCGCATTAGTTTCAATGGTTGAATCCACGGGCGTGTTCTTTGCGACTGGCGACCTAATTCACCACAACGTTACTGAGGACGACTTGAAAAAGGGCTACCGTGCAGAAGGCTTAGCACAAATTTGCGGGGGACTGTTCAATGCATTTCCTTACACGACTTTCTCGCAAAACGTCGGCTTACTGCAATTATCTGGGATTAAAACCAAGCGCCCAATCTATTGGGCAGCAGGACTCTTAATGGCAATGGGTTTGCTACCAAAAATCGGCGCGTTAGTAACCATTATCCCTACCCCCGTTTTAGGTGGAGCCATGCTTGTCATGTTTACCATGATTGCCGTACAAGGAATTAAAACCCTAATCAAAGTTGACCTCAGCGACAACAATAATGTATTAATTATTGCAATTTCAATTGGCTTAGGCCTTGGTGTCACAATCTATCCACAAATTTTTC
Source organism: Lactobacillus sp. ESL0700 (assembly GCF_029392095.1). Lineage (NCBI taxonomy): Bacteria > Bacillati > Bacillota > Bacilli > Lactobacillales > Lactobacillaceae > Lactobacillus > Lactobacillus sp. ESL0700. Next base: position 1,584,455 of record NZ_CP113930.1, read on the forward strand.
AAAATTTACCCCAAACAATTCAACTCTTTCTTTCAAATGGGATTGTGATTACCAGCTTATCGGCAACTATTCTAAACTTATTACTTAAAGGAGGCGGTGCTAGTAAACAATAATTTTTTATAATGTAGGTAAGTTTTCTTGCCCTTGGAAATACTTACTTGCGCCTAAAAAGGAGCTACTTCTAATTGAAGTAGCTCCTTTTATTATGTTATTCAAAATTGGCTGGTTGGTCTTAGTTAATCACAATAGTGACAAAAATTCCGCACCTTGTGGAGTAGCTAAAAATATTGCAAACAATATAAATATAATTCCACAAACTAATAATAAGCATTTAATCTTTTTCGACAACTTCTTTGATAAACTCAAAATAATAAAAATTAAACCTATCAAACAAGAAATTATCATTATCCAAAAACCCATAAATATTTTCTCCTAATCGATTTCTCTTATATATCCCTTACTAAGCATTAATATTTGATCGTGCTGCATAGCAATTTCTTTATCATGCGTGACTGTTAAAATAGTTTTTTTATTCTTTAATCTTGTTATAGCAAATCTTTTTCAATCATTGTTCAATGGTTCATATTTTCACATTCAAACATAAAATTTTTATTTTTCAAAAAACGATTAATAGTTTAAAATTTATTTATAAATCGCTTACATAAAATTAGAAAGAGGCTATCAATGGAAATTAATGAATTACTAAAAAAGTATCGCCTTATCCAACATAAGTCCCAACAAAGTTGGGTTGGCAATATCGTCAGCCGCTCGTTTTATACCAAAGTAGAACAAGGAAAAAGTCACTTATCAGCAAATGATTTACTTGACCTACTTCACTACAATCACATCCCAACCGTTGATTTTTTTACCAAACTAAATGAAGTTGATCGCTCTCAGTACCATCAGAAAACTCAACTAAAAACTTTAATTACTAATGCCTATTATCAAAATTCAAAATCAAAATTAGAACAGATCAAAGAAAAAATAATTAGTAGTAATTATCCTAATCAAGAGGAGCAAATCGCCTTGATTAATGCCTATATTGCATTAGTAAATAACGATTTTGATAGCTTAGATGAAAAAAGTCGTAGCTATCTGAAAGAAAAGTTTTTAAACACAAAATTTCTGAGTAAGGACTACTTAACTATTTACCGCAACCTAATCCCCCTATTTGAACTTGATCAAAATATTGCTATTGTCAAAAAAATTCTTAACAAATTTTTGAATATTAATGAAATTGATATTCAAGCTTCATTAATAGTAATTTTAGTTAACATTACTTTTCTATGTGTCGAAAGCCAAAATTATCAAGACGCTGCCTATTTCATCGCATGTGCTGATAAAATTAATACTAGACCCGATAACTTTTTCTATAAAATAGGAATTTTGCTGTCTAAAAACATCCTTGCATATCATAAAAAACCAGAAGAATCTTATCTAGAAAACTGTCAGGAAATTATTAAAATAACCAAGTTAAACGGCATGGACGCATACAGCCATGAACTTGAAGTTTACTTGCAAAACAATATTTAGCATATAAAAAGAGAGAACTATTTAGATTATTAAATAGTTCTCTCTTTTATAGTAATAGAAATTAATGCCAAAATGTTACCAGCTATTAAAATTTATGTTTGCTTTTGTTATAATACTATTACAGAAAAGCTAAGGCGGTAGTTATTTGCTTTCAAAGGAAGTGGTGCTTATGGTGATTAAACACCTGCACTTCAAAATTCTGATGAAAGGAGGTAACCTCGGTGTCTACTTCAGACGCTATTCAATTAATGCTTTCTTTTGGCACTTTCGTTGTTGCCTTGATTGCATTAATTGTAGAACTGATTAAAAATCAGTCAAAAAAATAAAATCGCCTTAGCTCTAGTGAAGTTAGCGATTTTATTTGTAAATCTATAAGTTTGCTACCGTCTTACGCGGTTTCTGTAAGGAGTTCTATTACTAGTAGAACTCCTTTTCTTTTTTTATTATAACACATTAATTGTACTTAATTGTCTTCCAACTACACTAATTTATATTGGCAAATAGCATTTTTATTGTTGCCTTGATTGCATTAATTGTTGAACTGATTAAAAATCAGTCAAAAAAATAAATCGCCTTAGCTCTAGTACAGCTAGCGATTTATAATCTTTATAATTAAACTAACAAACTACCGCCTGATGCGGTTTCTGTAAGGAGTTCTATTACCAGTAGAACTCCTTTTCTTTTTTTATTATAACACATTAATTGTACTTAATTGTCTTTCAACTACACTAATTTATATTGGCAAATAGCACTTTCATTATTGCCTTGATTGCATTAATTGTTGAACTAATTAAAAATCAGTCAAAAAAATAAATCGCCTTGGCTCTAGTACAGCTAGCGATTTATAATCTTTATAATTAAACTAACAAACTACCGCCTGATGCGGTTTCTGTAAGGAGTTCTATTACCAGTAGAACTCCTTTTCTTTTTTTATTATAACACATTAATTGTACTTAATTGTCTTTCAACTACACTAATTTATATTGGCAAATAGCACTTTCATTATTGCCTTGATTGCATTAATTGTTGAACTAATTAAAAATCAGTCAAAAAAATAAATCGCCTTGGCTCTAGTGAAGCTAGCGATTTATAATCTTTATAATTAAACTAACAAACTACCGCCTTACGCGGTTTCTGTAAGGAATTCTATTACTAGCAGAACTCCTTTTTTTTATTATAGCACATTAATTGTCACTGCCAATCTTCCTAGTTCACCAGTCAGTGGCAACTTTTGTAGATAATAAACTTTTATTCTTTACTATAATTAATTTAGAAAAAACATCGCAAACTAGACAACTGTCAGGAAATTATTATTTTTTTAGATTGCCAGACCCAGCCTTCTTTTAATACAATAGTAGTTAAAGCAAACAGAAAGGACCTATTTATGAAACAAACAGAATGTACCACAATTTTAGTTGGTAAAAATGCTTCACTCGATGGCTCAACCATGATCGCACGTAGCGAGGATGGCGGTAGAACCATTATTCCTGAAGGATTTGAAGTTATTACTCCAGACAAGCAACCTAAGCACTACGAGAGTGTCATCAGCCACCAAAAGATTGACGATGACGACTTGCCAGCTAATCCATTACGCTACACTAGCGCTCCTGACGTGTCAGGCGAAAGCGGCATTTGGGCAGCTGCCGGAATTAATTCAGACAACGTTGCCATGACTGCTACTGAAACCATCACCACTAATTCTCGGATTCAAGGGATCGACCCATTAACTGCAGAAGGCGGCCTTGGTGAAGAAGACTTTGTCACTTTAACATTGCCATACCTTCATTCAGCTCTTGATGGTGTTAAGCGTGTCAGTTATTTACTAGAAAAATACGGCACTTACGAAATGAACGGCATGGCTTTTGCCGACAAGGATGAAATCTGGTACCTAGAAACTATCGGTGGCCACCACTGGATTGCACGTCGTATCCCTGACGATGCTTACGTGATTGCTCCTAACCGGTTAAACATTGACGAATTCCACTTTGGTCAAGATGGCTTCATGGCTTCTTCAGACTTGGAAGACTTAATCGCTGAATACCATTTAAATCCTGACCGTGAAGGTTACAATATGCGTCACATCTTTGGTAGTTCAACTATCAAGGATGCACATTACAACAATCCACGTGCATGGTTTGTTCACAACTACTTTGATCCAGAGTTTGGCGGTCAACCAAGCGATCAAGACCAACCATTCATCTGCCACGCTAACCGCAAGATTAGTATTGAAGACATCGAATGGGTTGAGAGTTCTCACTACCAAGACACGCCTTACGATCCTTATGGTACTGGTACTGATGCCGAAAAGAAAACTTTCCGGTCAATCGCACTTAACCGTAACTTTGAAACTCATATTTTACAAGTTAGAAATGACGTTCCTGCTGAATTTGCTGGTGTTCAATGGCTTGCCTTTGGACCAAATAGCTTCAACTGCATGGTGCCATTCTACACCAACGTTTCAACCACCCCTGCTAGCTACCAAACTGGTGCTAAGTTTGACCTGAACAAGATTTTCTGGTTGAACAAGTTGACAGCTCAACTCGGCGACACCAACTTTAAGGTTTATGGCGAGTTAGAAGCTGACTTTGAACAAAAGTCACAGTCAGAATGTCACTTTATCCAACACCAAACTGATAAAAAGGCTAAAGACTTATCTGGTCAAGAATTGGAAGACTTGCTTGTAGAAGCCAACCAAAAGATGGCTGACCAAGTTTATAGCAATACAATTGAACTTCTTGGCAACATGGTTGATGAAGGTCACGGTTTGATGACTTTGAAGTATGACTTGTTAGATTAGATTTTAAATAGTAAAAACAGCGGAGTAATTGCTCTGCTGTTTTTTTATCCAAAAAAGCTTGAAGCATCTCTGCTTCAAGCTCTTTTGATTAACTTATTTTTCTGGTACATCTTGAATGGTAACATCAGCACCAAGCAAGCGAAGTTTCTCTTGGACACGGTCATATCCACGCAAGATATTGCCCGCGTTATTAATCACAGTTGTTCCGTCAGCCATCAAGCCAGCAATCATCAGGCAAGCGCCAGCACGGATCTCTCCGGCTGCCACTGTCGCGCCGTGCAAGTGCTCAGTTGGATGAACTAAAATTATATTATCTTCGGCCTTAATATCAGCACCCATCTTGCGTAACTGCTCAATGTGGCCAATCCGCTTAGGATAAATACGGTCAATAATAACACCCTCACCGGTTTTTGCAGTTAACAAAAGCGGCGTCACCGGCTGCTGCAAGTCTGTCGCAAATCCAGGATAAGCTCCCGTCTTAATCTGCGTCATCCGCAGCTCACCAGCTGGATAAACAAATAGCGAATCTTCATCGGCATCGATCACTACACCCATTTCCTCAACCTTAGCAAGGTATGAATCGAGGTGTTCCTCAATGATGTTATGGATTCGAATACCATTACCGACACAGCCAGCTAGCGAAATATACGTACCAGCTTCGATTCGGTCCGGGATAATTGTATGCGGCGTCTGCGCGCGCAGCTGCTCTACCCCTTCAATTCGAATCGTGTCAGTCCCAGCACCACGAATAACAGCACCCATATTATTGAGAAAAGTTGCTAAATCAATAATTTCAGGTTCTTTGGCAGCATTGTCAATTACCGTTTGACCATGCGCAGTTACACTGGCCATAATAATATTCATTGTTGCCCCGACTGATGGCATCTTCAGGTGAATTGTTGCACCATGAAGTCCACTTGCAGGAGACTTAATTGTTATTTGATCATTTTCATTTTTTACACATGCGCCTAAGGCTTCAAAGCCCTTAATATGCTGGTCGATGGGACGCGGCCCAATGTCATCCCCACCGGGGAAGCCCACAACAGCCTTACCAAAGCGGCCGAGTAGTGCGCCCATAAAATAATAGGAAGCGCGCAAACTCTTAATCTTACCGCTTGGCAATGGGCTCATCTTAATGTTTACTGGGTTGATGTGCAATGTCGTTTCGTGAAAGTCACTCACAACATCCATCTCACTCAGTAGATCCATTAAGTTGTCAACGTCAGCAATCCTTGGAACACCTTCCAAGGTTACTGGTGTACGCGACAAAATCGATGCTGGAATCAGTGCTACCGTTGAGTTCTTAGCGCCACCGATCCAGACATCACCCTGCAGGGGCTTTCCACCATGAATTATCATTTGCTTCATTGGCGAAAAAATCCTTTTCTATTTTCGATTAATCATAATAATGTTAAAGGAATTTTACAGAAAAAACAAGAGAAGACCTCTGTCTTCTCTGTTCAAAAATCAGATTTTTGTATTATTCAAACTAATTAAAATTTTTCTGCTGGCAAACCACTGGCAGCACCAATGAATGCTTTGTAAAGTCCTTCAGGTCTTTGTGGTCTACTCAAAAACTCTGGGTGGTATTGAGCAGCAACAAAGAACTTGTTCTTGGTAATTTCGACAACTTCAACCAAGTGATTATCAGGTGAAACACCAGAAATAGTCATGCCGGCCTTTTCAAAGGCATCACGATATTCATTGTTAAACTCGTAACGGTGACGGTGACGCTCTTGGATAACATCTTGATTATCATAAGCAGCAGCCGTCTTAGTGCCCTTCTTCAAGGTAGCTGGGTAGAGACCTAAACGCAAAGTTCCACCGATGTTTTCTTCATCACGCTTGTCAGCCATGATGTCAATCACATTGTGTTTACCGTTAGGCGTTACTTCACCAGTATTGGCATCCTTAATTCCTAAAACGTCACGGGCAAACTCAATTGTGGTTAATTGCATCCCCAAACAAACGCCAAGGAACGGAATGTCGTTTTCACGAGCATATTTAATTGCCGTAATCATGCCTTCGTAGCCCCGACTGCCAAAGCCACCGGGAACAATTAACCCATCTGAATCCTTCATAAAATCAGCAATGTTGTCTTCAGTAACATCTTCGGCTTGAACCTTATCCACTTCAATCTTGGTGTTGTACAGGTAACCAGCATGTTGCAAAGCATCAGTAACGGAAATATAAGCATCTTCAAGTTCAACGTACTTACCGACTAACGTAATCTTGGTTGTGTACTTCAGATTCTTAGCACGTTCATCAAGCTTCTTCCATTCTTCCATGTCAGCTTCTGGCTTAGGACTCTCAAGGTGTAAGAAATCGCAGACTTTTTGGTCCATGCCTTGCTCTTGGAAGGCAAGTGGCAGGTCGAATAATGATGGCGCGTTAATTGATTCAATAATCCGGTCAACAGGAACATCGGTAAAGTTAGAAATCTTATCCTTGTGTTCTTGGTCGATTGGCATTTCTGCACGCAATACTAGCATGTTAGGTTGAATCCCAATGCTACGCAATTCTGCAACCGAATGCTGTGTTGGCTTGGTCTTCATTTCTTGAGCAGCGTGCAAATATGGTACCAATGTACAATGAATATACATTACATTGTCTTCGCCGACTTCACGACGCATTTGCCGAATTGCTTCCATGAATGGTGTTGATTCAATATCACCAACTGTCCCACCGATTTCAGAAATAACAACGTCAGAATCTGTCGTAATTCCGGCGCGCATAATCTTTTCCTTAATCATGTCAGTAATATGCGGAATTACTTGAACTGTCGCACCGTGGTAGTCGCCGCGGCGTTCTTTTTCCAAAACTTCCTTGTAAATCTTACCGGTAGTGACGTTGGAATACTTGCTGGTGCGCACATCCACAATCCGCTCATAGTGACCTAAGTCAAGGTCAGCTTCCGTACCATCATCGGTAACGAAGACTTCGCCGTGTTGGTATGGGTTCATTGTTCCCGGGTCAATGTTAATATATGGATCAAACTTTTGCATGGTTACTTTTAAACCGCGGTTCTTAAGCAGACGTCCAAGACTTGAAGCGGTGATTCCTTTGCCCAGAGATGAAACAACGCCACCAGTAACGAAGATATATTTTGTCATTAGCCAAACTCCTTCTCAATAATATCCAGAAAAATAATTAATAAATAAAAAAAGCTCCCATCAAAGGGAGCATAAACGCACATAGGGTGCCCAAATAAAATACTATCTATTTTGACTATAAAAGTCAAGAAAATTATTCGTCTTCGTCGTCTTCATCATCTTCGTCGTCGAGTTCAGATAATTGACCTTCAATACCATCTGGCAATTCTTCTTCATCGTCATCAGTAGTACCAAAGTCATCGTCGTCAGCACTAAAGTCGTCGGTATCATCAGCGGCCGTGGCATCCAAGTCCTCGTCTTCTGGATCATCGTTATCGTAGTCAATGATATCATCACTACCCGTTGCGCTAGCCAAAAAGGCGTTAACCTTCTTATGGTGTGAACGAGTATCTTCCTCGTCCTCATCTTCTGGGTGGTTAACCTCTTCGTCAACAGATTCGTATGGGAACCATGATCTTAATGCCCACACATTTTCACCCATTGAAATGAACTCACCATTAGTGTTCATATCTGTATAAAATTGCGGCAAACGTTCACGAATTTCTTCGTCACTTTCACCTAAGAATTTTTGCACGGCATTTACAATATCAGCAAAGGCCATTCTCTTATTATTATCTTCCAAAATTGCGCGAGCAACTTCAATCATTGATAGTTCGTTACGATTTTTGTCTTTAAAGTCGTTTAATCCCACAATTGCATTCCTCTCTTTTACCAATCTTTATTATTTTACTAGGCGTTTAAGTAAAAATCAACGTGACAGTGTAATTACCTACTAAGTATAGACCACTAAAGAGGTCATATTCAATTCGAAGTTCTTGAGAACCATCATTTTTAGAGAAAAATTTAATTTGATTGGTCGTACTAGTTAAGTCCATCTGGTAACCAGCCGCAACATAACGACAAGCTTGCTGCTCGCCTAAGCGAAAATGCAGCTGCGAATAATTTTGCTGGTCAGGTTGCCGGCGGATGATCACATCGCCTGTCTTAATTAAAATTTTAACCGGAATCTTGCCATCTTCAAGATAAGAAACACGGGTAATTGCGCCGTCCTGCTTAAGTTCGCCCTCTGCCTTTTTGGCAAATGATTCCGTCTCATTCTCTTGCCTAATTATACTTGTGAAAGTTACTTTTACTTTAGCCATCCTGCTAAAACCCCATCTATCTTAAAACTTCGCCCGATTTTTGCTATAATTTAGTCAGTTAAAACTATTCTAAACGAAAATTATCTAAAAATTAATAGTCAAGCTTGAGGAATTTTGTAATGGCAGAATTTAATAGTAAAAAATTAGCTAAGGAAGTGGTTCTGCGCGACCCTGTCCACGGCTATATTCACATTGAGGATCAGGTTATCTTTGACCTGCTAAAAACCAAGGAATTTCAGCGGATGCGCAGGATTAAGCAACTAGGGCCAATCGCTTATGTTTTTCCTGGCGCAACTCATACCCGTTTTGAACATAACTTGGGCGTTTATGAATTAACTAGACGAATTTGCGATATTTTTGTTAAAAAGTACCCTACACAGCGCCCAGGAGATGGGCTCTGGGACGATCATAACCGCTTGCTGGTAGAATGTGCCGGCATGCTGCATGACATCGGCCACGGGCCTTATTCACATACTTTTGAGCACTTATTTGGCACAAACCACGAAAAGATTGGTCAAAAAATCATTACCGACCCGAATACCGAAATTAATCATGCCCTAAAGCAGGTTGCTCCCAACTTTCCGGAACTAGTTGCCAGCGTGATTGCGAAGACTTATCCTAACCCACAAGTCGTAAAAATGATTTCCAGCCAAGCAGATGCTGACCGCATGGATTATCTTGAGCGTGACGCTTACTTCACCGGTGTTACTTACGGCGAATTTGACCTCTCGCGAATTTTGCAGGAAATTAGGCCATACCAAGATGGAATTTGCTTTAACTCGGGTGGAATGCATGCCGTTGAAGATTACATTTCCTCGCGCTATCAAATGTACCAGCAAGTTTACTTTCACCGGGTTGGGCGGTCAATGGAAGTTCTGCTGCAACACCTTCTTGAACGCGCTAAGATTATTTACCAGCAGCAACGTTTACAGGTGACGCCGAGTCTGGCACGCTTTTTAGCTGGGAACTGGACACTTGATGATTATCTAAAACTAGATGATGGCGTAATGGAAACCAACTTCTCCATGTGGACTAAGTCGGGCGACCCAATCTTAGCCGATCTTGCCAATCGCTACCTTTACCGCAAGCCTTTGGCAAGTGTCCGGATTGATCAAGAAACCAAAAATTTGCTGCCTAAATTAAAGGACTTAATTAAGCAAGCCGGCTTTGATCCTACTTATTACACGGCAACTAATTCTGCCTTTGACGAACCTTATGACGCTTATAAGCCATCAGGTAAGAATGCCAATAGCCAAATCGAAATTATGCAAAATGATGGGCAACTAATTGAATTGTCACAATTAAGTCCGTTAGTCCGCGCTTTAAACGGAACCATCCAGGGTGATGAGCGGTTCTTCTTCCCGAAAACAATGCTCTCAATCAGTGATGAGCCCCAAATCTTTGATCCTTTATACGAACAATTTCAGCGTTACATCAAAAACGGTGAACTGCGCTACTTAAGACGACCAAAAAGAACTACTAAATAAAAATGAGCCTAACGGCTCATTTTTTATTTGGTCACATCCACCCATTCAAATGGCTGTGTATATTTTTCTAATTCTTCTAAAGTCAGCTTAATCGCCGAATTGGGTAGTCCTGCAGCCGGATAGATAATGTCATGTTTCTTGACGCTCTCATCAAGATAAACCTTAACATCAGGCTTCACGGCAAACGGACAAACACCACCAGCTGGATGACCAATCTTGTCCTCTAATTCATCAAACTTAACCATTTTTGCCTTTTGACCAAAGGTAGCCTTATATTTAGCATTAGCAATGCGTGCTCCACCTTCTGTCACAATGACAATTGGATGCTCCTTTAATTGAAACGCCATCGTCTTAGCAATTTGATTAGGCTCTACTCCTAGAACATTGGCAGCTTCTTCAACGGTTGCTGTTGACTCATCAAAAAGGTGAATGCGTTCTTCCATGTGATGCTCTTTAAAATAATTTTCAACTTCTGTATATGACATTATTAGGCAACTCCTTAAATTTAACTATATTAAATTATTATGAATTATTATTTAAAATAAGTAAAATAATTTTTTTAGTCAGCTAGGATAAATTTTAAGCAATCAAAAACAGCCTGCTTCCCAACAGAAACGGACTGTACTAATTTTATTTATTTTCTTGATATCTTGTATTAAACAAAGGACTGAGTGGCTCGTGACGTTGAATACACTTGATGGCATCCCCCATCAATGGCCCAACTGATACTAACAATGTCTTGTCCAACTTCTTTTCAACCGGTTGATTGATTGAATCAGTTAAAACTAAGTTCTTAATTGGCGAGTCATTCAAGCGTTTAATTGCTGGTCCTGACAAAACAGCATGAGTAGCACTGGCATAAACTTCTGTTGCACCAGCATCAATCAATGCTTGAGCTGCCAAAGTAATTGTTCCAGCAGTGTCAATCATATCGTCAATGATAATTGCGCGCTTGCCCTTAACGTTACCGATAATGTTCATTACCTCAGCAACATTGGCACGTGGCCGCCGCTTATCAACAATCGCAATTGGTGTACCCAAAAATTCAGCCAATTTCCGTGCACGAGTGACACCACCATGATCTGGTGAAACAACAACGGCATCCTTTTCCAAATGATTACTTAAGAAGTAATCAGCTAAGAGTGGTGCACCCATCAAATTATCAACTGGAATATCGAAGAAACCCTGAATTTGTGGCGCATGCAAATCAAGTGACAATACTCGTGTTGCACCTGCTACTTGCAGCATATCAGCAACTAACTTGGCTGTAATCGGCTCACGTGGACGAGTTTTACGGTCTTGACGCGCATAGCCGTAGTATGGCATTACGATATTAATCGTCTGTGCACTAGCCCGACGAACGGCATCAATCATAATCAACAGTTCCATCAAGTTATCATTAACTGGGGCACTGGTTGATTGAATCAAATAAACATCTTTGCCACGAACAGATTCGTCGATATTAATTTGAATTTCACCATCGCTAAAGCGTTGAACGCTTGACTTACTTAGCGGTACACCAACTCGCTCAGCAATTTTTTCAGCGAGTGGACCATTCGAATTAAGGGCAAACAACATCATATTGTCTTTATAAGACATAATTTCCTCCGTAAAAAACATGCTAACAACTTATTATTTTACCAAAAGTTGTCTGAAAAAGTGACTATCTATACTTTATTATTCAACTTTAGCCTTTAACATTCAAGTCTCTAAAATCAGTATAGCGCTTAATTTGTTAATTCTTATCATTTTTGCAAGCACTAATTGGCTCATTATTCAATAAAAAAGTTTTACACTCGTCTTGAAGTGTAAAACTTTTTAATTATTTACTTTGTAAAACTTGACCAACATTACCGTGATGCTCTGCTAGCAATTTAGCAGCAGTATCTCGATCGGTACCTGTCTTAATCATGACAATGGCTAGAGAAACATTATTGTCTGTTTTCTTTAGTGTTGCCAATGCTTCATCAGTTGAAGCACCAGTTGTGACGTTAATAATACGACAAGCACGATCAACCAACTTAGAATTAGTCGGCTGCACATCAATCATGACATTTTGGTAAACCTTCCCCTGACGAATCATTACGCCGGTTGAAAGCATGTTCAAAATCATTTTTTGTGCCGTTCCAGACTTCATCCGTGTTGACCCAGTAACAACCTCGGGACCAACAACCGCCTCAATGGCAATGTCAGCGTGATGACCAATTACAGAATCAGGAACACAAGCAACTGAGACTCTAAGCGCACCAACTTGTTTGGCGTAATCTAAACAGCCAACAACATATGGAGTTCTGCCGCTAGCCGCAATACCAATAACAGTATCAGTAGCGGTTAACTTTAGCTTACGCAAATCTTGCTCGCCAAGTTCAGCCGAATCTTCAGCTCCCTCTACCGCGCAATACATCGCTTCCTTACCACCAGCGATTAGGCCAACAGCCCGTTCTGGCTTAATGCCATAAGTTGGTACCAATTCAGCAGCGTCCAAAACGCCTAGCCGGCCGCTAGTACCTGCACCAACGTATATTAATCGACCACCGCGTTCATAACGCTTGGCAGCCTCGTCAATTGCCTTAGCAATTTGCTCATCTTGAGTTCCAACTGCTTCGGCAACCTTCTTGTCCTCATTATTAATTGTCTTAACCATCTCAATAGTCGACATCGTATCAATATGCATTGTTACAGGATTGCGCGTTTCAGTTACTAAATTCTTGATTTCCATAATTACCTACTTAGTTCTTACTGTAATAACATTTTGCTCTGCACTGACCTTACCGGGTACAACTGCAGACATTTGCTTAACTTGATCCATATTGGTCACAATCGTCATCACAACGGGATCTTTGCCAGCTTCCTTTATTGCTGCAATATCCATTTGTGCTAAGACAGTACCGCGTTTAACTGTTTGCCCTTCCTTAACTTTAATATCAAAAGGAGCACCCTTTAAATCTACAGTATCAATGCCAAAATGAAGCAAAATTTCCAAATTACCATTAGTTGACGTCATTGTAATTGCATGTTTAGTAGCCATTACCGTAACAATTGTGCCGTCAACTGGGGCCACAATCTTACCGTCTTCTGGAATAACCGCATAACCGTCACCGACCATTTTTTGTGAAAAAACATCATCGTTAACAGCAGTTAATTCTTCAAGCTCACCACTTACAGGACTAACAAAGTTGACCGTAGCACTCTTAGATTGACTTGGTCTAACAACTGGAGCAGCCTTAACTGGTTCAACAGGTGAACCATCCTCGTTTTTAGCAACCATCGCTGTCTTGGGAACACCAAAGAAGTAAGTAGCTACAAAACCGCCAAGGTAAGCAGCAAGAAGACCTAATATATATAGTAAATACTTATTATTAGCAATTAATGGAATTAAAGCAATTCCTGAAGTACCAATTGCCTTAGAGCCAACATTGCCAAAGGCACCTAAAACGGCACCACCGATACCACCACCAATGCAGGCAGTAATAAATGGTCGACCTAGAGGAAGCGAAACACCGTAGATTAATGGTTCACCAACACCTAAAATACCAACTGGCAAAGCACCCTTGATTAATTTAGTTAATTGCTTGTTCTTACGGCATTTAACCCATAGGGCAATTGCGGCACCAACTTGGCCACCGCCGGCCATTGCCAAAATCGGCAATAGTGGTGTATAACCCATTTTTTGAATCATTTGTAAGTGAATTGGTGTCAAAATCTGGTGCAAGCCCAACATAACCATTGGTAAGAAGGCCAAGCCTAAGATAAAGCCAGCAATTGGTCCACCAACTGCTAATACCCAGTTAATACCACCAACTAGTGAGTTAGAAACCCACCCGGCAATTGGCATTGTAATGAAAATGGTAAACAAACCCATAATTAGCAATGTCAAAAACGGAGTAAAGATAATATCGACTGAATCAGCAATATGTCTGTGGAAGTATTTTTCAACATAAGATAATAGCCAAACTGATAGCAGCACACCGATGATCCCACCTTGACCAGCAGCAAGCGGCTGCTTGTCAAAGATATTTGGAATTGTAACTGGCGGAACAACTCCCGGCAGCATTACAATGCCCCCGATAATCCCACCAAGTCCTGGTGTTGCACCAAATTCTTTGGCGGCGTTAATCCCAACAAAGATATTCAAATAAGTGAATAATCCGCTAGAAAGCACACCTAAAACGGTAATTGCCAATGTCCAACTGACTGGCAGCATCTTCGCCATCAGCATGTTCTTCATAATTCCTGATAAACCGGAAATTAACCCGGCACCGACAAATGCTGGAATTAACGGAATAAAGATAGCAGAAATATGTTGCAGTGCAGCACGCCACCATGTCTTCTTCAAGCTGGCCTTATGAGCTGCATGAACCTCATTGGCCTTAGCCATGACGTCATTTTTGTCCTGTTCATAGGAGCTGCCACTAGCTGCGCCATTTTCAGGGAACGGATCATTTTCCTTAACTCCAGCTGCGTCAACCATGCTTTGCGCAACTTTAGTATTAACTCCGGGTCCTAAAACGATCTCCAGCGTTTCGCTTTCAACAACGCCTAAAACGCCATCGATTTTCTTTAGCCCCTCAATATCAACCTTGCTCATTTCACGAATCGAAATTCTAATTCGCGTCATGCAATGATACAAAGTCGCAACATTTCTAATACCACCGATATGGGCATAAATTTCTTTACCCATTTCAGTATATTTGTCTGAACTCATTTTTGCCTCCTAATTAAAAACAAAATTAGTATAGCCTTATTTAGACCAATTTACAATTTTATTTTTAAATTGGTATATATCAGTTGCTCATTGGATTATACCAATGCTGATAAAACTACTTAACTTTGAAAATTTGCCGGTAATTTTCTACCTCTTTACGTGAAGCAGTTACCGCCTTTAAGCTGCGATCAAAATCACGACTAAAGTAAAGATAAAACAGCACGTTAATCACATAAAATTGCCCAGTAATCGAATTGGTTGCCCCAACCCGCACATCTGGCTCAATTGGCTTGCAGGTGGTCAAGGCTAAATTCGTCTTCTTGACCAAACTGTTCTGACCAAACATCGTTAACGAAATCGTAAAAAGATGATTTTTGTGCGCATAATTGGCTAAATAAATACATTCTGGCGTTTCACCAGAGTTAGAAACTAACCACAGAGTATCCGCCTTAGTAGCATTGGATAATTGCGGCAGTAAAACGTTGATATCCGTTTCGCAAACGACATTGTAACCAACTCGCGACCACTTTTGATAAATATTTTCAGCAGCAAGTGACGATGCGCCAACGCCAAAGACATAAATCGTTTCTGTCTTAAGCAAGCGTTTGACCACTCCTTGGCAGATACCCTCTTGCAATAATTCCTTGGTGTGATTTAAGTTTTCAATTTCATTTTTTACTAAGTGATTGCAAATCTTGTCAAACGAGTCATTAGTCGAAATATCCAATTTTTCATCAGTGTCCTGATCTTTTTGACCAGCTAAATCAACTGAAATCATCACTTTCATTGCCGTATAAGATTCAATCTGCAGACTCTTCACTAGCCGTGATACAGTCGCTGCACTGGTTCGCGAAGCCACCGCTAATTCATTGATGCTCATTTTAACTGTTTCTTTAGGATGACCCAAAATATAGTTAGCAATTTTTTCTTCTGAAGTTGTTAAATCTCTGCGCGTAGCTTCCACGCGATTTTTAAAATTCATTTTTGCACCCGATATTCTTTAATTTTCTCCAAATAAAATAACTTGTAATCAAAATGTTTAAAAGTCAGCTGTCATTTTACGTCTTCTAGCTTCTAATCACATATAGTTAATGAATGCGATTTCATTATAAAACATCAAAAAATGCATTTCAATATCAAATAGAATTTTTTGATAATCTTTTTCATCAATGTTGAAAGATAAATAATGCAATACATGATAATTTATCCCCAAGTTACTAACTTATTTTAGCAATAATCTGTTCATAAGTCTTAACAAAAATGCAAATATATTTTTTACTTTTGCAAATCAATTAAAAGTTAGTTAGCGCTGACAAAACTGTTTAAGCAGGAAAACTATGCCCAACCAAAAAATAATTAAAAAATTTATTCTATTTGCGTGTGCATAATAAAAACACTTGTAAATCAAAAATAAACAAGTGTTATTTTATTATTTTTATTTAAGGTAAATAAGTCTACCATTTTAAGCTTATTAATAAAAAAGCATTAAACTATTTTTACTTGCTAATGTTATTTTGTAAAAAAGTATACGCTTTACGCCAAGAGAGTGCTACAATCTATATTAGAGAGAAGTTAACGTACATATTAAAAACTTAATCTCTAGGCAAGCTGTTTTTAGACTTTTTTCTCAAAGTGGAACCTTTAAAAACCTAACATAATAACGTATGTATAAATTACACATTAACTAACATTTTTAAGTACTTTTTTTATACTACTCATCCTTCCACTCTATTCTTTGAACAAATTATTCATTGCTGTCTAAAAATGTTTGCCGCATAAAAAAGTGCATTACTTAATTTTAAGTAGTGCACTTTTTTATTTTATTAATTAATTGCTTCAAAGATAATTGCGCAATTAGCATTAATTTGTGCTAAAAGTGGTAAATCTTGCTCTACTACATGTCCGATAACGTTTACGCGTTCGTCTGCTGGCAAATCTACTTTAGCAACTTGCAACTCACCTTGATAGCGCAAATAACGGCTGTTATCACAAGTAATTGTACCTTGCGGACGAGCCACAATTTCAGATTGCGGCTCTACGCTGAACAACTGCCATTTTCTACCTTCAACTAAACGCACAACATCCCGCGCAACATCAGGACGATTATGCCACGATTGCTTCGTTAATTGACTTGGTACCCCAGTTACATGCAAAGTAATGGCATCTTGCTTCAAATAATTGGTAAAGCTAGTGATTGTCGCAGGTTTAAGGCTAGGATCGCCAATAAACACACGATCACAACCAATTTGTTGTAATTCTAACGCAGCAGCCAACGGATTTTCGCCCCGCTGCTCTTCTAAAGTAGGTAGTCCCGCACCAATTGGTCCCCGCTTAACATTATCGCCGGCAACAAAGGCCATCGTCTTTAGACCATTTTGATGCAGCCACGCATTCTTTTCCTTAAGCCATTCGCGATCAAGTCCAGTTTCAGGTCGTGGATAATAATTGTGCCAAGCTTCAAGATGATCAAAATTAGCGCCATGCTCACGCAAAGAAGCAATATCATCACTGCTAAGCGTGCTGGCATTTAAGGCAAGCGGCATTTCTTTTGACAATTTAGCAACAAGACTAAAGTCAATTCCATCATCAATTCTTAAACCAGTTAAATTCAGTGCTTTAACTTGCTCAATGTCTTCAATTGCCACGCCTAATCTTGCCAAGCCACTCTTTGATACATCCGCAATTACATCAAGATCAAGATTGCGGCACCATTTCGTTAACTCACTTAACCGCTGCAGTACAACCTGAGCGTCGTCTTCCGGAATATGCAATGACGTAAAAACAGTCGTAAAACCGGCATTCCGCATTGCAATTAAGTAATTATAATCTTGGGCAGTCAAATCAAGTCCCAAGTAGATTGAAAAACCTATCATTTTTTCCTCTTTTTCAATACCAATGCTTATTTAGCCAATTAATCTTACCACATTTTTCTTTACAACAAAAAAGCACCATCAAAATTATGATGGTGCAAAATTTGTTTTGCTTCTTTATTTAGCAGTTGTAGCGTAATCCGCAACATTTAATATTTGTTGGAAACCATTGGTACCGCTAATTGTTAAAGTCGTATTGTTATTACTAAATTGAACGGCGCTAGCGTCAACATTATTGGCACTTGCAGCTAATTGAACAATTTGACTAGCTTCAGCCATTGTTAAATTGTTTAAATCAGCAACCGTCACCTTTTTACCGTTAAGGGCAGTTTTTGCAGCAGTTAACTTAGCTAAGGCATCCTTAACCTGACTAACAGTTGCAGTTTGTGAACTATTAACTTGACTAGCAGCTGCAGAAGCAGTGTCATAAGCATCGCGCAAAGACTTAGCAGCTAGCTTGTAAGCATCACTGCTCTTAACTGTTGCATCTTGATTTAAAGCAGTTTGCAAGTCGCTCTTATCCGTAGCTGTAGCAACCGTAATTGCTTCTTGTGCAGATTGTGGCGTGTTAACTGGCGACAATTTGGCACCACTAAGGGCACTAACATCATCATCCTTGATGAAGCCATTCTTATCACTTTGCAAAGCGTAGAATAATTCTGCCTTATTATCAGCAGCAACCCAAATATAACGTAATTCAGTTACACGAGCTGTATAACCTTTAGGAAAAGTATTAGTTGCTTGTGCTACACCTTGGGCGTCATAAACGTGACTATCACGTCCCAAAGTAATCAAAGTTGAGTTGGCATCAGCAGTTGGTTGGCTGTTTGCCGGCTTTAATTGGGTACCAGTAACTACACCAACGTTACTCTTCTTAATCCATTGGTCCTTACCTGGGTAATTACTATCATTAATGCGGTAGTAAAGCTTGCTACCAATATATTGTAATTGGTCAACAGTAACTTGTTGACCTTTTTTAACTAACTTTTTCTCAGTGTTGCCTTGGCCATCATAAATATATGCATTGCGGCTCAGCGTAATTACTGTTGCATCAGTTTGGTTATCATCAGTTGGCTTAGTTGGTTTATTTGGCTTTTGTGCCGGTTTACTATTAACAGGCTTTAATGTAGAAGAAGTAGATGCCACGTTAGCTGACTTGATAAATTGGTTACTTTGGCCGCTAATTCTGTAATAAAGTTTAGAGCCAATATAGATTAATTGGTCAACTGTAACTTTAGTATTCTTTTTAATCTTTTTCTTGTTGGTCTTGCCGTTTGCATCATAAATGTATGCGTTACGTTTGAGCGTTGCAGTCACCTGTGATGTCGAAGTAGTAGTGGTCACCTTTTTGCCATCAACGTAGCCAACGTTACCTGCCTTAACAAAAGCACCATTGCCAATTGCGTAATACAATTTGCCATTGATTGTCTTTTTACCAGAATATTTAACTGATACGCCCTTGGCAATCTTAGTGTACTTAGCATCACCCATGTACTTCTTCAAGCGCTTGCCATTCTTGTCATAAACATAAGCATTATGACTAAATTGAATTGTCCCTTTCTTTGAGGCGCTCTTATTAGTCGAAGATTTCTTGGCAGCTTGCACAGTAGTAGTTGCCTGCACACCACTAACAATTGGGCTAGCGCCAAGCAATACTGCAGCCGAAACCATCATCAACTTATGATTAAACTTCATATATTTTACCTCACATTTTACTTTACCAAATTATTTAGCTTCTATTGTAACCTAAAAAGTTACTAAGTAAATCATTGTTATCTATTCTTAATACAAATTAATTTAATTATACAAAATGCCCTACGGACGCAAACCTAATTACTGCTCGTAAGGCATCTTAAATAAAGCAATTATTGCCAATCTTCACTCTTTGACAAAGAAAGTTTGTGCCAATAATCTGGCTTATTAACCTGACGACCACGAGCAATTGCCATGTCATATTTGGCAACGTCTTTTGTAATCGTTGAGTCAGCGGCAACAAAGGCATGATCGGCCACATTAACGGGCGCAACCAAAGTTGCACCGGAGCCAATAAAGGCCCGATCGCCAACCGTTGTGTGGTCTTTTTGAACACCATCATAATTTGCAAAAATAGTGCCGCAGCCAACATTAACGTCTTTACCTAAAGTGGCATCACCAACATAAGTTAAGTGGCCCACCTTGGAATTTTGCCCGATTTCTGCATTTTTAACTTCGACAAAGTTACCAATATGAGCACCTTCACGAATAATTGCCTTTGGCCGCAAATGCGAATTAGGACCAATATCAGTGTGGTCGTCCATTTGTGCCTGTTCAAGCGTTGAAGAAGTGACTGTGACGTCATTACCAATCTTGGTATCCACAATTCTGGAACCAGAGGTAATCAAACAATCACTGCCAATTGTTGTGTTCCCTTTAATAACAACGTTAGCCTCAATCACGGTATCATTACCGATTTTGACATCAGTATCGATATAAGCAGTTGCTGGATCAACAAAGGTTACACCATTGCGCATGTGTTCTTCATTAATCCGTTTTTGCATAATTTTGCTAGCTTGCGCTAAGGCAATCCGGTCGTTGACACCTAGACTTTCGCTAAAGTCAGGCATCTTATAAGCACCAACACGTTCGCCGTTGTTGCGTAAAATTTCCAAAACATCGGTCAGATAATATTCACCTTGGGCGTTGTGATTTGTAACTTGCTTTAACGCACTAAAGAGCTTTTGATTATCAAAACAGAACACACCTGTGTTGATTTCCTTAATCTTAAGTTCCTCAAGATTGCCGTCTTTTTGCTCAACAATCCGCAAAACATTGTCTTGATCATCGCGAATAATCCGGCCGTAACCATAAGGATTAGGTGCTTGCGCCGTCAAGACAGTAGCCGCATTAACCTTTTTTTGGTGGTAGTCAAACAGGCTCTGAAAAGTTTGGCTGGTAAACAACGGTGTGTCCCCAGTAATTACCAGTGTAGCACCATCTTGCCCAGCTAATTGCTCTTGCGCCGTTAAGACCGCATCCCCAGTACCTAACTGCTCTTTTTGCAAAGCAAATTCGGACTTGCCGGCCAGCACCTTTTCAACTTCTTCAGCGCCGTTACCAACAACGGTCACAATTTTATCGGGATTGATTGCTTGTGCAGCTTCAACAACGTGCTCAACCATTGCTTTGCCGCAAACTTGATGCAAAACTTTGTACAATTTTGACTTCATGCGCGTACCCTTACCAGCGGCAAGGACAACTACAAACTTTTTCATTAAATTAACCTCGTTCTATTCTTAAATTACAACTAGATTCCAGTATATCATTTAATACTAAAAGCGGTTAAAATCGGTATGTACCACAAAGTTGCCAGGTTCAGCCAGAATAACGCGTTTAGCAGCATCAACCTTTTTAATTTTCACTAAAGAAAGGTGACCTTCAATTAATTTAACATCATCAAAGTCGGCTTCACACAAAACACAAATTCCAGCAATGTTACTATTAAATTCTTTAACCAATTGCTGCATCCCTGTCAGTGTCCCGCCGGCCATCATAAAGTCGTCGACAAGCAAAACGTTAGAATTCTCGCTTAGCACTCGCGTTGGTAATTCCATTTTGGACACCCGATCAAGTGAAGAAGAAATATAGTTAACGGACATGGTAGCACCTTCCGTTACCTTCGAACGCTTGCGGGCAATAATGAAGGGAACATTTAAGTAGCGGGCAACTGCCTGAGCCAAGGCAATCCCCTTGGTCTCAATCGTCATGACAACATCAATGTTTGAATAGGCGTAACGCGTGGCAATTAATTTACCAATGCGTTCCAAATCCTGCGGATTACCTAAGATATCGGACAGGTAAACAAACCCTCCTGCCAAAATACGATCTGGATCTTCGATCCGAGAAGCTAGGTCAGTTAGGTAATTTTGCGCATGTTTCTTACCCCAAAAAGGAACATACCTTACCCCACCAGCAGCTCCAGCAACTGTCTCTAAAATGCCATCTTGATTGGCAGCCAAAGTGTGCTTCAAAATAGTCAAATCTTCAGAAATTGACGACTTCGCGGCACCATATTGTTTGGCAAAGAACGGCAACGGAATCAATTCGTGTGGTCGCTCCATCAACCGCTTGGTCATATCAACTAATCTCTCTGAACGTTTCATAATTTCTCCTTTCTAATGTTTGCTTTTTTGCTTTTTATTACTATACTCCAAGCCATAAAAAAAGGCACCAACATTTTACAAAATGTCAATGCCAAAAAACTTACTTTTCTAAATTATGCTTCGGCCGCATTAGCTCCATCATCAAATTTTAATGTAATATTTTTGGTTAACAAATCAGTATAACTGTAAGAAACATGCTTAAAATTATTTTGATCTTGGTCTAAATCGACAACGAAGACAGCAGGAAAAGTTTCTTTCAAAATTCCCCGTCTCTTAGTTATCTTCTTGCGACCGGCTCTTGCGACTACTGTTAAAGGATCACCTAAATGTGAATCTAACTCATGTTTAATGGTAATAATTGATGTTGGCACTAAATAACAACTCCTTTGTTCGGTATTTTACCACATTGTGACAATTATTTCAATTACTTTTCATAATTACCGAACAAAATTGAATTAGTGCACTTGTTTAATTACCGCTGCTATTTGTGCGAACTGGCTAATTGAAAGCTGCTCTGGCCGAATTCTCGGATCAACTCCAAGAGAAGCAATCAGCTCTGCTCGCTCATCCGCATCTGGAATTAGGTTCTTCAAGTTGTTATTCAAAGTTTTACGACGTTGGGCAAAGCACATCTTGACTACCCAATTAAAGTGCTTGGCATCCCCAACATTCGGCTTTTGTTTTAGCGGCGTCAAGACCACGACACTTGAGTCAACTTTTGGCCGTGGAATAAACGAGTTGCTCTTGACAGTTAGTGCCTCATCCACATTCATCTCAATTTGCACCGCAATTGAGAGCGGACCATAGACTTTTGACCCCGGTTGCGCACTCAAGCGATCCGCCACTTCCTTTTGCATCATTAATGTCAGACTAGCAAAGTTCAGCTCAGATTCATTCAAGAAGAAAATAATCGGCGTCGTGATGTAATAAGGCAAGTTAGCAACAACCTTAACTGGCTTGGTTAAATCAAAGAAATCAGCTAAATCATTTTTAAAATCGGCCTGCAGAATGTCCTTCATCATTAACTCAAAGCGTTCCTTAATTGGAACACCGTCAATTTGCCTTGGCAATTCATTGTTTAAAATTTCCGGCAGATCATCGTCAACTTCATAAGCAAACACCTTAGCACCAGCATAAAGCAGCTGCTCGGTCAGCGACCCAATCCCTGGACCAATTTCAATGACCTGATCACCTGGCTGAATTTGCGCAGCCTGCACAATCCCTTGGATTGCATTCAAATCAACCAAAAAGTTTTGCCCCAAGTTTTTCTTGGCTTTAACAAAGTAGCGGTTAATTATTGCCTGCGTCCTTATCGGCGAGCCAATAGGAATCTCATTATTCATCTTTTGCCTCCTTAACAGCCGCAGTTAATGCCGCAAGTGTTATTCCAAAAGTATGCAGCCTTTTATAAAATTGTTTGGCATTACCATAACCTACGCTCAACTTAATCCCAACTTGTTCACGCAATTTACGCGAACCCTGGCCACTAGCTAAGCCCAATTGCTGGTAGGCTTCTTTAGTCAAATCGCTCTGCTCAAGTTTAGCTTCATGAAGATCACTTAACGCACGCGTTAATGCTTCTTTAGATGCATGCTCAACCCCTAATGAGTTGCCCCGCTTTTGCGGAACCCCTTCCTTACGGGTGATGAATGCCTGCTTGGCAGTAGGAATTGCTTCTGTTACTAACCGGCGAATGCGTTCACCGTTTAAATCGGGGTCGGTCAAGACGATGACATCCCGCTTTTTAATTAATTCCTTTAGCTCTGTTAAAACCGCTTGCGGCACATCTGAACCGTTGGTTTCAATCGTTTCAATGCCTGGGAAAAATTGCTTTAGCCTAATTGTGTCGTCTTTTCCCTCAACGACCACAACTGCGTTAAATTGTTTTTTAGTTAAGACCATAAACTCTCACAGTATTTGCGTAAGTTGCCGCAGCAACCTCTTCTATTGGAATATTTTTCAGTTCAGCAATTGCCTGAGCCACATAATAAACATTCCCCGGCTCATTTTGTCTGCCGCGATACGGTTTCGGCGTCAAAAACGGC
This sequence comes from Lactobacillus sp. ESL0700, assembly GCF_029392095.1. NCBI lineage: Bacteria > Bacillati > Bacillota > Bacilli > Lactobacillales > Lactobacillaceae > Lactobacillus > Lactobacillus sp. ESL0700. The sequence continues at coordinate 1,608,286 of NZ_CP113930.1, forward strand.
GCATCCGTCTCGATTAGCAGTCTGTCGAGCGGTGTTTGCCTTGCGGACTCGTGGACTTCGGTTGCCTTAGTAAAGGAAACTACACCAGAGTAAGAAAAACAAACATTTAGCTTCATGAACTTCTTTAACCACGAAACATCCCCGTTAAAGCTGTGCAAAATCGCACCATATTCCAGATTGCTACTTTTCAAAATATCATAGCAATCACTAAACGCATCGCGCGTATGAATATCAACTGGCAAATGCAATTCATGGGCCACTTCAATCTGACGTGCCAATACTCTTTTTTGCACATCACGCGGCGATTCATCCCAATAGTAGTCAAGACCAATCTCGCCCATTGCGACCACACCGGGTATCTGCAGCTGCTCAATTAACAAGTCTTCAGCCTGCTGATTGTAATCCTTAGCCACATCAGGACAATAACCGACCATCGCATAGACATTATCAAAACGCTGACTAAGATCTATCGCCCGCTTATTAAAGTCTGGGTCTTGTCCCGCACAAATCATCTTCGTAACGCCTAGTTGCTTGGCACGGTCAATGTAAAATTCTTCCTTACCCCGAAAAGGTTCATCCTGTAAGTGGGTATGGTTATCAATTAATTCCATTAACCTAATTGAGCCCCGACTTCATGTTCATCGCCAACTAAGGCCAATTTAACTTCGCCATTCTTCTCACTGGATAAAAGCATGCCTTGACTCAATTGGCCAACCATCTTACGTGGCTTCAAGTTAGTTACAGCTAATACTTTACGGTCAAGTAATTCACTAGCATTTGGATAATACTTGCGGATGCCACTCAAGATTTGACGTTCATCACCGTTACCAAAGTCAAGTTGGAATTTCAATAACTTACTTGATCCTTGAACTGGCTCAACTGACAAAATCTTACCAACCTGGATTTTAACTTTGTCAAAATCATCAATGGTAATGTCTGGGTCTTTGCCTTGTTCACTACGGCTTTGCTTCTTTGGCTTAGCCTTAGCCATCTCATCCTTAATGTACTTAACTTCTTCTTCTGGCTTTAGACGTGGGTATATTGGGGTTGGCTTTTCAGTTACCTTAACGCCCCAAGCGTAGTCGCCAAAGGCTAGTTTCTTTTGGTCAGCATTTTCCCAGTCTAAACCAAGTTGTTTAAACATTTCTACTGGTGTTCTGGTCATAATTGGAGCAATTAATAAAGCAACAATCCGCAAACTTTCAGCCAAGTTGGACATTACTAAGGACAATTCTTCCTTCTTGCCTTCCTTGTTCAAAGCCCAAGGGGTTGTCTCATCAATATACTTGTTAGCACGGCCAATAAACTTCCAAATGCCTTCAATTGCTTGCGTGAAGTAAAGTTTATCCATGTTTTGCTTGTAATCTGCAATTGTTTCTTCTGCAGCAGCAGCTAGTTGCTTGCCCAATTCATTCTGGGTTGCAGCAACTGGCGCAACATTGCCATCTTGATATTGGTTAATCATTGACACCGTTCTGTTAAGCAGGTTGCCCAAATCATTAGCCAAATCATAATTTACGCGTTCCACGAAGTCTTCTGGCGTGAAGACACCGTCTGAACCAAATGGCAAAGCACGCATCAGGTAGTAACGCAAAGCGTCAACACCATAACGGCTAGTAATTGATTCTGGATAAACGGCATTACCCTTAGACTTGGACATCTTGCCGTCCTTCATCAGGACCCAGCCATGACCAATAACATGTTTTGGCAGCGGCAAACCTAATGCCATCAACATAATTGGCCAGTAAATTGTGTGGAAGCGGACAATTTCCTTACCAACCAAATGAACGTCGGCTGGCCAATACTTCTTAAATAAGGAATCATCGTCAGAGCCATAACCTAAAGCCGTAATATAGTTTGACAGTGCATCAATCCAAACATAAACCACGTGTTTAGGATCACTTGGAACAGGGATACCCCAAGAAACTGTCGTCCGCGTAACTGATAGGTCTTCTAGTCCTGGCTTCAAGAAGTTATTAACCATTTCCTTTTCCCGGGAATGAGGCAAGATAAAGTCAGGATGGTCCTTGTAATATTGTTGCAAACGGTCAGCATACTTGCTCATCTTAAAGAAGTATGATGGTTCCTTAACCAGTTGTACTTCGTGGCCTGATGGTGCTTTACCACCAACTACGTTGCCGGCATCGTCCTTATAAACCTCAGCTAATTGTGATTCGGTAAAGTATTCCTCATCTTCAACTGAGTACCAACCAACGTATTCACCAAGATAGATGTCGCCTTGTTTTAAGAGTTTTTCAAAAATCTTTTGTACACTCTTAACGTGTTCTTCATCAGTTGTCCGAATAAATTTGTCGTAAGAAATGTCAAGACTCTTCCACAACTTTTTATACATGACCACCATCTTGTCCACGAACTCTTGCGGCTTGATGCCTTGTTTTTCAGCCTTTTGTTCAATCTTCAAACCGTGCTCATCAGTCCCAGTTAAAAAGAAGGTATCGTAGCCTTGACTACGCTTGTAGCGGGCCATCGTGTCAGCAGCGATTGTTGTGTATGCATTACCGATCGTTAAACGGCCGGATGGATAATAGATTGGGGTTGTAACATAAAAAGTTTTTTTGTCAGCCATATTTGTTTCTCCTTAAGATTTATTTGTTTTCAGTTCATTATACTACACTAAGATAGCTTGAAAATCGTATTATGAGGATTTTTATGGTATAATCTCATTTTTATTTCAGTAATAATTAAAATACCTTTTAAAATTACCTTCCTATTGATTATACTAAAAAAGTCCAGAGATTCTGGACTTTTTTCTTCTAAAATTAATCTACCAAATTAAGATAATTCAACTTAACTATTCTCTGCCATAAAACAACAACCAATCCTGATATAACTGTACTAATGCCATTTATCAGATACCCCATCTTAACTAGGCGTTGTGCCGCAGCAGCAGTCTGGTCATAAAAGCTATATGGCAGAATATTCAAATAGACTACACGAATTTGCGCATCCGGTGAAGAAATTCCGATCATAAAGTGAACTATCTGGCTTTTTTCAATCTGCCAGAAAAGCGCAATTACAAGTGCAATCACTAAAATGGTAGCAATTAATATTAGAGATTCGCCAATCGCATTTTTTCTGATGTTCTTAAAAATCATAGCAAAGGCAAACAGCACTATATAAAAGCTTAATAATGATAGAAATTTACTAAGTGCATACTGGCCAATGGCAACTTTAACACCCGAATGATAATTGTTTACTTCTTGAAAAACTGCACCGAAAATCGTTGTTAATATCGAGTACATCACTAACTCAATCAAGGTTAATAATTCATTTGCGAACGGCAAAATATTTATCAGTTCATCACTTCCTAGGTAATAAATTTTAATTAACTGGTAGGTTGTGACAAACAAAATAACGGCGGCAGCCGCGGCATACCACAAGTCATGAACTTCCGCGATCATTGCACTATGAGGTTTAGCTAATCTAATTAGGCCAAAGATAATTTCGACCCCTATGGGAACAAGAAACAGCGGCAGCATCCTCTTCAATCTGATACCAAGATATTCTCTCATCTTCCTACCTCCTCAAAGTAAGCTTCTTCAAGGCTGCTATATTTAGTTAAGATATTTTTCTTCGTATCTTGCAAAAGCAACTGCCCATTTCTCATCAAGATTACTTCGTCAAACATGCTACCCAAATCTCGCAACAAGTGCGTAACGATTAAAACTGTACTGTCTTTTCGGCGATAATTTTCAATCGCTTCAATAAAAGCAGCCCGATTAATTGGATCAATTGCCGATAATGGTTCATCCATCACATAAAAATCCGTATTTCTCGATAAAATCAATGCTAAATGAATCTCCTCGTGATTCCCCTTAGAACCATCGTGAATTTTCATATTAGGATTAAGGTTAAAATGCTCAAGAATTTTCAGAGCACGCTTTTCATCAAAATCAGGATAAAACTGCTTAAATAACTTTATTGCCTGTTTAATCCGCAAGTTTTCATAAAGGAAAAATCTATCAGGCATATAGGCAATACTTTCATTAACTGTTCTTGTTCCTTTAAAGCGGTTTAGTCTGCCTATTATTACATTAATCAGCGTCGTTTTGCCGGCACCATTTTCACCAAGAATACCGACAATTTTGCCATTATTAGTAAGTTGGATACTTAAATTATTTAAAGAAATATGCTTACCATATTTAACAGTTAAGTTACTTAGCTTCATATTGCTTCCTTTCTAATATAATAATGCATCAGTTTTACTGTACTATTATGTTGTAACACCATTACAAATAGAAAGCAAATTACCAAAAAAGGCGACTTAGATAAAAACCTAAGTCGCCTTTTTAGCATTAATAGTTAAATTAAGAATTTTTCACCTTTTAAATAGAAGTGCTTGACGATTGTCGTCAATAAAATATAGAGAATCAAAATTCCCAAAATGACCCACATGTAGCTAAGTGGCATTGGACCAAACTTGAGTGCATCGGCAACAACGGAGAATGGCAATAGAGTACCGATGATCCCTGCGCCAAAGGTTGCCAAGATGACTGCATAAGTTGCGTGCTGCTGAATGAATGGCAAGTGGCGATCACGCAAGGCGTGAATAACCATTTCCTGTGTCCACAGCGACTCAATAAACCAGCCAGTATGAAACAGGGCCACAAAGGCAACTTGTTGAGCTGGTGAAAGCGCGGTATAGCTGCCGCCAACAAGTCGCGGACAAATTATGAAGTACAGCAATGCAAACGTCACAATGTCAAAGACCGATGAGGTCGGACCAAAGTAAAACATAAACTTCGGCAATTTCTTAGTTGACCAAGTTCGCGGCTGCTTCAAATATTCATCCGACATTGTATCAAACGGTAGTGACAAGCAACTAGTACCATACAGTAAGTCCAGAATTAACAACTGCAGCGGCAACATCGGCAAGAATGGTAAGAACGATGAAGCAACTAAAATCGATAAAATGTTACCAAAGTTCGAAGACAAGGTAATCTTGATATATTTCATCGTGTTACCAAAGACCTTACGACCAATTCTGACGCCCTTTTCCAGCACATTCAAATCCTTGTGCAGCAAAATAATGTCAGCTGACTCCTTAGCAATATCAACCGCGGTATCAACAGAAATCGAAACATCAGCGGCCTTCATTGCGGGAGCATCGTTAATGCCGTCACCCATGTAGCCAACTGTATGCCCATTTTGCTTGAGCAAATTAATAATCTTCGTCTTGTCCTCTGGTGACAACTTAACAAATATATTGCATTCTTCAACCATCTTAGCCAATTCTTCAGGACTCTTGCCATCTAAATCAGCACCAGAATACACATTATCAACGTTTAACCCAACTTGCAGACCAACCGTTCTTGTGACAGCTTCATTGTCGCCCGTTAGGATTTTGACATTAATCCCATCATTCTTTAGCTTGGCTAAAGCATTTTTGGCACTTTCCTTTGGTGGATCAAGGAAGGCTAAAAAGCCACACAAAATCAAGTTGCTTTCATCTTTAGTGGAAAACTCACCAACTGGTGCAGGATTAGGCTTATACCCCAGCATAATTACCCGCAGACCGTCATCATTCATGTTATCAATCTTGGCCATGACCTTTTGCTTACGCTCAGGTGTTAATGCCAAAATCTGCCCGTCAACTTCGACGCGGTTAGAAACAGCAATCATTTCTTCTGCAGCACCCTTGGTTACCAAGAGGTGCTCACCGTGTTCACGGTCGGAATTTTCAACCACAACACTCATGCGCCGTCTAGAAAAGTCAAACGGAATTTCATCAATCTTGTTATAATCACGCTGAATTTCGTTAACGTCCAGCTCGTCACCAGCCGCCTCAATTATTGCCTTGTCAATCAGATTTTTCATCCCTGTTTGGTAATAAGAATTGAGGTAACCCAGCTCCAAAATTTTAGGTGTTTCCCGCAAGTTTAAATCATAGTGTCGTTCCAAAACGACCTTGTCCTGCGTTAACGTCCCTGTCTTGTCGGTACACAGTATATCAGCCGAGCCAAAGTTTTGAATTGAATTCATCTTTTTAACAATTGTGCCGTGCTTGGACATTTCAACTGAACCCTTGACCAAGTTAGTCGTCACAATAACCGGCAACATTTCTGGGGTCAGGCCCACAGCCGTTGCAATCGCGAAGATTAAGGCATCAATCCAGTTGCCCTTGGTCAAGCCGTTAATGATAAGCACTAGCGGCGCAATAATCGCGGTCATGGTAATTAATAATTTCGAAATATTTTTAATGCCAACGTCAAAGGATGTATTCTTGACGTCACTTCTGGCAATGTCATGAGCCAACTTGCCAAACATAGTGTGTGAACCCGTCGCAAAGACGACGCCAAGGCCAGCACCGGAAACAATCGTTGTCCCCTCATATAAAACATTGGGATAATCAAGATAATCGCGGTCTCTACCTACACCGGGTCTCTTAGTGGCAATCTTTTCCACAGGGCTTGACTCACCGTTGAGCGAACTTGACGAGCAAAAGAGGTCCTTACTTGAAAGCAGACGCATGTCAGCAGGCACCAAGTCCCCTGCTCCAAGCCGAATGACATCACCGATAACCACTTGGTCAGTCGGAATTTCTTGGTCCTTACCATCACGGATAACATCGGTAGTAACTGATACCATCTTTAGCAGCGAATTAACGGCATTAGACGACTTAATGTTCTGGATAAAACTGGTAATCCCAGATATCAAAACCATTGTCACCATAATTAACACTGTACTTAAATCTTTCTGTCCAGCCGGAACAAAAATATAGTCAGTAAACAGCGACAACGTTGCTAGAACTAACAGAACCAAGGTAAACGGTGTAATAAACGCCTCGGCCAAAAAGCGCAGCTTAGAATCGTGTTTGTTTGAGGCGATCTGATTCGATCCATATTCCTCACGATTTTTATCAGCCTGCTTACCAGATAGCCCGTTACTGCTCGCGTGGAGCCGTGCCAACGTTTCGGCACGTGTCTCCTTGGCAATTGCTTTAACCCGCTGCAAGTCTTTGCTTTCAGCCTGGTTATTAGGTTTTCTCAGCATCCTTACCACTCCTTATTTAAAAATCTCAAACAAACTAAAAAAGCCGCATGCAAAAGCTGCAGGCGACCTTCTTTTAAACAAGGTATCATATATCATAATATACTCGTCGTTCAGTTTTAACACTACGTGACGTAAGCACATGCTAGCTATCTGGATCTCGCCTTAAATCGACGACACCTATTTAACCCGTTGGCATCTCTGGATGTTTCTGGGCGATAGCGTGTGTTCACGTAGGAGTCTCACCTAACAGTTTATTTGTTTTATTGAATTTACATAGTGAGTGTAATCCATAACCGTGGATCAAGTCAACTAATTTAGTCTAAATTATTTATAAAAAGTAGGATAATGTTGCCTAATATATTAATCATTGGCTACTTTTGCATTCGATTTTTAGGTTGCAAATTATGCCGGAAAAAGTAGTATAACCCAGCAACTACAATGACTAACGCCAAAGCAATCGGTAGCGCCAAACGATGAGGGTGAGCAATCTGCGAGCGCTCATCATTAGTTAGGTCATACTTGTCAAAGGAATATTGATATTGCTGGTCAATCGTGGTTGCACAAGCGCGAAAAACAAAGCGCAATCCCTTGTTAAACTCGGTCTTGTTATTGCTGCGCAATTGGTCCGATTGTGACCGGATAATATTACCGCGCGTATCCGCCGTAAAGGCCGCGTGCAAGTCTTTACTCGAAAAGATCTGCACATTGCGCTTTTTACCCTTAGTACCAACAATGATAAAAACCGTCCGCTTCGATTTGGCCAAATTTTTAGGTGTTAGACCATCAATTCGGTTAAGTGTGCGAACCACAATTTGCGGCTGCTCACCAGTTTGCCAATAACGGTCATTTTTAGCAGTAATTAATGCTTTAGTCGCATGATTTAAAACATGACTATTATCCTGAATATTCGCATTTGAAAAACCGGTTAATGTACAAAAAAGTCCAATTAAAACGGTAATTAATGTCAGCTTAGTTTTCAGCGTCTTCCAGTTTATGCGCCAATTGTTCCACATACTTGCGGTCGATTTTAATTTGCTCATAGGGAACCCCACAATCTTTGAATAGTGCAATTGCCAGTGGATTATCATGATAATCAAAATAATAGTTGATTTTTTTAACTCCAGCCTGAACTAAGGATTTAGCACAATTATAACAAGGAAAATGCGTGACGTAGATTTCCGTGTTGTCCGTTGAGACACCATTTCTAGCACATTGAATTAGTGAATTCATCTCTGAATGAATTGTCCGCACGCAATGCCCATCAACTAGTTGGTGGCCAACATCATCGCAATGTGGCGCGCCAGTCACAGAGCCATTATAACCGGTTCCAATAATACGGTTATCTTTAACTAGCACATTGCCAACAAGCGCCCGATCACACGTTGAACGCTGAGCAATAACTAAGGCCTGCATCATAAAATATTGTTTCCACGGAATTCGATCACGCATTGTGTTTACCTCTTGTCAAAGTAATTTAAGCCAATTGCATCCCGGACTTGTCGTAATGTCTCGTTAGCAACTGCATTAGCCTTCTTCGAGCCCTCAATTAACATTTCATAAACAGCATCTTCATCTTGGGCAAATTTTGCTCGCCGCTCACGAATTGGTGCTAATTCTGCTTCTAAAACTTTGTTTAAGTAACGCTTAATTTTGACATCACCCAGACCACCTTTTTGGTAATCTGCCTTCAATTGCGCTACCTTATCCTTATCAGGATCAAAAATATCAAGATATGTGAAAACAGTGTTGCCCTCAATCTTACCCGGATCCTCAACGTGAACGTGATCTGGATCGGTGTACATTGACATAACCTTCTTTTGCACTGTCTCTGCATCGTCCGACAAGTAAATGGCATTGTTTAATGACTTGGACATCTTGGCATTGCCGTCAAGACCCGGCAACCGACCGCTGCCACCTTCTGGGAAGTAGCCCTTAGGCTCAACTAGGACATCACAATTGTACACACGGTTAAAGGTACGCACGATTTCCCGAGCTTGCTCAATCATTGGTTCCTGATCGTCACCAGCGGGAACAAGTGCTGCTTTAAAGGCAGTAATGTCAGCTGCTTGTGAAACCGGATAGTTCAAAAAGCCAACTGGAATTGAATCGTTAAAGCCTTTTTGCTTAATTTCGGTTTTAACAGTTGGATTACGTTCGAGCCGGCTAACAGTTACCAAGTCCATGTAGTAAGCAGTTAACTCAAACAATGCCGAAATTTGTGACTGCACAAAAATCGTGGAAATCTCTGGATCAATGCCAACAGCTAGGTAGTCTAGTGCTACTTGAATGAGGCTGTTGCGGATTTTTTCGGGATTGCGCGCATTGTCAGTCAAAGCTTGCGTGTCGGCAATCATAATAAATGGTTGATACTCACCCGAATTTTGAAGCATTACCCGGTTCTTCAACGAGCCAATGTAGTGTCCAATGTGGAGCTTTCCAGTTGGGCGGTCACCTGTTAAAATAATTTTCTTATCCATCTGTTTTTTGGCCTTCTTTAAAAATTAAAATCTTATTTAATATAATCGTTATACTTGATTTTACCAAAAATCAAGCAATGATTAAACCTAGAGGAAAAATGTGTAATCAATTCCAATTGCCTAACTTGGCAGAAATCAAAAAATATTTAGTAGCCGACCTTAACTTACCGTTGAGCAAGCCCGCGGCTAACCTCCCGCAAAATCAAGCGGTCTTTCCTAAAGAAGACGCACCCGTCTTGCTCTACCAAAATAACCAATTACAATTAGTGCCTAAATCTTGGGGTTATCCTAGTCCAGTTGACAATAAAAAAGTGATTTTTAACGCTCGCGTTGAACGCTTTTTTGAAAATAAACCGTCGATGTGAGATTCATCTTTTGCCAAATCACGGTGCATTATCATCACCAAGCAATTCTGGGAATCCGGACATCAAACTTATGCAGTTAATGGTCACACTTATCATGAACGCTATGGTTTTCGCGACCCCAATGCACCTTTAACTTTGATTGCTGGTATTTATCAAGGCGACCATTTTTCAATGGTAACAACTAAGCCCAACGCTGACATGGCACCAATTCATGACCGGATGCCGTTAATAATTACCGCAGCAGAATTGCGCCGTTGGCTATTTCAAAATTTTACTAGCCTGATTGATCGCAGTCAGCTGCCGTTAGCAGTTAAGAAAATGCCGCAGAGAAAGTAACCGCGGAAAGAAATAAAAAGAACATTAACTCAAATAGAAAAGCTAATGTTCTTTTATTATACAAACATATGTTCAAAAAACAAGAATAGATATTACTTAAACTTAGTTCGCTACTGAAGTATAATGGCTGTAATTATTATTTCTATTATGCGGTGATATATATGAAATTAAACAAAAAAATCCTTTTTAGCTCTATTGCTGGTATTTTGACTTTAGGAGCTGGATTCCCAGTATCACAGCGACTCAAATCCACACCCGTTGCTGCAGCAACAACATCCAACAATAGCACTCTAAAATTAATTCACGGTGCTTATGTCTATAATAAAAAGGGTAAGCGGCTAACAAAATATCGTGGCAGTTGGTCTAACACTCACTTACACAAAGGTACAAGTGTTAAATATACCGGAGCGATCCAGCCTATCGAAAAAGACAGCAAGCAATACTATCTATTAAATGATGACAACTACAATCAATCATGGTTACCTTATAAAAAAATTAAGGGCAAATATTATTACAGCATTGGTCATGGTGGTTACATTAATGCAGCCAATGTAAATGAAATTAACGGTCAACCACTTTATGTAGCAAATGCTACTGTTACTGTTAAAATATCAGGATCTGCAGCAAAAAATTTCAGTATCGGAGCAGGAGATAATAAAATCAAAATCAAAAACGGTATGAAGTTAAAAGTAGATTATATCTTTTCTGATACTGCTGGTAATGGATTCTCTAATTTTTATCATGTTGCCAACACTGATAGCACTAGTATTGTGGCAAGGTTAGTCAAAGGACAGCCTCGACAAAGATTGGCAACCAAAACAAAAGGTACTTTTATTCAATTTACGCAAGCTACACCTGCCTATAGTATCAAAAGCATTTTAAACCCTGATCCTAACCAAAAAACTATAACTATAAACAAAGACCTAGTTGATTACAAACAAGTAATAGTGTCCGTTTATATTTGGGATACTCAAGACAACAAAGCTGAATTATTCTATCGTTTAGCAAACGATAATAGTAACGATACATTAAGCGTAGCCAACGCACTTGAAAACAATCTTTTCTATATCAAAGCTGCAAACGTTAAATATATTTCAGGCCCACAATTAACGCCAATCAATACTCCTGAAGAAGCTAAAACTGACGCTAAAATTGCCACTGCTAGTGACAAACAAGGCTTACAAAAGTTGATCGATCAAGAAAAAGCAATTACAGCTAGTTCTAACTATAAAAATGAAGACTTCGTAAATACCTATAAAGTTCAATATGATAGAGCTTTAAAAATGGCCAAAGATGTCACTTCTTCAACAACAGCAAGCATTACTGAGGTTGAAGAAGCTACTTGGCTGCTAAACAGAGCCCAAGATCAACTTAAAAACGCAGATAAAACATCAATTGACTTACATATTGATGCATATCCTGCTAATTATTGATATAGTATTATTTCAAAAATATATAAAGGAACGCTAATATCGAAAATTAACGTTCCTTTTTTAGTCTAAATAATTCTAATGACATTTAATTTTCTACAGATATATTTAGAGGAAATAAAATGGACACAATTACAAATTCAAAAATTTCTTTAGCTGCTAATTTAACAACTGGAGGAAGCAAAGGCGTTTATCAAAACGTCGTTCAAAAAGGGAATATTACTAATAGCTATGTTTACGCTATGCAATTACATAATAAAAATGGTGTTGAACTTAATTCTGTGCTTAGAGCTGCAAGAAATTCTTCAGCTACAAAACCAATTAACTATGGTCCATCTTTGTTAAACATGAAAGGTTTAGCTGGAGGTCACAGTCAAACTTGGGAATTTGCAGGTAGACAAGGTACAGGAGAATGGTTTATTGGTACTAAAGGCAAACTCACAGATACTCTTAATCATGATGGAATTAATTGGGCCACCCAAATTGCCAGAGTAAAAGTACCATCGGTTGCAACAACATATACTACCAACACTGAACTACCACGATTATCTAATCTTGCCAATGCCGGCAACTACAGTATTAATTTGAAACGTTCAGAAGCTGCAGTTTCACCAGATTATACTTATTTTTTAGTTGCTACTACTGATCTTTATAATAACGGATACTTTTCATTGTATTACCTTGATGATATCAATACGGCCTTAGATCATAATGGAAAAAAGAACGTTGATATTAAAACATTACCTTGTATTTCAAGCTTTGAAGTACAAGGTTTGGCTAAAAATATCGTAGGTTCAATTCAAGGCTATGATATTGACGAAAATAAAAACATTTATATTTCTAGTGAATTACATCCGGACAAAGGTGGAAATTCAAAAACACGTCATATTTATAAAATTCCATGGGGAAAAACTGAAAAACAACTGGATGAATGGAAAGACCTTAACTTGAATGGAAATTCCGAAATCGAATACAAAGGTTACGCAACTGAATTCGAAAGTATACAAGTTATTGGAGAAAATCATGTTTATTTAACAGTGGCATACCATGGATATAATAAAGAAGGCTCATGGAAAACGTTAAATAATCTAATTTACGAAATTCAATGGTAAATATAAAAAGAGCAATAGCTGCCCACTAAAAATAGTTTGTGAATTGCAAACCGTATAGCATTCAAAAAGGCCCAATTTAACGGGCTTTTTATTTTTTAACTTTTTTCAATTTCACAATTAGACCAATTTTATTTTTTAGACAAAAACAGCCTAGGAAAACCCGAGCTGTCTTTGCTGTTTTACTTGAGCAACTTATCACGAATGACAATAATGTCACTTAATATCTGCTCCGTCTTTGTTAAGACAAGGTAAAACATGATGAATGTTAGCATATCCTACACGATAATCACCTTCTTTACGAGAAGCTGACTGGACTTCTCAGGATGCGCGCAAGGCGTGCGGTATTATTTCACCAAAAATTATTTTCGTGGTACACTTACTCTAGATGAATGTTGCATCGTCCTATACGAAGCAATACGTACATGCAAGTTTGACCACTTGCAAGCCAGCTGAGCGATCCCTATGGATCGCTTTTTTGCTTGTCCAAAATTAATTGAGCAAACTTATTAACAATTCAATTACCAGTAGTAATAGATTTTATTATCACTACCATTAGTAGCTGGTACTACTTTACTGCAAATAATTTAAATACTTATCTTCTTTATAATTTTCCATTTTCATGTTAAACTATTTTTGTAATAAAAAGAGAGCTATGCTCCAACACAGCTCTCTTGACGTAGTACCACTAAAAGTGGTTTACTACCTTGAAGAAACAGTTTACAAACCGTCTTTTCCTAGATAGAGCAAGACGGTATTTGTTTGCTCAAAATTAATTGAGCAAACTTCTTAGCAGTTCAACTACTAGTGGCAAGAGATTTATTATCACTACCGCCAGCAGTTGGTACTGCTTCATTTCAGCTAACTTAAATGCTAATCCCACTAAACTGATAGCAAGAAGTAGCATTAGTGCTAAAATGATTTCCAACTACCTGCCCTCCTTTCTTTTAATCGATTGGAGTATGAATCCACTCATGCTCATAGGCATCAGTCCTTTCACTCACAGGTAGTAAACCGTCTTTTAACTTTTCTACGTCTTAATGATTATAACAAACTGGTTTATCGCTTGTCTTTATAATTTTCTATTTTCGTGTTAAACTATTTTTGTAATAAAAAAGGAGCTGTGCGCCAACACAACTCCTTGACGTAGTTCCACTAAAAGTGGTTTACTACCTGAGAAAAATATGTTTTACATACCGTCTTTTTCCTAGATAGAGCAAGACGGTATTTGTTTGCCCAAAATTATTTGAGCAAACTTCTTAGCAGTTCAACTACTAGTGGCAAGAGATTTATTATCACTACCGCCAGCAGCTGGTACTGCTTCATTTCAGCTAACTTAAATGCTAATCCTACTAAACTAATAGCAAAAATTACCACTAAGGCTAAAATGATTTCCAACTACCTGTCCTCCTTTCTTACAATAGATTGGAGTATGAATCCACTCATGCTCATAGGCATCAGTCCTTTCATGCACAGGTAGTAAACCGTCTTTTAACTTTCTACGTCTTAAATATTATAGCAAACAAGCTAATATTATCGTACATTATTTATGGAAAAATAAATCTCTATCTATCAAAATTTAGCTTGGCATTATTAGCAAAACATGATAAACTATTTTAGTAACGCGGGTATAGTTTAATGGTAAAACGTTAGCTTCCCAAGCTGAAGATGCGGGTTCGATTCACGCTATCCGCTTAACTAAAAAGGCAATGATTTTTCAATCATTGCCTTTTTTATTTTTATATCATTACCATCAAAATGATCCCGTTGACTACCGCTAAGTAAATCGGCATCCACAACGTCTGGGTATAGAGGTAGGACCACGCAAACAATGCGCCAAAGATTGCATTAATCACTAAGAGTGGCACCGTCGTTTGCCAATTCAGCGCACTGAACAAAATACCCGAGGCCGCAATTCCTAAAATTGCTGTTAGCATTGTATTACGCCTGAACGCATAATTGAATAAAAATCCAGTAATTAAAAATTCCTGCAAAATCGGTAGCACAATTCCTAAAGCCACAACCAAAAACCAATACATTGCGACTGACTCATGGCGTAAATACATTGTTTGAAAGCCATACAGCTTAACCTTGCCATAGGCCTGCAACCAGGAAACAACGATGCGCAACGCCGTTACTACTAAGGTTAGGCCAATAATCATGCCAAAATTGCCAAGCCATGATCCTGACAGACTGCGATCAAAGAAGCGTTGCTCACGATTGAAACGATAAATGAAAAACAGCAAAACCATTAGAGAAATTAATGCAAATAAAATTAAATCCCATATACGAATTGGTGAATTTATAGTAACTAACTTAACCGTGCCAGCAGCCATTAAATAGCCGATGAAGTAAACAATATAGCGGAATAAGTTGCCCTCTCTTGATGCTGGTGTATTCACAAAAATTACCTCTATCCATTTGTGTACCCTACAAGTCCCATATTATAGCAAAAAAAGACAGTTTTATGAAATTTCAAATTAAATTTTTCCATTTTAATTCTATATTATTAATGTCGGCTAAAGCAACACTTTGATTAGCAATAATAATTTTATCTTCATAATAGCCACTCACGAAGCCAACAATATCCGCAGGCATACGATCATTTTCATCGACTATCTTGACTTGCACACGCACCAGCTGATGATTACTGTAAGCCTCTAGCAGCCTGCTACCTATTTCCTCTTGAGTCAGCGTTCTCTTACATGGGTGCCGAACGCTGCGTTTATCGCGGTCCTTATTTATCATCATTGTATGGTCACTTAGGAAAAAGCCGGTCCATTTTTTCATCCCGCGGTCCTGATAATTTTTGAAAAAATCCTGCACAATCTTATCAAAATCACTCATAAGCATTCCCGCCGTTATGTCCGCCCACAAGGTTGCTCCGCTGAATTGCTGTTGCCCCTTTTAATAAGCTTGAGGCCTTAACTAAACTAGTAAAGCCATACTTTTGGCGAATTTTATCAACTGTCATGATAAAATTACGCTTTTTAATCTGGCGCTCTGGCTGCATAAAGAAAGTCAGCTGCTGACTAGTATCAGGCACTAGCTGACTATAATTAACGCCCAAAGTTCGAACGGTCTCGCCATGCCAATTTTTACGAAAAAGTGCCACTAATTCTGCGACTAGCAAGTCGTTATCGTTAGTTGGGGTAATCTTCTGTTGAACACTAAAGCCTTTCCGCTGGCCCTCTTGCTCATACTGGTTGAAGCCAACTGCCAAATTGACACACCCCGCCTGCAACTGGTGCGCCCGAATCCGCGCTGCCACTTGTTCACCGATTTCACGCAGGACAATTTCAATCTCTTGTTGGTCCGTGTAATCCCGCATTAAAACCTGTGAATTGCCGTAGTGCTTCATTTTGGGGACAAATTTGTCGCTGATAATACTACGGTCAACGCCCCAACTCATGGCAAATAGCTGCTCCCCAATCACGCCAAATTCTTTAGTCAAAATCGCGGGATCAGTGTGAGCCAAATCATACATATTATTAATCTGCAACCGCCGCAATCGCTTCGCCGTTCGTTTGCCAATTCCCCAAACATCTTCAAGATTAGGAATTTGCCAAATTGTATCCGGCACATCAATATAATGCCACGCCGCAATCATTGAGCGCCGGTGCTTAGCGGCAATATCCATCGCTAACTTTGCCAGCAAGGGATTTTCACCAATTCCGCAAGTTGTATACAGTCCCAAAGTTTGACGGATTTCTTGCTGAATTTTGCGGGCAACAAGGTACGGGTCATCACCAAATAAGTGCCATGATTTAGTCATGTCAATCATGCTTTCGTCGATTGAATAAACGTGAATGTCCTCCTCTGCCGCGTACTTACGAAAAATCTGCAAGACCTGCATACTGCGCTTGATATAGAGGTTCATGTGCGGCTCGACTAGCATTAAATCTGGCGCCTGCTTTTTAGATGGCAAATCACGCGCACGCATCACATTAGTTAAACCGTATTTTTTCTTAGCCAACGGTGACGCTGCCATAATTAGGCCCGAACCAAATTTAGTATCTGGTTGGTGCGACAAAACTGCTAAAACAGCCTTCATCGGATTAAGACCTAGCCGGATCGCCTCGCAACTAGCAAAGAACGACTTGTTATCAATCATAAAAATTACGCGATGTGGCTCATAGCAATAATCATACATAGTGACACTTCCTTATTGCAAACATTTGTTCGCTATTAATTAAAACTATTATACGAACTTTTGTTCGAACAATCAAGAACAAGTGCGGAGTAATTAACGTTTTTTGTTCAACATTCTTATATTTCTAAACTTAACGCAAAAGACACAATCCGAAAAAATTCAGATTGTGTCTTCTTATTTAATAGCCATGATTGTTACTTGGTATTCCCCTGCTGGAGCTGCCACAGTTACCGTTGTATTTACCGATTGCTTCATAATTGCCTGACCTAGCGGCGAGTCAAATGCCACTTTACCCTCGTCTAAGTTAGCTTCCATGCGACCAACGATGCGGTATTCTTCGGTTTCATCATCACCAGCAAACTTTAATGTCACTTTTTTTCCTAAGTCAACCTTGCCATTATCGGTCTTTTCCACAATTTCGGCATACTTTAATTGCTTATCCAAGTAACGCAACCTGCTTTGCAAGTGCCCCAGGTCGCGTTTGGCCTCCGTGTATTCGGTATTTTCGGATAAATCACCTAGACTGCGTGCCTCCTGCAAAATCTTAATTCTGCGGGGGCGATCCTTTTTTAAATCAGCAATTTCATCCTTAATTTTTTGGTAGCCTTCCGGTGTCATTTTTTGATAATAAACCACAAATATTACTCCTCTAGTTTTTTGATTTAAAATTATCCACAAGCAAAATAGCTAGTCATAGCAAGCTTTCTTTCTTAAATTTAGCACTCTAAAATTAAGAGTGCTAAATATTTCCATTTTTCAAATCTGCCTACTATAATAATCAGTGTAAGGAAGAAATGAAAGTCTTCTTTACCAATAATTTAATTTTTGAAAGGAAGTTTTTACTATGGCACAAGATTTAACGAATCGTCACAATAACTTATTTGACGCAATGAATGATTGGTTTGACCTTCCACAGAAATTTTTTGATGATAACGAAATGGCAAAATTAATGCAGGCTGATGTTGCTGAAAACGACAAGAACTATGTTGTTAAAGTTGACATGCCCGGTATGGACAAGGAAAAGATTAATTTAAACTACAGTAACGGGATTTTGAGCGTATCCGGCTCTAGAAAATCATTCAAAGATTTGTCTAAAGATGACAGCATTATCCACCGCGAAAGAAGCGAAGGACACATTTCTCGTAGCTTTAGATTACCAAATGTAGTTGCAAGTGAGATTCATGCAAAGTATGATAAAGGTGTATTGACTATCACCCTGCCAAAGCAAAATGCTGGCAGCAATGATAACTCGATTTCAATCGATTAACTTATTATTATACTTGCAAGAAGTCTCAGATAAGTTGCCAATACAAGTAATTCTCTAAAACGAGTTCAGCTATTGAACTCGTTTTTCTTTTGCCCTAAAATATTTATTAATAATTAATTAAAAAAGGAGCATTATTTAATGAACCATCAACTCTCATTTCAAGAATTGGCAAAATATTCTGCTGACTTCAACAAGCAACCACAAAATCAGGTTATTGCCCGTGCTGCCCAAAAGAGTGGCATTTTCGCGGCTTCCTATAATGAACAAAAAGCCAGCAATGACCTTAACCGCGTCTTCTCAACAGAACTTGATGTCGGCCAAGTTACAGCACAAAAGCATTCCGGACGCTGCTGGGAATTTGCTGCTCTCAATGTTTTGCGTCACTACTTTGGTAAAAAGTACCACACCAAAGATTTTACTTTCTCACAAAGTTATAATTTTTTCTGGGATAAAATCGAACGCGCCAATATTTTTTATAACAACATTATTAAAACGGCGGACCAAGACCTCGACTCACGAACTGTGCGCAAGTATCTGGCAAGTGCTGGTCAAGACGGCGGCCATTGGCAATTAGCTGCTGCTTTAGTGCAAAAGTACGGCGTCGTCCCAAGTTACGCAATGCCAGAAAGCTTCAACGCCAACAATACCGATGCTTTGAAGATGGCTCTAGGCAAAAAAATGCGCAAGGATGCTTTAGTATTGCGCCAATTAAAGCAAGCTGGTAAAGACACCGAGGCTGCAGAAGCACAAGACCACTTTTTAAGTGAAATTTACCGCATGACGGCGATTGCTGTTGGCGAGCCACCCAAGAAATTCGACTTAGAATACCGTGATGACAATAAAAAGTATCACTTAGATAAGGACCTAACGCCGCAAATATTCTACCAAAAGTATCTTGGCGACCTCGACTTAGACGACTACGTTGTCTTAACAAATTCACCTAACCATGAATATAACAAATTGTACGGCTATTCTGCCGATAATAATGTGGCTGGCTTATGCGAAATTAAGCTACTCAACGTCCCGATGACCTACCTTGCAGACGCAACAATTAAGCAGCTCAAGGATGACGAAGCAGTCTGGTTTGGCAACGATGTTTTGCACGAATTAGACCGGCCGCAAGGATACCTCGACTCGCAACTTTACCAAATGGGCAGCCTCTTTGATGTTGACTTAAAGATGTCCAAGGCTGATCGCTTGCGAACAGGCGAAGCTAACTTCTCACACGCCATGACTTTTGTTGGTGTTGATGAAGATCAAGGCGAAGTGCGCCGCTGGAAAGTTGAAAACTCTTGGGGCGACCAAGTTGGTAAGAACGGCTACTTTGTGATGAGCAATGACTGGTTTAACGACTACGTTTATGAAGTTGCTGTTCACAAAAAGTATTTGACACCAGAACAACTGGCTCTAGCAGAAGGCCCAATTGCCGAAGATTTGCCAGTTTGGGACCCATTAGGCTAATAAATAAAAAACTGAGTTCAGCAATTGAACTCGGTTTTCTTTTAGCTTAAAATTAAAGAGTAATTCAAAAAAGATTAAAAAGGGAGAACAGAAATGGGACACAAATTAACTGTGCAAGAACTCGAAAAGTTCGCTGACAACTTTAACGAGAATCCGAAAAACCAAGTCGTTGCTCGCGCTGCTCAAAAGAGCGGTGTTCAGATGGCTTCATATAATGAACGCGTACAAGGTGAATTGACCCGGGTCTTTTCAACAGAATTAGATACGGAAAATGTCACTAACCAGCGCCAATCTGGTCGTTGCTGGGAATTTGCGACGCTAAATATTTTGCGCCACAACTTTGGTAAAAAATACCACGTTAAAAATTTCACCTTCTCACAAAGTTACAACTTTTTCTGGGATAAAATTGAGCGCGCCAATATTTTTTACGACAACATTTTAGCCACTGCAGATGAGCCACTCGACTCACGGACTGTTAAGGCTTATTTAAATGATGCCGGCGAAGATGGCGGTCAATTCCACATGGCTGCAGCATTAATTAAAAAATATGGTGTAGTGCCAACATACGCAATGCCAGAAAGTTTCAACACTAATAACACGAATGCCTTTGCTAAAGCCTTAGGTGACAAAATGCGCAAGGATGCCTTAGTATTACGCGACTTAAAGCAAGCTGGCAAGGATGAAGAAATTGAAGAAAAACGGCAAGAATTCTTAAGTGAAGTTTACCAAATGACAGCAATTGCTGTTGGTGAGCCACCAAAGAAATTTGACTTGGAATACCGTGATGACAATAAAAAGTATCACTTGGATAAGGACTTAACACCGCTTGAATTTTTACATAAATATATGGGCGACGTTGACTTTGACGACTATGTTGTTTTAACTAACGCTCCTGACCATGAATACGGCAAATTATACGGCTTACCATTTGAAGATAACGTTGAGGGTTCCTACCGGATTAAGTTCCTGAACGTCCCAATGGAATATCTTGAGCAAGCTTCTGTTGCCCAATTAAAAGATGGCGAAGCCGTTTGGTTTGGTAATGATGTTGGCGAGCAAAGCGACCGTAAGCAAGGCTACCTTGACACCAACTTGTACCAGTTAGACGACTTGTTTGGTATTGATTCCAAGATGTCCAAGGCCGACCAACTGCGCACTGGTGCTGCTGCCTCAACGCATGCCATGACCTTGGTTGGTGTTGATGAGGATAACGGCCACATTCGCCAATGGAAAGTTGAAAATTCCTGGGGCGAAAAGAACGGCGACAAAGGATTCTTTGTAATGACTAATGACTGGTTTAAGCAATATACTTATGAAGTTGTTGTTCACAAGAAGTACCTAACGCCAGAGCAAGTTGCTTTAGCTGAAGGCCCAATCACTGACTTGCCAGTTTGGGATTCTTTGGCCTAAAACACATTAGATTTATAAAAAAACGAGGTTCATTTTTTGAATCTCGTTTTTTTGTTGATTTATTTTTTTAATTTAGATACCGACTTAATGCACAGGAAAAATACAACTAGTGCCAGAAGCAGAAAAACCGCTAAATTTAGTTTAAGTCCCTGCAATGTCCCGACTGCAAGTGCTGCATCCCCTTTTTGCGTCATCGTTAACAGCGACGCCGCAAGTGCCGTGCCAATTGCTCCCGAATAACTTTGAGCAGTCATATAAATGGCATTGCCGTCATCCACAACCGATTCTGGCAATTGAGCCAAACTTAATGTCATGATATTGCTGTAACTTAGCCCCAGGCCAATCATAAACATGACATACATCACAGCCAGCAAGATAACACTGGGAGTTAATATATTTGCCAAGCCAAATGTCAAGACAATAATCCCCGTCCCAACGATTATTGGCAACCTGTGACTAACGCGATCATAAATGAGGCCAGCAACCGCAGACAGCACTGCATCCACAAATGCTGCCGGCAAAACTAGCAGCCCGGTTGCAGCTGTTGATTCCTTAAATGCCAGTTGTAAAACATTCGGTATTAAGTAAGACATCGCCAGTGACAACAATTGCAGTAAAAAGAATGCACTTAAAAAGGTCACAAAGGTAGGACGTTTAAATAATGACAAATCCAGCAATTTAACTGCTTTACTTTGTTCATATTTGATAAACAACATCAAACTAATTACCGCAATAATTAGCAGCAGTAATTGCCATAACCAATTTGTACCGCTTGAAGTTACACTGACCACCAACAATAGTGTAGCTGTCAGTAAGACCGCCAATAATGCCCCGCCTTGCAGATCAAACGGCAAATGCTCCGGCTTTTTAACTTGAGTAATGCTAACCTCGCCCAGCAGCCATGTCAAAATGATTACTGGCATAATTAACCAAAACAGCTGGTGCCACGACCAATATTTTAGGACAAGACCGCCGTAGACTGGCCCCACGGCTGGCGCAAAGGCAATCACCAAGCTGCCAATGCCCATAAAGGTGCCGACAGCTTTTTTCGGAGCTTGCTCTAAAATAATTGAGAACATTAACGGCAGACAAAGACCATCCGCAATTCCTTCTAGCAGGCGGCCAAATAAGATCATTGGAAAGCCTGCTGCTAGACCCGCACAGCCTGTCCCGATGAGAAAGCTAACAACCGCCACGCGAAAAATGTTGAGTGCGCGAAAGCGGCGGCGCAAAAAGGAACCAAATGGAATCAAAATTGTCGCTACTAGCATATAGCCCGTTGTTAGCCATTGGACCGTGCTGGCAGACAAGCTGAACTCACGCATCAGCATTGGAAAGGCAATATTCAGTGAAGTTTCAATTACAATTCCTAAAAAACTAAGTAATCCAATTGCCACAATTGAAGTAACAAGTTTTTGCCGTTGCACTATTTGCTTTGCTCCAATAACTCGTCAAAACGCTTGAAAAACAGCTCCTTATTTGCCTCAGTAACCAGAGTGATTTCACGGCCATTAGGATCGTCTTCCATCCGTCCTTGTGCAATGCCTGAAGTAATGACGCGTACCTTACGTTGCTCAACTTTAGAAACAACTTCAGGATACAGAGCGCTAATCGTGGTCAATACATCCCAGAAATAAAGCTGGGCAGTTTGTACCGGCGGATTAACTAACAAGCTGTAACCCTGACCAACTAAATCCATTGCTGGATACTTGCGTAAACTTGCCCAGTGCATCCGCAGTTCATCAGTCAGTGGTAATTCCTCGCTGCTTTCAAGCCCCACAATCTGCATTGGAATGTGTGATGCAAGCACCCGGCTGACAGCCTGCGGGTCCCAATAGGCATTCCACTCCTGCGTGCCATCGGCATTAACCATCACGACATTGCCGTGACCATCAAGTGAGCCACCCATCCAGTAAAGCTTGGCAATTTTACCTTCAATTGTTGGGTCCTCATCTAGTGCTCTTGCTAAGTCTGTCAATGGTCCCGTCATAACTAAGGTAATCGGTTCAACTGCACTTTTTAGCTTAGAAATCATGTCCAAATGAGCTGGTAATTTTGCTTGCTTAGTGATCATCTTGCCGGATTCATTTAAAATTGGTAAATAATTAAAGGAATACGACGCTGTGCGCCATTCTTGCGGAAACTGGTTAACTGCTCGCGAGTCTGACTTGGCGACTTCTAACTTGTCACCACGCAGATTAAAGCGGTCAGTCATCTTCCGGCAAACTTCAACGGCAGGATCAACATAACCGTCGGCGTCAATCGCACCAACACCTAATAGCTGAATATCCGGTGCCTGCAACAACAATAAATATGAGACTAAATCGTCAATGTTGCCATCGTGGTTAAAATAAATTTGTTTCATAGTTTCTCCTTATTTTGACTTAATATAATTCTGCCCATCAGCAGCGGGTGCAACTGATTTACCAAAGAATAGCACCAGCACAACAATCGTGATTACGTATGGCGCAATCTGCATGTAAACAGCAGGAATATGGTTGAAAAACGGCAACTGGTTACCAATAATACTAATACTCTGGGCAAAGCCAAAGAACAATGATGCCAGCATTGCCCCAATTGGATTCCACTTACCAAAGATAACTGCTGCCAAGGCCATAAATCCTTGCCCAACGATCGTGGAAATAGAAAAGTTCCCAGAAATTGCTTCCGCAAAAATGGCGCCGCCAATACCACCAAGAAAACCGGAAATCAGAACACCAGCATACCGCAAACCATAAACATTAATGCCTAAGGTATCAGCAGCCTGCGGATTTTCGCCACAAGAGCGCAGACGTAAGCCGAAGCGCGTCTTATAGAGCA
This sequence comes from Lactobacillus sp. ESL0700, assembly GCF_029392095.1. NCBI lineage: Bacteria > Bacillati > Bacillota > Bacilli > Lactobacillales > Lactobacillaceae > Lactobacillus > Lactobacillus sp. ESL0700. The sequence goes on from NZ_CP113930.1 coordinate 1,632,128, forward strand.
GCCACCACAGAATAATAGTTACAATAATTGCCGCCCAAGCCGGTGCAGACGTGTTTTTAAAGAAAATAGGCCCAAGCACCGGAATATTAGCCAAGCCTGGAAACGAAAAGTAGCCGAAACTTTGGTTAATGTTTGCCGTCTGTCCTTTATCATAGATTGCCTTAATCAAGAAAACGCCGAGTGGCGGCGCCATTAGATTAAGCACCGTACCACTAATAATATGGTCAGCATGAAAGTTAATTGTCGCTACCGCATGGAGCAGTGAAAAAATCAGCCCAACAATTCCGCCAACTAACGCACCTAACCACGGCGTTAGTTTGCCAAAACTGTCAGCAAAGGTCAGGTTAAAAACAATTGACGAAAAGGCACCCATAGTCATAATTCCTTCAAGTCCAATGTTAGTCACGCCAGAGTTTTCACTATAAACGCCGCCCAATGCGGTAAAAATCAGTGGTGCCGAATAGACAAAAGTCGATGACACTAGTAAAGATAAAATCGCTACCAAACTCATTATTTTTGTCCCCCGTTATCTGCTACGTTCACTTGAGTTTCTTTCTTAACAGCAATTGCTTCAGGAGCCTGCTTATTTTTAAACAAGCGCCCAATCACATACTGAATAGCAATAAAGAAAATGATTGCCGCAATGACAATCGAGACGATTTCATAAGGAATACCAGCAATCGTCTGCATCCCCAAGCCACCAATTTTCAAAATTGAGAATAGCAGTGCCGCCAGTAAAATTCCAATTGCAGTGCCACCACCAAGCAAGGCAACTGACAGACCATCCCAGCCAATGTCCAAACTTGTTGTCTGCGTAAAGTAGTTTTGGTAGGTTCCTAAACCTTGGATAACACCGCCAAGTCCGGCAAAGCCGCCTGATAATAGCATCGACAACATAATGTTCTTCTTAGTGGACATCCCAGCATAACGACTGGCATAGGGATTAGCCCCAACCGACCGAATTTCAAAACCCGTGGTTGTTTTCTTCATTAAGTACCAGTAGATGACAACTGCAATTAATGCTAAAAAAATCCCGGCATTAATCCGTGAATCACCAAAGAAGGAACTCAGCCAATCAATCTTTAAACTACCATTAGCCGCAATCGTCTTCGTTGTGTCCGTGTCGATCCGCAAACGACTCGACATAATCTGCTGCATCAAGTATTGACATGAATAAAGCACAATGTAGTTAAGCATAATTGTAGTGATAACTTCATTAGTCCCAAATTGAGCCCGCAACCAACCGGCAATCCCAGCAACAACTGCGCCGGCAATAATTCCGGCAATAATCGCTAACGGCAACAAGACAATTTTGGGTAAATTAGGATTAGCTAAAACCACCCAAATTGAAGCTAACCAGCCAGCCTGTGCTTGACCTGGTAACCCAATATTAAAAAAGCCGGCACTGGAAGCAATCGCAAAGCCAATCGCTGTAAAAATCAGCGGCGTTGCCTCCCGAATTGTTTCACCAATCCCATTCATGTTGCCCAAGGCACTGGCAAACATTGATGAATATGCCTGAATTGGATTGTAATTCCAAATTAACATAATTACTGCACCAATTAAAAACCCAGCAAGGATTGAAATAATTGGTACTAACATTCTTTTGGTTCTGGGCGTTACTTTAAGCAAGAGTAGTGCCTTCTTTCTTAACTCCGGTCATTAACAGGCCTAATTCTTCATCACTAGTTGCTTCTGGCTTAACTTCACCAGAAATATTGCCATCATGGAGCACAATAATTCGGTCAGATAACTGCATGATTTCGTCTAATTCATATGAAATTAGCAAAATTGCCTTACCCTTCGCCCGCTCCTGCAATAGCTGCTTGTGGATATATTCAATCGCACCAACATCTAATCCTCGCGTGGGTTGGAAAGCGATAATTAAATCACTATCACGGTCGAGCTCCCGCGCAATAATTACTTTTTGCTGGTTACCGCCAGACAAATCACTAACTGGTAAATTAATGCCAGTAGTCCGAATATCAAACTTTTCCACCAACTTTTGCGCATGTTGGTTGATAACATCACGGTGCAATAAGTGATGGCGAGAAAATGGCTGCTGATAATAATTCTGCAAGGCCAAATTATCGGCAACTGTAAATGGTAAGATTAGGCCATATTTTTGTCGGTCGGCAGGGATGTGCGCCACGCCACTTTCCGTAATCTTGCGCACCTTTTGGTTGGTCATGTCGCGACCATTAATCATAATTTTGCCAGCATTAACGTGACGCAAGCCAGTTAGCGCCTCAACTAATTCATCTTGACCATTACCATCAATTCCAGCAACACCCAGAATCTCGCCGCCGCGTAAGTTAAAAGTCACACCCTTAAGTGCCGCAACTCCTTGCTTGTTTTTAATTTGCAGGTTAGTTACATCAAGAATAGTCTTACCTAATTCCACTTCCGGCTTCGTTAGACGCATGTTAACGTGGCGGCCGACCATTAATTCGGCTAAATTATTGTCGGTAACATCGGCAACATTAAAGGTACCGACACTTTTACCAGCGCGAATAACGGTCACGCGGTCAGCTGCCCGCTTAATCTCCTCTAACTTGTGCGTGATTAAAATAATTGATTTGCCCTCTTTGGCAAGCTCTTTGATAATTTGAATAAATTCCGTAATTTCTTGCGGGGTCAAAACTGCCGTCGGTTCATCAAAAATCAAAATATCAGCACCACGGTACAACACCTTCAAGATTTCCACCCGTTGTTGTTGGGCCACAGTAATCTCGCCGACTTTTTTATTAGGGTCAACGTTCAAGCCGTAACGCTTAGATAATTCTTCAATTTGCGTTTGTGCTTTTTTCAAATCTAATTTTGGTCCCTTAGTTGTCTCGTGACCCAAAATAATATTTTCTAAAACCGTAAAGGAATTCATGAGCATAAAGTGCTGGTGGACCATCCCGATACCCAAGTTTTTGGCAACCGTTGGGTTTTTAACATTAACGCGGTGTCCCCGCACCAAAATTTCACCAGCTGTTGGCGCAAGTAGTCCTGATAAAATACTCATCAAGGTTGACTTGCCCGCACCATTTTCACCAAGTAGAGCCAGGATTTCCCCATGATGCAAGACCAGATTAATATCATCGTTAGCCTTAAAACCATTGAAATCCTTGACAATATGGCGCATCTCAATTACGTTCGTAACATTTTCCATTTTGCTTATTGAGTTCCTTTTTGTTAAAAAACTCTTTGCTTACCACAAAGAGTTTTCAATTATTAATTATTTAACCGTTTCATTAACCTTAATTTTTCCTGCGATTATCTGTGCCTTGGCCTTGTTGACTGCTGTCCAAGTCTTAGCAGACAAGTTGCCGCGTGTCAGGGAAACACCATCGCCCTTTAAGGTATAAACCAGGTGCTTACCACCAGGGAATTTACCATCATATGCATCATCAGCTAATGATTTTGATGCAACATCAAGTCCCTTTAAAACTGAAGTTAAAGTAAAGTTGGCCTTCTTGCCATCCTTAGTCTTGTAGTTACCCAAGTTAGCTTGGTCAACGTCAACACCCATTACCCAAACCTTTTGGTTAGCTGGACGTGTTTGGTTGCGGTCCTTAGCTTCTTGGAAGACACCATTACCGGCTGCACCTGCAGCTTGGAAAATAATATCGGTCTTGTTAGCGTACATTGATTGAGCCATCGATTTGGCTTTATCAGTTGAAGTAAAGTTACCAACATATTCGGTTGAAACCTTAATCTTCTTGTGCAATGCCTTAGAACCGTCTTGGACACCTTGCTTAAAACCAGCTTCAAACTTATCAATGATGCTTGATTTCGCACCACCGACAAAGCCAACCTTGTTCGTCTTAGTTGTATAAGCTGCTGCAATCCCGCCAAGATAGGAAGACTGGTTACTTTCAAAAGTAACAGAAGCAACATTCTTTTGTCCTGAAATCACATCATCAATAATGACGAAGTTCTTTTTAGGATTTTTCTTAGCTGCTGCTTTAACCGAATCAGTTAGCATGTAACCAACACCAATAATCGTTTGGTAACCAGACTTAGCAGCTTGGTTAAAGTTAGGTGTAAAGTCAGATGCACTGCTTGATTGGAAGTACTGGTAGCCTTTACCGCGAGTATATCCGTGCTCTTTGCCATAATCTTTAAAGCCTTGCCAAGCAGCTTGATTGAATGACTGGTCATCAACCCCGTTACTATCGGTAATTAAGGCAATGCTGCCCTTGCTGCTTTGAGAACCAGAACTCTGCTTTTTACCGGAACATGCACCTAAAACAAGACTAACTGATGCCACAACTGTTCCTAAAGCCAGAATATTCCTAAATTTACGCTTCAATTTTCTACCTCCTATAAATTTACGAACTATATATAATTATTTTATCTTAAAAATGTGCAAATTCAATAGAAATATTTTTTATTTTGGTATAAATTAGATTTATTCTAGCTAAAACACGAACTATTTAGCCGGGTGAATTGGCACCTTGATCTCGCCATTAATCACTTGCGTCCGCGCCTTTTGCGCGTTCTTCCAAGCAGTAGGACTAATCTGGCCACGTTTGATCGAGACACCGTTAGTCTTCAAACCGTAAACAAGGTGTTGACCACCAGGGAACTTGCCTTCATACGCACGATTAGCAATATCTTGGGTGGCGATATTGACGCCGGTAATTACTGAAGTCAGCACGAAGTTAGTCTTCTTACCATCTTTTGACTTGTAATTACCTAGATATGATTGGTCAACGTCAACCCCAATTGCCCAGACACGCTTAGAAGCTGGTCTGTTTTGGTTAATTGACTTTGCTTCTTGGAATAACCCATCACCAGTAGAACCTGATGCATGGAAGATAATATCGGCCTTTTTAGCGTACATTGATTGGGCAATCGCCTTACCCTTATCCGCACTGGTGAAGCTGCCTGCATATTGATTTAAAAGAGTTATCTTTTTATGCAGCTTTTTAGCTTCATCATTAACACCTTTGGTAAAGCCAGCGTCAAAGAGATCAATAATGTTACCGCGAACTCCACCGATAAACCCAATGACGTTGGTTTTGGTCTCAGAAGCGGCAACAACACCGGCTAGATATGCGGCCTGCTCACTTCTAAAGTTAGCCGAAGCAACATTCTTTTGACCGTTGATTACTTCATCGACGATAACGTAATTCTTCTTCGGGTTCTTCTTAGCCGCTGCACTGACAGCATCCTTTAAGTTATAGCCAATTCCAAAAATCGTTTGGTAACCTGCCTTGCTGGCTTGCTCAAAGTTAGGAACAAAGTCGGCATCACTACTTGATTGGAAATACTGATAGCCATTCTTGCCGCGCTGTAAATTATGTTGCTTCCCATACGCCTTGAAGCCATTCCAAGCTGACTGGTTAAACGAATTATCGTTAACTCCAGCTGCCGTTGTTACTAACGCAATGGAATGCTTAGCACTATCGCCTGTGTTGCCACTGCCACCCTGCTTTTTACCAGAACACGCTGTTAGCATCACACCAGCTGAAAAAATCAGTGCTGCTGTCGAACAAATTTTCTTAAACTTTATACTCATGTCATTACCTCTCAAACAATTCTTCCAGTTACTAAAATAACAACATTTAGTGGCTATGTCAAAGTCTACCCACAAGATAAAGTGTTGATTTATTGGGATTTGTCAATTGGTCTAGAACTCGCTCTAAGTCAATCACACCATAATTTTTGTATGCTTCAAAGCACAATTTGAAAATTTTTCTAAATTTGTCGACTTATGTAAAATTGACCAAAGAAAAAAGACGCTTTCGCGTCTATAAAAAATTATTTAGCTGAATTAACCACCTTGATTTGTCCAGTGATAATTCGCGTGCGTTGCTTTTGAACAGCGGCCCAAGTTGAGGAATTTAAATTGCCCTTGGTGATTGAAACGCCATTATCCTTCAAGCCATAGACTAAATGTTGACCGCCAGGGAACTTGCCTTTAGCAGCCGCATCAGCCAGTGTCTTAGTCGCAACGCCTAACCCCTTTAAAACCGAAGTCAAAGTAAAGTTATCTTTCTGACCATTTTTGGTTTTGTAATTACCCAAAGTTGCTTGGTCAACATCAACACCAATTACCCACACCTTTTGGGCTGCAGGTCGCGTTTGGTTGTAATCCTTAGCTTCTTGGAAAATGCCATTGCCGGCCGTTCCTGCTGCTTGATAAATAATGTCACATTTATCTGAATACAGCGATTGAGCGATTGCTTTTGCCTTATCTGTCGAGGTAAAGTTTCCAATATATTCAACATTTATTGTTATTTTTTTGTGCAGCTTTTTTGCACCAGCTTGAACACCTTGCCGAAAACCAGCCGCAAAGGAATTAATGATGCTTGATTTGGCACCACCAACAAAGCCAACCTTATTTGTCTTAGTCGTATAAGCTGCCGCGATCCCCGCTAAATATGAAGCCTCGTTACTTTTGAAGGTAACCGAAGCGACATTTTTCTGACCAGTAATCACATCGTCAATAATGACAAAATTCTTCTTGGGATTTTTCAGCGCTGCTGCTTTAACCGAGTCTTTTAGTGCATAACCAACACCAAAAATCGTTTGGTATCCCGAGCTAGCTGCTTGATTAAAGTTAGGTGTGTAATCTGCCGCACTATTTGATTGAAAATACTGGTAGCCACTGCCCCGCTTTAAATTGTGTTCCTTGCCAAAAGCTGTAAAACCAGCCCAAGCTGCCTGATTGAATGATTGGTCATCAACGCCGCTACTGTCAGTAATCAGAGCAATGCTGTTTTTCCTGTTTGTACCAGTCGCATTATCCTGCTTTTTACCTGAGCAAGCCGTCAGAACCACACTTATTCCAAGGACAATTACACTTAAGGATAACCATCGCTGCCATTTTTTCTTCATCCGTTATCCTCCTGAATTTTATTTTAAAGACTAATTTTTATTAAAAAATTCCACTATTTTTCCACTTACTTCTGGCGGCATTAAATCAATCTGTGGCAAGTTATTAACCTTTACCCAAGTTGGTAAATAGACATTGGTTGCACTTGCGCGTTCTGCTTCCTCGCCACTAATATCAGGTGTGGCTACTTGAGTTGATTCCGCATAGAAAAAGACCTCGCGCTCTTGCTCCTGCAAGACAAACAGCTGGTGCAACTCATCCGGTGTTAATACTATCTGTAATTCTTCACGTATTTCACGGATTGCTGTTTGAATAGGTGTTTCCTGTCCCTCAGCGCCACCACCGGGAACGACCCAATAATCGCGGCCATTCTTCAAGCGGTGAATTAGGAGCACGGCTTGCGATTGATGATTATAAATAACAACTCTCGCCCGCATTTTACACATCCCATTCTTGCATAAATTCGTTAACAAAATTACGCATATATTCTGTTCTAATATGTGCTTCTTTTTTGCCACCGGCAGTATTCATTAAATCTTCCAACTGAAATAATTTTTCGTAAAAGTGATTAATAGTTGTTTCCTGATGCTGACGATACTGATCATGACTAACTAGCTTTTGCGGTTTAATCGCTGGATCATAAATCAAATTGCCGTGCGCACCACCATAGGTAAAGGCACGAGCAATCCCGATTGCACCCAAGCTTTCAATGCGATCGGCATCTTGAACGTATTGTCCTGAAACTGGCAGTTGATAATGATGTTCAATATTTTGCGAAAACGACATGTGCTGCATGGTAAACAAAATATCCTTGATTTCTAAAGCTGTAAAGCCAACTTGCGGCAATAATTCTTTAATATTCGCCAGCACAACTTCTGGATCAACACAAATTTTTTCATCAATTGTATCGTGTAAATATCCCGCAGTTTCAATAATCGCCACCATACGACTATCTTGATGGGCACTGGGATTATCTTGCAAGTACATTTTTTTAGCTAAATGGGCCACCCGCCGACCATGATAAAAGTCGTGGCCTGTTTTTTCATCCTTAAGCTGCTGTTTGACAAAGTTGATTACTTCAGTTATATCCAATTTAATTTTCCTTTCTATTATTTAATACTATAATTCTAGCTTATTTAATTTTATAGACCAAGTATTTTCTTTATGAGTGAAACTATTTGTTGTGAGTTTTGAATTGCCTACTATTCATGCACATGCTATAATATCGTTGTAACTAAAAATAAGTCCTACTGACAATAGGACTTCTCTACGTAGAGCCGTCTTCAAAGGACGGTGGCTACTGGCTATATTTTTGACAATACGCCCTGTAACATTCCAAGTTATTAGTCAGGGCGTTTTTTGTTCGCAATTATTTCTTGCGATTGTCGATATATGTCAACAAATCAACGAGAAATGTAACTGATAGCAACACGATGCAATTGTTCCTAAGCAATTTGATAATTATCCATTGTGAACATTAAATTGCTTACCTCTAATGCACATGCTATAATATCGTTGTAACTAAAAAGAAGCCCTACTGACAATAGGACTTCTCTACGTAGAGCCGTCTTCAAAGGACGGTGGCTACTGAACGATGTTTAAATAAACAATTCGCCCTGTAACTGTCAAGTTAATTTCTCAGGGCGTTTTTTGTTCGCAATTATTTCTTGCGATTGTCGATATATGTCAACAAATCAACGAGAAATGTAACTGATAGCAACACAATCGTTGCTACTTCGTAACCACTCACAAGTGACTGACCTTTCTATTAAGAGATTGGAGTATTAGTCCAGTAAATGCCATAAGCATCATCTTCTTTCAAACGGTAGCCACCGCCCTTTTTAACTTTTCTACGTTTCTTAATTATAGCAAAATTATTTTTATATGAATATAGCTTTTATAAAATATTATTTTGACATAAAAAATAGCAGGCTTAAAGCCCGCCATTTCAACAACTGTTTCACTCCAAATTTTTTCTGGCACATAGCTAAAAACCGTGTGCCATTTTCAAGCCACTTCCCAGATTTGAACTGGGGACCTCCTCCTTACCACGGCGGTGCTCTACCTCCTGAGCTAAAGTGGCAATATCATTATACCAAAAAAGCATTCGTTCGCAGCGAATGCTTTTAAAGAATTATTTCTTTAATTGCTTTACATTTTTAGTTAATGCATCAAAGTAATCTTTATCCACTCTTGTTACTTCATGATGCTTGTCCTGATACTTTTTAAACTCATTATCAACTTTTTCATTTGCACTTTTACGGCTAATTTTCCCTTTAATGGCACCATGTTGAGTGGTCATCAACTGATAGTTGACAACCACTTTCTCATCAAGTTCTCTATCAGCTAAAATTGACTTAATATGCTTACTAATATTTTGCTTTGAAGTCTGAAATAATTCAGCAATCTCCAACTGTGATAGCCAAACCATATGATTACGTAAATGTAGCTCAATTTTAGTTTTACCATCTTCAGTATTGTACATGATTACATCATTAGCCATGCTTGACCTCCCTTTATTACACAAAAAAGCATCTCTTAAACTGGAGATGCCTTATTTTTATTCAGATTATATTTTAATCTACAAATTTAACTGCTGTGCCATAAGCAACAACCGATTGCATATCGCTGGCAATTGAACTGGAATCAAAACGCATCATCACAACCGCATCTGCACCCTTTTCAGCAGCTGCTTGGCGCAATCGCTCTAAAGCCTGTGTACGAGACTCCTCTAGCATTTTAGTATAACTACGGATCTCACCACCAACCATTGATTTTAAGCCAGCACCGAAATCTTTAAGCATATTTTTAGACTGTGTGGTTAAGCCAAAGACCTCACCTAAAACCTCATACTTTTTACCAGGGATCTGCTCTGTCGTTGTTACCAAAACTTGTTCTGTATTCATTATTATTCTCCTTATATTATTCGCTAACTAAGCACTCTTCAATTATACATTATCAGATTATAATTATCATTATAAAAACAGGTATCCCTATCACTAGGAATACCTGTTTTATTATTTAATTGTAACTAATGTATACTTCTTTTTACCCTTGCGCACAATGACGTATTTGCCATCAAATGCCTTGCCTGGGTCAACATCAAAGTCAACAGATTGTTCACGATCACCATTAATATAGATCGCGCCATTCTTGATGTCTTCACGTGCCTGACGCTTGGAATCCTCAACCTTGGTTTCAACCAAGAAGTCAACAATATTTTTAACATTGCTGTCTGCTTGAGCAGCTGGGGCACTCTTTAAACCTTCTTCAATTTGCTTAACAGATAAGTTCTTGATGTCGCCGGAAAATAGAGCGTCCGTAATCATCTGGGCTTCTTTTAAGCCAGCCTCACCATGAACAAACTTGGTTACTTCTTCAGCCAACTTCTTCTGTGCAGCCCGCTTCCACGGCTCCTTCTTAGTTGCTTCTTCTAAAGCATCAATTTCTTCATGGCTTAGGAAAGTAAAGTACTTCAAGTATTTCACAACATCGCGGTCATCTTGATTAATCCAGAATTGGTAAAATTCGTAAGGGCTAGTCTTTTCTGGGTCAAGCCAAACAGCACCACCAGCTGACTTACCAAACTTGGTACCATCGGCTTTTAGCATCAATGGAATGGTCAGACCAAAGGCTTGTCTGTCTGGGCCTTGCAACTTATGAATTAAATCAATTCCGGCCGTAATATTGCCCCACTGATCGCTACCACCGATTTGCATTTGGACACCATGATTTTTGTTCAACTCGTTAAAGTCAATCGCTTGCAAAATCTGGTAAGAAAATTCGGTAAAGGAAATCCCATTTTCTAATCTGCTGGCAACAACATCCTTATTAAGCATGTTATTAACTTGGAAATGCTTCCCGTAATCACGCAAAAAGTCAATTAAGGTCAGCTTGTCCAGCCATTCAGCATTATTGACGATTTCGAAGTTCTCTGTACCAAACAATTTTTCCATTTGCTTAGTTAAAGCTACTTCATTTTGGTGTAACTTTTCGGCACTCAATAATGTCCGCTCTGATTTACGGCCTGATGGGTCACCAATTGTTCCCGTACCACCACCGATAACGATTACTGGATGGTAACCAGCAAGCTGAAATCTCTTCAAAATCATGAAGGGAATTAAGTGGCCAATATGCAAGGAATCACCAGTTGGGTCAGTACCACAGTACAAGGCTAAGTCATCATGCTCTTTTAAGTATTTACGTAAACCTTCTTCGTCAGTCTCTTGATTAATAGCACCACGCCATTTTAAATCTTCTAAAATATCAAAGTTTGCCATTTATATTCCTCCAACAAAAAACGCCCCTAGATTCAATTCGAATCTAGGGACGACTAAATTACTTTTTTAGCCGTGGTACCACCCACGTTTACGCCAATTGCAGCGTCTTATTTGGTCTTTACGGGAACCACCCAACTCGTATTTCGTCACCCTCGACCTGTCTAGCTCACACCAACCGCTAGTTCTCTGATCGCTGAATCGAGGTGCTACTTCACTATGATAAATGAATAATACTAATTTTTTATTAATTAGTCAACATTATTTTTTAATTATTTGTAAAAGCCTTTAGCCTTTAAGCCGTATGCCTTACCAGAAGTCATATCATACTGAACCATTTCATAATCGGCAAGCAATTCTTGTTGCTTCTTAGTCAACGTCTTTGGATCAACCATTTCACCTTTACGGTTAACTAAGTTGAAGCCCTTATCACCAGCAAAGTTGATTGTAATTGCTGGCAACTTCTTATGAACTTCTGTTAGCAATGCTTGATATGGCGTGACCTTTGAGTCAGTCTGTTGCAACATCATGGCAATAAAGTCACTACTATTAACATAGCTATTTGCCTTAGTCGACAACTTCATCTTGGCACCATGTTCACGGGCATACTTATTCGAGTAAATAAAGTAGCGCGTTGAATGCATTTGCACTGGATACTTCGCTGTGTAACTTTGTGACAAAATACTTGGATAGTGGTCACCATAGAAGACCAGAGTGACTGGCTTCTTAAGTTTATCAATTTGCTTAATAAACTTCTTAACTGCCTTATCGGTATACTGTGTTCCCTTGACGTAAGTTGCCATCTGTTCACGATCTGCGGCAGTCTTGAACAAGTCACCGGTAATCTTACCCATATATTCGTTGTTTGGATACCAATTATTGTATGGCATATGGTTCTGAATTGAAATCAGGTTGATGAACTGACCACCCTTGCGTGCATTAATTTGACGCAAACCATTAGCATAAGTAGTGAAATCAGAGTTGTAACTGCTGTGACCTAATTTCTTCTGGTCAATAACCTTGTAACCTGAACCTAGATAAACAAACTTATTAAACTTGAAAATCCGATAGTCACCAATTCTTGAATAGTAACTACCAATAAACGGGTGAATAGCAGATTTATAATCAAAGTTCATCCCAATTGTTGGGTAGAACTTGTGATTTGGCACAATTTGCACGTATGGTGTTAGCGTCGACTTAAACATCCCCATGTTCAAACCTGTCAACGTTTCCCATTCCATGTTGGCTGTACCACCACCATAACCAGCACTAAGCATCGAGCCATAAGTTGAACGGCTCTTCATTGATTGAATGAACTTAACTGGATTTGGCACATCCCGATCAAATTTAATTGTTGGGAAGGTATATGGATCAACAAAACTTTCACTCAGGTTAAAGACAATCGTTTGCTTACTAATGTCATTCTTCCGCGTCTTATTAATCTTAGCCGCAACCTTGGCATACTTTTGATCTAAGTGATTAATTGTTGTTGCTGAATAGCCACTTGGCTGATCCATAATCTGCAAGTCAATATAATTCAAGAAGTTCAGCAGTGGCCCGTTAACCTGAATATCACGTTCAGGATTACGGAATTTTTGATGATTATCAAAGCCAAGATTAATGTAATAAATAAAGCCATCATCGTGATTAAACCGCAGAGGTGTTAAGAACAATAACAAGCTGAGCAGTGCCCAAATCCCACGCCGCTTCCATGAGCCACGCTTCTTAATTGGATACTTTTTCTCTAAAAAGACATCCAGAATAATTATTACTACCAGAGCAATCAAAATGGCAATTACCAAATTCTTGCCCACCATTGGCAGTAAAGTCTTCCAGTTAACGATTTCACTGATTTCAGTTGGATAAATTGGCTCGCCGCGCAAGTTCATCTTAATCTTATTGGCAACAGCCCAGCCAAGCACGATGATGCTGACCAGCATGTTAGACGTCCAGTACCGCGTGGTAATGAAGTAAATGATTGAGAACATGGCATCTAAGAAGATGGTTGTTAAAACAATCGCAAAGAACTTCGTTCCCAAAAGATAAACAATTGCATTAATGTTTTTGGCTGTACTAATTTGAATTCGTAAATTATCGGATTCAATTAAGAAAGACGCAAAACTTAAAATGTAGAACCAAGCCCACGTTAACAGGTTAACGCGGTTAGTAACAATCCATTTAGTAACGTGGCTTAGTGCGGTTGCACAGACATTAGCCAAGTTAGTTTCATGATTGAGATAATCAATCACCTGTGCAAATGGGTGCCACTTAAATAAGTAGCGGTCCAAGATAAAGTACCAACCCCAAGCAATCAACATCATCAACACAATCATGATGAGCTTATTAATTGTTGAAGAATTGGTAAACAGAAAGACCTTCATAAATTTAGCTGAAATCGGCGCATCCATGAAGATAATTACTGGAATAAAGTAGCGCATTTCGCGTGCACTAAAGGTCACAATTACATTTTTGAAAAGCAAAAAAGCAGCTGCAACCATTAAGAACATAAATGGTGAGGAAGGATTATTCAAAAACTCTCTGTTCCAATCGCCACCATTACCGGCAATTAACTGTGACCAATAAACGGCGTCAAATCCCGGAACACCAATTAAAACGACAAAGAAAGAAACAATGCCGACAAGTAGAGACAGTCCCAACATTTTTTTGCTAATTTTGACATTAGCTAGGAACATCCCCCAGGCAAAGAACAAAATCAAATACAAGCCGTAAATCGAGTATTGGAAAGATAAATTACCAGCACTTAAAGCAAAACCTAATACCGTTAAGATGCTCAACACTAGCAGGTTTTGCTTGTCACTTAACTGATGCTGTAAATCATATAGATATGGCTGAGCCAATAAACTAAAAATTAACCCGGCAAACAAAACTGACGTGCTGGTAATAACTGGAAAGAGCATTCCCCACACGCGCCACATATTAAAGTGGCTTGGTGAAATAATAAAAAACAACAGGTAATAAATAATTAATGTTGCTGTTCCAAGCAGCCAATACCTAAAGCTTTCGCTTGCACGTTGCTTTTTCTTACTGTAAACAGCGCCAAAGACCATTGGTACAATCATTATTGTCGCGTGGTACAACATGTTCGGCATAAACCGAATAAATGAAAAGTGCGCTCTTGAAGCAATACCTTTCAAGTTAAACATTTGTACTAGCATGAAGAAAGTCGCAACTAGCAGACAGATAATCTGCACAGTCTTTAACGTTTTTTTATTTTTATTCATGTTTCTAGTATCTATCCTCACTAAAAATTGATTTTATCTATTGTACCTTTATACCCAACTTTTTCTTAATTGAGTATAAAACGTCAACCTTTTTACCTTTACCTGCAAAAAAGTCCCGAAGATCATGCCTAAACTTAAACACCATAATTAGTCCAATTACTAATAGGATGATCCCAACTTCGCTAATCTTCGTCATTTCATAACAAGCAAACAAAAAGATAAAGATTAGCGGCGGCACCGTTAAGTTCTTCATGATAATCATTAAAACTAAAGCAATTAGTAAGGTAACAATACCTGCTGGAAAATCATAGATTAAAGCAAATAATCCAGCTACGGCAACACCCTTGCCACCCTTAAACTTATTTAAAACTGGGAAACAATGCCCCAAAATCAAGCCTAAGCCTGCATAAGCCAAGTTAACGCGTCCGGGGAAAAAGTTAGCAACTAACAGCAGTGCCACGGCGGTTTTTAAAAAATCACCTAAGCAAGTAATGATGCCCCATTTTTTGCCAAAAACAGCACCAACATTAGCTGTCCCGGGATTACCAGAACCAACCTTAGTTGGATCTTGGTGAAAGACAAACCGCCCCAGCAGCATTGCACCAAGCAAATTTCCCAGTACATAACCAATTAAAATTGACCACAAGCGTGCCATTAATTATCATCTTCCTCCTGTGAATTTTGCTCTTGATAATCCTGATAAATAGTATAATCCTGCGTGGCTGGATCAGAAAAGTCAAAACCCCCAGCAGTATTACGCTTATTCTGATAAGTCTCATTATTGCTGATTGGCATTAAGGTTAGCCCCAGTTCGCCACGCAAAAAGTCAGAAACCCGTTGCAGTTCCTTAGTTGATTGCACTTGATAAGAAGCATCAGCAATCGTTGCGTTGTGCCCGTGGAGATAGTCATTTTTAACATTCTTCGTTGAGCCACGGTAATTAAGCGCGATTTCTTCAAGAGCTTTAAACGGCAAATTAGTCTTAACATTGCCAGAGATTGACGTTAAGACAGAATCCAGCTTAGTTAATGTGCTAATCGAAACAGCCTTTTTAATCAAAGTCGTAATCACCTGACGCTGCCTCTTTTGCCGGCCGTAGTCTCCTTGCGGGTCATCATAGCGCATCCGCGAATATGCCAGTGCACCGCCACCACCCATGTGGGTTAATTGATTTTTCTTAAAAATATAGCCGCCGTATTCAAAACTAAGCGTCGGCCGGACGTTAATCCCGCCAACATAGCGAATAAGACGCATAATTCCCTTCATATTAACCAAGGCATAGTACTTAATTGGCACATTAATTAGCTGCGAAACACTAGCCATTGTCATTTTAGCGCCGCCAATACCATAGGCCGCGTTAATCTTCTCAACCTGAAATTGCTGGGCACCAACCATCTGTGCCATTGTATCACGCGGAACCGACATCAGTGTGTACCGTTTCTTCTGCGGATTAACAACCGCTAGAATAATTGTATCCGTATTACCAACTTTTTCAGTTCGGTCAAGTGCTCCCGTATCGGTTCCAAGTAGTAAAACAGCAAACTTTTTCTTACCGTTAAATTCGCCTTTTTTAATTTGTACTTGGTTATTACTGTCGTACGTATTATCAACCGCTGTCTTGGTTCGATAATAAACATATGCCGAATAAGCAGCTGCTGCAACAGCAGCAACCGCAACAATACTTATTAACCAAGCCCAAACTTGTCGCCGCCGATGATAATCTTTGGCATGCAATTCTACCCGACTCTTGCTCGGGCGATTATCGTTATGATCCATTTTCTTACCCAAATATTAATTAACAATGAGTGTATTATAGCAAAAAAAGCAAACCGATGCTGGTTTGCTCGCAACTTCTTATTAAAATCATTACCATCTTTAGCTAAGCGCTAAAGTCAGCTGGAACTCGTTATTACTATCTCCTGCTAGTAAACTCTTAGCAATTGAAGCAACTACCTGCTGGCCTTTAACTGCTAAAGCAAAATTGGCAGAATTTAACTTAATAGTTGCCTCTTGGTTAGTTAATTCAACTTCGTTGACACTTTCCTTAACTGTCCAGCCAGCAATTACCGGCAAAACAAAGGACAAGGAAAATGGCATTTCTTTGTGTGAGTTGTTTTTTAAATAGCATTTAAGATCAATGTGGTTGCCTTCAAGTGCATAAGTCAAAATCATCTCAAAATGATACGGAAACTTCTTATAGCTTGCCGCATCATCAATCAAAGCCAAACTAACACGCGCGTCTCCCTTATCAACAACGGTCCAAGGTAAGAGCTCTGCCAAGTTTTCACCTTGATTCGCATCTGAAAAGACAACCGACAACTTCTCCTGCGCAGCATCTTGCTTGAAATAGTTACGCTGATTACTAAGATTTTCCAAACTAAGCATCTGGGCGCCATTTTCATCAATTGCAACACGCAAAAGAGAATTTTCAATTGTTTGCATAGTTCACTCCAAACTTTCTCCCAGATAAAAATAGCACTTTAACACTACTTCTGTCAATTATTGCCTTAAAACCAGGCTTTTTAATCAAATAAATACCTTGATTAAACCAAGATTACATTATAATGGAAGAAAAAATAATTTTTGGGTAAAAAATGGCTTATTTTCAAGAAATTATTGCCCAAATCAATGGCAATCTTGCGTTTTATATAATATAATAATCGTGTTCCCAAGAATTATAAGTTAGTTTTTGGAACAAGTTAATAAAAGAGCACTCCATTAGGAGTGCTTTTTTATATTTCGTAATTAATCCGGTCGCGTGACGCCTCGGTCAAATCAGCCGAAACCGGCGCAACAAATGAGCCGTCATCAGCCAGTTCAATCTCAGTAATCGTGGTGCTCTTGGGCAGCACTGCCTTATCATACAACCGACTAGCCAAAGTATCGGCAGCCATCTTCATTGATTCGCGCAGACCCTCGCCTTCAGTAATTGCTCCTTTGACATCAGGAAAACTAATTACATAGACATCATCACCAAGTGGTTTAAAAATTGCCGGATAAGTTACTATTCTATGAGCCATTAACTAATCCCTCCGTCCTATATAGTATTACTTAATATCATAATATACCTAAACTGCATGTTTGCCGCATGAATTTGCAAATTATTTTAAATTATTTATCATATTGCTCATTATTAACATAAGAATTATAATTAGTGAAGAAATACACATTAATAAATATTTTTTTGTGGAGGAATTATATTATGAAGATTGTGATTGCCGGCTCTGGTGCAATGGGCCTGAGATTTGGCTTGCTACTTAAGCGTGGCGGTAATGATGTTACTCTAATTGATGGCTGGGACAAAAACATTGCCGCCGTTAGAGAAAACGGGGTTAAAGCTGATGTAAATGGGCAAACTTTGAGTGCCAAAATGCCAATTTATAAACAAGATGAAGTTGCTCAAAAAATCACCAATGCTGACCTCATCATTGTTTTCACCAAGTCAATGGCTCTAGACTCAATGCTCACCAGTATTAAACCAGTAATCGGAGCCAACACTTATATCCTTTGCCTGCTCAATGGTTTAGGACATGAGGAAGTACTCGAAAAATACGTGGCAGAAGACCATATCATTATGGGTGTTACCATGAATGCCGCAAGCATGCCCGCTCCCGGCGAGACCAAGTTTGATGGTAATGGACAAACAGAATTACAGTGTCTAAGTGCCAGTGGTCAACAAGAAGTTCAAAAAGTTGTTGATGTCTTTAATGAATCCAAGATTGATTCCGTTTATAGTGAAAACGTGCTGTACTCAATTTGGCGTAAAGCCTGCGTCAACGGCGTAGTCAACTCTGTTTGTGCCTTATTAGAGGGAACAACCGTTGATTTTGGTCATGCTAAGAATGCCGACGCAATCACCCGCACCATTGTTGATGAATTTGCTGACGTTGCCGAACGCGAAGGTATCTACCTTGACCGCAAGGAAGTGGTTGAACACGTTGAAAGCACATGGACAATGGACCACTACCCGTCAATGTATCAGGACTTGGTAGTCAACCACCGCCCAACAGAAATCGACTACATTAACGGTGCTGTTTGGCGTAAGGGACAAAAATACGGCGTTGCTACACCATATTGTGCCTGCATTACCAACTTGGTTCATGCTAAGGAAGGCATGCTAAACGTTAAATAATTTTTATCAAAGTAAAAAGCTTCGCAATTCGGATTTGAATTACGGAGCTTTTTTAAGTGTGTTTATGTTAGGAAAATTGTGTATATATGTAAGAGAAATTTATTTTGCTTCTAAGTCAAAGTTGGTCTTGCCCAAGCCTGTCCAACGGACATAAGCTTGAGTCAAAGCAGTTGCTGATGGATAATCATGACCATCAAATTCGCTGATAATTTGACCTAGTTTAACTGACTTGTAATTAGATAATCGTAAATCAATGTTTGCAGCTTCCTTAACTAATTCATCTTTAGTGATTGGGAAGAAGTTAATCATGCCGCGCTTGCTGTTTTCAAGCATTTCGCGGTAACTTTGTGCAAAGTAATGTGCATCGTATTGTGCAACAACGTATTCTGCCATCTTATTAGTCCTTTCTGCTATCTAAGCCTTTAAAACCAATGTAATCATGGTCACCAGCGTTTGGATTTGCACCACCACGGTGATCATTCAAGTAACCCAAGTCACCCATCATTGATGAGTTTTGTAAGAAACTAGCTTCGCGTGGGTTGAAGGTTGCCATGAACATTTCAGCATTCTTAGAATCTGAATGTTGCAATAGTGCACCACCTGGTGCGTAAAGACCTGAGTGACCAAACCATTGGTAACCATCATCACGTCCAGCTAAGTTAGTGTAAGCAACGTAGAAGTTGTTGTGGTAAGCAGCTTCATGGTTAGTAAGCATTGTTCCTTCTTGGTATGGATCCATGTAAGCAGAAATCCGAATAACCAAGTTAGCACCATTTTGCCGAGGAATATCCCACATTTCGTGGTAGTCACCATCGGCACAAATAATTGTTGAAATCTTAGCACCTTCTGGACCATCAAATGGCATTAAGCCTTCGCCCATTCCTGGGTGAGTTGGTTCAGCTGGGTTCCAAGGGTGAGCTTTAGAGTAAATGTTAACTACTTTACCCTCATCGTTGATGGTGATAGCAACGTTTCTTGCTTCATCGTCACCTTCAAATTGGTAGTAAGCACCAACAACCAGCCAAACACCCAAGGTTGCACATTTATCTTGCATTTGCTTCATAAACTTGTCGTTTTCGTGCAATGGGTAATCGTGAGCAACCGGACTAAAGCCGTGAGTGTAAGTTTCAGGAGTGATTAACATTTGGTAACCAGCATAAGAAATAGTGGCTCTGTCCATGTACTCAAATAATTGATCCAAGTTGTCCTGAATTTGCATTTCTGCAATTTCAGTAGCAGATTTACTTGCCAAGTATTCCTTAACTTCTGCCTTTTGAATGTCAGTCTTAAAGCGAAGCCATTCGTTCATTGAAGATTCTGAAACATAACCAGAAACAGGAGTCCGAGCACCGGCTTGCATAAAGACCAAATTTAAATAACCAGGTAATGCGTAATTTGTCGTTAACATAGTTAACTTCCTTTCCTAAAAATAATAATAAATTTATTTACTTTCGTACAAAGTTACAAAGCCAAATGCTAAAGCAACTAAGATTGCGGAAACAATAAACATCACGCCGACCATACTTGAACCCATGTTCATAATTGAACCGGCAAGTGGTGCTGCAAAGAAGGTACCAGCGTTAAGGCCGATATTCATAATACCGATCGCATTAGCTGATAGCGGTGCTTTCTTAACAGACATTGGTGCAAGCGAATAGATTGTGGTTGGAATTGACCCGTCAAAAATCGGAAAAATGATAATGACGGCCCAAGCTAAAGCTGTTGTATGGATAAAGTTAAAGGCAGCTAAACCAATAACACCGTATAAAACAGCACAACTCATCCCAAAAATCTTTTTACCGTTTTCTGATTTAATCTTGTCTAAAGCAACCCCAGCAAGAATCGTGAAGAAGATCTCCAAGAAGTACATGCTGCTGAGCATCGTATTGATTTGACCACGAGAAAGTCCTGGGACATTTTGTACCCAAACTGACTGGATCCAAGAAACGAATGTAAATGAGCAAAGAGCAAAGAAGAAAGCTGCAATCCCGATGAAGGCTGATGACTTTCCTGCCGCCTTGATTGCCTTAAATTGTGTCTTGATGTTAATTGAGTCAAGCACCTTACGGGCAGTTGAACGGTTGTCCTTGCGGTTTTCGTGTTCTTCCACAATTTCTTGTGGTTGGTGAACAAACAATAAGAAAGCAACGAAGCCAACAATTAAGAAGGCAATTGCTAAGCCCCACATACCTTGCCATGAAAAGCTACTGGTAATTGGTGACGCCGTGAAGAAGATGATTACTTGTGAAATCGTCATCCACGAAGTCCAAATTGCCATAATGATACTCAAGCCGTTTTTGGAATTAAACCATTGAGTAATCAGCACCGGCCCAATAACAGCAATAATCCCAACACCGGTTCCTTCAATAACCCGCGTTAAGAGCATGAACCAGATATTAGTTGAAACCATGCCAAGTAGGCCACCGACAACCGTAATAATCAAAGCAAAGATACCAACTTTGCGAATTCCGATTGAGTCAGCAAGGTTAGCAGCAGTCATTGACAGCAAGACAGCAATCAATGAAAAGCTTGAACTGATCCAACCAGCAACAGACGCACTGGTGTGGAATTGCGTAATGATCATATTCATTACCGGCGAAACCTTATTTTGCGCCATGGCAACAGCAATTCCGGCGATAACAACAGACAGGCCAATCAGCCATCTGTTATCGCGCCAAGTTTTGTGCACAGATGAGTGTGTACCTTGTCCCATATGAAAATTCCTTTCGTAATTAACTAAATATTTTGAAAATTAATAAGCATAACAGGGAGCAATTATAAACACGCTAATTTAAGAGCGTCAATTTAACTGCTCACTCCTCTTAGCCTTACTGGCAGTGAGAGCGCTGTTATTTGCCGCGCTATAAAAACGGTTAGCGTATAGTCTTTATCACTGATGAACTGCTTTCAAAAAGTTAGTAAATTAGACGAAGAAAATTTTTTCAAAAAAATTGGGTGACAATTCGCCAAAAAAGTAAAATCAGTTAGATAGTCTAAGTGTTTTTCAACTAAAAAAAGACAGATTCCTAGTTAGAAATCTGTCTTTTGGATTATTTAAATTAATGTGCTAAATCGGATTTTGCTCCGTTAACATTTGACAAAGCAGCCGACCCACATTTTGCATAAATTGAACAGCATGTGTCTTTTCATTAGGACTAAATTTGGTCATTACCACACATTCAATCCATGAATTACCTAATTCTAGTCGTGCCGCATCATGAGCATAATTGAGCAAGTCCCCCGTCTTATTGTAAGACTTGATTTGACTATATTCACCCATTGCCACTGGCCAAACCAGCCGGTCATAGAACATTTGCGCATGCATACTTGCCTGCGCCGCTTGCGCATATTCATCATCATACTTAAATGCGGCGGCAAGTAATTGTCCCAGACTCTTTGCATTAGCCAAATTCTCACCGTTTGTTGGTGGCGCCATTAAGCGGCGCTGCAATAACACATTGGAATAATTAGCCTTGAGCCAATCATTAATGGTTTTCATTCCCCATGTTGTCAGCAGTGCATTGGTCGCCGTATTGTCCGACTGAATCAGCATTAATTGCAACAAGTCTTTAACCGTATATACCCGTGGCGACACCAAACTTAAAGTACCACCGGGAACAATATCTTCTGGCTGCAGCGTAACTTGCTGTTCCAAAAGATGCGGTTGTTTAAGAAATAATTGCTGGCCGTACGCCGCAATTCCTAATTTAATCAAGCTAGCAGTTGCCCACATTTGGTCTATGTTGATTTCGTATTCCAAGCCCCATGAGCTATGTAAATATAGCTGAAAATTAACGTCATGCTTTAAGCTTGCTATTTCTTGTTCAAAATTAATCATGATTATTTTACCCGTAATTCTGGACCCGCAAGTTCTAATCCCGCGGGAGCTTCCTTAGTCATATAAACCGAATCTAAATCCGCAAATTTTACATTTTCATGAGCGCCAGCAAAGGCAATCGCTGCCTGAATGCTATTAGTTGGCTCAATCATACAGCCAATCATGCAGCCAATTCCAGAAGCTGCACAAAGATCATTAATCTTTTCTGCTTCAGACAAACCGCCAGTCTTCATCAACTTGATGTTAACGTAGTCAACCGCATGCTCTTTACATAAAGTAATCACATCGGCATACGAAAATGCACTTTCATCTGCCATGATTGGCAAAATGTGTAACTGGGTTAATTCTTTTAACCCAGCAATATCACCAGCAGCCAGTGGCTGTTCAATAAATTCGACTGGTAAATTTGCGGCAGTTAATGCCCGCAATGCCTGAACGGCTTCCATCCGGCTCCAGCCTTGATTGGCATCAAGCCGTAACTTTATCTCGGGACCAACAGCTTCACTAATTGTCTTGATTAAATTAATGTCATTGGTAATTCCATTAGAACCAACCTTAATCTTTAAGGTAGTAAATCCCTGCTGAACAAACTCCTTGGCTTCCTGAACCATCTGCTCAAGTGGCTTAATGCCCAGTGTCATGTCTGTTGTAACAGCAGCAATCTGACCACCAAGTAAGTTTACTAATGTCGTATGGTAAGTTTGGCAGCGCAAATCATACAAGGCGAATTCTAGTGCAGCCTTGGCTGGTTGATTGCCTTGAATCGCATTCTTAATCGTTGCCAGCAACTTTTCCCATGCTTCAAATTCGCAGCCAATTAGGCTAGGAATTAATACATCTGTCAAAACTGCTTGACAGCTAGCTAGCGTATCGCCAGTAACTACTTCATTTGGTGTTCCTGTACCAACACCGACTAAGCCGTTAGCGAGCGTAATTTCAACTTGAACTGCCTGTGCCGCCGTAACCGTATGCCGCGCGGTCGTAAACGGTGTTTTCAAGGGTAAACTAATAATTTTTTGCGTAATTTTAGTAATTTTGGTCATTCGTTCTACCTTCTCTTATGTCCAAAAAGGCAACCAACACCAACTACTTGGGTTTAGTGCTGCCAATCAAGACTGCGGACCAACTTTGCATTTTTCCTAACCCAGCAATCATGTTAAGCAAATTAAAACTAGCCAGCAATTACCATTTTAAACTCTCTTCCAAATTGAAATATTGGAATAAAATATCATCTTTAATAATTATATCAAAAAAAGTATTTCATGCTCGATATTCTCTAAATAAATAGCATTAATATTTTCCAAATAAAATAAAAATAATTGCTAGAACCACGTCCAGCAATTATCTCAATTAGGACAACACAAATGCCCTAATTTTTTATTTCAATTTTGCATTGACATCAACAATGCCATCTTTAGCCATCGCAATTAGCTGCGGCTTATTTAATCCCTGGCCCATCATTGATTGGTTAGCAAATTCAATAATTAAGGGTAAGTTGACACCGCTAATTACTTGAATATCAGGGTACTTAGCAAACAGGCGGATAACAACATTAGATGGCGTGCCACCAAGTACATCAACTGCTACGACAGTTTCCTTATCAGTGCCTTGATCCAAAAACTCCTCGGCCTCTTTTTGCAAATCCTCAGGACCTTGATCGGGATTAAGACCGATTGCCTTTACATTATCAAGCTTGCCCATAATCAATTCTGCACTGCCTAAAGCTGCTTGAGCCATTTGGCCATGACTCATCAATAACATTCTCATATATTTATATCCCTTCAATATTAAACTTTTATTTTTAAGTTTAACATAGAAAGCTTTATTTCAACGGTTTTATATTAATCTTTTTTGAGTAATCGCCAACCACTTAAAATAACCGTAATTAGACAAATAATAATAGAAATTAAAAAGACAACGTGCATCCCATAAATGAAAATCTCCGGCTGCTTAGGTAAGTAGCCCGTTACATGCGAGCCATTCTTTGCACTCATTGCCGCAAACAAAATGGTCGTGGCACTAGAAATTCCAATTACCATTCCCAAATTACGAGAAAGTGAATTAATGCTGCCGGCAACACCCAGGTCTTTTTGCTCAACAGAACTCATGACAAGAGAATTATTCGGTGAACTAAAAATTCCGCTGCCCAGACCCATGATGGCAATGCTAACAATAAAGAGCCAAATTGGTGACGTTAAATTGCACAGATAGTAACCGATTTGACTTACCAATAGCAGTAATAACCCGATAAAAGTAATTAACTTCGGACTGATTTTATCAGAAATCGTCCCGGCAACTGGCGCCGCAAATAATTGCACAAGCGGTAAAATCATTAAAATGTAGCCGGTTTGACTTGGCGCTAAATGCCGTGCATTTTCTAAATAAAATGGCGTCACTACATTAAAGAAGAAGTTAGTAATAAAAATCAGCAACGCACACAGCAAACTAACCGAGAAGTCCGGATTTTTAAACAAACTAAATTGTAATAATGGATTAGCTGCACGATTTTCTGTATAAACAAACCAGCAAAAGCTAAGTATCCCGACGATTAACATCACTAAAACTGGCGCTGCAGTGAAGCCAAGCTGCTGACCCAGAAAAATTCCGCCAAACAAAGTCACCATCCCTAAGGCAAAGGTGAATGAGCCCGTCTTATCAAGTGGCGCTTTAGTAAAAGTTATATCTTTAGGCAAATAGATGGCGCCAATAACAGCGGCAATCAGGCCAACTGGAACGTTTAGCCAGAAAATGTATGACCATGATAAATGCGACAAAATCACTCCGCCAAGACCAGGTCCAGCAATCGAACCCAAAGCTACAAAAGAACCAATTGTCCCGAGAGCCTTCCCCCGCTCAGAATGCGGAAAAATTTCCGTAATAATCCCATTATTGGTCGCCATTGTCATGGCTGCCCCGAATGCCTGCACTGCTCGTGCAATTAGTAAAAAGAGCAGGTTGACTTTAAAGCCTGACATTAACGAGCCGGCAATGAAAAACACTGCGCCTAATCTAAAAATTTTAATTTTACCCTGCAAGTCACTCAACTTACCAAAGAAAAGAATAAAACTGCAGACAACAATCAAATATAGAGAAACAACCCATTCTGATTGACTCATCGAAATGTGCAAATCATTGCTAATTACAGGCAGCGCAATATTAACGATTGTCCCATCCAAAGTTGACATGAAGGTAAACAGTCCTACTGCTACTAAGATCAGCCAGCGATTCTTTTGCACCTGATTATCAGTCTGGTAACTTAAATTTTGTGCCATTTATTCCAAATCCTTTCAAGTATTCCTAATTTAGTTAGGTACCTTATGAAGATAAATTATACACTTTATTTGGTCTTTGCCAAGTACAAAATAAAAGCAGTTACTCAATAATGAATAACTGCTTGTTGATCATTTAACTTTGCGCTTCTAAAACTTGGGCAAGATTATTTAAATTAAGATTAAATGCATGCTTGGCAATTGGCTTTAATAATTTTAATGGTAATTTACCTGCAACTTGATCGGCTAAATAAAGGCTTTCTTCAATTAATGTCTTGCCACTCTGTTTACTAAGTTGAAATTCAACTCGATATGCAATCTTACCTTGGGTACTAACATAAGTCACCTGATCATTATCGCTAATTATCTTTATTTGCTCGCGTTTATTAGGCGCCTCAGTTGTCCGCTCAATCACAAATTGGTCACTTGATTGCTCCGTAATCCTAATTTCTGGTACCCACTTTAATAATGACTGTGGTTGTAATAAAAACCGTTGTACCTGTTCCTGAGTTTGATTAACTAATCTGACATTTGTAAAAATTTTCTGTTCCATATTTAGAACCTCCTTGAATTTATAGTCCTAGTTTATGAAAAAAGAAAATTTAAAGATAATCAGAATACTGATATTAAATCTGATCAAAGATTTTTTCAGTAAATAATTCACTTAAAAAGCGACTTTTGTGTTCATTTTCTAATGCCTGATCTTCTTGACCCGATTTCTGTGCAATTTTAGCAAGTAAAAAGTAGCAATTAGCCAACATGTAATGTGAATTATGCTTGGTAATGTATGTAACTCCTTGGTCTAACCAATCTACTGCCGCGCGAATTTTACCAGCTTGATAATTAATTAAAGCCGCCAGATAAAACAGCACATTAAGATTTTCAGAATAATTAATTTGGTTAATGTCGGCTAAGGCCTTAGTTAGTAATTGTTCCGATTCTTTCTTTTGACCTTGTTCCAAATTAACCAGACTTAACGAAATTAACGTCAACCGCATTAATACCGAAGTTACAGACCCCGTTTCATTACAAGCTAAGGCAAGCTTGAGATTTTGCTTTGCGGCAGTTAAATTATGATCGATTTGAAAATCGGTTATTGCCAGATAGTAGTAATAAGCTTGTTCTTCTGCTGCCGTTTGCAGTTGATTAATTGTCGCTTCTTTTAAAAGAAAAGCGCGAAGTTGCTCATAATCATGCAGATTACACAACTTGTCCAGTTTTGCGTTAAGCGAAGGCTGGATACTAATCGCAAAATTACTTGCCAAGCTAATTGTATTTAGTTCTATTCCCAATCGCTGACAAAGCTCAATTAGCAGCTTGGCATTGGGAACATATTTACCATTTTCAATTGCCGACAGCATTGACTGCGCGCAAATATTTTCCGCTGTTTCTTTTTGGGTCATCTTTTTCGTTTGCCGCGCTGTTTTCAACGCTTGCCCTAATTGATTAGCCATCTTGTTACCTACTTTATCTGTTTAACAATTAAATTTCCTAAAAGCGAATATCCCTGCTGCCCAAAATGCAAACCATCATTTAACTCACCACGACATAATTCTGATAAGTTACCCTGATTAATCATTGCCTGATATAAGTTAATAAACTGACAACGATATCGCTGTGCCACATTTTCAATAACTGCAGCATAGTCCCCAATTAATTGATTGTTCCGGTGAATCTGCTTAGTTTCATCTACTGCTGGAGGTGTAATCAAAATAGTATTTTGCGGATAATACCGACACAGTACGCTTGAAACAATCAAATTCATATTCTGCTCGAACTGCTCAAGTGGCACTTGCTTATGTTGCGCCAAATCATTGGTTCCCAGCAAAATTATTAATTTATCACAACGCCTTTGCTTTAATACCAATTCACTCAACATAGCATAAAATGCTCCGGAATTAATCCCAGAAACTGCCGTGTTATTAAGTTCAAGATTCTGGTGTAACTTTTTTAGTGTTGCATTTAATCGCGGCTCTTTCAATCCTTCTTTGCGCGCAACGATACTATCGCCAGTCAATAATAGTTTCATTTGTAATTCCTCTATTTTAAATATTGAATATATTTTACAGCAAGTAAACAAAAAATACGCATACTTTAAAGCATACGTATTCTTTCAATTTTTAGCTAAATGATAGCAAGAACTTGCGCACATCCTGTGAAGTCTTAGCTTTTAGCAATTTATTGACGTTCTTTTCACTTCTGATAATATCAACTAACTGTTCTAGCGCTCGTTCATGTTCTCGCTGCACGCCAGGGGATAAAACAAACATGCAAATTATGGTAGCTTTTTGACCATGAGCCTGAATCACAAGTGGATGATCTAATAAAACTAAGGATAAGCCAACTGCTTTACTACTACTGCTTGGAGCAGCATGAGCTAAAAAGATATTGCTACTGATTAACATATACGGGCCATACTTATTAATCAGGTCACTTATCTTTTGGAAATATAAATGGTCAACTACCCCATCTTGTTCAAGTAAATCACAACCAGCCTGTAAAACTTGCTGCCAAGACAAATCATTCCTATTATGGATAAATTTTATTCGCTTCGCTGGTAATAGATTGCCCAAATTAGGTAAGTCGCTATGACTACTCTTATTGTTTTCAGGAAAAATAAATTTATCTAGACTTAATCTTAAGCCACTTTCATCTTTAACATCCGCATATTCATTAATAATTGATACCAAACTATCGACTGCACTCGCATTATGCTCAATTTTACGAGGAACTTTCTCACGTAAAAAGCTTTCAATAATGCTCTGATCATGCTTAGTCAAAACTGCTTTGACATTAACAATTGGTATCGGATAAGCCACTGCATTAAGTGGTGCAGTGCTGACAATTAACCGTGCCTGATATGTATTGGCAAAAATTTGCTCTAGGTCACGAATTTCAAGCGGTGGAGAAAATTTAATTAACGGGTACAGGCGACTAAGCTCATGATAGAGCATGGCCGAAGTTCCAATGCCGCTAGAGCACACAACTAGCACTTCAGCTAAAGATGCCCGCTTGAGCTTATCCCCATTTGAAAAATCTTGATAGCCTTTGCTACTAATTGAACCAAAATATAAACAAATTAATGCTACTTCTTCAGTTGGCAATTTCTTTTGTAAATATTGTTCAAGTGGCGCACATGCAACCGCAGTGAACTTGATCAGCTCTGGATATTGCCGCTTAATTTCATCAACTTCATTTGAAGAAAAGGGAATCCCAAACTTGACCCTGAAAAAGGTGGCATAAAGATGATTACACAACACTTTAGTAAACAACTTATACGAAATTTGTTGTTCTGTTAGCTGTTCATAACGAAAAATTATTTCTTGTGCAATATTGGCAAGGTCATGATATAAACTTGGTTTTACACAAGTAACTTCAGTCGCCTGTGAACAAAGCATTATTTTACTAAGAAAAGTGACCTCACCCTTTAAACAGTCCTGATTGGTTAACTTTAAAAGTAGCTTTGAACATGTAGTCAACACACCTTTAGTATTAGCAGCAATCCATGAATAGTCATCATCATTATCTTGAAGATGGTGGTGATGACTAATGCGCCAGTTACTAAACATTAACCAATAAGTTAATTGCTGAATAGAATTTTCAGAAAAACTCATCTGCAGCTTTTGTTGCGCCTGAACGACCAACTTTCTTGTTGCCGTTACTGAATAATTCAGCTTTTTAATAAAGTTAAATGCTAATTTATTATGATGAAGCAGTAATTCATAGACAGTCAATCTAATAGCAGTTTCACTACTAACAATTTGATGCCCAGTTCGCGAGCTAGCAATTGTTAATAACGGAAAACGGGACTTAATTAGTTTAAAATCCTTAATAATCGTATTACGAGAACAAGCAAACTGGTCAGCTAATTCATTAATTGAAACGTTTTTGCCACTACCGATTAAATAAAGAACAATAATCGTTTGCCGGTCAAGCGCACTAACAACTGTTCTTGTCGACTTAGGCACAACTTGCAATCTATTATCATGCTTAGTTATTACCTTTTTGGTTTGATCGGTCATTTTATAACCATAGCGTGGGATATTAACAATTTCTGCTAAATTATTTTTTTGTAATTCCTGATTGATTGAGCTTAGCCAATTAAAAGCTGTTCTGCGTGAAATATTAAAAGTTTCCATTATTTCTTTCAAACTAATAAAATCAGGTGCTTTTGCCAAATACTCTAATAATTTGTTAGCATTTGTTAATTTAACAGAACCATTCCTCGTCACACCAATCACCCTTCAATTACAGCGATATTCTCTTTAGCCAAAATATCCTTTACAGGCTTAATTAAGATCCAACTTATCAATAATTTCGTCAATTACAGCATCAACGCCAATGTTAGTTAATAATGGCAATCCATTAATTACTGGAATCTTAATTGCATCATTATCATATTGTGTTGTTGTGATTACCAAGTCATAATCATTTGCGAGTGATTCAACTTGAGCAACTGAAGATTGGCCCAAAGTATATTTATCGCTATCAATTCCACGATTAGTTAGTTCTTCTTGCAACTTGTTCATTGCACTAGTACTAGTAACTACTCCTGCACCACAGGCAACTAAAATCTTTTTCATAATATATTCTCCTTTAAATTAAAATTTATTTTTTACTCTTACTTGCTGCTAATTGACTTTCTTCGGCAACAATTTTCTTTCTATTCCACCAACATAAACCAACAATCAAAATAATCCCAATTACATAAGCAGCAATCTTAAATGGTGCTACTTGAACAATTAACCAAGGATATGGGTTAGAACCATAGTCAATACTTGAAATCATTGATGAGCCTTTTGGCAAAGCAAAGTGAGCAGCTCTAGCACATTTAGTAACTAATGGTGCTAAATTCGTACCAATCCATAAACCGATAACGACGTTGACCGCACCAATAATAAATGATCTAAAGAAATCTCCGTGAGTTATTGAAACAATTAATGGGAACATGAAGACAAAGCCAACCAAACCAATAGTTGGTAAGAATTGGTTACCTGGTAAAATAAAGGCAAACAGTAAAGCTACTGGAATCATTAAAGTAGCACAAGCTAAGACTACGGGGCTACCAATACCAACAGCAGTATCCATCCCAATGTAAATCTTTCTCTTACCAGAGAACTTCTTCTGTGTAAATGCTTGAATGGCATTTGAAACAGGAACAACACCTTGTAAAAGTAGTGCTGCCATCTTAGGGGTGATAATCATCACAGCTGATAAAGTAACACCCATTAACATAATCTTACCTAACTTAGTTGCAATCGTCATGCCTGGAATAAAGCCATAAGCTAAGATACCAATAATAATCCCAATGGCAAATCCCAACAATGTTGGTTCACCCCATGAACCGAACTTCTTATTGAAGTCTTTAGCATCCATGTGAATCTTGTTAACACCTGGAATCTTGTCAATAATCCAGTTAAAGACAATGGCAATTGGAACAAATGAACCTGCATATCCATGAGGAATTGAAATCCCCGGCAAGCCCAAGTATTTTTCTGATAACGGAGCTGTTCTATCGGCAGTTACCATAATCACAATCATGTTGACACTAGCTAAGAATAGACTCAAAACAATATCTTTAGTTAGAGCATAAACAAGTGAACCACTGAAGGCAAAGTGCCAAAAGTCCCAAATATCAACATCAATTGTTGAAGTAGTCTTGGTTACTAGCATTAAGATATTAATCGCAATTCCCAACGGAATCATACTTACACCAACTGCAGTACCATAAGCAATTGCGGAAGCTGACGGCCAGCCAACATCAATAACTTGCAAGTTCAGGTGCATAACTTGAATCATATTCTTAATAGCTGGATTCATTACATCAGTTAAAATTGAAACAGTGGCGTTCAACCCAATAAAACCAATACCAACCATTAAACCGCCACGCAGTGCCTTAGTAAACGGTACACGTACGCACAGACCAAAGATTAGCATGATAATTGGAATTAGCACAGTTGGTCCTAATCCAACAATATACATGATGAAATCAATAATCGGTTTCATAAATAATTCCTCCCAAATAATATTTATTAAATATGCTTAATTACAGCATCATAGAGCTGCTTGCTATCAGTAATTTTTTGTAAGCGAGCCAATAATTCTTGATTCTGAAATAAAGCCATTAATTTTTGTAACATTTCCACTTGACTATGTGGATCCTTCAAAGCTAACATAACGA
This sequence comes from Lactobacillus sp. ESL0700, assembly GCF_029392095.1. Lineage (NCBI taxonomy): Bacteria > Bacillati > Bacillota > Bacilli > Lactobacillales > Lactobacillaceae > Lactobacillus > Lactobacillus sp. ESL0700. The sequence goes on from NZ_CP113930.1 coordinate 1,663,902, forward strand.
CAATTTGAACTTCTAATAGCTGGTCAGTTACAGCCATGTTATGAAATTCAACCGGATGAGCTAATGTCGCAAAAGTTATTGCAGCTTCATTAACATACTGGACATCGGTATGTGGAATTGCCACCGCGATTTTTCCACTAGGTAATCCTGTTGGATGAATTTGCTCACGTTCTTTTACAGCCTGTTCAAAAGTATCTTTGACCTTACCGTTATCTTTAAGCTGAGTTGCTAAATAGTGAATAACTTCATCAGCAGAATTAGCCTTAACTTGTGCAAAAACCAGCTTTGGACTTAATAATTCCATTTATTCACCTCCCATTTGTCTTCTTACACCAAATATTTAACCATTTATAAAAGCGCTTTATAAGTAACGCCAAGCAACCAATTTTAGTGCAACTAATTGACTAGCAAAACTAAGACCGTTTTGCATGCGTCATTGATTGCGCGTTATCTTGGCCATAATAGGCATTCTTGCCGTGCTTGCGATAATAGTGTTTGTCCAGTAAATATTGCGGTAATTCACTATTAGCTCTAGTCAATTGCAACGTGTGGTAGTCTTCTTCAGCTACAACTTCCAAAACCTTCGCGTTGTAAACCGCCTTTTGAGGTGTTGCTCCCCAACAAAACGGTCCATGCTGACTAACAAGTGATCCTGGAGTTGCTTCGTAATCTAAATTGCGTTCTTTAAACGTCCGGACAATTGCCTTGCCAGTGTTGCCTTCGTAGTCTTCCTCAATCTCTTTTTGAGTTAAAGCATCAGCTGCAGGAATCGCATTGTAAAATGTATCGGCATGAGTTGTATTCATCGCTGGAATATCCATCTTGGCAGCCGCAAACGATACAGCCCAAGGCGAGTGGGTATGAACAATTCCACCAATTTTAGAAAATGCATTATACAAAACTGTATGCGTTGGTGTATCACTAGAAGGATTCAACTTGCCCTCTACTACTTCACCCTTAAGATTAACTACGACCATATCTTCTGGCTTTAATTGCTCGTACGCTACACCAGAAGGTTTGATAACAAATAAGCCACTATCACGGTCAATTCCCGAAACATTCCCCCAAGTAAACGTTACTAGGTCAAGCTTAGGTAATTGCATATTGGCTTCATAGACTTCTTTTTTCAGCTTCTCTAACATGAGTGCTCCTTTCTAAGTAATCGCTTCCTTAATCATTCAAACATGAAGTACCCTAATCGATAAGTCACGCCAATTAATTATTTTTGGTGCAACTAATTGACTAAGCCGGCTTAAACTAGCAAAAGTCTAAATTAACTTCTTTCGCAGGAAGCAATTTTTGTACTACAATTAAACTAATTACTTACCATTAAAATGATTACATTAGAAAGAACAGCAAATGATCGATAACACACCTCAAAAAATCAAGGCCTACCTTGCAGGCGTCAATTTAAATGATCCTAACTTCGACTACTACATGACTGAGCTAGCCAATTTGACCGCAGCTAACAACATGGAAGTCGTTGGTCAATCACATCAAAACGCCGTCCAAGTTGTGGCCGGAACCTACTTTGGCCTTGGTAAAATCAACGAAATTAAAGATATGGCTCGTGGTCTAAAAGCCAAAGTATTAATTATCAACGACGAACTATCACCAGTGCAAATTCGTAATTTAGAAAAATTAACCAAATTACGAGTAATTGACCGAACAGAATTAATTCTCGAAATTTTTGCTAGTCGTGCCCGCTCCAAGCAAGCCAAATTACAAGTGCAACTGGCACGATTGCAATATGAATTGCCTCGGTTGCACCCTTCAGAAAATAGCCTTGACCAACAGCGCGGCAATGGTGGTTCAACTGGCGGTGGTTTCGCCAATCGTGGTGCTGGTGAGTCGAAGCTAGAAATGAACCGCAGAACAATTGGCAAGCAAATTTCTGCGATTAAAAAAGAGCTGAAGGCTATTGTGGGGCAAGAAGAAATCAAGGCTAAGCGCCGCAACCAAAACCATATCCCCAAGGTTGCTCTGGTGGGCTACACTAACGCGGGCAAGTCAACAACAATGAATGGCTTGTTGCAAGAGTTCAGCACTGAAAATAGCGACAAACAGGTTTTTGTCAAAAATATGCTGTTTGCAACACTAGATACTAGCGTTCGCCGAATTGAATTGGGGAACAATTTCAGCTTCATCTTGTCTGATACCGTTGGTTTTATTTCCAAATTACCTCACAACTTGGTGGAATCATTCAAGGCAACTTTGCAAGAAGCAAAAGATGCTGACCTGCTGATCAATGTTGTTGACGCTGCTGACCCGAACATGATCCAAATGATTCGTACCACGCAAAATGTGCTGGCAGAAATTGGCATCAAAGACATCCCGATGATTACTGCCTATAACAAGGCGGACAAGACCGAGCGTAATTACCCTCAGATTGAAGGCAGTGACATTTTATATGCAGCAACTGATCCAGCCTCAATTAAAATGCTAGCGCAACTGATTACTAAACGCATTTTTGCCAACTATGAACAGCTAAACCTATTGCTCCCTTTAACTGATGGCAAAGAATTAGCTTACTTGCACGAGCACGCTCAAGTAATGGACGAGCAATATCAAGCTGATGGCATTCACGTTTGTGTTCGCTTAGCTCCAGAAAAGCAGGCACAATTTCAAAAATATATTATTTAAATAATTGCAACGCAAAAAACAGTTAGTTGATTTTTACATCATCTAACTGTTTTTTATTAAATATTCTATTCTTTGTACATTTTTTCCTGTTAATGATACCTTGTAGTATTCTTTAACAGGATATTTTTATACAAAAATAGAGACCATAACTTCGCCTCAAATTTCCCAATACTACTCAAGAAAGGTTGGGGCTTTTCTATGTCCTCTATTGATAACTATTCTACTAAGCTTTTATTTGCTATTAAAGATCCTAATCTAACTTTTCCTCATTTTTATTATAATTCTGATCACCTTACCAAAATATTAGTTACCGAACTAACCCTACCTTCAAGCATTTGTCCCAACTTTCAAGCTGCTTTTAAACCACTTCCAATTGAGCCCCATAAGCAAAGCCTATACTGCCATAACTGTCATCATTTTTTATGACTAATAGTTATTCTTTCAATAATCTCTTTGCTAAAGCAAAATCACCCACAGTAGCCGAACCATTATCTTGGATTTCCGGTAGAATAATATATTGTTCAAGTGCAGGAACATGAACATAATTGTTCAATATTTTAGCAAAATCACAACGCACCTTTTGTAAAAATTCCTCACTAGTTACGCCACCGCCAAAAATAATTTTATCTGGCCGCAAAATCAGTGTAACTTGCAAAGCTGCTTGCGCCACATAATAGCTCATGATGTCCCAAGTTGGATCAGATAAAGGTACTTCCTTACCAGGTTTATTTAAGCGAGCTTCAAATGTCGGTCCAGAAACCAAACCCTCAAGACAATCTTGGTGAAATGGGCAAACACCAGCAAAATTCAGGTCATTTGGGTGCCGCTTAAGCAAAACATGCCCCATTTCCGGATGTCCTTGAGTACCAATAAGCTTGCCATCAATAATGGCGCCACCGCCTACACCTGTACCAATTGTGTAATAAACTAGGCTGTCAATGTTCTCATTACCTAACAAAGACATAACATATTCTCCATAGGCTGAGCCATTAACATCCGTAGTAAAGAACATTGGCACATTAATTTTAGACTTTAAATAGCCAACAAAATCTGTATTTTGCCAACCTGCTTTTGGTGTATCCGTAATAAAACCGTAGTTAGGCGCTGTTGAACGTACTTCAATCGGACCAAACGAAGCAATTCCAATTGCGTCAACAGCAAATTTTTCAAAATAATCAGCCGTTTTTCTTAATGTTTCTTCAGGCGTAGTTGTAGGAATGGTAAGTTTATCTTTAATTTGATAATTCTCATTACCAATTGCACACACAAATTTCGTTCCCCCAGCTTCAATTGATCCTAAAATCATTTGCTTAACTCCTTTATAGTTTTTATTTAAAGATTGACTTTAAACGATAATTAATTCCACTTATTTTTTCACTTGCAGAAATTTTAATGCTTATTAACTCATTTGAAAATTCACACTTGTTAGTAAAGACATATTTCCCATCATTTATAAAAACTTCTGTTAGACCGTTATCAATGTACAAGTCAATCTTTTTTATTTTATTTACCTTTTCAATTTTGTTAACATGATTTCTAATTTCATCATGAACATCAATTTTTAAAGCCTCATTATAATTTATTATATATTCTGCCTTAGGCGAAACAATTTTAATAATAAAATTTTGAGGTAAACTTGTAAACAAAAATTCAGATACACTAGAATAATGTTGAGAATCTTGAATTAACGTTCCACTGTCTATTCGAAGATTATTCATTTCTGAAATAGGATTTAATAGCAGCTTTTCATTCTTTTCTTGCAAAAACCTTGGTAGCGTTAAGGCACCGATACTCATAAAATTATGTTTTTTCTCTTTTTCCTGCTCTTCTGGCAAACCAAACCAACCAATTAATATTCTGCGCCTATTAATTGGATCATAAATGGTTTGCGGAGCATAAAAATCATACCCAAAATCAATTTTTTTACCGTCAGGTAAACTTGAGTTTAAAGGAAAGTCATTTTCTATATAATACAAAGTATTAAATCCATGTTTTTCAGTAGTTTTTATTCCCTTAGGTGAGCCTAAAATAACGCTTTTTTCAGCAATAGAAAAGTAATCTGGGCATTCAATCATATTACCTAAGTCCTTATTTTTATTAATAAGTTTACCAACATAGTTCCAGTTCTTATAAATATTTTTAGCTCTATAAAGAAGCAATTGACCTCTACCCTCAATACTCTCACTTCCAACTAAAATATAATAAGAATCATTTTTTCTAAAGATTTTAGGATCTCTAAAGCGCTGAGTGCTTATTTTTGCATCCCGTTTGATTACAGGATTATTCTGATACTTTTTAAAATGAACTCCATCTGTACTTTCAGCTAGACAAATTGTTTCTTCATAAGAGTCCCTAACATTTCTATGTCCGGCATATGCTAAAACTAATTTATTTTCTATCACTATTGCACTACCTGAAAAGCAACCGTTTTGGTCATAAGTTTCATCTGGCGCTAGCGCAAAATCTATTTGTTTCCAAGTAATCAAATCTTTTGATACAAAGTGCCCCCAAAAAATATTATCAGTGTTTGTCGCAAATGGATTATTTTGAAAAAACACATGATACATGCCTTTAAAAAATACTAATCCATTAGGATCATTTGACCAACCAGAGTTCGGAGACAAATGATATGTGTATCTACGTTTTTCAGTAGTTTGCAAAGTTTGATTTGCTTTTTGAATCAAATTCATTAAATATTTCTCCATGTCTTTATAAACAATAAAAGTAGTAAGAATGTGTTCTTACTACTTTTAATTTTATTCGTCATCTGCATTGCCTAAAGAATTCAATTTTTCTGTATAGCTTTGCAATTTACTACTTTCAAAAAGCTTAGGAACAGCCTTTTCCACAGAGAAACCTTGATTTTTCAAGTTTACTGCTTCAATTAAAGTTGGCATATTAACGCCAGCTAATATTTCTGAATCCTTACCTACTAAAGACATTCTTTTAACAATTTCATTAAAAGGAGTCCCATAGGGTAAATCTGCTAAAAATAAAACATTTTCACCCTTAACAGAATTTACTGCTTGATCCATTCTTTTTTGAAATGAAGCTAAGCCATCTTCACCTATGCTGACCGTAATAATATCGTTTTCTTCAGGAAAGAAAAGCTTTAATGACTCTCTCATCGCAGCAGCAAAAGGTCCATGTGAAGCAATAACTATTTTAAACAAATCTTTTCTCCCTTTTTAAATTTAAATTATATCCTTTAAATATACTTTCTTATCGGTTGGTACCATTATTGCAGTAATTTCAACCCCACGGTCTAGTAACTCATGAAAAGCTGCTTCTTCTTCAGGAGTTATGCTAACACTAGCTTTAATATGGCGTGTATTATCCCTAGTAGACATATTACCAACGTTAATCTTATGAATATCTAAGCCATTATCAATAAGTCTAACCAATGTTTGTGGGTCTTTAGCGATAACTAACACACGTTGGCCTTTATACTTACCGTTTTTAATATTATTAGTTGCTTTTTCTTCTGAAATTAATGACGTCGAAACGTTTGATGGAGCTGCTATTCTAAGCATTGTCTTTTGAACCTCATTTTGAGATACTTCATCATTAATAACCATTATTCTTGTTGCACCCAATTCGTTGGTCCACAATGTTGCAACTTGACCGTGAATTAGCCGATCATCAATTCTAATATGAATTATACCTTCCATAACAATATCCAACTTTCTTTAACTATTATTTCATTATTCCTAACACATATAATACGATAGCTAACACGATTATAATTAAAATAATGTAAATTGGTTTAACTTTTTTACCTAATAAGTAATAAACACCAAATACCAATGCAGCAGGTAATAAACCTGGCATAATTTGATTTAAAATTTGATTACCTGTCATGGTTAAAGAGCCCTGCTTAAACTTTAATGCTAAGTTAGGTTTTACAACAGTAGGTATCAATCCACCAACAACCATCAAGCCCAAAATTGAAACACTTTCCGTAATTAATTTCATTTTGGTTTCAATTGAAGTAAGTAAACTAGTTCCTGATTTCATACCTGCCTTAAACAACGGAATACCTAATGCACGAAGTAACCAAGTAACAATAAACCATAAGAAAATTCCTAACGGGCTTCCACTTAAAGCCATGTTAGCAGCAATAGCACCAAAGATTGTCCAAGGAATAACAACAAAAACACTATCACCTAATCCGGCTAACGGCCCCATCAGACCTGTCTTAAGACCCATGATTGTTTTTAAACTCTTGGATTTTTCTTTCTCTTCAATTCCTATGTTCATTCCTAATACATAAGGAGCAAGATATGGATTAGTATTAAAGAATTGCAAATGAGTTTTTACGGATTCTTTTAAGCCCTTAGGGTCACCTGCATAATTTTCTTTTAAAAAAGGCAACATTGAATAGGTATATGCTAGCCCCATCATCTTTTCATAGTTTAATGAGGCACCACCATTTAAAATCCATCTAAATAAAACACGATTCTTTGTTTTATTACTTACTTTATTATTCATCTTCGTCCATACCTCCTGTACTTTGCAGATTATTTTGTGATTCACTATTCTTCTTATACAAGATTAATGCAACAGCTGCACCAGCTAAAGCAATTCCTAGCACACTCATCTTCAAATACACTGCGGCAATAAAACCAATAATTAAGTAACCAAAATAGCTTTTTACAGGTAAGTAGCGTAGTAATAAGCCAATACCTAATGCAGGTAGCAAATTACCAGCAACACTTAAACCACCAGTTACCCATTGCGGAATGAATGCAATGATAGCTTTTACCAATGAAGGACCTGCAATAACTGTCAGTAAAACAGGTAATCCTGAAGCTAACATTGTAGTAACTACACCACAAATTTGCATTATTTCAATTTTTCCATATTTTTCTTCGTCAACATATTTCTCAGCTTTGTTTTGGAAATAAATATTAATTGTCCACTTCAAAACATCAAGTTCTACCATAAGCATTGCAACTGGGATAGCTAAAGTAATTCCAATTGCTGCTTTTTGACCTGTTGTTATTGCAATATATGTTCCGATCAATGCAGCTGTTTGATAATCTGGTACAGATGCACCACCAAAACTAGAAATTCCTAATGTCATTAACTGGAGCGTCCCACCAATATACAATCCAGTAGAAACATCACCTAAAATTAAACCAACCAGAAATCCAGCAACTACAGGTTGTGAAGTACCAATCATTGGGCCATTTTTATCATAATTAATAAAGAACCCATATATCACGATCAGTGCTATTTGCCAAAATTGTACATTCACTATAAATCCTCCTCTATACGGTTAAGTATCACTAACAAATTATTAGTTAGCAAATTATCATTCATAAATCTATTAGCAATTTTTATGCCAAGTTATAACAAAAAAAGCATGACTGACAAAAAAACTTATCAGTCATACTAAATTAACGATGATTAAAAATAATTTGATCAATATAAACTAACTCCGAAATAGGAATTTTCACACTATAATTATCTTTTATCACACTAAATGCCGCTTCAATTTTTTCTAAATCCTGTCCATATTTTTTGGAAAACTCTTTTTCATAGTCGGAGCTAAGATTATTAGCTTCTTTTCTGATTAACCTTTCAATCAAATAACTAATGTGAACGTACAACGTGAATTTTTTCTGATTTGACAATGTTATTGCAAATTTTCTTTCTATTACTTGCAGAAAAATTGTAATATCCTCAATTATCTTGGACGCATCCAAAATAGTTACTGAATTAATCGTTCTTTCCAATGAAAAGTTCTTAACTAAATCATTAGAAATATTGGCAATTTCATGATCCGTAAATACATTACCCAACCACTTTTTAAATTGAGCTGTACCCTTATCAGAGAGTATTTTTTCCAAAAAAATAAAATCTATTCCAGTAATTTCAGGGTCTTCAGTACCAATAATCCCTAAAACATTGTACATTTTTTTAATAGTCTCAACCTTATGAATATCTTTCAAAGCTTGATATTCATAGGGAACTATTTTTATTTTTTTACTATCTGGCAAACATCGTTCTAACATTCTTGCAACATGTGTAGCAGTACCGATACCAGAATAGCAAGTAGTTAATATTGCTTTAGGCCGATTAGTTTCCGGATAAGTTAACTTGATTTCCAACTTGCTAATCTTTTGCGCTGCTTGACTAATTTCACGAAAACTTTGCTTTTTTAGAATACTCTCTCCTACTTCAAGTGCTAAAGTAGTAGAAACGTTATTCATTAAGAGAACAGGAGCATTTATCTGCCTTGGAAATAATTTCTCGATTTCCTTCAATGAACCCATATCAACTAAAATAATCAGACCGTTCTTAACATCATTATTTTCGCTGTAATCAATAATTTCGTTAGCAATTTGTTGTGCACTAACATTAAGTGGCATATCAAAAGCATCTAAAATATGGGTATTAAGCAAGCGATTTACAACATTAGCAATACTGCCAGCAGTGGCATAACCATGAGCTAGTACAATCGCCTTAATTAAACCTGTTTTTGTAATTATCTCTAATTTATTCAAATAAACAGTTAAAAATACATAGTCTACTTCATTTAATTCAATATCTAAATTATCCCTGATTAAATTAATTAGCTTCGTAACATAAACATAAACGTCTGCATATTGTTGCTGGACATTCCTATTCAACTTTAGCAGAATTTCTTTATTAGCAAACTCATCAATATTCCATTGAATCTTCTGACGTTCAAACAAATAGTAACTAATCGCATAAATGGCATTACCACTAATTTTTAGTTGATAGGCATTGGTTAACTGATCAAAAAGATGTTTGACACTTTCAATAATATAAGACAATAAAGGGATTTGCTTGCTGTTATCTTTTTCAAATAATAGAGTGTCAAATAGCTGATATACAACTTGTTTAAGTTTCGATTCGCATTGCCGCAAATCATAATTACTTTGCTCATAAGTCGAAGTTAACTGCTGCAAACTATTAAGAAAAATTTTCTTTTCTGGAAAACTTTGCGCAATCAAATCATCAATTTCAGTTTCATTGGTTATCCTCACAGATTTTCCTGGATTATGATAGAGCTCATTTTTGCTCTTAGCTAGCACATCAGATGGTAACTGATAAGCTGTGATGTTTATTTCAGCTTTATGTTGCTGTTCAGCATTTGCTTGCGCAATTGTCATTCTAACTGCATTCTTTAAGCTCCCAATATTACCTATTGGTTGATAATTAGCTAGTATATCTAAAACTTGATCACTAATTATTAGCGGTTTAGCAACCTTTTTTTGTTCATTATTAAGCAATGTATAAACTAAATTTAAGCGTTCATCTTTACTTCTCTGACTAAGTGGAGGCAAAGTAATCTTTACAGGAATTCTACGCATAAATGTTGTTAAAAAACTAGTTTCTAAATCTTCGGTAGTTGCAAAGCACAGACGAACATTTACTTTTTTCCCTTTTTTAGTTTCACCTACTGGATAAATAAGGCCCTGGTCTAAATACGTAAATAATTTTTCTTGTCCTTTTGGCCCTAAACGATGAACCTCATCCAAAAATAGAATTCCACCATCTGCTTCAACAAAAGCTCCCTGATGATCACTATCAGCACCAGTGAAAGCTCCTTTAGTATAGCCAAACAAATTACTAGTTAATAGTTCAGGATTATCAGCATATTGGGCGCAATTAATAGTAATAAACGGAGCATTATGAGCAATAAGTTTGTAATTGCGACAAAAACGATTAATCAAACTTACTAAGTAACTTTTACCAGTACCACTTTCACCAGTAATCAACAAAGGTAACCCATTGTTGGGATATAAAATAGCAGCCCTAACACGCTCAATACTTTCTTTTAAACTTGGATTGATTTTGGTAAAGCTTTTAAAAATATCTTGTGTTTTATTTTCAATTTCACTCACTGACTTATAGCAATTTTTTTGCAATTTAAAATTCTGACGTTCAAATTCATTCTTATGAAAGTAATACACTGGTCGTGAATCGACTTTAACCAATTTTTTCTCATTATTTAATTGATTTAAATAAACACTGACAGTATTACGTTTAGCATTTAATTGCTTAGCAATTCCATTAGCCGTATATTCTTCTCCTAGATTTTCTATGTCGATTGTCTTAGTTTGTCTTTTCAAATAATTAAGAATTTCGTTTTTTAACATAATAGCCCTTCATTACATATTTTAATTTGATGGGTGCGCTAGTAGAGTTATATTTTTAATTCTAGCTTTAATTATTATTTTTTAAAGTTATAGTAGATAATAAAATGAAGTTGAACACTTTGGTTAATTAAAAAATAAAAAGTCCATTGCACTTCTTTAATAGAATATAATTAATACAAAATTTTCTAGAAAGAAGTTAACAATGAACTTTTTATATTTTACCATACCTGCCCATCTTAAAGATAAGCATCCCTCGTTTGAAAATCACGTAACCATTTAGGTTTTATATCTCCACGAACAATCTTTACGTCAAATCGTCCAAACTATTTTCTGTTCAAATTGAACTTGCAATTTACGTAAATATTCTATTATAAAACTCGTTTAGCCACACACGGGTAAAAGTATGAGCTAAGAGTCTGTAAAACTACGCCCTGCTCAGGAGTTGCTGCACTAACATATTGGTTATCACCAACATAAATCGCCACGTGATAAGGTGCGTCCGTCGAACCCCAAAAGAGCAAATCGCCCGGCTGCAATTGACTCATATCAACTGTCGTGCCAACCTTGACCTGATCTGTTGTGACTCGTGGCAGACTAACGCCGCCAACTTGATTATAGACATATTGCACTAAGCCCGAGCAATCGAAGCTGTCGGGACCATCGCCGCCCCAAACGTAACTTTTACCAACTTGACTTTCAGCTAAATTAACGACTGCCTTAGCTCGCTGACTAACATTACCGCTGACAACCGTATTGGCAACTGTCGTCACGGTATTATTAGCAGCAGGCTTACTCTCAACTGGTTTACTAGCTGCTGGTGCCGTAGCTTTAGCAGGTTTAGTTTTTTTGGGCTTTTTGGCTGGAACCTGAACTTGCGGTTTAGAAGTTGCCGCAGCATCAGCGTTAGCCGTTACTTCTACTGTATAGCGGGCTTCGATCCACTCATCAACGCCAACCTTGTACCATAATTTACCTTTTTTATCGACCGCGGTGTCAGCAACGTTCCACTTGCTGGCATTTTTTGCCCGAAAATTAATGAGTCGCCCGCCCTCATAATTCGTCCATATTTTAATACTTTTACCGGGTAAATAATTAATCTGAACCTGCTTAATTGGTTCTTTTAATGTTGCCGCGTTAACTGCCTTTTGCGGAGCAACAGTAGCAATGCCTGTTAAGGTTAAAGCCGCTGCTAGCCCCATTTTCAAAAAATTACGTTTCATTAACATTGGCTCTCCTTTTTTTGGTAGCGAAAAGTGCTTATAATTCGACCTATAACTTTATTTTAATCGACTGAAATTTTTAATCAAGTCATGGCATTTAAGAATACAAAAAAGGCACCTAGAAAGATTTTTCTAAATGCCTCATTTTATTTTAGCTTTTAATTAAGAACCCGTTTAGCAACTGATGGATAGAAGTATGAACTAAGAGTTGCCTTAATAACACCCTGCTCTGGTGTTGCCGCATGAATGAACTGATTGTTACCGATGTAAATTCCTACATGGTATGGTGAATCAGCTGAACCCCAGAAAAGCAAGTCGCCAGGCTTCAAATCTTGCATTGAAACTTCCTTACCTTGCTTAACTTGAGTATAAGTTGTGCGCGTTAAATCCTTGCCAATAGCTTGGTTATAAACATACTGAACTAAGCCAGAACAATCAAAGCCGCTTGGACTAGTGCCGCCCCAAACATAAGCCTTACCAACTTCTGCCTTAGCTAATTTAACAACTTTCTTAGCTTGCTTAGTTGAAGTTGCCACGTGCTTAGCAGCTACACTGCCTTTGACCGTGTATTGCGCTTGAATCCATTGATCAGGACCAATTTCATACCAAACATTTCCTTTGGCATCTGTTTCACTGTCAATTACATTAACAACAGTGCCATGTTGAACTCTTTGACCAGTGAAAGTTGGATTTTCGTAACTATTCCAGATATTAATTCCATATCCCGGAACATAATTAACCGTGACTTTATTAGTCGCAGCTGCAACATTTGATGTCATCGAATTTGCATTAACAGCATTGACAGCCGCAATGCCAGTAATAGCAAGAGCTGCAGCTGTAGTGAATTTAGCTATATTACTCTTAATTTTCAAAATCAAATTCTCCCATTTACACTAAATGGTTGAAGAAAGACCAACCATTATTGTTATACTTCTATCATTACATTGTAAATTTTACTCGTGTTATATTACATAAATGTTACAAAACAGATACTAGTATGTAAAAAGCCCTTTCATAAAATAATTTTCCGAAAAAGCTCAGTTAAATTTAATTGTTATGTTAAAAAGATGTTACAGCTTTAACTTAATTAAGAACTCGTTTAGCTGCTGATGGATAGAAGTAGGTACTAATTGTTTGTTCGATAACACCTTGATCAGGAGTTGCAGCATGGACAAATTTATTATTGCCAACGCAAATCCCCACGTGATATGGTGCAGAAGGTGAACCCCAGAAAAGCAAATCGCCCTTCTTGAGTTTGTTTAAGGAAACATTCTTGCCCAATGTAACTTGTGAATAGGTTGTTCTTGGCAAAGTTACTTTACCAGCCTTGAGGAAAACGTATTGAACTAAGCCGGAGCAATCAAAGGAGTAAGGACCAGTTGCACCATAAACGTAACTCTTGCCAACCTGCTTTTTAGCAAGTTTAACAACAGCGTTGCGCTTTTTAGTGACTGCACTGGCGCTAACAACTTCACTTGTGCTAGCAACTGCAGAAACGGCAGTACTACTGCCAACAAAGAATAATGATATAACCGTAATTAATTTGATTAAACTATGTTTATGTCCCAAAACTTTCGCTTCTTCCAACTTAATAATCTTTTTCTTCTGAAAGTTTCACCATCGCTTCCAACCTACAAGTTATATCTTACTCATCAAATGTTACACGTTTATGTCAAACAAGCTACAAAATCATGAGAATTCAATTATAGCTTGTTTTTAACCATTAAAAAGAAAAAGTTAGCCGCATTAAAGACCTGTAATTATCGTCTTTAGCAGCTTCTTAGTCAGCGACCAATCATTGTTGACTAAAATATGGGCATCACTCGTCAACTCATCTGGCAGCTGGTTTAATTCATCCCCGCTCATTCGTTCTTGAATCTTAATTGGATCGTCCCCGCGCTCAAGCAGCCTTGTTTCCAATTGCTGCTTCGTACTAGTCGTCACATACAAGAAATAAACTTGATCTTTTAATTGTTCAAGATATGATGCCGCTCCTTGAATATCAACAATTAACGACACCACGTCACTCTTTTGCCAAGCAGCATCCAGAGCCTCCCTACTTGAGCCATATTGATATGAGCCATATTTAACATGCTCAAAAAAGTGTAATTTACTAAAGGATGCATCATCTTCAAAATGATAAGCCTGATGCTGCTGTTCTCCTGCCCGCATTGGTCTTGTCGTGTGCGTCACTACTCGTGGAATATTGAATTTCGTGGTTAAATATTCCGAAATTGTTGTCTTACCTGCACCACTGGGACCAGCAATTAATATTAATTTTCGCAAAATCTAGACTCCCTTTACTTGAAAACAATTGACTTTTATAATAATATCTTTCTATTATAATGAAACATGGGAGAGAGAGGAAGACGCATTTTGAAAAAAGCAGACGTAAAATTAGGTGACATTGTCAGCGCAAAATCAGAGGAAGAGCTCACTAAGCCATTTATCGGCAAAGTTGAAAAAATCTACGAAAATTCTGCTATGTTAAAAATTATTGACTTCGATGAAGCTGATAAAACTGCCATTAGCGACTTAAACAACAAGCTTGTTGTCAGCTTTAAGAACTTAAAAGCAGCCCCAAAGCGTAAGGTTAAGGAAATTCAATCTTTAGCTGACAGCGATGTCAAGATTGAAAAAATCGCTAAGGCCGAGCTAGATGACCAAGAAGACGACGAAAAAACAAAATAAAAATATTTTTTGCTTAAAAAGCAGTGATCTTAACTCACTGCTCTTTTTTTTTACACCTTTTTTGCCTAAAATTAGGCTAACAAAATAATTTATTTGAACAATGGAGAATTACATTGAAAGAAAAAGCAAGAACCGTTTTGTTTTGGTTCATTCTCAGTCAACCATTTTTGGACTTATATTGGTTTTATCACGGCAAGCTTGCCAATATTTTGCCCTTCACCTTGCCAACAATTATTCGAATTTTAGCTGTTGGCGTTTTGCTCGGCCTCTTTTTAAGTCAGCGAGAATCGTGGCGCAAACTTGGCCAGCGTAAGTGGCTAGTGGCCTACTTGGCACTGCTAGTCATTTATTCGGCATTGCATCTTGTCCACGTGCGTATTTTTACCAGCATTAACCCCACGGGATACGGCTACTCAACAATCAGTGAGGCCTTCTACTTAATTCGCATGGCGCTGCCACTGATCGTCCTGTTCTTAACCGATGAACTTGATTTTGGGCAAAAGCAATTACGGCTGGTGATTGAGGGTGTTTCCGGACTTTTTTCAGGAACAATTGTGTTATCCAACCTGTTTGTTGTTTCGCTTAAGTCTTACGAAACAGGGACAATTAGTGCCAACATCTTTATGTGGTTCTTCAATCCTAATATTGGCTATTCACACATGGCTTCCAAGGGCTTTTTCAATTTCACCAATATGATTTCTGCCGTTCTGTTTATGCTGCTGCCGCTAATGATGTACTACTTATTTACAGAATTTAATTGGCTGACGATTACCCTCAATGTCGTGCAGGCACTGGCCATGATTGAAATTGGGACTAAGGTGGCCGCAATTGGTTTAATTGGCGGCATTATCATTAGTTGTCTGCTGTTTGCCTTCCATAAATACATTATTAAGGATGTTAAAAAAGGTGGCTGGGCCATCCTAGTCGCCATCTTAATTGAGCTTGGGTCGTTAGTGATTTTACCGTTTGGCCCCGCTATTCAACGCTACAATTACGAAATCTACCTCGCCAAGCAATCCGACCATGACTTAACAGCTGAAACACGCGAACTCAAAGCGGGACTAGCCAAATATCCCCAAGGCAAAAAGCGGGACGACTTTTTACGCAGCTTTATTAAAGAAAACTATCAAGCTTATGCTCTTAATCCCAAGTTTGTCTTCAAGAGTTACCCTTACCAATACGACCCCGAATTTTGGCTAAAAATCATGAACGAACCTGGTCAAACGCGGATGCAAAACCGCCATATTGAACAGGCAATGCTCAATCAGGTTGTTAAAACCAATAACAATCGGTTAGACAAATTTTTCGGTATTTCATATACTCGAGAAAACAATATCTTTAACTTAGAGCGGGACTTTTCGGCACAAATATATGCTCTCGGGTGGCTGGGAATGCTGCTATTTGTTGGTCCTTACCTAGCCGTTCTGGCGTACGGCATTTATCAATGGCTTAAATGCCGCGCAGCACGAACCTATCTTGTCAGTTCTCTTATTCTGGCCAGCCTCTTTGTTTTACTTGCCGCCTTTTCATCCGGCAATGTCCTAGACTTCTTGACCGCTAGCTTCCTACTTGCCTTCATTGACGGCAACTTGCTCAGACAGGTCAAGCATAATTAATTATATTAAAAAATGGTGACTCCAATTTTGAAGTCGCCATTTTTATTTTTGCTTAATAAACGATGCATCTGGAATTCTAATCAAATAGTAGGTCATCGCGTTGTGTCCCGCGTGCATCCCAATGCCATTCTGCCAAATTTTCTTATAAGTCGCGGTATAAATCGCAACGTAAGCCTTCTGGTACTTTTTATCCATTTGCTTTAATTGCTCAACCTTATAAGGTACCCGCTCAGCATTCAAATCCAGCGGGTTCTTCCCGTAAGCTACCGTCGCAAAGTCACTGGATACCTTAACCCGCTTACCTGAACGATAGAATGTGTAAGTTTGCGTACCCATTTTTTTCTTTTTAGAATTAATCGTCACATAGCTCGAGTTGCCCGTCCCTGTATCCATTACCAGCGGCTGATAAACAATATGTGAAGAAATCTCGCTAGTATCCTCTAAGTCAGGATTATCGAGTATGGTCTTGGTAAACATCGCACCAAGTCCAACTAACAAAACAACAACTTCTAAAATATCCAGCAAAAAATTGGGCCAACTAAAGCGGCGATGCTTCTTAATAATCATCGTAATCCGCCGCTTGCGAATATTCTGAACCACAAATACAAAATAAAGGATAATAACTACCCATAACAAGATGCCAAGTAGATTCCAGCTAAACATAAAAGTCCTCCTGTGATTGCTTCCATTATATTGTAAAAAGTTCATTTTGAATAGTTATCTACCAAAAAAAGACTGGCAAAATTGCCAATCTTTAAGCTGAATAATGATTTTCCTTTA
The DNA here is from genome assembly GCF_029392095.1 of Lactobacillus sp. ESL0700. Classification (NCBI taxonomy): domain Bacteria; kingdom Bacillati; phylum Bacillota; class Bacilli; order Lactobacillales; family Lactobacillaceae; genus Lactobacillus; species Lactobacillus sp. ESL0700. The sequence continues at coordinate 1,680,987 of NZ_CP113930.1, forward strand.
AATTGCGTTCAAGTAAGTGCGTAAAGGCATCTTTTTGCAAAGTAGATGAAATATACATCACGGTAATTTGGCTCTCATCTTCAACAATAAACGCGACACGTGCCGAACCCGTCTTCTTCAAATTTACCCGGCATTCATAAACGCAGGCACCATTGACGCGTTCACTGGCTGCCCGTTTAACCTTCGACATCCCTGTTTCAACCTGAACGGTCAATGCCGAAGCAATGCAATCTTTAATTATCTTAACTTCGTTCTTGTGCTTTTTGAAAAATTGCTTGCACCCCGAACGCTCATATTCAACTTTCACTAGTCATTACTCTTTTTTACTTTTAGCACTGCTTGATTTGGCAGTTGTCTTCTTTGCCTTAGTAGTTTTCTTTGCGGCCTTTTTAGTCGTTGTCTTCTTTGCAGCAGCCTTTTTTGCTACGGCCTTTTTGGTTACTGGGGCTGGCTTCTCATACTCCCGCACCTGCTTAATCTTTTCAGCGATTGCCGCCGTTAATTTTGCAATAACTGCATCTTCATCTTGTAATTCGGCCTCAGTTGCTAGCTGGTCAATGCGAAATTTTGATGCATTCAAATAGTCGGACGTGGTCTCAAAGTAAATATTAACGGGATAATCTTTGCCTTCTTCAAAAAAGTTAGCAATCTTTTTATAGTTACTGTAAGGCAAGTTAATAATATTGGATTCCAAGGCAAAAGTCACTGGCCGCTGGCCCGTTACTTCCAGTGCGATGTGACTTAACGAACCCTTCTTAATAGCCATCGCCGTCTCTTGCACCATTTTGGTAGCAGTCTCTTTTATTTTGGCCTTTGACTTACTTAAATCGGCATACTTGATGCTCGCCAAATCCTGTAAATAATCTTCTTGCTCAATTTTTTCAGTTAAATTTTTTAAATTAATCTTCAAACTAAAAATTCCTTTTTTTCGATTTATAACCTAATTCATCATTCTTCTATACGATACTCAAAATCGGCTGTAAAAACAATTTATTTATTTTTATTTTTAAAAAACGTTAATCTTTAGTAAGTAACTCTGTAAGCAAATAGGACAAGCATTTTCGGGCAAAAATGCCACTACTTTTAACGCATTTTAGTTTCTAATTAAATAACATTTGCCACGTTTTTTTCTGAAAACGAGTTTATTTTATAATATTTGCATAAAATCATGATTTTAACCACTTTACAAGCGTTTTCATCAAGAGTAAATTTAAGGCGTAATGAAATTTTTTTACTAAAATTTTTTAACTGAAAGGTAGACGAATATGTCAGATAAAGTTTACACAGATTATTTCTATAATTCAGAGGACTTTGACAAGAATCACGAAATGGGTTACAAAGAACTCCATATTCCTGAAGGCGTTGAAGCTTCTCCGTTAATTGTTCCGCCAGTATTGGAACCAGATAAGGTTGAAAACAACGATGTTTGGTACACCATTGAATCCCAAGAAGGCGACTTTCAATTTTTACCAGGCAAGAAGACCCATACTTGGGGCTACAACTTCCCAGTTCTTGGTAAGACAATGGTCTTAACCAAGGGACAACATGTCCACGTAACTTTGAAGAACAGCTTGCCAGAATTGACTACTTATCACTGGCATGGTATGGAAGTTTCAGGACCAGGTAACGATGGTGCTTGTCACTCACCTGTATACCCAGGCGAAGAAAAGCACATTGACTTCGTTGTTAACCAACCAGCTGCTCTTACTTGGTTACATGCTCACCCATGTCCATCAACTGCTGCTCAAGTATGGATGGGCTTAGCTATGGGTGTTGTTGTTACTGACGCTAACGAAGCTAAATTGCCAATTCCTAAGAGTTACGGTAAAGATGAATTCCCAATCATCTTACAAGACCGGATCTTCCACGAAGACAACCAATTCGACTACAAGGCAGACTACAACGCAATGGGTATCTTTGGTGATACTCCAGTTATCAACGCTACTATCAAACCTTACGTTGATGTTACTACTCAAAAAGTACGTTTGATCTTCTTAGGTGGTTCTAACCGTCGTGAATGGAGATTACACTTCACTGATGATTTGGTTATGACTCAAATCGCTGGTGACGATTCATTCTTGGAGCATCCAGTTAAGATGACCAAGATTTTAATCGGGCCAGGTGAACGTCAACAAGTAGTTGTTGATTTCAAGGACTACAAGGAAGGCGACGTTGTTAACCTTTACACTGATGACTTCAAATTAGTTGAATTCAGAATTCACAAGTATGAAGAAGACAACAGTGTAATTCCTGACACATTGTTCAAACCATATGACCCAGTTGTAAATCCAAACAAGGAAATCCGCAAGGTCACAATGGACAACCACAACGAAATCAACGGTAAGCAATTCGCTATGAACAGAATTGACATGAAGCAAACCTTGATGAGTGCTGAATACTGGGATGTAACCAACACTAACGACAAGAAGAACGGTATGCTTCACCCATTCCACGTTCACGGTGCTCACTTCTTAGTTGTATCACGTGACGGTCATGACCCATATCCAAACGAACAAGGCGTTTACAAGGACACTGTTGAAGTTGCTCCTCAAGAAACTGTTCGGATTAAGGTTTACTTCCAAAACACTGGTGTCTTCATGTACCACTGCCACATCATTGAACACGAAGATGCTGGTATGATGGCTCAAATTCAAATCGTTGATCCTAAAGACCCAGACAAGAAGTACCACTTGATGGACATGGAAACTCTGACTAAGGCTTTCGCTGAAGAACGCGGAATCCCAATGGACGAAGTTTACTGCCCAGGTATGGACGTTGAAGGTATGGATGTTAAAGGCGAAGACCACACCATGGATGCATTTTCAGGTGCAAGTCATCACTAATTCATTTTTCAATTAATAACAAAAAAGCACTCATTAAATTGAGCGCTTTTTTTGGTTATATATAGCTTTTTATGATTAAATAGCAACTATGAAGAATACAAAATCATTTAAAAAAATTTGGGCTTTAATAGCGATGCTCCTACTTCTTGGAGTTATTATTTTTGCCTTCAATTCTAAAAGTTTGCGTAATCAATATGACTGGTTAACCTTAAAGTCTGAGCAAAAACTCGATGTGCCACTTGAAAATCAGTACCCTGACCTGCCTAATGGTTGTGAGGTTACTTCTTTAAGTATGCTTTTAAACTATTACGGCGTAAAAGTTACCAAGCTGGATCTATCGCAAAACATTGCCCACGTTGCTTCGTTTACTGATAATGGTCAATATCGCGGTAACCCTCACAAGGGATTTGTCGGCTACATGAGTCAAGCCAATGCCGGCTGGTGTGTTTATAATGAGCCGCTTGAACAGGTAGCGCGAAAATATACTAATCGCATTCAAAACTTCACTGGACATGACTTTATTCAAACAATGAAGTTAGTCTCAACTGGCCACCCTGTCATGATTATTACAACGACTAACTTCAATCATGTTAGTGACATGCAGACTTGGCGGACGGCTCAAGGAAACGTTCACGTTACCCCTTCTTCCCACGCATGTGTTATCACTGGCTTTAATAAAAAAGCGCGAATTGTTTATGTCAATGATCCATTCGGACATAAAAATGAACAAATTCCGTGGGCTAACTTAGAGCGAAGCTATAACCAGCAGGGAAAACAGGCTTTATACATCAAATAATAAACAAAAAAAGAGCAGGTTCAATTAAGAACTTGCTCTTTTTAGTCAAGGCCATTTTTCACAAAAATGGTTGGCTACTTCTGTTCACATCAGGTAGGCCAAACGCCAGCACTTCCCGTGCCTGTCAGTTAAGACGGGTGTCCTTGTAACAAAATTACGCATCTCGCGTTTTTTGTCGGCTCGTAGTATTTATTATACATGTTTCTCAATCAAGTGCAACTTTCTTACAGGTATTTACCTTACCACGGCTGTGTCGTTGCACCAACAGTAATATCACCTATATTAGTATCCTCAGGCTGATCAATTGCAAAAGCTACGATATTCGCAATTCTTTCAGGACTAATTTGATAGTTATTGTATGTCTGGTGTAATGCTTTCGCCGCTTGCTCATCAGAAATTGTATTCAACAACTCTGTCTGAATTGCTGCTGGATAAATCGTTGTTGTGCGAATATTGGCCCTGTCAGTTGCAGATTCCATGCGCAATACCGACATTAAGTCCCGCACCGCATATTTAGTCGCACCATAAACCCCAGCATTAAGATAGGGTTTCACTCCTGCAACAGATGACGTTGCAATAATTTGCCCAGACTTTTGTTTGTTAAACTGGGGCAAAACTGCAGCTAAGCCATTTAATACGCCTTTCAAATTAACATCGATCATTTTATTCCACTCAGTGGTTTTTAATGCTGACAGTCGTGAACTGGGCATCAAGCCTGCATTAAGAAACATTACGTCAACTTGGCCATATTTTGCCAAAGCCAACTGAACCAACTTTTGATTGTCATTTTCGCTGGTAACATCTGTTACCTGATAACTTGCCCTGCCACCAGCTGCTGAAATTTCTGCAGTTAGTGCCTGCAATTTTGCTTCTCTTCTGGCTGCGAGTACCACTTTGGCACCTTTTTGCGCTAACAACTTTGCTGTAGCCTCTCCAATACCAGACGAGGCACCTGTAATAATAACTACTTTATTTTTAATTGCCATTTTTCTCTTCCTTATCGTTAAGGTAACTTGGCATATTCTTTAGGATCTACCGGCTCTAGCCATTCGGCCTCGCCAGTTGTAATTGCAAGATGACTAAACCAACTATCCTTGGCTGCACCATGCCAGTGTTTAACGCCATCATGCACCACAACTACAGATCCTGGAGTTAATTCTTGTGGCTCCTTGCCCCACTCTTGATACCAACCGCGACCACCTGTGGCTAGCAAAACTTGGCTGCCATCATGGTGAATATGCCAATTGTTATAGCACCCAGGCTCAAATGTAACGTTATTAACGGGAACGCTGCTGCCATTTTCTTCTGGCTTAACTAACGAATTGTTGTAACTTTGCCCGACAAAATATTGGTCATAAGCACTATTTTTGGCCCCTGTTGCAAAAACTCCTGGCTGCTCAACTTGATCTTCTTGACTTGACCAAATTTCTTTAGCTCGATTAAAGGTCGACCATGCTTTCGGCCAACCGACATAGAAAGCCAAGTGAGTAATTTCGGCTACTATTTCTTCTTTAGTAATGCCATTATTTTTACCAATGTTTAAGTGAGCGCCAATCTGCTCTGTATTCCCCATCGCCATTAACGCGGCAATCGTAATCAACGAGCGATCGCGTGCTGACAACTCCTGTTCTTTTGACCAAACCTGTCCGAATAAAACATCATCGTTTAATGCGGCAAATTGCGGTGCAAAATCGCCTAAATTTTTTCTACCTGCTGTTTGTTTTTTCATAAATATAAGTCCTCTTTCTTATTCTTTTATAAAAGTTAGGTTAATATCGCCTAAATCTTGCAAGAATTCTACGCCCTGATCAATATGGCCAATCTTTTGTAAATCACCGATTATCTCGCCAGTTTGCTTATAAAAATAATGATTTTTATTTGTCATTTAACCACCACCTTAATAACTTTATTAAGTCTATTCCTTCAAGTTAACTTTAAGTCAAGAGCGTGTTAAGATATTTTTTGAAAAAAGGTGATAATTAATGACTAAGAAATACACAATTAAGGATTTCAGTGCTATGTTCTCCTTGGCACCGTCAACACTACGGTATTACGAAGATGAAGGGCTGATTAAGCCCCACCGCTTGATTAACCAACAACGTTACTATACTGATGACGACGTTAACTGGATGCGATTTCTCTTGCACTTAAAAAATACGGGAATGAGCATCTCTGATCTCAAAAAGTATGTTGCTTGGCGCGCGCAAGGTGAACAGACGATTCCGCAAAGATTGCAGCTGTTAAAGCAGACTAGGGCAAAGTTTTTAGAGCAAATCAAGCAGCAGCAACACCATTTACAAATTCTCAATGATAAGATTGCCTGGTACGAAGGTAAAACCAATGGCAAAATTGCTGACTCTGAAAATTTTAGCAATTATTTAAAACGATTAAACCACAAAAAATAGCGGGCATGAGCCCGCTATTTCTGTATGTGTTTTTGATATTTTACGCTAACAACTTTAACTATAATTCCAAAATGACGTTAAATACTTCTTGTGGTAATTTAACTTCTCCTTGGGCTGCGCGGCGTTTATTTAAACTTTGTCGTCTTAATAGCGCTGCTTTTTTGGAAACACTACGTTGGTTGCCGTCAACCGCCGCGTTTTTACGCAGTGGCGGCACATCAACGCGGGCAATTGCCTTACCTTCAACGATTGCTTGCACTGGCGTCGGATAAAGCCGGCGCGGGACAGTATACTTTAATTCCTTGACCAATTTTTGTGACATTTGCGGTGCATCCCCGCGGTGAACAACAAATGATAGTGAATCAACCGGCGCATAGTTAATATCCACCTCGATTTTAACCAAGTCGGCATCCTCATAATCCAGAAATTCTGTGTTAAGTGTGGCATAACCATGCGATACCGACTTTAACTCAGAAAAGAAATGGTAGGCTACTTCTGACAGCGGCATCTTAACGGTCACTAAAATTTGTGCTTCATCATTATCTAAGTCAAGCAGCGTGCCCTTATGCTGCTCCACCAATTTTAAAATGGCATTCAAAGTATCATTGGGCGTCATAATTTCAGCTTTAATAAATGGTTCTGTCACGTGATTAATCAAGCCAAAAGCAGGATATTGCGCTGGATTATTGATTTTCATCGTTTGGCCATTTTTTAGGTAAACGAAGTACGTCACGTTCGGCGCTGTTGTCAAAACATCAATCCCATACTCATCCTGCAGCCGCTCACGAATAATTTCCAAATGAAAAGTCCCCAAAAAGCCACAACGAAAGCCTTGTCCTAAGGCTTCTGAACGCTCTTCGACAAATGAAAATGACGTATCGTTCAAGCTCAATTTATTCAGTGCCTGCTTTAATGCTGGAAAGTCATTATTCTTCGGATAAATTCCGGCAAAAACCAACTGTTTGGCTGGTTCATATCCCGGTAAGGCCGCTTTAGTTGGTGTCATTTTAGTTGTAACCGTATCACCAACACGAATTTTTTTCGGATCCTTAATACCCGTAACAATATAGCCAACCTCACCTGCGTGCAAGTCCTTTTGCGTCTGCATATTCGGAGTTAATACTCCGATACCCTTAGGTCGAAACGACAAATCAGCTTGCATCAATTGCAAATCAGATGCGGCTGTTAATTGACCGTCAACCAGCCGTACATTAATAATTACTCCTTGGTAAGCATCATAAATGGAATCAAATACCAGTGCTTTAAGCGGCGCACTACTATCACCACTAGGTGCCGGAATCCGCGTTCTAATGGCTTCAAGTAATTCGGGAACCCCCTGACCAGTTTTAGCAGAAATTAGTAGTGTTTGCGCCGGCGTAAAGGATTTATCTAACTCCAGTAATTGCTGCTGCGTGCGGGCAACGTCAGCCGAAGCAATATCCACCTTATTAATTACCGGAATTAAGGCCAGATTGTTTTTCTTAGCAATGCGATAGTTGGCAATCGTTTGCGCCTGAATCCCCTGGGTTGCGTCTACTAACAGCAGCGCCCCTTCAGTTGCGGCCAAGCTTTTGGCAACTTCATAATTGAAATCAACATGGCCAGGGGTGTCAATCAGATTATATTCATATTCCTGCCCGTCTTGCGCCTGATAAAAATTACGTACAGTCCGCGCCTTAACAGTCACGCCGTGCTCCTGCTCAACTTCCATATCATCTAACATCTGGTCGCTGCGTTCACGCTCGCTAACTGTTTTGGTTAACGCCATAATTTGGTCGGCCAAGGTCGACTTGCCGTGATCAATGTGGGCAATAATCGCAAAATTACGAATTTGTGCTTGTTTCATTGTGTTTTCGTTCCTCAAAAAATCCTGTTAAATAATAGCGCATTTGAGCTTCAGCTTCCGCGACTAAGTCAATCGTAAAATCGAGATAAGTCAAAGCAACTTGTTGGTGGTTGAAGCTGGCAAGCGAGGACATATTCATCAAGCCACTGATAATTGCACTTTGAATAATAAATAAGTGACTGAATTGCCCTTGCGTTAATAGCTGCTTGCTTTTAGTTGCCAGCAGCGTGCCCAACTCCTGACTAACCGCATACAACTGGTTGCGCCGCTTAATCGTCTCCGCCATATTTGCCTTACCTTCTAGCACCGGACCGCGAATGGCATTTAAGCGAACCAATTCCGCATGCCCATTAATTAACTCTCGCGTTGAACTAATCATTAAGCTAATAAAGTCCGACTGGGTTACTTCACGTTTTTGGTTAACCTGCTCAATGATTTTAGTAAAAAAGGCGCAATAGTCTTCCAGCAAGACACTCATAAACAGGTCTTCCTTGGTTGCAAAATAGTTAAAAACCGTGCCCTTAGCCATTCCTGCTGCATCGGCAATTTGTTTCATTGTAATTTGGGTATAACTTTGCTCGGCAAAAAGCTGCATGGCCACCTGCATGATTAGCTGGCGCTTGGCGCGTTTTTGCTGGACTGTATGAACATTTGGCATTTTTTCACCTCTAACTTAAAGGTATTATTACGCAAAACTGACCAAAGGTCAATTTTAACCAATTAAAAAAGATCAGCTTAACTGATCCTTTTACTTACTGGTTCATCGTTTCAATATCAATTGTCTTGTCAACCCAGTCACCTTGGAAAAAGTCGCGCTCGTGACTAACAATAATCACGCCACCAGGGAAATTAACGATTGCTTTGCGCAATGCATCCTTGGTATCGCGATCCAAGTGGTTGGTTGGCTCATCTAGGAACAATAAGTTGGCTGGTTCAAACTGCATCTTCGCCAGCTTAACCTTTTCTTGTTCACCACCAGACAATTTTTTAAGTGGACTCATTGCCTGCTGCGCCGTCACACCCATGCGAGCTAAAGCACCACGTAATTCCTTTGGCTTTTGCCGCTCAAATTCTTCCTGCAAATATTGCAGCGGCGTCATATTATTATTTGGCCAAGTCAAGTCCTGCTTAAAATAGGCCAATTTTGCCGTTGTTGACAACTCGAAGTCACCAAAAATCGGCTTTAGTTGCCCTAACAGAGTTTTAAGCAAGGTAGTCTTCCCGATTCCGTTAAAACCGGTGATGGCCACTTTTTCATTGCCGCCAACTGAAAAGTTAAATGCCTCTTTAACAAGAGCGTGGTCATAACCGATTACCAAGTCTTGCGTCTGCAGCAATAAGTTAGAAGCCGTTGCAACGTAAGGAAATTCAAACCGCGCACGCCGATTAGACTTTGGTGGTGTCAGAACATCCATGTGAGCTAACTGGCGTTCACGTGACTTGGCACTCTTGGAACGTGTTCCCGCCTTATTCTTGCGAATATAGGCTTCAGTTTTGGCAATTTTGCGCTGCTGATTAGCATAAGCCTTAAGATAAGTCTCACGGTTAGCTTCTTTTTGGCGCATTGCTTGCTTCAAAGTTCCCGTATAGCGCGTGATTGTGCCGACATCAACATCAATAATGCAGTTGGTAATTCGACCTAAAAAGTCGTAATCGTGGCTGACAACAATAAACGCACCTGCAAAGTCATTCAGATAATCAACTAGCCAGTCAATATGCGATACATCAAGATAGTTAGTCGGCTCATCCAGCAGCAAGACATCAGGGTTTTGTAATAATAATTTCGCCAGAATAATTTTCGAACGTTGCCCACCGGAAAGTTGAGCCACATCATGATCGTAGCCTAATTCTGCCAAGCCCAGCCCCGACGCAACACGTTCGATTTCCGTATCAATGCCATAAAAATTATTTTCTTCTAAATAAGTCTGAATTTTACCAGCCTTTTCAAGTAATTCGTCAGCGCCATTCTCGGCATATTTAGCATAAAGCTCATTTAATTCTTGTTCTTTTTGATATAGCGGCGCAAATGCCGTGCGCAGAAAGCCGCGGATAGTCTCACCCGGTGTTAATTTGGCATACTGATCAAGGTAGCCAACATCAACCTTGTTCTGCCACTTAACCTGCCCTTCGTCCGGCAGCATTTCTCCCGTTAAAATCTTAATTAAGGTTGATTTACCAACCCCATTTTGTCCCGTGACCCCCATGTGATCCTCTTTATTAAGGACAAAATTCGCATTCTCGTACAAGGTTTTATCAACAAAACTTTGGCCCAGATTTTTAACCGTTAGTAAACTCATCGTCCATCCCTTTCGAACTAAAACAACTCGCTCTAGTATATAATAAAGTCGCACTTTTGGCTCAAACAAGAAGCTGACTGCCACAAATTTTGCCAACAATCTGAAAATAAATAGCAATAATTACGCGGCGATTGCCCATTAATCATTATGCCACTTCATAATAATTAATATTTTTACAATTAGTATTGAATTTCACAATGAATTATGCTTTAATTAGTTATATCAAGAGAAGTAGAAATACTAATTATACTATTTTAAAATCTAATAATTTATCAATCTTATAAAATGACTCAATATGTAAGTGGTTGTAGTCAACATCTTGATATTACTAGGTTTATCACCTGCTAGATTAAACACCTAGCAGGATTGAGCAAGATAATATGCTCTATTCATTAAATCACTTACAGAAGCATGCTAGGTTTCGAGCCTAGCATGTTTTCTTTTATAAATAATTCACTAATTTCAAAAAGGCCGCTGGAATCTTTAAATTCTAGTGGCCTTTTTATTGATGCCCAAGTTATTAAAACAGAGAGCACTGCTTCTTAACGATTATTTTTTGAAAGTAGACACAAACTTTAAATAAGCTTCCTGCTCGCCAGTTGCGGCAATCTTAATCTGATCATGCGCAAATTCCGCTTCATGCAAGCATTCTTCGGGTAAAAATATCTGGTGGGTCACGGTCGCATTGCCAATTAGCTCGATCCAGTAATTATTAGCGTCAGAGTGGATTTTCGTCTGTACCAATCCCCCAGGATTATAAACCGTCAACAGTTCATCCGCCGCAACCTGCTCCGGATAAGTTAAGTGACCGGCTAAACTGGTCGCCGACATTCCCGTCCCACAAGCATTGGTAAAGCCAACGCCGCGCTCATAAGTCTCCACAAATAATTGATTAGGTGCCAAAATTTGGGCAAAGCTGACGTTCACCCCATCTGGAAAATACGAATTAGGTTGATTTAATTGCTGGCCCAACTGCTGCAGCGTGTCGTGAGATGCATGAATATCATCGACAAAACTGATTAAGTGCGGATTAGGAACTGCCAGCGCCGTGAACTTCAGCTTAGCAGCCAGCGCCGGAATCGGTTGGTTAATAATTTTGGTTAAGGACAAATTATGCCAACCAACATCACTGGCCGCAAACGACACTGGCGCAATTTCAACGCTAAATGCTGGCACATTAGGGGCTAAGTCGGGATATTGCTGCACATGCAAATTCGCAGCAGCTGTCTGCACCAAAAACTTACGCTTGTGCAGTTTACCAGCTAAATATCTGGCAACCGTGCGCAAACCGTTGCCACACATTAATGCTTGTGATCCATCCTTGTTAAAAATACGCATTTGGGCGACAGCTGTCTGGTTAGTTGCCGGTTCGACAACTAATAAACCGTCGCTGCCGCCAAGCAATCCTGCTTTGGCATCCGTTATTTTAACAGCCAGGTGCTCTAATTCAGGCGTTGTTAGTGGCTGCGCGAGTTTTGTTTGGTCTAGCAAAAAGAAGCTGTTTTGTGACCCATGAACTTTTTCTATATTAATCATCATTCTGCTACTTTCTGTGTGAAAAAATTGTTGTAAATTTGTCTAACAGCTGCCGGAGCATCCTTGCGTTTAGTTCCCAGCATAATTGAAATTCGCGATGCCCCTTGGTTGATCATGTGAACACCAATATTTTGGGCTGCGAGTGGCTCAATAATTTTGGCCATCACGCCAACTTTATTTCGCATTCCCTCGCCAACCACCATGATAATGGCATAATCATCAATCCACTCCAAGCTATCCGGTTGCAATTCCGTCCGAATCTCCTGACACATCTTTTCGCGAACGCCGGCAGTAAACTGGCGGTTATCAAAAATCACGGTCAGGTCATCAATTCCTGACGGCATATGCTCGTATGAAATGTGATATTTATAAAAAATTTGCAGCAACTTCAGGGTAAACCCCACCTCTTTATTTAACAAATATCGGTGCAAGTAAAGTGCCGAAAAGTGCGTTGCAGTTGCCACCCCTGTGATTACGTTGGCTGGTTGAAAGTCCTTTGCCGGAACAATCATCGTTCCCTTAAGACGAGGATGATTAGTATTTTTAACATTAATCGGAATGTTAGCCGCAATTGCCGGCAAAATCGCTTCATCATGAAAAACAGAAAAGCCTGCGTACGACAGTTCTCGCATTTCACGATAAGTCATTTTGCTAATTGCTCTTGGATGGGCAACGATTGCCGGATTAGCCGCATAAATCGCGTCAACGTCAGTAAAGTTTTCGTACACATCCGCATGAAAACCGCGGGCTAAAGCAGCACCAGTAATATCCGAGCCGCCACGAGAAAACGTGGCAATTTGCTTTTGCTTGGTTAAGCCATAAAAGCCCGGCACAATTAGGTAACCAGCTGGCAAATGATATTGCGCTAAATTGTCATAAGTGTCCGGTAAAATCATGGCCGCCTGGGGATTATCTGTCACTTCAATTCCTAATTCTCCACTACCAGCGAAATGTGCATTTAAGTTTAATTTTTGTAATATTAGCGTTAATAAGTGTGCATTTAAAATCTCGCCATGTGCTTTAAAAGTTGCCAATAAATAATCATCAGTTTGGTATTCTTTTTTTGGTAAGTCCAATAAGATTTGCTTCAACCTTGTCATTTTTTCACTTGGTACGGAAAAATGATTACCAATTGCGGCATAACGTTGCCAAATTTGTTCCTGAATAGCAGACAAGTCTTGATGAGCCAGCGTTCTATGCGCGTATTCTATTAGTAAATCTGTTATTTTATAATCATTTTCATCCCGTTTACCAGGCGCCGAAGTCACAATAACTTTGCGCTCTGGATCCGCGGTAATAATCTTAATAATTTTCTCAAAATGTGGGCCATCTGCTAATGAACTGCCGCCAAACTTAACTACTTTCATTTTTTGGTCTAATCCTTTTTTATAAAAACTACTGGTAAATTTTTGAAAGATTAGTTGCAATTCTAGCATTTATTTTTTAATCTGCAAGAAAAATATTTTTGGGATTATAAACTGGTTTGATTTTTTAATTAAAATTATTGACAGGTTTCTAAAAATAATATAATATTTAAGCAATCGAAGAGGTCGCGGTGACCATTAGTAAATTAGCTGAGTTTTGCTAAAACTATGAAGCTAATTGAAAGGGGAAACTGCCGAAGCATTAATTCCTAAGCAAGAATTAATAGCTGGGCCATGATTGAACAAATCATGGACTGTCGTAGAAAATCTACGGAGCGCTTCCGACAATTTGATACCAGATATTAATTCAGGTTCTTTTGTTTCAGCGCAAACAAAAGAACCTTTTTTGTTAGCTAATTTGGGAGGAATCAACTTGGTTAACGTTAACTCACAAGGACACTTATCAATTGGCAACTGCGATGCACTTGAGCTCGCTAAGGACTTCGGTACGCCACTTTATGTCTACGATGTCAGCATGATTAGGCAGCAATTACGACAATTTCACAAGGCTTTTGACAAAACCGGCGTCAAATACGCCATCAGTTATGCCAGCAAAGCCTTTGCCATCAGGGCAATTGACCAAGTTATCGCACAAGAAAACGGACATTTGGACGTTGTTTCAGCGGGCGAATTAATGACTGCCGTTCAGGCTGGATTCCCGATGGAACACGTTAGCTTTCACGGCAACAACAAGTCCCTTGCGGAACTGCAGTTAGCCCTCGACAATCATGTTGGCACAATCATCGTTGATAACTTTTACGAATTAGAATTGTTAAACAAGTTGCTGCCCCAGCAAAAGCAGCCGGTTAACATCATGTTGCGCATTGCGCCCGGCATTTCGGCGCATACTCACCGCTACATTCAAACCGGTCAGGTCGACAGCAAATTCGGCTTTGACGTTCAATCAGGTCAGGCAGAACAGGCGCTAAAACAGGTATTACAAAATCCTAAACTCAACTTGCGCGGCTATCACGCTCATATCGGCTCCCAAATCATGGCAGTTGCGGGCTTTACGGCTCTAGTACAAAGAATGGTTCAGCTAGCAGCCACTTGGCAGGAAAAATTCCATTATCAGCCACAGGTTTTAAATTTTGGCGGCGGTTTTGGCATCAAATACACCAACGCCGACCACCCATTAACCCCGCAAGAGTTTGTTCACGACATGATCCAAACGCTGAAAAAAGAAATCGCCCAAACTAACTTGGCTCTGCCCGAGGTTTGGCTAGAGCCCGGGCGCTCGATTGTTGGTGAGGCTGGCTACAGCCTCTATACAATCGGTGCGCGCAAAACTATTCCCGGTATTCGCACTTATCTTAGCGTTGACGGTGGCATGGGCGACAACATTCGTCCCGCCCTTTACCAAGCCGAATATCAGGCAGTCTTAGCTGCTAGACCAGAGGCAGCGCCAACAGAAACCGTGACAATCGCTGGGCGCTATTGTGAGTCCGGCGACATTTTGGTCAAAGATCAGCCGCTACCTGAAAGTGCACCTGGCGACATTTTGGCAGTGCTTGCAACAGGGGCTTACGGCTACTCGATGGCTTCTAACTACAATCGTGTAGGTCGTCCAGCCGTTGTCTTTGCGGAAAACGGCCATGCCAAACTCGTCGTCAAACGCGAGTCAATTGCGGATTTAACCAGCCTAGACCTAAATTATCTTTAAGTAACATGAGGAAAAACAATGAAGCAAACTGCACAAGAAATTATTGATTTGATTAGCAATTCACCCAAAAAGACCCCGGTTAAGGTTTACGTCCAGGGAAATTTAACTAACCTAGCTGTTCCCGAAAGCATTCAGGCCTTTTTAGACGACAAAATTGGCATTCTATTTGGTGACTGGGCCGAGATTGAACCATTTTTAACTAAAAATAAAGCGCAAATTGCTCACTATCGCCTTGAAAACGATGCTCGTAACTCCGCCGTGCCGCTACTCGACTACACCAAGATTAACGCCCGCATTGAACCCGGTGCGATTATTCGCGACCACGTCAAAATCGGCAAGCAAGCCGTAATTATGATGGGGGCGGTGATTAATATCGGAGCAGAAATCGGAGCTAACACGATGATTGATATGGGAACGGTGATTGGCGGTCGGGCAATTATTGGGCAAAATGTCCACGTCGGCGCTAACGCAGTTGTTGCTGGCGTAATTGAACCAGCATCGGCCGAGCCCGTCAGAATTGGCGACAATGTTCTAGTTGGCGCTGGGGCCACGATACTTGAAGGCATCCAAATTGGCACTGGGGCCGTAATTGGTGCTGGGGCTGTGGTGACCAAGGATGTTGCTCCTAATACCGTCGTTATCGGCATCCCAGCCAAAGTAATTAAGCAAGTTGACGACCAGACTAAGAGTAAAACTGGTCTGGAAACTAGCTTGCGAAAGCTGTGACTGCATGACCCAATTTAATGAACAAAATTTAATTAAAATTAGACGTCAATTACACCAAATTCCCGAATTGGCGCTAAAAGAAACGGCAACCCAAAAATTATTACTACAATTAATTGGTGAATTACCGCAGCAGTTTTTAACAATTAAAACTTTCCCGCAATTGCCAACTGCAATCATGGTTTTGGTTAAAGGAAAAAACGCCCAAAAAACAATCGGTTACCGCGCAGACATTGACGGCCTGCCTGTTACTGAACAAAACGACTTGCCTTATCAGTCCCAACATCCCGGCATCATGCACGCTTGCGGTCACGACTTACACATGACCATTGCCCTTGGCGCTTTAAGCTATTTCGCTAATCATCAGCCACAAGATAATTTGGTTTTCTTCTTTCAACCGGCCGAAGAAAGTGAAAGCGGCGCTAAAATCGCGTATGACCAGCACCTGTTTACCGGGCAATTCGCCTTAGACGAAATTTATGCACTCCACGACACCCCGCAATTACCCGTAGGAACAATTGGAACTAGACAGGGAACATTATTTGCCGGAACTACCGAAGTTGACGTCGACTTTACCGGGCAAGATGGTCATGCCGCCTACCCGCAAAACGCTAACGACATGATTGTTGCCGCTGCGCAGTTCATCACACAGGTGCAAACAATTATTTCCCGTAGTATTGACCCGTTGAAAGCCGGCGTTATCACCTTAGGCAAAATGACGGCGGGCAATGTCCGCAACGCCATTGCTGGCACGGCGCACATCGAAGGGACAATTCGCGGGTTAACTCAGGACATGATTACTTTAATTAAGCAGCGCCTGCGCAAAGTAGCTGCTGGCGTGGCGACAAGTTATGGGGCCAACATTAAGATTAACTTCAATCAAGGTGGCTACTTCCCAGTTGTGAATGATCCACAACTAACTGCGGATCTGATTACTTTTCTTAAGCAATCACCTCAAGTTAACTTTGTCGAAACCGAACCTGCAATGACCGGCGAAGATTTCGGTTATTTGACCAGTCAAATTCCGGGCGCAATGTTCTGGTTAGGTGTTGGTCAACACGGCTCACTGCATTCCGCCACCTTTACCCCTGACGAAGGAGCAATCTTAGTGGGCGTTGAAACAATTATTGGCTTTTTAAAAAAACGAATGAAGAACAATTAATATCGAAAGGATTAACAATGTTATTACAAAACGCAGAGATTTTAACAGCCATCGTCACGCCATTTAACGATGATGGCACAATCAATTATCACGGCCTTGAGGAGTTAGTCAATCACTTAATAGCTCATGGTAGTCAAGGCTTTGTCGTTGGTGGCACCACTGGCGAAGTCGCCACCCTATCTAATGAAGAAAAGCTGGCACTTTATCAAAAATTTGTCGAAATTACGGCTGGTCGCGTACCGGTCATCGCTGGCACGGGGTCGAACAACACGCAAGCAACAATTGAATTGAGCAAGCAAGTCAGTCAAATTGAGGGGCTGGCAGCTCAACTCGTGGTGGTTCCCTATTACAACAAGCCCAACCAACGCGGGATGATCGCCCACTTTACCGCAGTTGCAGCACATTCGAGTTTGCCAATCATTATTTATAACATCCCCGGCCGCACCGGCGTCACGATGAGCAATGAGACAATTTTGGAATTAGCTAAAAATCCCCAAATTATCGGTGTTAAGCAGTGCACAACCGTTGAAGATCTGGAATACTTGGTTGAACATGCACCCCATGATTTTCTCGTTTTCAGTGGCGAAGACGCGCAAAGTCTAGCAGCCAAAGCAGTTGGTGCTCAAGGGATAATTTCCGTTGCTTCTCACCTTTATGGTGACCAAATGAGTCAAATGTACGCGGCACTTGATGCTGGTAACATTTCCAAAGCTGGAGCTTGGCAACGCAAGTTAACACCTAAGATGGCAGCCCTATTCATGTTTCCATCGCCATCTGGCGTTAAAGCAGCGCTCAATGCCCAAGGATTTCATACCGGCGGTTGCCGCTTGCCCATCGTTAACTTAAATGATGATGAGCAAAGGCAACTCGCTCATGCTCTTGGAATCGCAAATGGTGACTTAAGTCAGCCAATCAATTTGCAGTTAGGAGTCAATCATGATTAGAGTGTTAATCGCCGGTTTTAACGGGGCAATGGGTCAAAGAGCCGTTAAGTTAGTGCAAAAAATGCCGAACTACAAGCTAGCAGCAGTTCTTTCGCCACACTTGCATAGCCTAAACCCAAATGACTACAACTTAGACCCAGATACCGCGGTGTTTACCAACCTGACAGACATTACTGGACAAATTGACATCTGGCTTGATTTCACTACTCCTAGTGCCGTTTATGCTAATACGAAATTCGCAATTGAACACCAAATGCGACCAGTTATCGGAACTTCGGGATTAACCGATCAGCAAGTTGCCGAACTGCAAGACTTGGCTAAACAACTCAAAGTTGGCGGCATCATTGCACCCAACTTTGGCCTTTCAGCTGTTTTATTAATGAAATTTGCCAAAATGGCGGCAGCTTATTTCCCTAATGCGGAAATCATCGAGATGCACCACGCTGATAAAAAAGATGCCCCATCGGGTACGGCAATTAAAACTGCTCAGGAAATCGCGCAAAGTCGCACTTCCCAAGTAGCTGCCAACTTTGATGACAATCCCGCGCGCGGCGGTGACTATTACGGCGTGCCAATTCACGCGGTGCGTTTACCCGGTTATGTCGCCCACGAGCAAGTTTTGTTTGGTGGTGCCGGCGAAGCCTTAACTATCAGGCAAGACTCATTTGACCGCAACTCGTTTATGTCCGGTGTAGAACTGGCTTTAAAGCAAGTTATGCAGCTCGACGAGTTGATTGTCGGTCTTGAAAATTTAATTTAAACCTAAGGAGTGTATTTTATGCCAGAACTAGCTGCTAATTTAGAACCAATTGTCAATCGCCGGTTACTAACCACGACGCCATCAGCCATTCGAAAGTTTGACCAAGAAATCTCCGGAATTCCCGGGATTGTCAAATTAACTGTGGGTGAACCGGACCTAAATACGCCGGAGCACGTCAAACAAGCTGCTATTGACAGTATCAGCAACAACGAGTCACACTACGGCAGGCAAATGGGCTCTCTCAAGTTAGATCAGGCAATCAGTGCATACCTAAAGCGGAAACAAAATCTAGTCTACGACCCGGAAACAGAAATTATTGTCACAGTTGGTGCAACTGAAGCCATTGCCACCACCATTATTTCACTCTTCAATGCTGGCGATGAAGTCATTGTCCCTACGCCTACCTTTGCCCTTTACTTTTCGCTGCTGCACCTGTTTGGTATTAAGGCTGTCACCATTAACACGGCCCAAGATGATTTTTTATTGCAGCCAGAGAGATTGAAAAAAACGCTAGAAGATTATCCCCATGCCAAAGGAATTATCTTGAATTATCCTAATAATCCAACTGGCCGTGAATATCCCGAGTCTTTAATAAAAAAGCTGGCCGCAATCCTTAAAAAGCACCAGCTCTATGTGCTTTCTGATGAAATTTACAGCGAATTAATATACGGCACCAAGCATTACTCAATCGCGCGCTGCCTCCCTGAACAAACAATCCTCATCAGCGGTCTGTCTAAGTCCCATGCCATGACCGGCTACCGCGTCGGCTATCTCGCCGCCCCACAAAAAGTAATCAAGTTGCTCACGACTACACACGCGTTACTGGTAACGGCCGTTCCCAATATGACACAAGCTGCTGCCTGCGAGGCATTATCCGTGCGCGGGGATACCGATCCAAAAAGAGCCAACAAGATTTACGCTGAACGCAAAGACCTAATCAGTACTGGCTTAAGTCAGTTGGGCTTTGAGATTATTCCGCCGGAAGGTGCCTTTTACCTATTTGCTAAAATCCCCGCTAAGTATGGCACTGACGACTTAGCGTTTGCACGTGAATTGGCACACAGTGCTCGCGTTGGTTGTATACCTGGCAGTGCTTTTGGCGACGGCGGGATTGGTTATGTGCGTTTTTCCTATGCCGCTAGCCCTGAAAAAATTCGCGAAGCACTCAAAAGAATAGCTGATTTTTTAAATAATTAAGGAAGTAATCATCATGAATGGATATAATGTTGCAATTTTAGGTGCCACTGGGGCAGTCGGTAGCCGCCTAATTAGTCAGTTGGCAGAGTCAAATATTCCTGTTAAAAATTTACGACTGCTCGCATCCGCAAGGTCGGCTGGCAAAGTTCTAAAATTTAAAAATGAACCCTTAACGGTGGAAGAAACCACCTCGGATTCATTTAAAAATATTGATTTAGTTTTGGCTTCTGCCGGTGGGAGTGTCTCACAGAAGTTCCTCCCCATTGCCGTTCAAAATGGCGCCGTTTGCGTCGACAATACCAGTGCATTCCGCATGGAACCCGACGTCCCACTAGTAATCCCGGAAGTTAATCGCGCAGCACTTAAAAAGCACCACGGAATTATTGCCAACCCCAACTGTTCAACTATCCAAATGGTAATCGCCTTAGCGCCAATCTATCATGCCTTCGGTCTAAAACAGGTTATCGTCTCAACCTACCAAGCAGTTTCTGGTGCAGGTCAGGCGGCGTGGAACGAAA
Organism: Lactobacillus sp. ESL0700; assembly: GCF_029392095.1. NCBI lineage: Bacteria > Bacillati > Bacillota > Bacilli > Lactobacillales > Lactobacillaceae > Lactobacillus > Lactobacillus sp. ESL0700. The sequence goes on from NZ_CP113930.1 coordinate 1,701,101, forward strand.
TGTTGCACCAAGCACAGCAGCGCCTAAATAATGAGCCAATGACTGCCGCCATTACACCAGTTAAGGGCGAGCCACACCATTATCCATTAGCCTTTAATCTCTTGCCGCAAATTGACGTCTTTGAAGATAATGGCTACACGCATGAAGAATGGAAGATGATTCATGAAACCAAAAAGATTCTGTTGGACGACATGGACAGTCCCGACATTAAAGTCACGGCAACCTGCGTTAGAGTTCCCGTCGAATTAGGCCATGGCGAGTCGGTCTACATTGAAGTCGCTGATCAACACGCAACTGCTGCCGACTTACGGCAGCAATTAGCGCAGATGCCAGGAGTTGTTATTCAAGATAATCCGGCAGAACAGCTCTATCCGCAACCATTAACCGCTGCCGGCAAACGCGAAACCTTTGTTGGCCGTCTGCGTGCCGATGAAGAAAATCCCGGTGCCTTCAATATGTGGATTGTTTCCGACAATTTGCTTAAAGGCGCGGCATGGAACACAGTCGAAATCGCTGAATGCTTAGTCGAAGACAATTTAATTTAATCAAAAAAGCAATACCTGATTCAAAATCAGATATTGCTTTTTTATATGTTTAAGAATAAAACTTAGTTGGCCTAAAAGACTTAATTATCAAACTTTTAGGCATTAAAATTCAAATCTTGATGCCAGCATTCAATGAAATCTTGGAATACTTGTCTATTTTAGGCATTATTAAGTTAGATTTTAGCAGTCTGCTTGGACAAGTCACGATTGATTTACTGTACTTCTTGTAAGATTTTATACCATAAGTGGTAGTAGATGATGAGTCCCAATTATCTTTATAAGATAATCACAATATCAATCCAATTTTATCAATTAAATTCGACAAAATGTTTTTAAAATTTAAATTAATATATGATAATTCAATAAAACAAGTATGACTTTTTGTACCATACCAATGGTAATCAGTAAATAATCTTTTTATCAGTTTATCTAATAATTCCATAGTAGTAGACTTGACCACTCATACCATTTTCATCTTGAATAAAAATAACATAATAAAATTGTACTAATTCCACAATGCTAACTGCATGACTCTGTCAATATTTTCAATTACTGCAGGTTCAAATTAATTACCAAGAATATTGCTTTAATATTTCATCAGCACAATCAATAATAATTTGGTCAGGTACATAGTACGGATTCGGTCCTAATTCAAATATCCCGTTAGTTCTACCAGCTACCATAAATCTTCTTTTTCCAAATCCAGTTATTATAGCTGAATCAATTAAAAGAATTTTTATATTATTTTCTATTTTATTTGCTTTATTAACTTCTTTAAATCTAAAAGCTGGAGAGATTACAGTTACTAGCACAACTTTAGAAGTTAGACTATGAACCTTATAAGTTACCATAGACTTAATCCACCAGATAGAATCTACTGTATGTCAAATAAAACATACCAATCATTTATGTAGCTTGCTCCTTCTTTTAAAATTTTCTTTGCATCCTCAAAATTATCATACCTAAAAGTCATACTATCATCTGGTCCATAGTGAAATAACTTATTACGGATATTCGCATACATTGCATACATTTTAGACATCAATTCTCGTTGTTTGCTATCCCACTTAATTTTAAAATTTTCATTAGCAACTTTAGCTGTAGCTGCAGCTGGATTATTACCAAAAACACTACCATAATGTGTATAACCATTACCATTAACTAACCCACTATCAATTTTTTCAACTTCTTTACTTAAATAATGATCTATTAATTTTAAAACTGGAAACGCCAAATCACTATAATCCTTCTTTTCGTCATCATTAAACTTATTAGCATCAAGCTTATAATTGTACGCTGTTGACTGCATTAACGCATACAGATCTGTAGACAATTCACTTACATCTGTAATCTGTGGGAATAGTTCTTTAAAAGCCTCATTAACAGAAGATGACTCCAATCTTTGTCTGGATTGATTATTAAGTGCTTCAATAAGCCGACCTTCAAACCTATTAGTAAGCATAATCAATGCATCACTAACTTCCTTGAACAAAATACTGTCTTTTCCTTGAATCAAAACTCTTTTATTAGGATAGTAAATTGCAGTAGTGCTAATATTACCGTATTTAAATTTCTTTATTTTTCCATTATTAGAGTGCTCAGATTCTTTCTTTGAACATTCAAGTGGCTCATTAGTCATCTTAAGCCAAAATGATGTAACTTCATCATCTAAAGAATCCCATACTTCCGAATTAACCATATTAAACGTAATTGAGCCATTACTATGAATTTTATAACTTGTCGCTTCATCAAATGAACTAGACATATTTTTCCTCCTATATTTAAATAGTTTACTTTATTTATATAATAGTATAGCGCTTTTTATTAAAAACAAATTTATATTTTTATTATTTTCGAGCTTATATATATTCAAATTACTATTTATGCCAAGCAAAAAAGTGCTTAGTCCATAAACTAAACACTTCTTAAAATATCTATTAATTCTTACATTATAATCCTGCCTGCTTACGCTCCTTCTCATACTTTTGCAGCGCCTGCAAGACTTGCGGCCAGTAACGTTTAGGCAAAATTAATTGTAATTTGTCCTGATAAATAGGAAAATCACTGGCTTTCATGCCGGTAATCCGTGCTAAATCCTGGTCAGACAAGTGATATTCCCTGGTAATTCGCTTAATTTCAACGGATGCATGTCCGCGAAACCACGACCAGACGAAGAAGGCCAGTGCAAAGCCGCCTGCGGTTAAGACTGCATTCGGGAGAGTCCAACCAAAGCTGCGCAAACAGATAAAAAAGGCGGCAATAAAGGCAATTAATGCCGAAACTATACCATAAATAACAGGAAAAAGTGAGTTCTTATGCATTTTGCCCTCCTAAAAGTCTTAATTGCCAAAAATACTATTATTGTTGCCATTATTTGAATTACTATCATTATTCGAGTTGGCATCAGTTGAGTTATTCGCGTCATTGCCATTATCAGTATCACTAGAAACAACAGAAGAATAAATCTGATAATTAGTGAAGGCATTAGGGTCCTTCCAATTAATGCTATTGCGCTGCTCATTCAACTTATTAAGCCGCGTTTCATCATTATCCAGAATTTCTGTATCAAAACCCAAATTCGTTCGCAGCTGATTAGATGTTTTTTGTAAAGTATCAGTTGAGGCAACTTGAATTGAGGAGCCATTAATCCACGCATCGTGGCCTTGGATATAGCCACTCTTCAGATTGTCCATACAGCCGCGATAGTTCATCGCCAAGGCAAGCATATCATTGAAAGTCAAATTGGTCTTCACATATTTAGTAAAGATTTTAACCAACTTGCGATAATTGGTAAGGGTATTGATTGACATTGCCTTATGAACAACTGCCGTTATTACCTGACGCTGCCGCATCTGACGACCATAGTCGCCGCGGGGATCATCATGGCGCATTCTAACATAAGCTACTGCGTGCCGCCCATTCAAATGTTGCTTTCCTTTATGAAAGTCACACCAATCATACGAAAATTTAAACGGTACGTTAACTTCAACACCGCCAACGGCATTAACCAGATTCTTCAGTGCCTTCATATTAACTTCGACATAGTAATTAATTGGCACATTGACAAGAGCCGAAACCGTCTTCATCGACGCGTTGCTACCACCAATCCCGTAGGCCGAATTGATGCGGAACATGTTGTACTTGTCGCCGGGATCGCCCAAAATATTAACCAACGTATCACGTGGAATCGAGGTCATCGTTGCCTTATTTTTATCAGGATTAGCCGTTGCCAAGATTAAGGTATCGGAATTTCCCTTATCATGCCGTCCTTCAATCCCCTGGTCAACACCAAGAATTAAAACCGAAATCGGTTGTTTATTAGCAATCCTAGCCGACGTCGCTGTGTTGCCGCCCGGGCCGTCAATTGCACTATGCAGGCTAAAATACATGTGTGCTGCCCAAGCCAAGCCGCAACTCACACACAAAACCGCAACAATCCCGACAATGCGCATAAAGGCATTTCCTGTTAAAGTAGCGGCCGGGGCCGCGAAGGCATGATTGCGATGAAGTTTTAAAGAAGATCGACGACGATAATCTTCCCTTCGTTTAGAGTTTGGATTCATTCCTTTATCTATTCCCTTCCAATAACTGTCCAAATGTATTTGTAACACTTTTAAACTTGAATTAAAATATTATCAAATATAATTAATAATATCTTATTTTTTTGCGTTTTCGCACAATCATTATTAACATTAATTAGATACATAAAAGGAGAATTTTTAATGACAATTCCAAAAAGAACCGCCGTTCCTGAAGAACTCAAATGGGATTTAACCCGCGTGTTTAAATCTGATACTGACTGGGAACACGAATATACAACAGTTAAAACAGAAATACAAACCTTAAGCAATTTACAGGCGAATTTTGCCAAATCAGGACATGATTTATATGATAGCCTAACTAAGATTTTAGTAGTTGGTCGCAAGCTGGAAAAACTCTACGCCTATGCGACATTATCAAGTGACGTCGACACGAGTAACGCCCACTATTTGGGGTATGTTGCACAAATTCAATCCTTAGCCAGTCAATTTGAGGCCGTGACGTCCTTTATCAATCCCGCAATTTTAGGTATTTCAGAAGCAGAATTAAAGCAGTTTAAGCAAGACAAGCCGCAACTCAAAGACTACGACCACTGGCTGGACCAGATTACGCAAATGCGGCCACATACATTGTCTGCCAAAGAAGAAAAATTAGTGGCAGACGCTGGTGACGCAATGGGCGTTTCCGAGAACACCTTTAATGTTCTCACCAATTCCGACATGGAATATGGCTACGTCCAAAACGATGATGGCGAGATGGTGCAGCTCTCTGATGGTTTATATTCACTATTAATCCAATCGCAAAATCGTGACGTGCGCCAAGATGCCTTTGACTCAATGTACGCAACTTACGGTCAATTCGAAAATTCGCTGGCTTCAACTCTTTCCGGCGTTGTTAAGGAACACAATTACAACGCGCAGGTGCATAATTATGACTCTGCACGCAGCGCAGCTTTACACGAAAATGGTGTACCAACTGTGGTTTACGACACTTTAATTAACGAAGTTGACTCCCACCTCGACTTGCTCCACCGCTACGTTGCTTTACGTAAAAAGATCCTCGGCTTAGATGATTTACAAATGTGGGACATGTACGTGCCATTGACTGGTAAGCCGGCAATGGCATACACCTTTGATGAAGCTAAGAAAGAAGCCAAAAAGGCCTTGGCTCCACTAGGTGCTGACTACCTAAAGCACGTCGACTATATTTTCAACAATCGTGTAATTGATGTCGTTGAATCACAAAATAAGGTCACAGGAGCATATTCTGGTGGCTCTTACGATACTGACCCTTACGAACTGCTCAATTGGGAAGACAACATCGACTCACTCTACACACTGGTTCACGAAACCGGCCACTCTGTTCACAGCATGTACACCCGAGAAACTCAACCTTACGTGTACGGTGACTACCCGATTTTTGTTGCGGAAATCGCATCAACTACTAACGAAAACATTCTAACAGAATACTTTTTAGATCATGTGACTGACCCCAAGACGCGGGCCTTTGTCCTTAACTATTACCTTGACTCCTTCAAGGGCACACTCTTCAGACAGACACAATTTGCGGAATTTGAACAATATGTTCATGAGCAAGATGCCAAGGGTGAACCGCTGACTGCTGACCGCCTTAACGAATTTTACGGTCAATTGAACCAACGTTATTATGGCGACAGTGTTGAGCCAGGTGGCGATATTGCCAAGGAATGGGCACGCATCCCCCACTTTTATTACAACTTCTACGTTTATCAATACGCCACTGGCTTTGCGGCTGCAACTGCCCTTGCCAACAATGTTGTTCACGGAACAGACGCGCAGCGTGAAGCCTATCTTGGTTACCTCAAGTCTGGTTCAAGCGATTACCCTGTAGAAATCATGAAGCGCGCCGGCGTTGACATGACTAAGAGCGCTTATTTGGAAGACGCATTTGCCACTTTTGCCAAGCGCTTGGATGAGCTTGAGAAAATTATCGCAAATAATTTCAAATAAGACTTGCAAGTTGCGAGCACAAATAATATAACTATTAAGGAAACAAAAAAGTTTCTCACATCAAAAAACGACTTCTCACTGAGGAGTCGTTTTTAGTTTGCAAATAATTTAGACTTTTTAATTGGCTACTTACTAATTAGCTTAATGTCAAATTGAGGCTATATTCGCAATTATAATTACGTATTGGATAGTAATGTGCATTTTATATACTTATTAAAAAGCACTCAGAATCTTGACTGTAAAGTATTATAGTAGAATATAATTCTACTAATAGTAAGCTTATTATTTGTTTGCTTTGGCTTCGACATAATGGTTAAACAGCCAAAGGTCAATTGCTAGTGCGATAATGTCATAAAATAAGAAGACCCAAAAGTCACCTATCATACTGATTTTGGGGACTGTTACTTCCATGTCTTGATAAGAACTTCCAAATAGAAAATGATTGATATTGGCGTATACATCCCACCAAATACTGTAGCTAATCACTAACAACCAACTAATTAGCACAATCATCAACAGCCGCACTAGCCAAGTGATGATTTTATGCGACTTACCCGGCCCAAAGTCAATCACAGCATGACTGCTGAAATTTAAAAGACTGACAGTCAAATAAACAGCTAGGCCAACAAGCAACAATAATAATGCGGCCAAGAATAGTTTTCCGACATTTAATAATGTTAAATGCGATAGCCAATAACCAAAATCAACTACCTGCCGCCTAGTAACTTTATCAAATGGAGAAAGTACCCCTAATATAACTGCCAACTCAATTCATAACAAAAGATCAAGGTAAATAAACGCAAACCCAGAAGAAATTGTGTTAGCTAAATATAATTCGCTATCGTGCATTGGTATCAAGCGCCAAGTTTGTTCTCGGTTAAACTTTTCATTCTGCCAGCAAGTAATTCCTAGATAAATTAAATTTGCTAGCAAACCAAATAAGATAAAGGCTGTTTGCAAATAGTCTGGATACAAGTTTTCCCGCTCGGCAGCTGCCGTTGTAAAAAACATAATTAACGAAAAAACCACCGTCGCAAATAATTGCACGCCGAATGTTCGGTGTGCCAACCGACTTTTTTGCTTAAAGAGTACTTTAAATACAGACCAAGAACTTCTCATTATATTCTCCTATATCACATAATTATGCCTAATCTTAGCATTATTATGGTTATGATTCTTTTGTGAAATTATTAAGAAAAATAAAAAGATCCAGTATTTTTAATACTGGATCTTCTCTCTATTTTGCGTATTCCTGCCAAAACTTCCAAGCTAAGTCTTGGTAAAGTTTGCAGCCATCTAAATAATTACTTACTGGTGTGTATTCGTTAGGTTCGTGAGCAACATCTCCCGGTGCTGGACCCATAATTATGATGGGAAAGTCTCCCTTGGCACGGATGTATTCCGAAGCATCGGTTGCTCCTGTATCAGCGACAAAATTACCACCGTAATTCATCTTTTCCTTAATAACAGCCTGCGTTAACTTAGCAAGCTTAGTGTGCTTTTGGTTAGGCAGTGGCACCTCTGGGAAACTGTAACGAATTGTGAGTTCCGCTCCCTGTTGGTTTAACTCCGCCACAATCTCCTCAAGTTCTTGATAAATTTGGTCATTCGGGTAAAGCGGGGTTGTTCTAATATTGCCCGAAAGCCAAGCGCTATCTGGAACTGAATTAATTTGACTGCCGCCTTGGATTTGACTAATTACATGAGTTAAAGGCCCCAACACTGGATCTACTTGATCATGGCTGTCCATCTTGGCTTGAGCTTGCTCAGCAAACTTAATCAGCGGCATAATTGCATTTTTACCTTTTTCAGGTGTTGAAGAATGAACGGTCACGCCCTTAGAAGTTACATAATAATCAATTACACCCTTGTGCGTTACCACAACATCACAGTTGGACGACTCACCAATAATTAAACCATCAAGGTCATCGGCGTAGCCTTCCTTAGTTAGTTGTGCCGCGCCGTATTCGCCAGTTTCTTCACCAACTGATGCTAGTAAACGAATGCGGCCTGGTAGTTCCTGGCCACTTTCTAATAAATCAAGCATGGCCACGACCATTGCAGCAAGTCCTGACTTCATGTCACTAGCGCCGCGCCCATATAAATTACCGTCTTTAATCGTCGCGGTAAATGGCGGTGTTTGCCAATTATCCAAGCTGCCTGCAGAAACTACATCTTCGTGACCAGAAAAGCCTAATAATGGCCCCTTCTGACCCATATCAATCACCAAATTATCACGATCTTCGGCGTACTGTACTCGCATAATTTTTACCGGATAATCCTTAAATAAGTCGGCTAAGTAATCAGCCACCGCTGTTTCATGATCATTAGCCGATTCGATTCCAATTAAATCGGACAATATTTTGAGTGCTTTTTTATCTTCCATAATATTTGCCTCTATGCTTCCAAAACCTTGGCTAAAAAGTCTTGTGCCCGCGCCGTCTTTGGCTTCGCAAAGAATTCACTTGGTGCCGCCTTTTCTTGAATATAGCCATCTGCCATAAACCAAACTTGATCGGCCACATTCTTGGCAAAGCCCATTTCATGGGTAACAACAACCATCGTCATCCCTTTTTGAGCTAAATCCTGCATAACCTTCAACACCTCACCGACCATTTCCGGATCAAGTGCACTAGTTGGCTCATCAAAGAGCATCATTTCTGGATCCATTGCCAGTGCCCGGGCAATCGCCACCCGCTGCTGTTGACCACCGGAAAGGCTAGCTGGGAACGCATCAGCCTTATCAGCTAAGCCAACTTGTGCAAGTAATTCTTTGCCCTTTGCCGTAGCCGCTTCTTCTGTAACGTGCTTAACTTTCATCGGTGCCAATTTCAGATTTTCCAAGACACTCATGTGTGGGAACAGGTTAAATTGTTGGAACACCATGCCCATCTTTTCCCGCAAAGTATTCAGCTCGTCTTCACTCAAAGAAGTCAGTTCTTTATTTTCAAAAATCACTTTGCCGGAAGTCGGCTGATCGAGCAAGTTCAAGCACCGTAAAAAAGTACTCTTACCAGCGCCTGAAGGTCCAATTAAACAGATAACCTGACCATCTTTAACTTCGGCGTTAATATCTTTTAAAACTTCATTATTGCCAAAAGTCTTTTTCAAATGTTCGACTTTAATTAATGGTTCCTCGTTATTCATGCTTCATCTTCCCTTCAAATACCTTCATCAAGCTGGACAAGCCAAACGTAATGATAAAGTACAAAATCATCGTAATTACTAATGGCATCACGCCCCGGTAAGTATCAGCCTGCACAATTCTTGATTGATAAATCAGATCTTTAACCCCGATAACTGACACAATTGAACTTTCCTTAATTAAGGAAACAAATTCGTTCCCCAGAGCTGGCCAAATATTTTTCATTGCCTGTGGCATGATAACGTAACGCATCGTCTCTGTCCGTGACATTCCCAAGGACCGCGATGCTTCGGTCTGGCCCGGTGCAATTGAGTTAATTCCTGAACGAATGACCTCCGCAACATAAGACGCCGAATTAAGCGAGACTGCAATAATACCGGACAGTAATGCGGGAATGTTGACCACTAAGCCTAAGCCAAAGTAGATAAAGAGCAGTTGAACCATCAGCGGTGTGCCCCGAACAAACTCAATATAGGCTGTTGCAATTGAGTGGGCAACTTTATTACGGCTTAACCGCATCAAGGCAAGGATAGCACCTAATAAGAAACCAAAGAAAACAGAAATTGCGGAAATGAATAATGTGTAGCCCACACCAGCAACGAAGAAGTCCTTGTATGCCCACATGGAATTATCAACCTTGGCTGTCTTTTTGGATTTGCCAGATACTGCCAGATACTTACCTGCTTTTGGCAAATACTGCTTTTTAATTAAGTTCTTTGCTTTAATTTCATCGATTGATTTGTTGGCTGCATTGACTAAGCTCTGTGCCCCTTTATGGAAGGCAATCGCTGAGCCAACTGACTTGTCTTTAAAGCCCGAAGGAATATTGATAATGCCCGTTGTATTTTTAACGTAAGCATCAGCCGAAGCTGAGTCAACTGCAACTGCATCAAACTTGTGTGTTTGCAATGCCAGGATTAAGTCGCTATCCTTGTCCATTGTTTTTAGCGTTGCTTTTGGCGCTTGCTTTTTAATTAAATCACTCTGCAAACTACCTGTTTGTGCCGCAATTGTTTTGCCGGCAAAAGAATGATAATCATGATATTTCTTGGCATCGGCCTTTCTAATAATCAAGTCTTGACCACTAGCATAATAGACTTGACTAAAGGCAACACTCTTTGCTCTCTTAGGTGAAGCCGACATTCCGGCGATTACCATATCGATTTTGCCAGTTTCTAGAGCAACAAGTAGCGAGTCAAAATCCATTGTCTTAACGACCAGCTTCACTCCCATGTCGTGAGCGATTTTCTTGCCGACCTCAATGTCCATGCCAAGCACCTTGGACTTGCCGTTAATGTTCTTAACAAACTCGTAGGGCGGGAAGTCGGGACTGGTTCCCATGATTAACTCACCCTTTTGTTTAACCTTTTTTAAATAATTATCTGTTGCTTGCGGTGCTTGTGCTGCCTGCACGCCACTAACACAATTGACTAACATTGTCAGTGTTACCAGCATCACTAAGGCAGCCTTGAGCCATTTAATTGCCTTTTTCATATTATTCCTCACTTCTTGAAATTAACGCGATTAAAAAATGAATTGCCCAAATCACATCGTCGTTTACTTATTAAATTCATTTTTAACCTCCTAAATAGAAAAACTCGCCCCTTCTTACATTCCTGTAAGAAGAGACGAGTTTTTACCCGCGGTACCACTCTTGTTGATACAAAGTATCCGCTTATTAATTGACTGCATTATCGCCTAAGCACGCCTTCATTCACCCTCTAATTTGCCTTCCACTCTATGCAAACTCGCTTAATAGAAAAAATGAATTACTACTCCTAAGCTATTTAAATAGAAATTATAACAGAAAAATCTGGATTGTCCATTATTTTTTGCTTAAAAGTTAAAAAATAATTAGAAAGTTAAATTAAGGTGGCTTACAAAAAATTACAAACAAAAACTGATGAAGAAATAACTTCCACATCAGTTCTTGTTTTTTAAAAGATATTATCTTTAAGCTTGTGAAGCACCAGAAACGGCATCTGAGTCGTCTTCCTTAATTTGATTATCCTTAGTTACAGGGTAAGGCTTAATTCTTGAAGGATCAGTGTTTGACTTCAAGTTATCAGCAGTGTAGTTAAAGTGAGTTAATCTTGCATGCTTAACGTCTTCAATTGTCTTGCAACCAGTTAATTGCATATCAATAATCAATTCATCATTTAATTGCTTGATAACTGATTCAACACCCTTAGCACCACCAAGAGCCAAAGCGTAAAGGTAAGGACGGCCAATACCAACAATATCAGCACCCAATGCCAAAGCCTTGAAGACATGAGAACCACGACGAACACCTGAGTCAAAGATAATTGGAACACGGTGGTTAACTGCCTTAGCAATTTCTGGCAACATGTCAATAGTAGCTGGACCTGAATCAACTTCACGACCACCATGGTTAGTAACATAAATACCATCAGCACCGGCACCCATTGCAAGGTATGCATCTTCAGCACATACTACACCCTTAACAAATACTGGTAAACCTGACATTTCCTTAATCCGGCGAACATCATCTGGACCAATCTTTTGTGCAGATGAAGCATACATTTGAGCAACAGTTTGACCTTCACCCTTACCACCTTGGTAACGAGTAAAGAAGTCTAGTGGAACTGGGTAAGCAAACTTAGTTCTCAGGTTTGCTTCACGATAACCAGATACCAAAGCATCAACAGTCAAGAAGATACCCTTGTAGCCTGCCTTTTTAACTGCATCAAAGACCATCTTGTTGAATTCCCAATCTTTACTTAAGTAAAGTTGGAAGAAGCGTGGTGCATCTGGAGCAGCTGCAGCAATATCTTCAACACTCTTATTAGCATAAGTACTCGATGAGAACAATGCACCAGCAGCTGCAGCACCCTTTTGAGTAGCAACTTCGGCGTCCTTATGAGCGATACCATGACATGCAATTGGTGAAATCATGATTGGTGTCTTCAAATCCATGCCCATAAACTTAGTATCAGTTTGTGGATCAGTCATATTCGTCAATGCCCGTGGGACAATTTGGAAATGGTTGAAGGCAGTGGTGTTGTTACGCCATGTCCATTCATTTTCTGAACCAGAAGCGATGTAGTAGTATGCACCTTCTGGCATAACACTCTTAGCACGTTCCTCAAGTTCATCAAGGTTAATCATACTAATTGCTTCATCACGGTCACTTTGTGGAAACCCATTATAATAAGCTGTCATTTTAATAACTCCTTTTCTCCTACATAAATATCTACATCTCTATTATACATGGAAATGCTTACAATAGTTAGTGAAATTTTCAAAGAATGTTAAATTAACGCCAACAAGAGTGCTTATTTTTTCACAAGCAAAAAGGAAGCAACTTAACATTACTTCCTAAATTGGTTATTTTCCTATAAATTATGCTTAACTAGATGAGTGAAGTAAGTAACAAGATAAATAAAAACTTCGATCACTGCAATAAAAAAAGTTACGGGTAAATTGGTGGCAAAGCCCAAATATAGTCCCAACCAGACACCAATTAGGGCAAAGAAGACCGACCAGGCAATCATCGAGCCAACGGTTTTACCAAGATAATTAGCCGTTGCTGGTGGTAAAGTCAATAGAATGAACACGAGTAGTGAACCCACAATCTGCGCACCAACAGAAACAGACATTGCTAGGGCAATGAGAAAAATCAAGCTAACCAGCCCTGTTTTTACCCCATGAGCTAGGGCACCAATGTGATCAAACGAATCAAAATTCAATTGCTTTTGGATAACAAAGATGAGTAGCAATACAATCACTGATAGCCCAACTAGCTGGATAACCCCCTGCTTGTCAACGCCAATAATACTGCCGAATAAAATATTCGTTGCATAATTACTATTAGCACCAGAAATGGCTAAAAATAAAACACCGAGACCAATAAATAATGCAGAAATCGCACTAATTGATGATTCTTTCTGCTCGCTGTGCAGCGATAATTCGCCAACACTAATTGAACCTAACAAGGTAAACAGCAGCATCCCCCACAAGGGACCAATCCCCAGCCACACGGCAAAAGCCGCACCAGCAAAGCCAATTTCGGACAAGGTGTGAGCCAAAAAGCTAAAGTTGCGGGCCACGACATAGACCCCAACTGTCCCACAAGTAATTGCAATAAACGTGCTGGCCAAAAAGGCGTTGCGCATAAATGGTAATGCAAACATTATTCGTACGCCTCCTCAAACTGGGACATCTTGCCCTGCTCAATCGAACCGTTATTTAAATACAGATAATCCTTCATATACTTGCGCGCTAGCGGCACATCATGAGTCACAAACAAAACTGTAATTCGATGCTTCTCATTCAAATGCTTAATTAGGCCCATTAGTTCATCTTTGGCTGCTGGGTCAAGACTGGCTGTTGCTTCATCTAGAATAATCACATTGGGATTATCAAGTAAGGTCTGTGCCAAATATGCCCGCTGCTTTTGACCACCAGAGGCTTCACCCATTCGCGTATTTTTAATAGCGTACAAGTTAGTTTCTTCAAGCTGAGTTTTAATCGCCTGCTTAACTTTTTTCGTTTTAATCACCGGCGCGTTCAAGGCAATGAAGGCCTCGATTGACAGTGGATACTCTGCATCAATATTGCGAAATTGCGGCACGTAACCTAAGCGGACACCTTGAGTAAACGCAAATGACCCACTTGTTGGCGTTAGCATCTTCATTAAGACGTTAATTAGTGTCGTTTTACCAGCACCATTTGGTCCTAAAAGTGCCGTCATCGATCCTTCTTTCAATTTGAAATTCAGGTCAGTAAAAACCGCCTGCTTATCAAATTTCATACTAAGATTATTTACTTCTAAAATATCGGTCACACTTGCACTTCTTCCTGTTTTATTTAAAAGTTGCCAACTTTGACAAATTCGTTAACGTCAATTTGGTAGTACTTATGACCAGCAATCTTTACTCTGCCGCCGTAAGTTCTAATATACGTGCGCCGGTAAAGCTTGCCTCTGCCAATTCGGTAGCCGTTAGCATTGTATAGATAGGCATTATGCTTAACTTTACGCAATTTACCGTCAACGTTGCTAGCAACGACAAATTGATTTAAGCCGATTTGCAAATACTTTCTACCAGCAATCGTCTTATAGCCATACAAAGTTAATTTAGTACCGGCCGTTTTAGTTGCTGCTGAAGTAGCGTTGCCATTTTCATCATAAACCAAGGCATCATGCATCAAAGTTTTAGTGCCAGTAGGCTTTGGTAAGGTTGCAGCCGGCTTATTGGTTGCTGGTTTATCGCTTGGCTTGTTAATTGGTGTATTGGTTGGCTGATTAGTAGTTGCGTTATTATCAGGCGTAGTACTACTTTGATTATCGTAGTAATACTTCACAAGGTTATAAAAGTCATCCATTGTATAACCCCATTTAGCAAAATAGCCGTCGGGATCAGTATGGTCAGTGCCGCCTAGATATTGGCTGACTGCATGGTGCGACCAGATCGTTCCCTGACCATCATGCACGGCATTATCTGGCTGCAAGCCATAACGGTGTAATAATGCTGCTGCATAAATTGCATCATTATTAACGCCCTTAGCAAAGTCTGCGGCGTTATTTTCCTCACATAATTCTACTTGAATAAACCGATCGTTGGCTTGTGGTCCGGCACCCCAAGTACCACTGTCAGGTGACATCATTTGGATAACACCGGTCTTATCAACAAAGGCATGCACATAAGCGTAGATATTCTTCCATTCGCGGTTAAAGTAAATTGCTTCATTATGAGCCGTTGCGTTTGGCGTTGCCGTCTCGTGAATAACGATTCCTTCTGGCTTACCATTGCGGTACGGAATTGCATTTTCAGCAAAAGAATTATACTTAATTCCTTCTTGGGCTAGCATATTATCCGCATAAGTAACGCCGCCATAGCTGTCTTGCTTAGCCAAGTCGTTAATTGAACTGGCATGAACTTGTACTGCAAGCGGTGCTGCTTGAATTGGTACGGCAATCGTTGTGGCTAATGCCAATGCTGTAATTAATTTTTTCATTTTTAATTTCTCCTCTAATTATTTGTGAGCTATTCGGGCTAACTTTTGATAATTTGCCGTCATCCAAGTTAAGTACGTCATGTTATCAGGTAACGTTTCGCGGATTTTCAAAATCGGAATCTTTTGTTCCTGAGCTAGCTTAACAAAATTATTAACGGTTGAACTTGAAGTTTGTTCATTATCAACAAAGAATGCAATCTGATGCTCTTTAATCCCCGTTGTCATTTTTTGAACTGTTGCTGGACTAGGATCAGTATTGTTCTGGATTGCTTGTTCAAAGTCTTGGTTGGCAACCTTTAAATGAGCTGCTGTCAAGGCATAATCAAAAACGGGTTCGCTAACATACACCGGCTTGCTGTTTTGGCCATTAATCTTAGCAGCTATTTTCTTAATTTTAGCTACTTTAGTTAAATATTGCTGGCCCCGATTGCGATAATACGCCGCATGCTTGGGGTCCTTCTTACTTAACCTTCTAACCAGGTAATTAACGTATTTGACTGGCATCGTTAGGTTATACCAAATATGCGGGTTGGCGCCTTTTTTCAAGCCCATCAGATCTTCGCCGACCCAAACCGGCTTCTTTTCGACTGCGGAAGCCAGCTTATCCATCCAACTATCGTACCCCAAACCGTTAGCCACAACAATATCGGCGGTTGATAATTCCTTGGCATCATTAGTCGTGGGCTCAAAGTCGTGCGGGTCCATCGCCGCCTTTTTGATGAGTGCATCAGCTTTACCATATTTACCCACAACATTTTGAGCAATATCTGCATAAATATTTGTCGTCGTGACAATTGTTATCTTTGAACTCTTATGCGGCTTTTGCACACAGCCACTAAGCGTCAATATTAGGACGCCTAATAACCCTACCACGGTAACCCATTTTTGTAATTTCTTCATATCCATCTCTTTTCTGATGATTAATCTTGTTATTAGCAAATTTTTATTCAATCTATATAAGTATTAATCATAATTAATAAACATTATACACTAAAATCTAGAGTACTATTGCTCCGACATTTAATCAAAAATTAGGAATAATGCCCGCTACTCTTAATCGTAATTAATACTATTTAAGTTAACCGCTATCCCAATTTTTTGTCAACAGCCATAAATTTTAATTATTGCTAAAACAAGTGATTACTTTTAAATTATTAATTCTTAAATCGTAACAACACCTATTTATTATCAAGTAGATTAGTTTTTTATAAATAAAGATGGTAAACTAGTAATGCTAAATTTTGCGCATAAAACAGGGGTATGATAGATGGATAAATTAACAATTGCGTTAAATATTTTAAAAACTAACCATTATAAGCTAACTAAACAGCGCCAAGAACTGCTTAGTTATCTCTATCAGTACTCCGACTACTATCTTTCCTTAACCCAACTTGATAAGCACTTGCGACAGCACTTCTCGAAAATGAGTCATGACACCATTTACCGCAACGTTAAGGAAATGCAAGAAATTGGAATTGTTGAAACCAAAATGTTTCCTAATGGTTTACGAGTGAAATTCCAGTGCGATTTTATCGCTGCTAATCACAGTCACTTCATCTGCCAAGAATGTGGCCGCACAATTGAGTTGCCACTCCCCGACTTTAACAAGGTTAATGTCCAGCTTGTTGGCTTTCAGATTAATGATTACCAGGTGGAAATTCATGGTTTGTGTGACCATTGCCATAAACAACCATAAAAATAGAGCAGTAAGAATACTGCTCTATTTTTTACTCTTAAATTTTACTTATCCACCGGTTTTTTCCACAAGCCTAAGATTACTCCGGCTACAATTGAACCGATAATTGTTGCAACAAAGTACAAAACAATGTGGTTGGCTAACGGCGATACCCACAGACCACCGTGAGGTGCAGGAACACCAATCCGCCAAAGGCCAACTAAGGCACCACCAACGGCTGAACCAATGATACATGACGGAATAACGTGACCAGCATCGGCTGCGGCAAACGGAATTGCGCCTTCAGTAATGAAGGAAAAGCCTAAAATCCAGTTGGTCACACCAGCACGGCGCTCATCTTCCGTGTACTTATTCTTAAAGAATGCAGTCCCAATGGCAGTTGCAAACGGTGGCACCATCCCGCCGACCATTACAGCAGCCATCATTACAGCGGCAACGGTTGAATGAGGGTCATTGGCAAAGGCGCCGGAAGCAAAGACATAAGCTGCCTTGTTGAAAGGTCCACCCATATCAATGGACATCATCGCAGCCAAGATTGTGGTTAAGACAACTAGGTTACCCGTTCCCATTTGGTTTAAGAAGTTAGTAATCGCAAAGTTAATCGTACTGAAAATTGGGTTAACAATGTAATACATAATTAAGGCAATGAATAGCAGACTTAAAATCGGGTAAATCAGCATCGGCTTCATCCCCTCAAGCGATTTTGGCATCTTGGCACATAATTTCTTCAGACCAACTACCAGATAACCTGCAATAAATCCTGAAGCTAAGCCGCCCAAGAATCCGGCCGGTGACTTGGCGTTCGTGACTACGTTAGCAACATAAGCACCACCGTAAGAGCCACTATAAACAGTCGCCATAAACCCACCAACAAAACCAGGCATCAGTGCCGGCAAGTCGCCGATGGACTCGGCAATATAACCTGACAATATCGGCACCATAAAGGCAAAGGCCATATTCCCGGCATTATTAAGGAAAATGAAGGCTGGTGATTTCGGTCCGCCGGCATAGTTTTCCACAATAAAGGAAATCGCCATCAAAATCCCGCCGCCGATAACAAACGGCAACATGTGCGAAACACCATTCATCAGGTTTTTATAAATTGAACCCCAGACGCCTTGCTTTGAACTGTCGCCGGCGTCAGCAATTTTACTATCTGAATGATAAACACTTGCCTTGCCATCCAGAACGGTTGCAACTAACTCATCGGGTTTATTAATTCCGTCAACTACCGGCCGACTAATCAATGGCTTGCCATCAAAGCGCGGCATATCGACCTTTTTATCGGAAGCAATCACGACACCTTGGGCACGGCTAATTTCTTCAGGAGTCAGTCTATCCTTAACCCCTTCTGAACCGTTAGTTTCAATTCTGACATCAACGCCGCGCTTTTTACCGGCTTTAATCAGCGCTTCTTGGGCCATGTAAGTGTGCGCAATTCCATTAATGCAGGCTGTTACCCCAACAATCAGCGGCTTCTCGCCAGTATTTGTCGATTGAGTTTCAGCCTGCTTTTCGGCATCGCTCTTAGCCTCAGCTTGTTCAAACAGAGCAATTACTTCCTTAGGCGACTGGGCTAACTTAAGCGCACTGACCAAATCCGGATTAATCAATAGTCCAGACAATTTTGCCAAAGCTTCAAGGTGCGTATTATCAGCGCCAGCCGGTGCAGTAATCATGAAGAAGAGATAAACTGGTTTACCATCAAGTGAATTGAAGTCAATCCCCTTTTCACTTTTAGCAAACAAAACCCGCGCTTTGTTAATTGACTTGTTACGGGCGTGCGGCATTGCAATGCCGTCACCAATTCCCGTTGTCGATTCGTCTTCGCGTGCCCAAATTGACTTAATGAATTCATCTTCATTATTGACAATTCCCGTTTGCACTTCGAGATCGGCCATCTCCTTAATCGCATCTTCTTTATTCGTCGCCTTTAGCGACATAATCATGGATTCAGGAGCTAAAATATCTTTAATTTTCATAGCTAACTCTCCTTTTTTATGAAATCTGCTCTACTTCAATTTGTGGCAAGACCGCATCAATCTGACTTTTAACCGCAATATCCTTAGTAAAGGCAGTCGCGGCACCACAAGCCATCCCCATTCGGAAACTTTCCTTTGGATTGCCACTCTTAACATAAGTGCCAACAAAGCCGGCAATCATCGAGTCACCAGCACCAACGGAATTAACAGCGGTGCCGACAGCGGCTGGGGCATGATACACATGCTCTGGTGTTATCAGGTAGCCACCCTTGGCCGCCATCGACACCATGACATTTTGCGCGCCCTTGTCTAGCAACTGATGTGCACAAGTAAGCATCTCTTGCTCACTATTAAAAGTCGTGTTGAACAAATCCGCTAATTCGTGATGATTCGGCTTAATCACTAACGGTTTGTAGCTTAATGTATCGAGCAAAGCACGACCCGTAGTATCTACCACAAATTCGGCACCGGCTTCCTTAATTAACGGCAACAATTTTTGATAAAAATCTTCCGGTAAATTCGCCGCTAGCGAACCGCTTAAAACCACAAGATCGCCTGCTTGTAAGTCACTAAGCCTGTCTTCAAAGGCAGCAACTTCTGCTGGGGCAATCGTCGGGCCCGCCGCATTAATTTCCGTTTCCTGTCCGGCATGCACTTTGACATTCACCCGTGTGGCTTCCTTAATTGTCACAAAATCATTGACAATTCGGCGCTGATTTAGTTGGTGCACCAATTCCTTACCGGTAAAACCACCAGCAAAGCCCCAAGCCGTGTTTTCAATTCCTAACTGATTAAGAATTTGGGAGACGTTAATTCCCTTCCCACCTGCCAAAAAGACCGCACTTGGTGTTCGATTGACAGCACCGGGAGTGACTTCTTTCAGTTGCATGACATAATCCAAAGCCGGATTAACTGTAACTGTATAAATCATTGCTTTGCCTCCTTTAAATTAATTTTAGTTGGTAATAATTGCCGCTGCTCTTTTGTCAGGTCAGCCGTAATTACATTGACATCTTGACTATTAGCAAAGATCGCAAAGTTGCGCTCACCGATTTTAGAAGCATCAGTTAGCACATAGGCATGCCGCGATTGCATAATCTCCAGCTTCTTCATTGCGGCTTCTTCTGGGTCAGGCGTGGTTAAATTGCCTTCCTGATCCAGACCGTTAGTCCCAACAAAGCTGGCCGCAAATTTCATCCCTTGCAGCTGGGTAATCGCAGACTGGCCAACAACAGCGTGAGTATCTTCCTTGATGCGACCACCTAGCAAAATCGTATCAATCTCGTGATTTAATGCTCCCAGTGCTGTTTCAATGCCGTTAGTCACAACCGTCACGTGAGGAACATCTGCTAAAAAAGGCACCATTTCGTAAGCAGTTGTTCCTGCATCAATAAAAATATAGTCATTTTCATGAACAAAATGTTCAACCGCAAAACGAGCAATCTTAATCTTGGCTTCATGGTTCATACTAAAGCGAATATGTTGCGACACATCATGGGCAAAATTCTTCACGGATTGTGCGCCACCATGAATTCGCTTCAGCAGTCCCTGCTGCTCTAGTTGAATTAAATCACGGCGAATTGTCGACTCTGACGTGTTGGTAACCGTCGATAGGTCCTTGACCTGACACAATTCGTGTTGATTAACATAATTCTCAATGATTTTTTGCCTTTCTTGCGTTAACATTCTATCCACCTCTTGCAACTATTGTATTCGGTTCCATCGTCAAAAGCAATCATTTTTTATCAAAAATATTCATTTTTATTCATAAGTACGCATGAATAGTTATCAAAAAAGCACTAACTAAAGAAGCTAGTGCTTTTTGGGTTAAGCCAATAAATATTGCACGGTTGCCGTACCTGCAGCTTTTGCCGCAATTAGCAGACAGCGTTCGTCTAACATAAAGTTAGGACTATGATGCGGATGAGTTTGACCATCGGCAATATCACAGCCAACATATAAGAAGGTACACGGCTTTTGCAAAGCGTAATAAGAAAAGTCTTCAGACGGATCTTGAGCGCCAAAATCCGTTACTTCGTTAATTTCTGGAATATTAGGCACTTCTTTTTGTAAACCAGCGACTACCTGCTTGGTAAAATCTGGGTCATTGTACAGAACTGGTACATCCTTCGTGATTTCATATTCAGCCTTGACACCAAACATTGCCTCAGTTCCTTCAATTAATTGCTTGAGGCGCTCATGAATAACCTTACGCGTGCTTTCCTTCATAATACGAATATCACCTTTAAGTGTGACTGACTCCTTAATGGCGTTACTGGTGCCAACGCCGTCAAATGAGCCAACGGTAATACTTGCATGATCAGCCGGCTCAATGCGCCGCGAGACAATCGTTTGCAAAGCAGTTACAAAATAAGAACCAGCAACAATGGCATCATTTGACAATTGCGGCATTGAACCATGACCGCCCTTACCAATGAACTTAATCGTAAAGTTCGACCGTCCCGTCTGACTTTCACCTAAATGATAAGCAACTGAACCAACGGGCATGGTCGACATCACGTGAATACCGATGACATTATCAATATTGTCTAAAACGCCGCCAGCAATCATTGCTTGGGCACCACTTGGCGCCTTTTCCTCGGCTGGCTGGTGGATAATTCTAACTGAGCCGCGCAATTTGTCTTTCACCGCAATCAGATTTTTAGCTAACACCATTAAGTAAGCAGTATGGGCATCGTGGCCACAAGCATGCATCACTCCAGCATTTTGCGATTTAAATGGTAAGTCATTATCTTCTTGAACGGCCAAACCATCAAAGTCAGCCCGAAGCCCCAACTTAGGTCCGGGCTTGCCGCTATCAATATCTACGGTAATACCGTAACCTGAGCCGCAGTCTTTAACCGTGCAATCCAGCCCATCATAGAAATGCTTAATATAATCATGCGTTTGCTTTTCCTGATTTGATAATTCGGGATGAGCATGCAAGTGACGCCGAATTTTAATCATTTCATCCTGATCATCATCCAGGCGCCGCATTAATTCTTCTTCAACTGTCATTTTATTCTCCTTATAACTCTAGCACATTACAATTAATTCAATTATACAACACAATTTTGCTAGTACTAAAAATGGACTGGATCTTGTGCTAAAATTAAAAGGTTGTCTTTGATAAAGAAGTAAGGAAGTTTAATTAATGGAAGAAAACGAACCACAGATACGACGACACCACATTTCTGCTAGTCACCACATGAAAATTCAATGGAAAGAATTTTTTAAAAGTCCTGACGACACCCTAATTAAGGACACAACCTTGGTTGAAAAAGGGTCGCTAGTCGGCAGAATCGGCATTATGCTACTGGAGTGCGGAACGGGAGCTTGGCGCGTGCGTGACTCAATGAACACCGTAGCACGAGCACTTGATATTACTTGCTCGGTTGATATTGGGCTGATTTCGATTGAATATACCTGCTTTGATATTAACAACAAGTCATATTCGCAGACCCTGACTTTGGCAACAACCGAAGTTAATATGAATAAGCTAAACAAAATGGAGCAGTTTATTCGTAAATTTGAGAATGATCATGATCACTTATCCATTGGGGCAATTCACCATAGTTTAAATGAAATTGAACGGCACACGGTTAACTATCCCGTCACTGTTTCGGCTTTAAGTGCCGGAATTGCGTGCTGCAGCTTCATTTTTCTATTAGGTGGCGGTCTGCCGGAAATGATCTGTACCTTCTTTGGCGCATTAATCGGCAATTATGTGCGTGGCGAAATGGGCAAACGTAAAATCACCCTTGTGGCAAAAATCGCCGTGGGCGTTGCCATTTCTTGTGCAGTTTACTTTTTATGCTTTATGCTGGGACAAAAACTATTGGGCTGGAACCACGACCACGCATACGGTTATATTGGCGCAATGCTCTACGTTATTCCCGGTTTTCCTTTCATTACTTCTGGTCTTGACATGTCGAAGCTCGATATGCGCTCGGGATTAGAACGACTGGCTTATGCCTGCTTAGTAATCATGACGGCAACGATGGTTGGCTGGGGAATTGCTATCGTTCTTAACCTAACACCCGGCGCCATGCCTAAGCTCAATCTCGCGCCCGGTATTCTAACTTTTTGCCGAATTTTAGCAAGCTTTGGCGGTGTCTTCGGCTTCTCCGTAATGTTCAACGCCAAGCCGCAAATGGCGCTGGTGGCAGCCTTAATTGGTGCCCTTGCCAACACTTTGCGCCTCAGTCTAGTTGACTATAATCATTTACCGGCAGCACTTGCCGCCTTTATCGGTGCTTTACTAGCAGGGCTGCTCGCCAGCTTTGTTCGCGAAAAGGTGGGCTTTCCTAGAATTGCCATTACTGTACCGGCAATTGTCATCATGGTGCCCGGGCTTTACATGTACCGCGCCGTGTTCAACTTCGGTGTCACCAATATTAATGTCGGTGCCTACTGGATTATGAATGCCTTAATGATTGTGGTTGCTCTGCCAATTGGCCTGTTGACGGCCCGCATCTTAACTGATGCCAAGTGGCGCCACGCCGATTAATTTTTAGATAAAAACAAACTAAATTTAAATTTATTAATCAACAAAAATACTAGTATGTAAAAGGCTCTTTCATGTTATTTATGAAAGAGCCTTTATTTATCTTTGCTTATTCAAGACATATTTTTTACATAAAAAAGTCCTTGACAGCAGAGCCAAAGACTTTAACAAGAAAATATTTACAAGCTGGTTAGTGCTTGTAGGTGTTACCTTGATACATTCCATAAAGCAATTATATCGTATTTGTTTTTGTATTCAATCTAAACTTCTTTAACTCATTAAGTATGCTAAAAGACACGGATAAAACCGTGTCTTTTTTGAATTAATTTATTTTTACCCAAAACAAAAACAGACAAGACTCCTATCTTGTCTGTTTCTATGTAAGTAAACATTAGCTATTAAATATTAATAAAACCAATAAATTTTTACAACCTATTTGCTTGTCCCAACTACAAGCCCAACATGTGAGCAAAAACTGGAACAAGTAAATTATCAACTAAGCCAGTAGCGACCACTGCAACTGCAGCCATTGCACCTTGGACAGAGCCAAGTTCTAGACCAAAAGCTGAACCGATTGTGTGACCAGCAGCACCTAGACCTAAACCTGTACCCATTGGGTCACTATCAAGTCTGAACCACTTAACCATTTGCTTACCTAAAGCATAGATCACAACCGCATTCAAGATGCAGGCCATCGCTGTAATTGAAGCATTACCACCAATTGATGTCGTTAATGGCATTGCAATTGCCGTTGTTGCTGATTGACTAAGCATTGATCTAATCCCGACTTCATCAAGTCCAACTGCCTTAGAAACTAAAGTAATCAGGATTAATGAAATAAAGGTACCAATGATTAGGCTCAATAAGATAATAACCCAATTCTTCTTTACAACGTCATTACGTTTATACAAAGGTACTGCAAAAGCAATCGTAGCTGGTGTGATAAACCAAAAGATGATATCGCCACCAGGCTTGTAAGCCTTAGCATAAACCTGAGCTGTTGAAACATCAAAGAACTTGCCCAAAACTACTAAAATCGCAATTCCCAAAACCATTGCAACAAACAAAGGTTGGAAAATAAATAGTCCATGAGACTTTTTAAATAACCACTTACCAATTAAAAAGACGAGCAGTGATAAAAAGACACCGAATAAAGGATTACTGATATAAGCCATTATTTTCCATCTCCTGTCTTAACATCGTTAGAAACTGAACCCAACTTAACTGAGGTCAACTTCTTCTTTAACCAAAGCAATGCTCTAGTTGTGTAGGCAGTTACAACTAATAGAATAACTGTTGATAGTAAAATTACTAAGACTAGTTGCACACCCTGTGCTTTCATAATATCAAGATTACCTGCAATGGAAATTCCTGATGGAACAAACATAAAGCTAATTAATGAAATTAGGGCACTGCCAAATGAGTCAACCCACTCAAGTTTAATAACGTGAGTTGTTAATAATACATATAGTAGAACTAAACCAATAACTGGTGTTGGTATCGGAAAGCTCTTTGGCATTGTTTCTGAAATTAATTGTGATGCAAACAAGATTGCTGCATAAACCAACATTTGAAATAAAAGTGGAGCTGATTTATGTTCGGGTTCTTTATTTTTCATCTTACTCATCCTTTCTCGTTTCCTTATCTTCACTGATAAAGATACTAGGTAAAAGGCATTTTGTGAGCAAAATTACGCCGAACTGCAAAAATCGACTGGTGAACTGCATGTGAGCGAAAGTAAAAGTTATTTTCTTTTGTAGCGCTTACATTCCTAAACGCTGGCTTAAATCCTTTCTGTATGAGCGACCAACCTGTACCTTTTCGCCATTACTCATCACTAACAAAAGCGTGTTATTAAACCACGGCTGCACTTCTTTGACTTCCTCAACGTTAATAATTGCGTTGCGATGAACCTGCATAAACTTAGCTTGATTGAGCCGCTCCTTTAACCAAGCTAGGGTCTCACGGGTTTTATAATGATCTTGGGCCGTTGAGATTGTCAGGACCCCACTATTGATTGTCGCCGTAATTAAATCATTCTTTTTAATGACAATATTACGATCATCGAGTTCAATACTGAGCATCTCATTAACTACATGAGGCCGCTCCTTGCTAATCTGCGTTTGTACTCGCGACTCGATGACATTGCGCGCTTTAGTCAGGGCTTGGTCTATTCGTTCCTGTTCAAATGGTTTTAGAACATAATCCACGGCACCAACATCAAACGCCTTGACCGCATACTCATCATAGGCAGTTGAAAAGATAATAATCGGTGAATAATCCGCTGGCTTTAATTCATTGGCTAACTCAAAGCCATTTTCTTCATTAAGTGAAATATCCAAAAACATCAAGTCAATTTTGTTTTTAAGTAGTTCCATTTGGGCCTGCTTAATATCTTCTGCTTGATAAATATCGACTGCCACACCAGCAAGACTTGGGCTTTTTGTAATTAAATATTCTAACTCTGTTCTCGCCAGTGGCTCATCGTCAACCAATAAAATCTTCATTATCTGTGTCCTCTTTTTCAATTATTACCAATCAAATTCGCTGTCGCCTTATTTTTTAATGGAATATTCGTCCTAAAAATCGTACCGTTGTCATTAGTCTCAATCTGCAGCTGACTGCTGGTACCATACAACCCTTTGAGGCGCATATTTAAATTATACAATGCTGTCCCACTGCCTTTGGACTCACTAATTGGTTCTTTGCCTAAATGTTTAAGAACAGTTGGGTCAATCCCGTTACCATTATCAATAACCGCGATCTCCATGTGCTCATCGTCTAGCTGCTTAAGGCGGATAATAATCCGATTACCCTGCTTGCGGCCTTTGAAAGCATGACGGACCGCATTTTCGACAAAAATTTGCAGGCAAAATGACGGCAATAATGTATCATCGGGAACGCCAACTTGGTAGTCAATTGTAAATTTATTAGGAAAACGCAGCTTTTCAATACTCATGTACGAATCAACATGGCGTCGTTCTTCCTTGAGCGTTACCTCTTTTTCTTGCCCATTGCGCAAGCTTGACCTAAAGAAGACACTCAGCTGCATTAATGCTTGGTGCGCCTTTTCCACATTAACCCGCATTAACGCGCTAATTGTATTAATCGCATTAAAGAAGAAGTGCGGATTTATCTGTACCTGTAAGGCTCTGATTTCTGCTTCGTTGAGCAAGCTTGTCTGCTGCTCGGCGATTCCGATGGCTAATTGTCCTGAAAAAATCATGGCAAGGCCGCGAACCAAATTTTCTTCAACGACCGTCATCTTACTGCCTTCACAGAAGTAGACTTTAAGTGCGCCAATTGTCTGGTCATTGACACGCAAGGGGAAAACAATTGCGGAAGTTAACGGGCAGGATGGTTCCGGACAACCAATCTCCTCTTTGGTATATGCCAGCTTTTCTTTCCCTGTTAAAATCGCACTCTTGGATAAGTCCGTCATTACAGGTTCGCCAGCTATATGATGGTCCTCGCCAGCTCCAATATGCGACAGAACATTTACGCGGTCGGTTAACCCCACCGCATCAAAGTTAGTATACTTTTTAATAATTCGACACACATGGTCAGCTGAGTCAAAGTCTAGCCCATTGCGAAAATACGGTAAGGTTTTATTCGTTAATTCTAGAACGTCCTTAGTCTGAACCGCCTTTAATTGCCGCTCGTTAGATAAATACGTCCGCAGAATTTCGATAAATAAACTCGCACCAATTGTATTCAGAAGAACCATTGGCACAAAGATCAACTTAATCAAGCCATACCCGTGGAACGTAAAAATGAACGCCATCTGAATCAATTCCGCAAAAAAGGCCAGGACAGCAACCCACGGTGTTGATGGGTAAAGGTTGTCGCCTTTAACGCGGTCGCCGCAGATACCAACAAGATAACCGATTAGAACTGAACTAACAATGTAAAAATAATCGGAAAAGCCACCAAAAATAACCCGGTGCAAGCCGCCGACCAGACCAACCAGCATCCCAACATATGGTCCACCCGTCAAACTAGCGGCAGTAATCACCAAAATCCGCGTATTCGCTATCGAATCCGATTGCGGCAAACCCGTGATAATCAGCGGTGTCACTACTTCCTTAGAACTAGAAATTTCAACACCGGTCAAGTTAGCCATCACCACAAAAAGTGCAAAAATAATTGTCAGCCAAATTTGCGACTTAACTGTTCTTTTTTCAATTAAATTTCTAAAAAAGCGCATGTTAACAAGCAAAAATGCTAGCAACATAATAATGCCTAGCCGTTCCATCAGCAAAATCAATAAGTTAAACATTGTTATACTCCCAAATCTTTATCTTATTACATTATTATTGCACAAAATGAAATTAAATTGCTGCAAACTGCTATCAAAAAAAGCTTCATTAAGTTAAAACTTAACAAAACTTTTTAATTAATATTTATTTATTTTCTTCCTTAGCCGTTGGCAAGCCAAACGAGCCAATTAAACCAATTACCGCAAAGACTAACATCAGGATGAAGCCCCAATGATAGCCTGTTGCCAAACCCGCAACGTTGTTCACACCAGCATTAGCTGACCCCAAGGTTACAACTAGCATTGCTAGAGCTGTTCCCAGCGACCCGCCAATTTGCCGGATTGTTGATGAGCCTGCATTGGCATGAGCAGTCATATTTGCTTGTACCTGATTAATTCCGGCAGTGAAAGTCGTCATCATCGTAAAGGAAATTCCGACCATTCGCAATGCATAACACAGACCGATTACTACCAAACTAGTTTGCGTGCTGAACGTTAACATTGGCAAGGTTCCAATTACCAGCATTGCAAAGCCAAATAACGATAACTTTTTGATCCCTAGTTTATCATACAAAGTTCCTGAAACCGGATTGCAAATAATCATTAGCAATGCTCCCGGCATCATTACCAATCCAGAAGTCAGAGCCGATTCACCGCGCGTTGTTTGTAAATATAGCGGCAGCACCAATTCAATCCCGACCATCGCTAAGTTACTGATTGTGCTTAATAGGGTACATAAATCAAATTTAAGATTTTTAAACACCCGAATATCAAGCAAAGGCTCTTTCATGTGTAATTGCCGCAGACAAAAGAGATAGATAATTATGATACCCACGATTAAGACTAAACCAAGCATCAGCGTGATTTTGCCAGTATTACCGATTTCTGACAAGGCATACAGGATTAAGCCAAACCCAAAAATCGACTCTAAAAATGAAATCACATCTGTTGTGCTCATGTGTGGAGTAGTAATATTTTGCACCGCAAAAATTGCACAAACAGCCACTATTCCGCTAGTTACACTCAAAATGATAAAGAGCATCTGCCAGCCAGAATATTTTAAAATTAACCCAGAAATTGTCGGGCCAACAGCGGGACCAAAGCCAATGACTAAGCCGGTGATTCCCATTGCCATGCCCCGCTTTTCGGGTGGGAACATCATCAAAATTACGTTCTGAATAAATGGCATTAATCCGCCAGCTGCAATTGCCTCGATAATCCGCCCAGTTAGTAAAACGTAAAAATTAGGTGCAAAAACACAAATTATAGAACCAATGAAGAAAATACCCATCATCGTTAGATAATTTTGCTTCATATTAAATGATTCAAAAATCCACGCCGACATTGGAATCATTAGCCCAACCACCAATAAGTACGCTGTCGTCAGCCATTGCGCCGTCGATTGGCTAACACCAAAGGCGCGCATAATTGTTGGCAAGGCATTATTCAAGAAGGTCTCTGCTAACAGTGCCACAAAGGCTCCAAATAGCAGAACCGCCATCATTAAATTTCGCTTTTTTGTAGAAATTTGTTTTATTTCTTGCGTCATATTTTCTCCTTTTATGTAGTAAGCTACATTTTTGATAATAATAAGAAATTAGAAGTTAGCAATAATCTGATTTAAAAATGTTTCTAACTGTTTAACATCTTGAATACTAAGGCCAGCGATAATTTGCCCATTGATTTTATCCATAATCGCATGAATTTCCGTAATGTTTTCATCAATTAGTTTAAATCCAGCAGCCGACAAGGTCAGTACAATTTGCCGTTGATCACTCTGCAAATGTGCTGTTTGAATAAAATCATTATCTGCTAATCGTTTTACAATTCCGCGAATTGTCGGGTGGCTAAGTACAAAAGTATCAGCGATTTCTTTTTGCGTAATTGTTCTGCCCTTGGAATCATATAAATAGACCAAAAGCGAAATTTGCGCTCCAGTTAAGGAATAATTTTGAAATAGACTGGCAAAATGGTTGTTTAGTTCCTTCTCAATTAGTGTGTTGGCGATTTTTATCTTAGGTCCTAAGCGATTTAAAAGTTTATCAGACATATTTAGCTTCCTTTCTGTTATGTAGTATACTACATTTTTTAGAAAATTATCAAGCTCACTTAGTCTCTAAAGACCTTGCTCTTGACTCATCGCCTCAACTGCCATTCTACCAGAATTAATTGCAAAGCCCATTGAATTACCAGGCAAAGTAAAGTTATAGCTATCACCATAAATGGTATTAGCATCCTGACCAGAACAATACAATCCGGGAATTACTTGGTCATTTTTACCAAACACACGCATATTTTCGTCAGTCCGAATACCACCCAAAGTTGCATAAGCATATAAATAGAATTTGCCCACAATGAAGCCGCCTTTTCCTGTAAGTTGTCTGAGATACTTAGCTGGCTTGAAGAATTGTAAATCCTGATGCTCGGCGCACATTTCATTATAATCGCCAATTGTAACAGCTAACTTATGCTTTGGTATTCCTAATTTTTGGGCTAATTCTTCAATTGTCTTAGCTGCAATTATGCCCTCATAATGTTCTTTTTCTGCACGAACTATTTCATCATCAATGCCACCAAACGGATTCCCAGGTGACACAATGTTGACGATATCAACCCCAGTCTTTTTATATTGCTCCAGCATTTGTCGATCCATAATACAATAAGCATAATGCCCTGGTTGTAGCATCAGTGCATTACCTGTATATGTGGTATTACCCATTTGCGCTTCATTCATAAAGCGATCACCATTTTGGTTGATTAATAAGTTGGGTTGACGTAATCCCGCATCACTGTGGAAGTAACGGATATTATGTGGCAAGGAAAAAATGGTCTCGATATTTTCTGAAGTGCGGTCTTTTTGCGCACCTATTTGCCACATCATTTGCAAGCCGTCACCCGTAATTCCTGGAACTTCAAAGTCGAAGAAGTCCTCATTAAGATGCAATCCTAATTCATCGCGAAGCATTTCTTTGTTAGAAGCAAAACCACCAGTCGCAACTAAAACGTACTTTGCTTTAACTTCATATGCTTGATTGCCAGATTGAGCAACGACGCCTGTAACTCGGTCGCCAGTTTTAATCAACTGCTTAACTGGCGTTGTTAGGTAAAACTTGGCTCCTAATTCCTGCGCTCTTTCATACATACGCTTATTCATCCACGATGCTGCGGCTGGCCCAGGCTGACTACCATCTTCTGGCTGAACAATGTGCCATGTAGCGTTAGCACCTTTAAAATACGGAAACGCCCCCGCGAATTTAACACCCATTTTTTGCAGCCATTCAATTGTTTCTGCTGACTTTGCAAAATACTTCTTAACTAAGGCTGCATTTACCCGATAATGAGTGTAATTCATGTGTTCATTAAAGGCTTCCTCGACAGACAAGTCGTTAAAGTTATCCTTTTGAATTTGCGTATCAATTCCTAAAGGCCCCATTCCCATACTGCCTGTGCCACCTATGTTGCCATTCTTTTCAAAGACAACTGCTTTTAGTCCTTGCTCACCAGCCGTTACAGCTGCTGCTAATCCTGAAGGACCCGCGCCGACAATGACGACATCAGTTTCCAGACTGTGTGTTTGACTATCTTCATTATCAGATTTGGCAGTTGTATCTACTGTGCCTGCTTGCTCCAAGGCTTTTTTAACAGCGTTTTTTATACCAGCAGAAGTCATTGACGCACCACTTACTGCATCAACAGCATAAGTTTGCTCCTGAACAATTTTATCTGGTAATTCCTTTAGCGGCTTATCCGCAATCCCCCTAGTTTCCGATTCCGAAATTATTTTCACTGCAGCGATTTTGTTATTTTGAACACTGACCGCAACAGCTATTGGACCACCGTGGCCCATATCCTGAGCTTGGTAAATTCCATCACGCAATTGATTCATAATATTTCACTCCTTTGAATCATCTTGTTAAGCTAATCACTTTGATTAACAACGGAATTATAACACCGCTTACACTGCGTAGCAATAATGTAGTATGCTACATTTTAAAAATAAATTAAATGTCATCTTTGCTCGTCAACATAATTAGATTATAATTAAAATAAGATTGGTTTATTGTTAATTATGAAACCAAGTTTGAGGTAACTTAAATGGATTTACTAACAACTATTCACAACAAAGGATTAATTTTAGACGGTGCAATGTCCGATGAACTTGAAAAGCAAGGCGTGCCAACAAATAATAAATTATGGACAGCAGCTGCATTAAGGGACAACCTGCAGGCCGTATATCAAGCACACTGGGACTATCTTCAGGCAGGTGCCCAGCTGATTATTACCGATACCTACCAAGCAAACATTCCAGCCTTCATTAAGGCTGGTTATACTGAACAAGAAGCAAAAGAATTAATCACTGATGCGGTTAAAATCGCTAAAAAAGCACGTGATGATTATGAACGAAAGACTGGCAAACACAACTTTGTCGCTGCTTCTATTGGTTCTTACGGTGCTTATTTAGCAAACGGCAATGAATTTTGCGGTGATTACAACCTCACATCTGACGAATATCTTGACTTTCACTTACCTCGTTTAAAAACAGTCATCACGCAGCAGCCGGACTGTCTTGCAATCGAAACGCAACCTAAACTAGCAGAAGTTACAGCACTTCTAACCTGGCTAGCCAAAAATGAGCCACAAATTCCCGTTTATGTTAGTTTTACACTGCACGATACCGTACGCATTAGCGACGGCACTAGCTTAAAAAAGGTTGTTGAAACTGTAAATAACTATCCACAAGTTTTTGCAGTCGGTGTCAATTGCGTTAAGCCAGCTTTAGTCACACCAGCAATCAAGACAATTTGCCAATTCACTAATCAAGAAATCGTCGTTTATCCTAATCAAGGCTATGCCTATGATTCATTTTCTAAAACTTGGCTAAAAATCAACCGGACAACCGATTTTTATCAAAGCACCAAAGAATGGTACGAGGCAGGAGCTCATTTAATCGGTGGCTGCTGCACGACTGGACCAGAACAAACGCGCGAAATTGCTCGCGCTTTTCAAGAAATTTAGTTTAACTTAATTATTTTGTATATTTTTCTTAAGATATTGCGATTAAACTGACAATATATAAATAATCAAGGAGGGCTATAATGGGCTTTATTCTTATGATGGGTGGCTTAATTATCGGTGGTGCTTTAATCTATATCGCACTGTCTGGTACTGCCAACCATACCTTAAAATATTTAACTTTATCAGTCGGCAGTATAGCTTTATTAGGTGGTCTAGTCTTGCTACTAGCGCCAGCATTTTCACATCAAGTTTATGATTGGTTATACGCGTTAATCACAAATCATTAATTATAAGTATAAAAATAGAGTAGCTTTTAGCTACTCTATTTTGTTCCCAATTATTTATATTTTAATTCTTTTTAGCAATTGCCTTAATTGCATTTCTACCAGAGAAGATGCAGTATCCAGCATGCGTACCAGGTACGTTAACGCCGTATGTATCACCATAAAGAACGGCTGAACCATCACTACCAATTGCGTACAAGCCTTCAATTGGACGACCTTTAGTATCCAATACTTCGTTATTGACATTAACACGTAAGCCATCACCAGTAGTGTATGCACCAACGCCTAATTCAATTGAGTAAAATGGACCATCACCATCAACAGGCAACATGTACTTAGCTGGCTTATGGAAGTCAGTATCTTCACCTTTTGCGGCCATCTCATTGTAGTGCTTAACGTAAGCTGGCAAGTTTGGCGTATCAATTTCTTTAGCTAATTCTTCAATTGTAGCAGCCTTGTGTAAGAACTTGCGACCATCTTTTTCAGCCTTCTCAATGTCATCACGCAAAGTTGGGTAACGATCTTCTGGGACCATTGGCTTCATTGAACGTGGATATGATTTGTCGGTAAAGTCATCCAGAATCTTTTGGCTAAAGATACAGAAGACACGTCTTTGCCGGTTCATGGCATTACCTTCATTAGCCCAGTTAACAACACAAGCGGCCTCATCAACAAAACGCTCGCCAAGTTCGTTAACCCACATTTGTGGTTGGTCACAAACTGAACTCCACATTGCTGTTCCCCACAGCTTAAATGCTGGAATAGTGTCATCCTTAAATTGACCACCAAACATCATTGACATTCCAGTGAAGTACTTCTGAGCTCCCAAGTTCCAAGCAAGACGCAGGCCATCACCTGTACTTTTACCTGAGTTAACAGGGATTACGTTATCTGGATTTTGGTGAGGGGTACTGCCAAATAATTTCTTATCATTCAGGTAACCACCGGCAGCTAAGACAACGTTCTTGGCATTAACAACCTTAGTTGCACCATCTTCAACTGTTGTCAAAGTTACGGAATAAGTATGATCGGCGTTTGGCTCAACGTCCGTAACTTTAGTCAGTGTTTCAATAGCTAGTCCCTTGCCCTTAGCGTATGGTTCCAAGCCATTATGAATAGCGTCATGGCCCTTACCTTCAAACAAGTGCCAAGTTCTAACACTAGTCCCCATGTTGACAACCATCCAGAACTTTACACCGTGATCTTGCAGCCAAGAAACATTCTTACCAGCATTATCAATGTAGCGTTCCCACATTCTGCCGTCACCTTTATAGTGAGAATAATTTAATTCTTCTTCAAGCAGTTCCTTCTTGTCAATTACGGCATTGTCCTTCTTCTGCAATTCGGAATCAGCAGCAAACACACCTTCAACATAGTTACCAGTACCACCAGTTGTCTTGCCTTTTTCTACTAATAAGGTCTTCAAGTTGTTATCAACAGCTTCAGTTGCGGCAGCAAAACCAGCAAGCCCAGCACCAACAATGACAACATCGTATTGTTCTTCTGTCATAATTTAATACCTCGTTTTAACAAAAAACATGCACAAATTAAATCGCCTTTAATCTGCACATGTTATTACTTTTAATTCTTTTTAGCGGTTTGTGCTGCATCAATTCCGGCTAATCGACCAGATGTATATGCAAAGCCTAAAGTTCCACCTTCAAAGTCAACATATGCCTTACCATACATCCCTGAAGCATCAGCACCAGTTACATATAAGTTTGGAACAATTCCACCTTCAGGAGTTAAAGCGTGCATCTTTTCATCAATAGTAACGCCACCAAGAGTACCCAAGTTACGAGCAATAAATTTAACTGCGTAAAATGGTCCTTTTTCAACCGGAATAAATCTGCTGGCATCACCATAAAATAGTTCATCTTCACCGGTTTTCTTAGCGTTATTGTACTGTTCGATAGACTTCTTTAAGTTTTCCTTATCAACGCCCATCTTTTCAGCTAATTCGTCAATTGTTTGACCAATAAAGACAACATCAGTTGCTTCAAGTTTATCTAATAACGGCTTGAAATCTGTCTTTTCATGTTCACGTTTAATACCATCTTCGGTATCAGTTGGCAAGTTAAATTCCATGTAGAATTGACGCTTGTTCTTCCATTTACCATAGTGATCTTCAATGGCAACTGTGCCACTTTCTTTAATTGTATCAAGCATTCCCTGGTCAAAAATTGCATATTCAGTTTGCTTAGGCTGCTCTGAAAGTTCAGCACCATGTACAGCAAATAATGTGGCATGAGTTTCGTTAGCGTAACGTTGACCACGAATATTAACACGTAAGTTGCAATAACTACCGAAACAATTTAGTGAGTAATAAGCAGGTCCAACAAGCTTCATCATTTCGCCAGTATCTTTTTGGCTAAAGGTTTGCCAGAAGTAGTGTGTTGAACCTGAAACTTCGTGAGTTGCACCGGCTTTCCAAGCCATGTTTAAACCATCACCAGTATTTTGCAAAACTTGACCTTCAGTATTAACGTCGCCAAGTAATTCTTTACGCATTTGTGGATTACCACCAAAACCACCAGTAGCAATAACTACCTTCTTAGCGTGAACAATTAATTCACCATCATCGCTTTGTGCAACTACTCCAGTGACTTTACCAGCTTCATCTTGCAATAATTCTTTACCAGCATAGCCAAAGTACATTTGACCACCAATTGATTTAAAGTTCTCAATTAACTTGGTAATTGCCTTAGTACCACCTTCTTGGTAACCATGCAAAGT
The DNA here is from genome assembly GCF_029392095.1 of Lactobacillus sp. ESL0700. Lineage (NCBI taxonomy): Bacteria > Bacillati > Bacillota > Bacilli > Lactobacillales > Lactobacillaceae > Lactobacillus > Lactobacillus sp. ESL0700. Next base: position 1,736,777 of record NZ_CP113930.1, read on the forward strand.
TGCTGGATCACTTTCGTGTTCATAACTACCACCAGTACCGGCATCAACTAACTTCATGATAGCTCCGTTATCATTAAGCCAATCAACAGTCTTACCAGCTTCATCAATAATCCGACGAACCAAAATTGAGTTCATATAACCTTGTGAAGCATCTAAATATTTCTCATATAACCATTTCTTGGATACAACTGCATCCGAATCTTTTTGTTGTTGACTATCAGCAGCAAACATCCCACCAGCAAAAGTACCAGCACCAAGTGGTGAAATAGTCTTTTCAAGTAAGGCTACACTTACTCCTGCTTGACGTGCAGCTAATGCTGCAGCACTACCAGCTGCACCAGCACCAACTACAACAACATCAACATCAATTGTCTTCTTAGATGTTTCAGTTTCTTGACCGCCGTTTTCCTTTAAAGCAGTAAAGTCAACATCAGCCTTAGTCAATGCTTCCTTAACCCCAGTCATAATTCCGCGTGAAGTTTCTGAAGCACCAGATACGACATCAACATCTGGTGATTGATGAGCAATAATCTTTTTGGCCATCTTATCAAAAGCATTTGCTTGTAAACTACCAGGTTGATACTTGTCAAGAGGTGTAACTGATTTAATTTCGTTTTCGTCAACTTCAACTTCTAGATGAATGACATCTTCTTTTCCTTGTCCTGAACCAGTGTATTTGCCTGGTTTAGTAGTAATCTTTTTTGTCATTTTTTAATTCCTTTCAACAACTAATCTATTTTCTCTCACCAGCATGGTTTGCATCTGGAAGAATTGCCAAAATAATAACTGTTAAGCCAAAAATTGTACCTTGAAGAATAAAAGTTAATGCAAAGTTATGTCCTGCAATTCCAGAAATAATAACTGGAACAACATATGACAAAAGCAATGACATAGTACCTACAAGTCCACCGGCAGAACCAGCATATTTAGGCCCAATTTCTGGGAATTGAATTGGCATAGCTTGTAGTAATGGACCAGTAATGGCACCGCATAGCCCACCAAAAATCAAAGTTACTAATAATACTCCGCCAAGTGGAACATACCAAGTAATACCCATTAAAACAGCAGATAATAATGTAGTAGTAATCATAAATGGTTTAGCATTCTTTAGCTTACCAACAATAGCTGGTCCAAATAATGATCCACATAAACTACCAACAGTAGCAATGGCAGCAAACATACCAGCTTGACGACCGTTCATTCCTCTAGCAGCGAATGCTTGTGGTAAAATTCCTGAGAATGCCATTGCAGCAGCAGTACAACAACCACCACAGATACCAATTAACCAAACTTTGCCACTCTTAGCAGCAACTTTGAAGTAACTCATTGATGATTCTTGTTGTCCTTGAGCTTGTGGTACTTCTTCTCCCTTAGGTGTATCCCTAACAAATAATACCCAGCAAACAGCAAGGATTAATAGCAAAACTGATGAAAAAGTATATGCAGAATTAATACTCTTAAACATTGGTCCAGTAATCTGAGATAACATAATCCCAATACTTGCTGAAGCAAAAAATACACCCATAGCCATGTTAGTATCTTGCTTGAACCAAATACCAAAAATTTTAATCGTATTAGCATTTAAAAGTGCCATGTAAACACCAAACATCAACAACATAATCATCATTGTAATGAAGTTATGAGCAATTAATCGGCCAAAAGCACCAATAACTGACACAACTAATCCAACAGTAACAACTTTCTTAGCACCAAATCTATCTGCTAATGAACCAGCAGGAATACTAAGAAACACGGCAATTAACATTGGAGCCATTAATAAACTCGAGTATTGTGCAGGTGTAATGTGCAATGCTGGCATAATTTGCGTAGCTAATGCAGAAACTTGAAATTGTGTATAATTGCTGACAACATCCATGAGTGCAGCAATAGCCAAGATTACCCAACGATAACTCGACAATTTTGGTAATTGTTTTTCTTCCATTATTTAAAATCCCCTTACTTTTAAATAAAAACTAATTTTCAGCGGCGTATTGACCGGCTAAACGTCCGAATGTCTGTGCATGACTGCATGTCAGACCCGGAACTCTGTCTGGGTAACTGCCCCAGAAGAAGCCACCACTGCAGTTCCCTGCTGCAAACAAATGTGGAATTGGTTTGCCGTTCTTGTCAATAACTTGCATCTTAGTATTAATCCGCAAGCCATCAAGTGTTGCAAGCAAACGGCCACCGTAAACAACACCGTAGTATGGGCCATGCTCAACTGGAAACAATCTAAATTGTTCCTTACCCAAATCGGTGTCTTCACCCTTCTTGCACATTTCGTTGTAGCGTTCAACACTATGAACCAAATTATCCTTTGGCATGTGTAATTTTTCGGCTAATTCTTCGATTGTGTCAGCCTTTTGAACCATACCGTCATCAATCCGGCGTTGAATTTCAGCTTTATTTTCCTCGGTGTTATAAATTCCTGGGAAGCCTAAGCGTGAACAACCTTGTGTATGGAATTGTGCCAAGTGATCCATTGTTTCTTCTGACCAAATTTCAGCTTCCAAATAACCAGGTTGCTTAGCAGCGGCATTGGTATCAAATTGATAAGGTACACTTTCGTTTTCGAAACGTTCACCATTCAAGTTAACCTTAAGCAGTGGATAAGCACCCATCCAGAAGTAACCTTGACCCTTAAAGTCGATGAGATAATGCTCTTCAGCCTTAGTGCCAACCTTCACAGCACCACGGTCAAAGATGATTTCGGCAGGCTCTTCATCACGAGCTGCGCCAACTTTCAAACCAGCTAAAATACCTGAACCATCATCACGTGGGCCATCAGAATAAACATTCTTCTTGTAACCAAGTGGATCCCACTTTTGCATTAATTCAGGATTACCACCGTAACCACCGGTACAAATAATGACACCTTTAGTTGCGGCATATTCAGTCTTAGCACCAGAAGCACGATCGCTAGTAATGACACCGGTAACTTTACCGCTGTCGTCAGTTACTAATTCTTCAAGTTTAGTATTGTACTTCAGCGTTACACCTAATTCCTTAACCTTATCAATCATCCACTCACCATAATGAGCCCAGTCATTATCTGGAGTTGTTAAGGCTAATTCTGTATTGAAAGCAGTATTGACGATTGTTTCATAATTAGCATCAGGTTGTACTCGTAAAACAGCGTTGTGTGGCTTCATGATATTATCTTCAAGCCAGTTAGCTGTTTCATCAGTGTGGTTAGCCCATGTCCAAAGCAAGCGTTCATCAACATTGCCTTGATAAAACAAAGTTAAGAAGTTCATTAACTTAGCTTTATCAACCTTAATTCCTGCTCTTCTTTGAGCATTACTGTCCAATGCGGCAAAGAATGAACGGAACAAGAACTGTGAACTACCAGACTTGTCAATCAATAATACCTTAGCGCCTTTTTCGGCAGCAGCCATGGCAGCCATAGCACCGGCATTGCTGGCACCGGCAACAATTACATCATAACTATTTTCCATTTTTCTCCCTCACTTCTTTTAAAATTTTGTTTTTTTAATACGCTTTCATAATACTATGAATAACGTGAACTTCTGCACCATATTTAGAATTGAGGATTACCAAATGGAATAGTCGAGTTTTTGAAATACAAAAAAGCCCGCCATTACAACATTTAATTGTTCATGTCAGACTTTTAGTAAATCAAAAAAATTGTGTGTTACTTAGCTTGATTAGGAGATAATTCCATCACAGTTTCCTTTAAAACAGCAATAACTTGATCAATATCAGATTGTTTTTCAAGTGACTCCATATATGCAATGCCATAAGGAGATATGGCATGATAATCAAACGGAATATAAGCGATTCCTTCAAGCTGATAATCAGCGATAAAGTTAGGCAAAATGCCATATCCCCAACCGGCTTTAACATAAACATCCATCGATAAAAAATCTTGTACAAATTTAATATATTTCATACCTAATGTATTAACGATTGCATTTTGAAACTTAACTTGCACATTCAATGAACTATTAGGATCCAGAAGAAAAATATCCTTTTTCTGCAAGTCATCAAGTGTAATCATTTTTTTGCGTGCAAGAGGTGAATCTTCTGGACACGCAACTACAAAACGGCCTTCAATTAAAGGCTCAAACTCAATATCTTCAACCACCTCAACATCATCTCGTGCAATCATACATATGTCCACGTGGTGATTTAGTAATTCACCAATTGAATTATTCAATACAAAAACGAATTGAACTTTTAAATTGCTAATCACTGATCTTAATTTACGCAAAAAAATTGGTAGCATTTTTTGTTCAAACGGCGTATCACAAACACCAATGCGTAATAGATTACCAGCATCATTCTTCTGACCCTGTAAATAAGCTACAGTATAGTCCATATCATCTAAAACGTTACGCGCAACATGATAAAAATATCTGCCAGCATTAGTTAAAGAAATTCGGTGATGTGCACGGTTAATCAGAGTCACGCCAATAGTATTTTCTAGGTCCTTAATATTCTTAGAAACAGCCGATTGCGAAAAGTTTAATTTTTCAGCAGCTATGGTAAAACTGGAATTATCAACAGCCTTAATAAAGCAGCGTAATTGGGTAAAATTCATTTTCATCATCCATTCAACGTATAGTTTTACTTTATTATACGTTAATTTGTAAGGCTTTTCATGAAAAGATGAATTTTCAATATAAAAGGGAAGGTATTTTCCCTTCCCTTTTAACTCTTTTTGATGGTCAATCATCTCTTACCCTTATTCGCATCAGGTAAAATCAACATAATAATGATTGTCATTGCAGTAACAATGGCTTCAATCATAAAGTTAGCTGCAAAACTGCGACCAGCAATAGCTGAAATAAATACTGGTACAAAGTATGACAATAAAGTTGAAGCCATACCAACTATCCCGCCAGCACTACCAGCATACTTTGGTCCAATCTCTGGAAATGAAATTGGCATTGATTGAACAATTGGACCAGTCATTGCACCTAACAGGCCACCAATAATTAAGTTAATAATTAACGGTGTTCCCATTGGAACATACCAGGTAATAAACATTGAACATGCAGCAATTGCCGTTACCGAACACATAAATATCTTAGCATGCTTCAACTTATTAATAATTGTTGGTCCAACCATTGAACCGAAGAAACTACCAACTGTAGCAACTGCGGCCATCACGCCGGCAGAAGCACTTGACATCCCACGACCCAAAGTAAAGGCTTGGGGTAAAATTCCTGAGTATGCCATTGAGGCAGCCATTCCACAACCACCACACAAGGCTACTAACCAAGTATTCTTACTCTTAATCGCAACCTTAACGTATTTCATTGCCGGCTCTGATGGTGGTACTACCTCACCTTTTGGCGCATCCTTGGCAAACAATGCCCAACAGATTGAAAGAATTAACAAAACTGTTGATGAAAACATGTATGCTGTTTTTACATCAGGAAATAACGGATTAGTAATCTGCGATAACATAATTCCGATACTGGCTGAGGCAAAGAAAACTCCCATCGCAACATTGGTATCTTGCTTAAACCAGATACCAAAAATCTTAATCGTATTCGTACTCAAAATTGACATATATACACCGAACATCAATAACATCAGCATCATAGTCACAAAATTATTAGCAATAATTCTACCGTAAGCTCCAAGTACAGAAACAATACAACCAACCATCACAACTTTTTTAGCACCAAATTTATCTGCTAGTGATCCCGCTGGAATACTCATCACCACAGCAACTAGCATTGGCGCCATCAATAAACTAGAAAATTGCGGCTGCGTTAAATGCAGTGCTGGCATGATTTTAGTAGCCAAGGCAGAAACTTGAAATTGAATATAATTACTAATAATATCCATTGAAGCTGCCAAGGCCAAGATTACCCAGCGATAATTAGATAATTTGGGCATTTGTTTAACTTCCATCTTTATTTCCTTTCAACTAACAATTAATTTTCCGCAGCATTTTGACCAGCCAAACGACCAAAAGTTTGAGCACGACTACATGCAAGTCCAGGAATCCGATCAGGATAGCTGCCCCAGAAAAAGCCACCACTAGCATTTCCTGCTGCATACAAATGAGGAATTGCATCCCCAGACTCATTGATTACTTGCATCTTGGTATTAATCCGCAAGCCATCAAGAGTAGCTAACAAGCGACCGCCCATTAAAATGCCGTAATATGGTGCTTGATCAACTGGGAACAATCTAGATGGTTCCTTACCAAGTGTCGTATCCTGCTTTTGCGCACACATCTTGTTGTAACAACGAACACTAGCAGCCAATTTTTCTGCCGGTAACTGCAGTTTTTCTGCTAATTCTTCAATTGTGTCAGCTTTTTGTGCTGTGCCATCATCCAGTCGTCTTTGAACTTCAGCTTTTGCGCCTTCGGTATTATAAATTCCCGGCCAGCCTAAACGAGAACATCCCAATGTGTGGAATTGCTCAAGATGGTTCAATGTCTCATCATTAAAAATGACTGCTTCAAGGTATCCCGGCTGCTTAGAAGCACTATTAATATCAAGCTCATACGGTAAACTCTCATTACTAAACCGTTCACCCTTTAAGTTAACCTTTAGCAACGGATATGAACCCAGCCAGAAGTATCCAAAGCCGCGATAGTCAATTACATAATGCTCTTTTGCTTTTGTTCCTGGCTTAACGCCACCACGATCAAAAATAGTTTCAGCGGGTTCCTCATCGCGAGCAGCACCAACAGCTAATCCCGCTAAAATACCTGAACCGTCATCTCTTGGACTATCTGAATAAACATTTTTCTTTAAACCTAGCGGGTCCCACTTAGCCATTAATTCTTTATTGGCGCCATATCCACCTGTACATAAAATCACACCCTTAGTTGCGTGATATTCTGTTGTCGCGCCGCTCTCACGATCACTAGCAACAATCCCAGTAACAGTACCATCTTCAGCCGTAATTAGCTTCTCTAATTTGGTATTGTACTTTAGCGTTACTCCTAGTTCCTTAACCTTATCAATCATCCATGTTCCATAATGTGCCCAATCAGTATTATCCTTAGTCGCAATAACATTTTCTGTTGGAAAAGCCGTGTTAACAATCGACTCATAATGTGCATCAGGCTCAGCCATAATATGGCCACCATTAGGCTTTAAAATATTATCTTCAAGCCAATTAACCGTATCAGCACTGTGATTAACCCACGTCCACAAGAGACGTTGATCAACATTAGATTGAGCAAACAACGTTAAGAAATTAATTAGTTTTGCTTTATCAATCTTTATGCCCGCCTTTTTTTGAGCGTTAGAGTCAACTGCAGCAATTGAAGAACGGTAGAGATATTGTGAACTCCCCATCTTATCAATTAACAAAACTTTAGCGCCTTTTTCGGCTGCTGCCATTGCAGCCATACCTCCTGAATTGCTTGCTCCAGCAACAATTACATCGTAAGTATTTTCCATACAAATTCCTGCTTTCCTTTAACAACTTTCAATACACTATTAAATTACCATGTGAATTAGTTATCTTAACAAGCTCATTAGAATTTAAGATAACGAAATGGAATGTCACTTTTAATTATTTTGTGCTGCATATTGACCAGCCAAACGACCAAAAGTCTGAGCACGGCTACATGCAAGTCCTGGAAGTCGATCTGGATAACTACCCCAGAAAAAGCCACCACTAGCATTCCCAGCTGCATATAAATGCGGAATGGCATCACCATCTTCATTGATTACCTGCATTTGGGTATTAATCCGCAAACCATCAAGTGTTGTCAGAAGCCGGCCGCCCATAATAACACCGTAATATGGTGCTTGATCAACTGGGAACAATCTAAAGGTTTCCTTACCAAAATCAGAATCTAAATGCTGATTGCACATTTCATTGTAACGACTTACACTAGCACATAAATTTTCCTTTGGTAGCTGCAGTTTTTCAGCTAATTCTTCGATTGTGTTCGCCTTTTGAACCATGCCATCATCAATCCGGCGTTGAACTTCAGCTTTATTTTGCTCAATCGTATAAAATCCCGGCCAATTTAAACGTGAGCACCCTAAAGTACGAAATTGTGCTAAATTGTCCATGGTTTTTTCATTCCAAATAATTGCTTCAAGATATCCCGGCTGTTTAGCAGCGCTATTAATATTAAATTCGTACGGTTCACTCTCATTACCAAAGCGATCACCATTCAAGTTAACTCTCAATAATGGATAAGAGCCTAGCCAAAAATATCCCGTGCCCTTATAGTCCACAAGATATTGTTCTTCAGCCTTAGTCCCTGGCTTGACTGTACCGCGATCAAAAATCGATTCAGCTGGCTCTTCATCACGAGCGGCACCAACAGCTAGTCCCGCTACAATTCCTGAACCATCATCTCTTGGACTATCAGAATAAACATTACGTTTTAATGCATAAGGATTCCACTTAGCCATTAATTCCTTATTAGCGCCATAGCCGCCTGTACATATAATTACACCCTTAGTTGCATGATATTCCGTTGTCGCGCCACTTTCACGATCACTGGTAATAATTCCAGTAACAGTACCATCTTCAGCTGTTAATAACTTTTCTAACTTAGTATTGTATTTAAGCGTTACCCCTAACTCTTTAATTTTATTAATCATCCATGTCCCATAATGTGCCCAATCAGTATCATCACCATTTGCAATAGTATTTTCAGTCGCAAAAGCCGTATTCATCATAGATTCGTAATGAGCATCAGGTTGTGCACGTACATGGCCGCCATTAGGCTTCAAAACATTGTCTTCAAGCCAATTTAGCGTTTCTGAACTGTGATTTGCCCATGTCCATAATAGTTGTTGGTCTACATTAGCTTGACTAAACAAAGTTAAATAATTAACTACCTCAGCCTTATTTAACTTTATCCCTGCTCGCTTTTGTGCGTTACTTTCAATTGCCGCAAACGCAGATCGAAAAAGATATTGTGAACTTCCCATCTTATCAATTAACAGAACTTTAGCGCCTTGTTCAGCTGCTGCCATCGCAGCCATACCACCAGCATTACTTGCCCCAGCAACAATTACATCGTAAGCATCCATCATCTTAATTCCTTCTTTCTGTAAACTATTTATATTTTTAAATTAACATGTGAATTAGTTATCTTAGCAAGCTCATTAGAATTTAAGATAACGAAATGGAATGTCTCAGTCGGCCGGCTAGTCTTCCGTGCTTTTTTGGCAAAACAAAAAAAGTATATTGTCAGTTCTATTGGAAAACCAACAATATACTCTTGCTATCTATAAATTAATTATTAACAGTTGCCTTTATTGCGTCTTTAAATACCTGAATGATTTTTGAAATATCGACATCCTTAGCTACTGAGCCAATATAAGCCAGTCCATAAGGTGGAATTCCAGCGTAATCTAAAGGCACATAAACTACGTCTTTATTTTCAAAATCAGCGATAAAATTCGGCAATATGCCTAAGCCAAAATTTGCTTTGACATAAATACCCATTGTAAAAAAGTCTTGCACAAATCTGATGTGTTCAAGTCCAATTTGAGCAATCAACGAATTTTGCATTTGAAAACTAAAGGAATTATTAGGATCAAACATAAATAATTTTTGATCTTTTAAATCAGCTAAGGTTATCTTTTCTTGTTCACTCAAAGGCGAGCCAGCTGGGCAAGCAACCACAAAGCCACCAGGAATTAAAGTTTCAAATTTAACATCCCCTACAACATCAATTGAGTCGCGAGAAATAACACAGACATCGACGCGATGATTAAGTAAAACCGACACAGTATTAGTTAAAATATCCACAAGTTGAATTTCCAACTTACTATCTGCTCGATGCAATTTCTGTAAAACCAGCGGCATTAACCTTTGCTCAAGGGGTGTATTGGAAAAACCAATACGGATTAAGTCGCCTACCTTATTTTTCTGGCTTTTTAAATATTCACTGGCATAATCCATATCGTCAACTACATTACGAGCAACTTTATAGAAGTACTTACCAGCATTGGTCAGCGAAATTCGGTGATGGCCACGATTAATCAGTGTTACTTCCAGTTCATTTTCTAAATCCTTAATATTCTTAGATACAGCAGGTTGCGTGAAATTCAAAGCCTCGGCCGCAATTGTAAAGCTTGAATTATCCACAGCTTTTACAAAACAATGTAATTGAGTAAAATTCATTTTTGCATTCCTGTTCATAAACATCTTTTATGTTAATTATATACTAAATGTAAGGCTTTTCAAAAAAGTTGCTAAATTGTTTGTTTTTTTGCTATAATACAGTTGTGAGTAGTTCTGTTGGTGTCAGAACTTCTTAACATGGGTTTCTGCTTAAAAAGCGGTGACTTAGACAATTATTTGACTGATAACCGCCGTCGTCTTGTGAACTAGAGCGGTTATTTGTTTGCTTTTTAAAACCATGCTATAATATGGCTGTAAATAAAAAGAAGTCCCGTTGGTATCAGGACCTCTTAACATGAGTTTCCGCTTAAAAGCGGTGACTTAACGATGATTAAACTAATAACCGCCTTTGTCTTGTGAACTAGTGCGGTTATTTGTTTACTTTAAATTTCTTTAAAGCAGCCATCAAGTTACTAAAAGCATTAACTAAGTTAGTAATTTCAGTAATTAAGCTGACTAATTGCTTAACTACTGTTACCAATACCAAGATAATCACTGCAACAGTTAATCCGAAGGCAATAACAGTATCCACGTGGGTACCCGACTAATCCTTTCTTTAGGATTCTGAACTTAATAGTTGTTACACCATAAGCACCACTTCCTCAGTTTAGAAATTAGTCACCGCATTCTATCTTCATCTCATGTTCAATTAATTATAGCAAAATTAACTGCAAATTTTGCAACATTCAAAACATTTTTAAGATTAATATTATAAGTAGTGTAAATTGCTTGTATCAAAAAAGGTGATGAACTTTTCGTTCATCACCTTTAATTTTTTCTATTACTTAACGTGGTTGGCATCTGGCAAAATCGTGATAAAGATCATCGTTGCAGCTGTCAAAACTGCTTGAATACCAAACGTAACCATGAAATTCTGTCCAGCTATTGCTGAAATAATAACTGTAAAGATATATGAAAGCAATAGTTGAATAGTACCAACTAAACCACCGGCACTACCAGCATATTTAGGACCAATCTCTGGAAATGCAGCAACCATGCCTTGCATCAGTGGGCCATTGGCTGCTCCGAAGAAACCACCAATAACCAAGTTTGCCATCATTATTCCGCCCATTGGCACAAACCAAGTAGCAAAAATTGAAATTGCGGCTACAATTCTTGTTAACAGCATAAATGGCTTAGCTTTATTAAGATTGTTAGTGACAGCTGGAGCAATTAGCGATCCAAGTAAACTTCCGATAGTTGCAACAGATGCTATCGCACCAGCAGAAGCTACTGCTACTCCTCTACCATTAATCAATGCTTGCGGCAAAATTCCAGTAAATGACATAGTTGCAGCTGAGCCAATTCCTCCAGTAATACCAACTAACCAAGTCTTCTTACTTTTGACAACAACACTTAAATATTTAGTAACTGGTTCAGACTTAGGTACAGGTTCACCTTCAGGTGTATCTTTAACGAACAAAATCCACAGAACAGTTAAAACTAGTAAAACTGTTGATGAAAAGATATAAGCTGCATGTACATTAGCAAATAATGAATTAGTCAATTGCGATAATGTAATCCCAATACTTGCCGAGGCAAAGAAAATTCCCATTGCAACATTAGTATCTTGCTTAAACCAAGTACTAAAAATTTTAATCGTATTTGCATTCAGCAGCGCCATATAGACACCAAACATCATTAACATTAGCATCATAGTGATAAAGCTGTGTGCAAATAATCTACCATAAGCACCAATTACCGATACAATACAGCCAATAGTTACGACTCTTTTAGCACCAAACTTGTCGGCCAGCATCCCACTTGGGATACTTAAAAATACGGCAACTAACATCGGTGCCATCAGTAAACTTGAAAATTGTGCTGTTGAAATATGCAATTGCGGCATAATTTGCGTAGCTAAAGCGGAAATCTGAAACTGGGTATAATTGCTTATCATATCCATTAACGCAATGATTCCCAAAATAACCCAGCGATAACTTGATAGAACTGGTAATTTTTTTGCTTCCATAATTTTTATTTCTTCCCTTATTTATAATACTTTGTCATTCGTTACATCTAATCAATAAACACATTGTATTAATTGTCTATAAATTATTAATCATTACTATATTAATTTTAAAATTGAACAAAAAGAGACCTAATCCAATAAATTTCAGAATTAGGTCTCTGCATATTATTGAATTTAGTAGTTATCAAGTAGCGTCCGTTCAATAATTGAACAGATCTGTTTATCCAACTTAGTCACGTTATTTTTGGCAGGATAGATTATTTCAAGGGGTACGGTCTGTTTCTGCTCAAGGGGAATGGTGCAGATCTGACCGGAAATGAAATAATTGTTTCCAATCGATGCCGTCTCCGGCATTACCGTATAACCACGATCGTGGGCAACAGCATTAAAAATAATGTCACGACTTGATAATACATACTGCTGTTTAGGGCCCGCACCATTTTTGTAATCATTTAAAACAAAACAGGTTAGGCCCTCAACGTCTGCTTCAGTAATTTCCTTTTTATGTGCTAAAGGACTATTTACAGAAGCATAAACTTTCAGCGGCACATCCAGTAACTTTTTATGTTGTAAATTCATTTCAGAGATAATTGTATTAAATAAAGTTTCGTCGTTCTTACGTTTACTGCAGAGGGCAATATCAATCTTGCCATCACGCAGTTGTTCCAAAAGTTTCTTAGGTCGCAACTCTTCCGGTGAAATCTCTAATTTCGGGAATTGTTGGTAAATCTCATTGATAATCTTAAGAAAGATTGATCCCGATATCATCGGTACAACTGCCAGATTAATCGACTCAATGTCTTCATTACTAATTGCAAACCGATTGAGTTCTTCCACATTACGCTGGATTTTCTGCACAATGTGGTAAACCTGTTTGCCCTTTGGGGTTAATTCCACGCCCTTACGAGTACGTTCAAAGATTTGGGAACCCATTTCGTTTTCAAAAGACTTGATCGACTCACTTAATGCGGGCTGCGATATATATAATTCACAACTAGCCTTTGAAATTGAATGGCATTCAACCACTTTTAGAAAGTATTGTAACTGGACGAGCTTCATTTTTATCTCCTAATTAAAGTTTATCTACACAGAATGCAGTACCCTTACCATAACCAGTAGCACCTTCAACTGAAACCTTAACATCATCATTGAAGTTAGGATCTGCAGCACCAGGTACTTGGAAGTCAGCAATAGCAGGTGGTGTAATTGCCTTAGGTTCTTCCTTAGTCAATTGTGGTACCCATTCATAAGGAATACGGTAAGCACGGTATACTAAATATTCACCAACATGTGGATAAACATATTCCCAAACAACTTCTTTATCAGGAGTAACTTCTAAGAACCGACCTTCAGTACCCTCATCAATCAAGGTATTACCGTTTGGCAAACGCTGTGCGTCACTAACTAGCGGTGAATAGAAGTGGTGACCGTGGAACGGAACTTTACTATCAAAGTCAGTTGCGGCAAAAGTCCAAACAACTTCTAAAGTAGTTGGGTTAAATTCAATTACTCTTGAAGTATCAATTCGAGTAGTCTTCATTCCCGTCTTAGAAGTTTGATCAGGCAAGCCATATCCGGCCCAACCACCATTGTTAAAGACCATAATGTTACCGGCACCCGGTAATCCTTGTGGAATCATGTGAGAATGGTGCATACCAACAAGTGGTCCCATTAATCTCAAAGCACGAGTAGCAGTGTAATCTGGACCAATTTGCCAAACAATCTTACCGCTTTCATGATCAACAATCCACATAATATTTGCTTCACGAGAATCCATAATAATATTATTAGGATTAAATCGTTCGTCACCTTCATCAAACCAGTGGTTCGGGCCTAAGTAACTAGCACAGTTAACGTGGAAAATGTCGCCTTCACCATGTTCACCACTTTGTTGGGTGTTAGGATCACGGAACATTGCGTTCTTTTGCACATTAGTCAAATGAAATTCACGGAAGTGATCCAAAATATGCCATGACCACAATTTCTTACCAGAACGGTCAATTTCAATCAAGACATCTTCTAGCAATGGTTGTGGTGAAATCTTGCGCTTCTTAACATTGTTATGTGTCAACAGCAAAACTTTGTTAAAGTCATCCTTACTGTCTTGACCTGGTGCATAGTAACCCACTGGGTTACCTTCAATTTGGTAGTCGTGGTGCTGGCGAGCAACCCAGCCCTTGCCAACATCTTCATCGTCAACTTCTTGATTGTGGTTAAAGCTCCAAATTGGCTTACCATCAAAGTCAACTTCAGTTAAATCAGCATAATCTTGGTATGCAGCAAAACGGTCACGGCAACGCAATGAGCCAAAGACTTTACCACCAGGAATCATCTTGTTAGGAAAACCTTGCAGGTCTTTCCACTCGTGAACAACTTTACCAGACATATCAATTAACACTGCACCTTCACCAGCAGCATTGAATAGAGTGTAGCCGCTCCATGTCTTGTCTGGATTATATCTAACAGTTCCTGTTGGATAAACGCTTCTTCCCATATTTTTTCTCCTTTAATTTACTCAGAAAGCATGTCTGCATATTCATCTTCGGAATGATTACCGCTGAGACGACTAACTGCTTCACCATCATCAAATAAAATCACATGAGGCACGCCCTTCAAGCGCATCTTAGCTTGCAAGCCTGGATTTTCCTCAACATCAACGTTGTAAAACGGGATATCTGGGAACTCGTCTTCCAAGTCCTCAATCTTTGGGTGGACCTTCTTACAAACGGGGCAGGTCTTACGTGAAAACAGAATCAAGCATTTTTGCCCATCGTCTTCAACAACTTCGTCAAAAAACTCAGAATTAATTTCTTTCATAATTGACACTCCTTTTAAATCTTATTATTTTTTTCACAATATTATCTTAATACAAAAGCGCTTACTTTAGTATATATGTAAAACCTATATCACATAGGAATCCCCTATATATTAGCGCTTTCAAAAAGTTATATCCTATAGATAGTTACAAAATGTGAATAATATCATTTATTTAAAAGGAGAATTCTTATGGAAGATTGTGATGTATTGATTTTAGGTGCCGGCCCAGCTGGCCTATCTGCTGGTTTATTTAGTGCTCGCTATGGCTTAAAAACCGTAATTTTAGAAAAAGATGAAGTTGGTGGTCGTGCTAACCAAATCACTAAAATTACGACTTACCCCGGAATTTTAGAGTCATCTGGTGAAGACTTAATTGCCAAAATGCGCGCCCATGCCGAAAAGTTTGGTGCCATTATTAAAATGCAAGCACCAAAATCAATTGAAATCCAGGATGGCTACAAGATTGTCCACACTCGTAAAGTTGATTACAAGGCCAAAACATTAATCGTTGCAACAGGTATGACACCACGAGTACTAGGCATCCCCGGCGAAGAAGAATTCACTGGGATGGGTGTTTCCTATTGTGCAACCTGTGACGCCGACTTCTACCAAGACCAAAAGGTTGCAGTTGTTGGCGACAATAATGAAGCCATCAGCGAAGGTCTATTAATTTGTAAATTCGCGAGCGAAGTTGACGTCATCGTTAACAAGCCAGAAGGTCACCTTACCTGCAGCGCCGCTAACAAGGAACGTGCTGACAAGGAACCAAAAATGCACTTTATCTGGAACACGACAGTTGAGGATGTTCACGGCGACATGAACGTTGAAGGCTTGAAGCTTAAGGATATGCAATCTGGTGAAACTCGCGACTTGCCTTGCGATGGCGTGTTCTTCTTCCTTGGTATGATGCCTGCAACCGCAGTTGTTAAAGACATTGTTGACCTTGACGACCAAGGTTACATGCATGCCAAAGAAGACATGAGTGTTGGCGACCAGGGAATTTTCGCTGCAGGTGACACACGTAAGCGATACCTCAGCCAAGTTTTGACTTCTGCTAATGACGGCGCAATTGCCGCCGCTGCAGCACAAAAATACATCGCCACACACTAGAAGCCACTGACTTCGGAGAATAATTATGAAAAACATTTCCCACAACAGCATTGTTTTCAAAATTTCTGTACTATCCATTTCTTTGGCAGTAATGCTGGCACCAACCATTTCTCCGGCACTGCCGTTAATGCACTTTCCTGGCGTTACTAAAGAGCAGATTGATACTTTATCAACTATTCCTAATTTAGCTAAAATTTTGGGTATTCTGTTCTGCCCGTTCCTCATTCGCTGGATTGGTCAAAAGAAAACAATCCTCATTGGTCTGGCTGGAATTGTTGTTTTAGGGATCATTCCCTTCTTCAGTAATTCTTATCAAGTTATCTTAGCAGCCAGAGTCATCGTGGGCCTAGCCTTCGGTATCTTTATGCCACTATGTACTAGCCTAATTGTGCAGCTTTACCGTAATGATAAAAACACAATGGCACACATGATGGGTTACCAGAATACGGTTCAGACATTAGGCAGTGCTCTCGGGTCATTCACAGTTGGTAGCCTTGTTGCTTGGGGCTGGCACCAAGCCTTCTTGGTTTACCTAATTCCAATCCTGCCGATTGTATTGTTTGGGCTCTTTGTCAGTATTGATCGGCCACAAGAAACAACTCAGAAACAAAAAAGCAAGACCAAATTTAAATTCACAGGTGAAATGGCCTTGACTTGCTTCTTTATGTTAGCAACCCTCGTGTTCTACATGCCAATTAACTTTACGATGCCACGGTTAATCATTCAGAAGCAGATTGGTTCTGCTAGTACGGCAGCGCTAGTTGCGGGAATTGTTCAAATTGCTACAATGGCTACTGCATCACTATTTGGTTATATGATGAAGCACGTTGGCAAAATTATTTTTCCAATCGGCTTCTTACTAGTTATGACCGGCTACTTTGCCCTTTCACAAGCAAACAACATTGTTGTTCTAATTTGTGCTTTGCTAATCATGGGCATTGGCAATAGTTTCTGCCTGCCGTTCATTTACAATTGGATGGCTCTTCTAACTAACAGCGACACGGCAACGATGGGACAGTCTATTTTAATGATCGCATTGAATATCGGTACGGTACTGTCACCGAAGATTGTCAACGGCATTAACCAAATGATGGGCAGTAACGATCCGTGCAACGTCATGATTATCTGTGCTTGTGGTGACTTATGCTTAGCGGTAATTGCCGCAATCAATTACGTGCATAGTAGAAGTAAAAAGCATACACATGCATTAGCCTAATAAATTTTCAAAATAAAAAGAACCACCTCAATTACGAGGTGGCTCTTTTAGTTAGGACTTAATTAATCCAATTTTTCCTTGTTAGTGACATTCAACTTGTCATCGAAGGTGTAAACAACTGGTTCACCAGTCTTCATTTCCAAGTTCATAATGTCAGCATCAGAAATGTTTTCGATGTACTTGGTCAAAGCACGCAATGAGTTACCGTGAGCGGCAATGATAACGTTCTTACCAGCCAACAAGTCTGGTGCAATGTGGTCTTCCCAGAAAGGCATTACTCTACCAAGGCAAACCTTCAAGTTTTCAGTCCGTGGAATAATGTGTGGGTCAAGGTCAGCATAACGACGGTCGTGCACTTGACTAAATTCTGAACTGTCCTCAATCTTTGGTGGCAAAACATCATATGAACGACGCCAAATGTGAACTTGCTCATCACCAAACTTTTCAGCAGTTGCCTTCTTGTTCAAGCCTTGCAAACCACCGTAATGACGTTCGTTAAGACGCCAAGACTTGGTTTCTGGAACCCAAAGTTGACCACTTTCTTCCAAAGCATAGTGCAATGTCTTAATAGCACGGGTTAAAACTGAAGTATAAGCTTGGTCAAATTGCAGACCAGCTGCCTTAATCAATTTACCTGCGTTCTTTGCTTCCTCGACACCTTTTTCTGATAGGTCAACATCAACCCAACCAGTAAATTTATTTTCAAGGTTCCATTCACTTTGTCCGTGACGGATCAAAACTAATTTTGACATGAAATATCTCCTTTGCAAATTAAATGTTTCACTTACTATTTTACACATTTCGTTTTTATTTTCATAGGGTTTACCATTAAAAATCATTTTTTAGCTAGCGATTTTACGATACAATAAGGGTAACAAGTATTATCAGAAAAGAGCATGTTCACATACTATGAAATTTAAAAAAATAATCATTGGTCTTAGCCTTGCTGCAGCCTTAATTGTCGGCGGTTGTTCTAAGCAGCAGAAAAAGAGCGGGCCAATCTTAACTAAGACCCAGGTCATTAACGCCTCACAAAAGACATTCAAAAGTGGGCAGGTCAAGCAAACCGTCACCTTGGGCAATGACACTACTAAACAAATTGTAATCACCAATGCGGCCTTTGGCGGCAAGCCAACTGTCTTCCACGTCAATTACCAAACGCAAGCTAAGGGCAAAACCCAAAATTCAGAGCAGTGGGCCGACAATATGAACCACCTCTATCTTAATGGTCAGAGTGCCTGGTACAAAGCAGACCTCGCTAAAATCACGGGCCACTCGTACGCAGATTTAGTCAACGCCGTCTTTAATAATGCCATGTTAATGAGTCCACCAGCTGCCTTAACTAAGGCTTACAAAATGACGCGCAAAGGCAACACTTATAAGCTGACCGCGACAATTAATGACACTAAAATCATGCAAAAAGCCGTTGAGCCAATTTTTACAACCAATACTCAAAGCCCACAGCAGTTAAAGGTCTATCGTAAACTCGAAAAAGCTGGCAAGTTCCAAGATATGACTGTTACATTAGTAGTTAAAAATCGCAGGCTGTACTCTTTCAACTACCTAGTTAACATTAGCTTAGGCAAGGCAATGAAGCTCAGTGCTGGCCAAAGTTATGGCAACATGGGACGACAAGACTTCCTGAAGTTGCCAAGCAATGCGTTAAATGCTAAGCCATTACCGAAAAATAATAAGAAATAATAAAAAGACAACTTTCCTCAACGAAAGTTGTCTTTTTTATTACCATTTATCTTTTTGCTTATCAGTAAGGTCAAAAATTAGCTTTACTTCTATACCTACATTAGTGTATGGATTACAATTCAATAACTGCGGATTATTCTCTAAACTAGCATATTCTTTTGTATTCTCTAAGGCATTACGTACTCGATCAATAAAGTCATTGGTCATATTTGAACCTTTATAATCCTTATAATCGCTGACATTTAAGAACTTTTGCAATTGGTTATACAGGTCATTATGAGTCATTTCTCTTATATGGCTTAACTTTCTAAAATGATTTAGCAGCCAAACTTCAAAAGAAACATTAGAATACATTACTTTTAAATTATTATCTTTTGCTTCTTTCAGTTGCTGCTGTAGTTCCTTAAGAGTAAGATCATCCCTATCAAAGCAAACGTAAATTTCACAATTCTTATACTTACGGCGACATTCTTTGATTTCACTTAGATGCCTAGTTATCAAGCCATTGCCATTACCCAATTTTTTGAATTTAATTTGAACATTGGCACTGCGGTATTTTAACCGCAGCATATTAAAGTAATTTCTTTCTGTTTCTCCTTCACAAAATATCACAATTATTTTCTTTAAATCTAGTTTCTTTGATCGTCTTACCACTTATTTTTCCTCAGATAAATATTAAGACAACGATTTTTCCATCTCATCAGGCTGGACTGTGGGCATAGCACCAAACATGCCAGTCAGATACTTATGATAATAGGAGAAGTCTTTCCTTGAAGTCGTAATATCCTTGAAGTCAAAGAGTGAATAAAGCTTGGTTTCTCCCTGAAAATCCTTATCAGCAAAATAAATTTGATCTCTTCTTAAATTACAGTCAAGCAATGCTAAATCATGTGTTGTTAAAATAAATTGATTTTTATTGACTTTAGAATTAAAGACACTGAGCAATGCCTTGGCAATTTCAAAATGCAACGAATCATCAAATTCATCGAATAACAAAGTTTTATCATTATCATTGACATTAGCATTAATGATCGCTAAAGCAATTCCTAACAGATTTTGAGTACCCTGCGAATCTCTAACCAGTGGAATATACCGCAGTTCATCAAGCAATTGGCCTTCAGCGTCATATTGCTTATAACCAACATACAAAGTCGTGATATTCTTCTCATCAGCCAAAAAATGCTCAGCTTCTTCATGAGAAAGAGTTTTAGTCAAAACTTCAATTACGCGTTTAGGAATTGCTTGCTCTCTAACATCAACATCTTCAATATTAATATCCGCAAACTTAAGAAAATGTAGTAACTTTTGCTTATTTTTTGGATCTTTAAGTAAGTAATACAATTGGGACAGGTTAGTTGTAATATCTACGCCAAATAACAAATCATTCTCAAACCAATTTAAAACAGCTATTGCTCTAGTATCATTAACATTTTGTGCGACATTTAAAAACAAGATATTTGGTCTAGTTAGTTTGGTATATGGCTTTAATGACTCAGATATTTGTGTGAAGTGTGATCTTTCCCTAGAAAAATAAATTTGGCGCGTATTATTTAAGAAATAGTCTAGCTCCTCAGTAACAACTTCGTTTTTTGTATACGACATTGAATATATGTATTCTTGTCCTTGAGTTTTGAAGTGAATTGAAAAAGTAGTCGGCTTTTGCAAGTTATTCTCACTCATCAGAAAAGGATTGTATGGCAGTACTGCTGTTGCGCTTTGAGTGGGATTAATTATCAATGATTTCATTACTCTTAAAGCAGATAAAATATTTGTTTTACCTGAACCATTCGGACCAACCAAAATTGCAGATTTTAAAACAGCTTCATTATCATCTTGAAAAGTGTTCGTATGTTTATACTTACGTAGTCTTAGGCCGGTTTCCATTGAAAATTCCACTTCATTTTTCAAAGACATAAAGTTCTCAGCAGAAAAACTAATCAACATGTCAACTACTCCTTTCATAGTTTAGGAAGATATTTCTTCCTAAACCGCTATTTTAATTAATTTTACACTAGAATATTTGCTTTTAACACAATTTTATTGCATTTTAAGAATAAAACTTTTAATAATCAACTCGTTTTTGCCCAGCAGCTACAATCAATTATTGAAATGGCTGACCACATGATTTAACAAATATCAATTAATTCAGACCACTTTTATTGGCAAAAGTGGTCTTTTTATCGTGATTTTTTATATCAAATTATAAATTAATTATTGTCTATCAGAATTTTAACCTGTATAATGCACTTATACATATAGAATAGCGCTAACATGTAGTGCTATTAAGTAACAAAATAATATGAGGTGAAATTATGAAATTCAAGAAAACTGTCATAACATTATTAGCCGCTATTGGCCTTGGTACTCTTGGCACTACTGCAACACAACCTGTTGCCGCTAGCACAAGCAAGGCTGACGTTATTAAAGTAACTCAGCAAGATTTAGCTAAAGCTACTGATACTAAGGCAGCCATTAAGTTCGGTATTAAAACTGGTAAAAAGCAACTTAAATTCAATGGCACAATGACAATGGGCAACAAGCCAATCGTTGTCCACATGGTTGCCAGCAACAAGCTTTTGCCAACTAATATAGAAGAATGGATTGACAGTGGCACTGGTAAATTTTACATCCTAGACGGTAAGACCTGGGTTAAAGGCGATATGTCTAAGGAAGATTTAGCTTCATTTACTGACACTACTCAAGCAGCTACCACACCTGCCTTTTACAAGAAGCTAGCTAAGAAGGCTAAGTTAACTCATTCCGGTGATGCTTATACTGTTAGTGGCAAGATCACCGATC
This sequence comes from Lactobacillus sp. ESL0700, assembly GCF_029392095.1. Classification (NCBI taxonomy): domain Bacteria; kingdom Bacillati; phylum Bacillota; class Bacilli; order Lactobacillales; family Lactobacillaceae; genus Lactobacillus; species Lactobacillus sp. ESL0700. The sequence goes on from NZ_CP113930.1 coordinate 1,758,490, forward strand.
AAAAATGGCTTTCTAAAATTATGCTTGAGACAGCTAAGTCTACAAAATTGTCCAAGAAAGAACAAAAAGCTATTAAGAAACAATTGAAAAAGACGAAGTTCAAGAACGTTAGTGTCAAGATGACAACAACTAACGATAAATTAACTGATTACAAGCTATCTGCTAAAGTTGGCTTGAGCAAGAAAATTTCCTTTACTTTCAGCATGGACATGTCAGAATTTGGTCAACACAGTGATTTAGCTGTTCCAAGTGACATTGTTAGCTCTGCTACCGAAGCTCCTAAAGATTAAATATTAAAAAGATGTCTTAAACGACATCTTTTTTTATTGCCCAAATTGAATTATGTTAACATAAAGGTAATTAAAAACGTATTTTAGATGGAGGCATATCTATGAAATTAGGAATTGTCGGCAGCGGCAAAATTGTCCACGACTTTTTAACAACAGCAAATAAAATTGCCAACTTAGAACTGGCTGCAATTTCAACAACTCAGCGCAGTCAGCGGGTTGCACGCGATCTAGCTAAACAATATGGCATCAAAGAAGTCTTTGCCGATAATGACCAACTTTATCATGATGCTAACGTCGACACGGTTTACGTGGCTGTCCCTAACTCCTTGCATTACGAGGTAGTTAAAAAGGCACTTGAAGCTGGTAAAAACGTGATTTGTGAAAAGCCGTACATGGCAACAACTGCTCAGGCTCAGGAACTCAAACAAATTGCGGACGCCCACCATGTAATTATCGTTGAGGCGATTACCAACATTCATCTGCCCAACTACAAGGCAATCAAGCGTGCTTTGCCTAAGATTGGGCCAGTTCATATTGTTGCGCTCAATTACACCCAGTATTCAAGTCGTTATGATAACTTCCTAAAGGGTATCATTGAACCCGTCTTCGATCCCGCAAAGGATGGTGGCACATTGAAGGACCTGAACATTTATAACATTCACCTCGCCGTTGGCTTATTTGGCAAACCCGACCACGTTCAATATTACCCAGTAATGCAGAAAAACATTGACACTTCCGGCATTTTGAACCTGACATACGCTGACAAACAGGCAACTTTGGTTGCAGCTAAGGACTGTTATACGACACCGCGGTCATTTATCGAAGGTGAAAAGGGTTCAATCTACTTCGATGGTTCAACTGGAGTGATTGACAGCTTCACCATTGAATTACGCACCGGTGAAACGAAAAAAGTTAATTTAAACGAATTCGATCACAGAATGGCCAGTGAATTCACCGATTTTGTCAATATTATTGACAATCACGACGTAGATACTGCCAACGAATTATACGCTCACAGTATGACTGTTATGGATGTGCTGGCTGCCGCCGTTAAGTCAGTTTAATAATCAAATAAAGATGCAGTTAACTACTAATAAGCTAACTGCATCTTTTATTTTGTCTTCGTTTGCGTTATTAAATACGCTAACGCCGGGCTGATGTCCATCCCGTAGCGTAGTTCTTCCTGCTTCTCAAACTTATTGGCTGCAATTGCCAGATGTGTGGCAGTCACTGCCGCCTTAATGGCAGCAGGTAACGTCCACCCCAAATTAAGTAACCCGGCTAAACTGGCCGCAAACAAATCACCGGCACCATAAAAATGCCCTGCAGCATATTCCTGACCATAGTAGTGCAGTTGCCCCTGCATTAACCAGCAGCAGCCGATCTGTTCACCACGGCGAACACCAGTTACTACTACTTGTAAATGATGCTTGCTTTGCCCCTCAACTGCTTTAATTGCCTGCATCAATTCTGCATCACTAGCAGTTGCGGGCAATTTAGATTTAGTTCCAGATAAAAAGCTTAACTCGGTCAAGTTTGGCGTCGTCACGGTTGCCGTCGCTACTAAGTCCTTGACCGCCGCAATATCTGCTGGCACTAATTCGGGATAAAGTTCGCCATCATCCCCCAGCACCGGATCAACAACTACCTGCTTAAACTGACCCTTACGACATTCTTCAGCCAGCAATTTACAAGTTGTGCGACTGCCAAGATAACCCGTCAATATTGTTGTAAAGTCTAGATCAGCAATCTGCCGCCAATGTGCAAATGCTTGCGGGATAAAAGTTGTTAAGTCAGCTATCTGCGGAGCGCCGAAGCCCTCAGTTTGCGTTGATAAAATCTGCGTTGGCAGACTGCAATACTTAATTCCCAATGCGCTCATGACACTAATTGCTGTGGTCGTAGAAATGCCACCAATTGCCGAATAATCTTCTACGAGTAATAATTTCCGCTTTGTTTTCATATTTTCACTTCATTCAGTAATTTAAATTTACTTACATTATAAACTCATGAAGCGACCACTGCAGGACATTTTAAGACTAACGAAAAAATCACTTTAGGAATAAGCTAAACTCCTAAAGTGATTTTATTTAATTAAAATTTGCGGCTTTCACAAATTCAGTAGTATTAATTTGGTAGTAAGTCATGCCATTAATCACAACTTTGCCACCATACGTGCGAACACGACTACCGCGATGAAGCTTGACGCCGTTCGTCCTCTTACCAGCCGTATCATAAACATAAGCATTATGACTCAGCTTCCGCGTCTTACCAATAATGTTGCTAGCAACGACATATTCGTCGGTACCAATTTGCAAGTACTTTTTACCATTGATAGTTTTAGAATTACCAACTGTTACCTTACTGCCAGCAGTCTTCAAAGCTGCACTGGTGCGCTCGCCTTGGCCGTTATAAGTGTAAGCATCGTGCATCAAAGTTTGCTTGCCAGTTGGTGCTTGTGAAACAGTTGTTGTATCAGCAGTTGTCTCATCGGTTGTGGAAGCATCAGTATCAGTCACACTCACGTCAGTATCAGCACCCTGCAAGTCATAGTAATACTTGATTAAGGAGTAAAACTTGCTCATTGAATAGCCCCACTTGCTGAAGTAGCCATCGGGGTCAGTATGATTGGTGCCGCCTAAATATTGCGAAACAGCATGGTGCGACCAGATTGTCCCTTTACCAGTGTTAACCGCATTACTTGGCGTTAAATCATAGCGGTGCAAAATCTTGGCTGCATAAATCGCATCGTTGTTCACACTCTTAGCAAAGTTATCCCGCGTGTTTTCCTCAGCTAATTCAATTTGGAAAAAGCGGTTGTTGGCAACTGCGCCGGCACCCCAAACACCGTACTTGGGGGTCATCATTTGAATAACTTGCTTGTGGTCAACAAAGGCGTGAACATAAGCGTACATATTCATCCATTCACGGTTGAAGTAAATGGCTTCGTTATAAGCAGTCGCGTTGGGCGTTGCTGTCTCATGGATAACTATTCCTTCAGGCTTGCCGTAGCGATACTTAATCTTATTGCCGTTGGCATAAAATTTATTATACTTAATCCCCTCTGTCTGGAGCAATTTGTATAGGTAGGTCACACCCACATAATCGTTCTCTTTCGCAAGCGAATTAATCGAGGCAGCCTCCGTTGTCTCACTTTGACTCATTCCAAAAACAGGCGCAACTAAACCTACTCCGATAGCAATAGTAGTTATTAGTTTCTTTATCTTCATCTAAAATTTCATTCCTTATTACTATGATTTATTTAAAATTACCGGCTTTGACATACTGATGGATACCAATACGGTAATATTTCTGGCCAACAATCGTGTAAGTAGAGCCGTAAGTGGCTACGGCTGTACCCTTCTTTTCAGTGGTTTCATTATCACGATTGCCATAATCATTGTAAACATAGGCATTATGCTTCAAAATGCGCATTGTACCATCAATGTTGCCGGCAGCAACATATTGGTCGTCTCCGATCCGGTAATACTTCTTGCCGTTAATCTTCTTGGTACCATAAGTGGCAATGACCTTGCCTTCACTACCTGCCTTAAGAGCCTTCATGCCCTTAACACGCGTTAGTTTTGAAGTATAAACATAAGCATTGTGCATCAAGGTCCTCTTAACCTTGCTTTCACCCTTAGGAGCTTGAGATGCTGGTGGCAAAGCACTGCCGAGATTTAGACTGGCGCCATTAACCCAGCCCTTGCCAGCAATGTACATTCTCTTTTTACCATTATAAAATGTGATGGTCTTAGTAACGGTAACGTTATCGCCCTTAGCAATTGAGTTGGTCTTTGCGGAAACCGAATGATCGGTCGGCCAAGCATAAGTTGCACCGGACTTCTTAACCGTGTAGGCAGCACTAGCGTTAGAAATCTTAGGGTCATATTGTGTCAGATTATAGGCAGTAATCTGCCGGTTCAAAGTTGTGTTGTAATTAGGGTCCGTAGCATAAGTTCCCGTCAGAGCCTTAGTTGCATCACCGTAACTAGTCGCATTCTCAAGCCAAGTGCCTTGGTAGCGGTCTGGTTGCCAGCTAACACCTTCACGCAGCTTCATTCCATTATCATCGAATGAACCTTGGTAGCTTGGATATTTTCTAAATTTAGCCGTTACATAGTAACTCTTGCCGTTCTTATCGACCTCACGTGTCTTACTGCTGTAGACATCGCCGGCCCAGCTATCGTCGGCCTTCATCCCGAACAGGTTGTTGGCATTAACAGACAGCCCTGATTGACCCCAGTTAGATTCGATGATTGCCTGTGCAATCATCACTGACGGGTACAAGCCGTACTTCTTAGCGACCTTTTTTGCTTGTGAAGCAGCAGTAGCTAAAAACGCACTTTGATTATCCGTAGCAGCCTTAACCTTCTCAGCCTTAGCTGGAGAAGCAGCAATTAAGTTGTTGGTAACTGGTATAACGGCTGACGATAATAAAGCCGCGGCAGCAAAACCAGTGATAAATTTATTTTTCATAAAGTATGTGTCCTCCTTAATCGACATCTTTATTGTATCGGGCAAATCACGACTAGACAATAGTTTCCATTTAATTGTAGTCAAAAAGTAATATTGCCCGTCATTTTATTACAAATTAGTAATCTGCACATCTAGAACTTGACGCAGATGAGCCAGTAATTGACGTTTAATCCGTTGCAACTGTACCCGCGTGACGCGTGCCTCTTGAGCTAACGCGCTGATAGGTTCACCAGCAATTAGATTATGAAAAAATAACAGTTGTTCTAATTCCGACATCTGTGCAACTTCTCTTTCTAAAATCAGATAGTTGTCCCAGTTATTCATCATGCCCAAATCATGTGCTTGTTCAAGTTCGGCCTGCCGCTCACTCGTCTTTTGTTCCTTGCGCAGCTGGTCAATCGTGTGCCAGATAATCTTGCGAAAGCTCCGCCGATCAACTTCTTCTGGAGATAAACTCCCTTGTTGATCTAACATTTGCGCATAAACGCAAATTCCTTCCTGCAACAGGTCATCATAATTAGTATAGTCCTGTCTAACGTGGGCGGCTTTTAATGCGCCCCGAACTAATCTTTGATTCTCCCATGCGGCCATAAAAGCCTCTTTACTAATCTTCATGTGTGACATTTCCTCGGTTTCGATATTGTCACAAGCGCTTGTGCACTATTAGATTAGCAAGATTGAGCTATGATTAAAAAGCAGATAAAGTAAGCGATAACATTTGCTAAATTAAGCATGCAAATTATGAGAATTTACGTGACCCAAAGATAGCTATCATGTAGTCAACCCTTACTTTTGGGTGAAAAAAGTCAGAAAAAAAGCACGAATTAGCTAATTCGTGCAGTGAAACTAAAATAATGTGTTTGGTCGTCTACTTGAAAGATAGACAGTATGGTGGTCATCTTGAATTAACGGCTGCTCAAGGAGCTTGGCCAAACACTGGCCATAGCGAGCATGACTCTTATCCAAGACAGACTGATAAACATCTCTGAGAGACGATGTATTTAATGTTGGATGCGGGTGAAAATAGGCACGCTTATCAAGTAGTGACTTGCCTGTCGTGCGCCGCACCTGCCAACCTAAAGAAGACTCTAAGTGACTACTGCCAAGCTTGTACATGGCATGGTTATAATATAAGCTGCTATAGACCTGCGTACTGATATAACGCGTGCAATCTGTAAACGTAAAGGTGTACGTCATTCCTTGGCATGTCACCGTATTAAAGGCAATAGCCGACTTGCCAAGAGAACGAAAATTAGCCATGTGATGCAGCGCCACCCAGTCAGTATCGCCAGTTGTGTAGCCATGCATGGAAAAGTAGGCACGTTTGCCAGTCGCAATCACATAATGTGATCTCTGGTTAAGCCAGTTAGCAAACTCACGTTGAAACTCTAGCCCACCTAATAGGTTATTTTGCGTAAAAGCATTAATTAACGACCGACTGCTGCTGGTGCACAAAACAATCCCTTTTTGTAGGTCAAAAATCGCACTTTTATACTTATTTAACAGTGGCTGTTTTTGAAATTGGTAAATGGCAAGAGTATTCTCGTTCACCTGATATTTGGCATCTTCTACCACATACCCGCTTAATTCCGGCGATTGCACCTCCTTTTGCAACTTAGCCTTCGACCAGTTACGGTACTTCTTAGCAGTTGGTAAGCACCAACCTTGATTTGTCGTTTCAGGCAAATTAATGTCCTCCATAATAATATATTTTAGTATTTATATACTTATATAATTATACTAAAATTGTTATCGCTTTCATAGAGGAAAATAAAAAATAGCCAAAGTTTTTACGCTTTGGCTATTAGAGTGCTTTGGTTATACAAGCTCCGATTATACAAATAATTAAAATAAATACTAATATTTTTAAAACAGTCCAGAATGGGTGGCGCTGCCAACAATGCTCTCTCTCATCAAAGTCAATAGATATTTTACCTGTAATCATCGCAATTGATTCCATTAAAAATGACATTAAGCAAAAGATAATTATGCCAAAAATAGTAAGAATAATGCCACCACGCCACAAATTAGCTTTAGTTGTAAGTTGCTTTACTACTATGGCAGAAATTTTAACCCCACCAAACAGTGTGAAAATTATTGCCGCAAAAATTCCTAAGATTGTTATAAAGTCACCATAAATAGAACTCTTAATGGCTTCGATTTTTTTAATACTGTTATCTATTTTTGTGGTCCTATCTTGTTGCTTTTTAAACTGCTTATCTTGTGCAATGCTTTGCTCTTTAAGTTGAGCTTTGAGCATATCATTTTTTTCTTCAAAATTTTGAAATTGTCCATAAATCATTGCAGTTTGTTGACTGATAGTATCTCTTTGCCTATCATTTTGCTCTTTAAGTTGAATTTTGAGCTTATCATTTTTTTCTTCAAAATTTTGAAATTGTTTCTCAATCATTGCAGTTTGCTGATTAATAGTATTACTTTGTTCAGCAAGCTGATCAGCTAGTTGCTTATATAAGCTTTTTAATTGCTTATCTGCCAGTTTAATATCTTCAGATACCTTAATTAATATTTCATAGCAAGCTGTTATATTATCGCCACTAGCAACATTGCTTTTAATGCTCTCACTGATTGCATGATCAAATTTATAAAAGAAGCTTTCCATTCCAGCTGTATTTGCATTAATTTCATTACCATACATAATCCTTGTGATTTCCGAGTAAGGTATAAAATCAACTTTGATATCTTTTATCGACTCATATAATTCTTTAAAATCATTATCAAATTTAGAATCATTAATAATATCAACTGAATACTTGCCATCAATGGCATACTTTATCATATTAGACAATTGTTTTAAAAAAATTTTATAATTTTTATTATATTCAAAATTTAAATAATTTAATGCATCTTCTTTTTTAGTGGCCATACTAATCCTATTTACTTAACAGCAACATCTTCTAAACTATACGGAATATTACTAGTCCATCGATAAATCTTATCTTTATTTTTTTGCCAAAATGGCTCCTCATGTGATTCATTCACCAATTTAAAAGGATTTTCATGTAATCTTTTTAAAATATCATCATTCAATGGATCAAGTTCTGAAGTATCAACGCCATCTTCAATTATTGGATCAGAGCTGTAGACGCTGTACTGCACATAAATAGATCTTACAACTGGACCATATTTCCACACTTGAAAGGGTTCATCATAAGTTTTGCCAATAACTTCTTGACTTAATAAATCATTCCGAATGGCATCCTTAAGCACAAAATACATAACTTTTTGTAATTGCAAGTTAGTTACAAGTAAATCCCTTTGATCAGCTACATAAAGTATTTGATTTGCTAAATCCATCATTGTCATGATAACTCTCTCCTGACACGAAAATTATATTTTATATGAATAATTATACACGTTATACACATTAAGTACGAACAATTTTTAATCTAATAATCAAGTATTATAGTTTAGACTGTCTAATTTTAAACATTTTTCTTGTTTCGTCACTATAATTTTCCTACCACAAAAGGCAGTGACTAAGTTACTACCTTTTACTTAACAAAATAATACAATACTTATCTTTAATAAAATTAATTTGAGTGGCAAGTACAATTACATGTTGTTCAAAAAATTTATAAAGACAACTAAACAATCAATTTGCTATAATATTTAAGACGTAGAAAAGTTAAAAGACGGTTTACTACCTGTGAGTGAAAGGACTGATGCCTATGAGCATGAGTGGATTCATACTCCAATCTATTGTAAGAAAGGAGGACAGGTAGTTGGAAATCATTTTGGCTCTGGTGCTAATTTTCGCTATTAGCTTAGTAGGATTAGCATTTAGATTAGCCAAAATAAAGCAGTACCAACTTTTAGCGGTAGTGATAATAAATATACTGCCACTAGTAGTTGAACTGCTAAGAAGTTTGCTCAATTAATTTTGAGCAAACAAATACCGTCTTGATCTACCAGGAAAAGGACGGTTAATTGTAATCTAATTTTATTCTGGTAGTAAATCACTTCTAAATGATCTACGTCAGGGAGTTGTGTTACCAGCGCAGCTCCTTTTTCATTACAGAGTTAGTTTAACACGAAAACATAAAATTATAAAGACAAACGATAAAACGTTTTGTTATAATATTCAAGACGTAGAAAAGTTAAAAGACGGTTTACTACCTGTGAGTGAAAGGACTGATGCCTATGAGCATGAGTGGATTCATACTCCAATCTATTGTAAGAAAGGAGGACAGGTAGTTGGAAATCATTTTGGCTCTGGTGCTAATTTTCGCTATTAGTTTAGTAGGATTAGCATTTAAGCTCGCTAAAATGAGGCAGAATCAATTGTTAGCGGTAGTTATAATAAATCTATTGCCACTAGTAGTTGAACTGCTAAGAAGTTTGCTCAATTAATTTTGAGCAAACAAATACCGTCTTGAACTACTGAGAAAAAGACGGCTTGCTAAGCATGTTATTTCAGGTAGTAAACCACTTTTAGTGGTACTACGTCAAGGAGTTGTGTTGGCGCACAGCTCCTTTTTTATTACAAAGATAGTTTAACACGAAAACTAAAATTTATAAAGACAAGACTAGCCTTACTTTCGAGGAGTGACCATTAATTATATTTAAAAATAACAAAAAAGACAGCGACTAAATCGCTGTCTTGATATGATGTAATCTTATTTAATTATTTTAGGTTATTTAACCAAGTAAAATCACCATTTTGTAAACTGTTATAAATGTCCTTCAGATTTTGAATTTGAGCTGGATCTTGAGCAACTTTTTGGTTCAAATCTTCAAGACTATGTAGAATATTTACAAGTTGAGTCTTAATGCCTTTACCCTCAAGGTTAGAAGCAACTGCCCGCAAATCTTTGTAAATAGCTTTAATAGCGTCTATCTCTGAACAATTTTGTCCTGTTAAGTGTGCCATAGCAACATCATTTAAGAAGGTATTTGAATCTGGCAAGTTTTCAATATTACCAAGTGCATCATTTATTGCAGTATTAATTGCAGCAGTATCAATTTGAGCTGTTGTTAATGCATCAAGTGCATGATAAATATTTACCAAATCTGCGTGAGTTAACTTAGCAAGACCTTTAGCCTTATTAATGGTTTCATCTGTACCAGAGTAGTTTTCTAAGCAATCATCTAAGTCCTTCAAATCATTGAATAATTTAGACTCATCAGCCTTTAACGTAGTATTAATATGTGCAGTATCAGCCAACAACTTTTCTAGATTAGTCTTGACACCTTTACCTTGCAGTTTATTGGCAATATCCTTAGTAGCAGTATAAATTGTGCTAAAGTTACCCAACACACTTTGAACATCATCGTCTCCGATATGATCAATTTCATTTAATTTTGACCAATCAAAGTTAGATGGCAATTCCTTGGTAGCACTGATAATAACTTTAATATCATTCTTGATACTTTGATAATCAGCTGGTGAAACTTCACTCTTAATGGCTTCTAGATCATGATAGATATTTGATAAGTCTGGATGCAAGCCTTGTGCAAGTTCTTTAATATCTTTACGAACTCTACTTGTTCCTGCGTCAATATTTTCTAATGCAGCATAAACATTCTTAAGGTTTTGAATTTGACCTGGATCTAATTGTTGATCTACTTTTTCAAGTCCATGTAAAACATTCACAAGATCAGTCTTCACGCCAGCTCCCTCAAGCTTCTTAGCAATATCTAATGCTTCATTCAAAATTGGTGTTACCTTTGAAATCATATCACTAGTATTTGTCCAAGTAGTTGGTAAAGCCTTAATCTTAGCTAATACGTCCTTAATATCATTCTTGATAGCTTGATATTTAGGATCCTTTAATTTGCTACTTAAATCACTTAGACCATGATAAATCTCTGTCATGCCTGGACGAACAGCACTAGCTACAGAAGCAGCTGAAGTAGATGCTACAGATGAATTCTTAACTACATATACTGTAATTGTTTGTAAGCTATCTTTAAACTTCAAGTTCTCAAAGCCCTGCTTCTTACTGCCCAATTCAGTTGCTGTTGCTAATCTATATTGTCCCATTGAATTTACTTTAATCATTGAATCAAAGATCTTATTGTCGACACTTTCACCAACCTGATGACCATCAGATTTAACTTCCCCATTAATAGCTACTGCTTTTCCATCTGGATCAGTAATCGTTGCATCTTTATCATCTAAAGTCTTAAAATTTACTGTAATATCCTTAGCAGTTACTACAGGTGCTGGTGTCGGAGTACTTGATGAACCAGTTGATCCACCATTACTTGGAGCTGTTGGCTTAGTAGGTTCAGTTGGTGTTGTTGGTACTACAGCAGTTTCTACATTAGCTGCAACAACATACTTACCATTACCTAGATAATAATACTTCTTACCTTTAATGATCTTAGTTCCGTATGTCTTAATTCTCTTACTCTTCTTTAAGACTTTCTTACCAACACGTTTACCTTTGCCATTGTAAATGTATGAGTTCTTCTTAAGAGTTATAGTCGTAGCAGCAATAACATTCTTAACTAAAATGTAACGGCCCTTGCCTAACTTATAGTACTTCTTACCTTTGATAGTCTTGGTACCATAAACTTTAACTAACTTGCCCTTTTTAATTGTCGAGCCAGTCTTCTTGCCTTTTTTGTTATATACAGCCGAAGTCTTCTTAATTACAACTGACTTAGCCTTAACAGCTTTCTTCTTAGCAGTCTTAGCTTCAACAACTGAAGTAGTTACACTCGGGTTAACATTAGAAGCAAATGCCAAACCACCTAAAACACTACCAGCAGCAATTGTAGTCACCAATAAATTGCGAGCAGACTTATGAAGCTTTCCACTCTTTAAAGCTTTGGAAACATCTTTTTGTAATTTCCGTTTACTATTAAAATTCACTTTTTTAAACCTCCATATTAATACTAAACATGTACATTACCTCATAGTCTATCTTATTACTTTTACATTAAAAATCAATAGTGCGCTTACATTTTGTGGAAGAATTTTGTTATTTAATTCTAATATATCAGTCTAAATAAGGCTTATATCTAAACAGTTATGCAGGCATATCAGGTTAATAACTTTATACATAAAGTTATTTAATTTATTTATCAGACTTAAGTGTCGTTTATAAATTTACTTTACCAATAAATAATTCAACAAAAAAAGCGATGAAAATCATCGCTTTTTCTTAAATTGGATTCAATAAATCAATTATTTAACGATATCAGCGTTAACAACCTTGATATATTGCTTCTTACCAATTCTGTAGTACTTTTGACCATTCTTGAAAGTAAATGAAGAACCGTAAACAGTTACAGTTGAACCCTTCAATAACTTCTTGTGGTTAGCACGTTTCTTGCTTGTCTTGTAGATGTATGAGTTGTGGTTCAAAGTTACCTTGTAACCATCAACGTTACCAGCATCGATGTATTCACCATCTGCAACTTGGTAAGCTTCAGTGCCATCGTTCAACTTAGTCTTGTCACCGTAAACAGTAGTGTTAGTGTATGAACTAATCTTCTTAGTACCTACACGCTTGTGATCTTTGTTGTAAACGTAAGCATTGTGCATAACAGTTACAGTAGTTTGTTTTGCAGGCTTGAATGAACCATCAACATATTGCGATTCAATATATTGATTAGAATTTGCACCATTAATACGTACATACTTCTTACCATCAATAGTAGTTGCATTTCCATAGATAGCTACTTGAGTACCGTTAGCAACAGTGGTGTTAGTCTTAGTTACTACATTACCATCAATAGTATATACAGGAACATCACTGTCTGATTGAACAGTCTTGTAAGTAGCGTTTAAATCACCAACAACAATGTTGTAAGTTGCAGTAGTAGTGTATCCGTTAGGGTTAGTTGCACTCAAAGTTACAGGATAAATACCAGCAACTTTACTGTTAACCTTGCTTGAATCAACACTTAAGCCAATAGCATTAGCTGATTTCTTAGAAACTTGAGCAGTAAATACGCTCTTAATTGCGGCTTCATCAACATTACCATTAACTGGAATGTTACCAACACCTAATTTCTTTTGGTTAGCCTTTGATAAATTAAATACTTTATTGGTTGATGTGCCATCAACACTTACAGTACCATCAGCACTTACAATACCACCATTAACAATATGTTCAGCAGTTGCACCAGATTGGTTAATTACTGGGAAAAGATCTTTGTCATTAACATTTGATTTAAGAACAAAAGTCAAAGTATTGGTCTTACCATTTCTTGCGCTAACAGTAAACTTAACTGGAACATCGCCAGCAGGAGCATCAAAGGTATTGCCACTCTTAACAGTAACCTTTTGAGCCTTAAGTGCATTAGTAATTATTGCAGTAATATGTGACTTGTCCCAAGCACCAACTACATTGGTAGTATCATTAACACCAGTTGCATCTACTTTTCTACCAAAGTGATCAAAGACATATTGAGCAATGGTATCAATTGAGTTGTTAGTTGCAGCTAATTTAGTGTAATTAGCAGTAGAAACTACTGCACCTGCTGCAAGGTCGTTACCAGAATTATCTACTAATTCACCAGCAACAGTGCCAGTAGCCTTTACATAAAACCAAGGTGTACCTTGTGATTTATCTGGAACAGTAAATGGATCACTGATGATGTTATGCTGTTCACCCATTTCCTTACTGGTAATGTTGCCGTATTCACTTGCAACAATATTTGTCTTACCAAACAAGTTGTACTTCTTACCAGGTGTCAAGCCGCTAACAGTAACATTTGGAGTTACTGCAACATAACTATTACCAGCGGTAAGCTTTTGAACAGCATTGTCCTTACTGTAGTGACCATATCCAATTACAGTGTGTCCATCAGCACCAACAGTTTGACCAGCATCATTTAACTTGAAAATGTATGTAGGACCATTATCAACTTTTGGTGTACCAACAGTTCCAGTAATAGTTGCTTTAATAGCAGAAGCATCCATTCCGTCAGTTAATGAACTTGAATCAACAACTGAAGTAAAGAGAATGTCGTTAGCTTGAGTATCGGTTGAGCCAGCAACACTACCATTTGTACCAGTAACTGAAATAGCACCAGTAGATGCATTTGCAGTACTTGTTGTATCAGCTGAAACAGCTGTAACAGCACTAGCAGCAACTGGAGCAACAGCTAATAAAGCAGCAGCAGCAGCGCTAACAATTCTATAATTTTTCTTCATGTGGTCTTCCTCCTTGTGTATATACAAAATCGTAATAGACTATAGGTTCAGTCGCATTGAGCCTACATTGTTACAACATTCTTCAAGTCAAAATCATAAGTTTATAACTCTTATGAGGTAGCTTATCTGACTGAAGAATCCGCATGCGTACAGGTTTGCGAACCTGAAGCATAGCTATTACTTACCACGCTTCATATTGTACTAACCTTTTAACGAAAATGCAAGGCGTTAAGCAATTTTACACACTTTTGTAATAAACGTTTTCACCAACTTTTTGAACGTGTAAATTTATCACAAATGGTAAAACCCTATTTAGCAATGTATTTAGCGTATTTTCTCACTATTCTTCACATAAGAAATCTCTAGTTTTGCATAAATTTTACAAAATAATAACAAAATTATTTGAAAGCTATCCGTTTATGTAATTAACCAGTTAAGTTAAACTTTCGGATCATTTCCTATTGTAATGCAAATAAAAAGAACACTGCTTTAATAAAGCAGTGCTCTTTTATATGTATATGGATGATCTCGAAGTTAGTTGTATAAGATAAACTGTTAGAGAAGGTTGTACTACTCAAGCGAGATCATCCCAAAAGTGCTAGAAAAGAAAATTTATGAGTAGCATAACCACGTATATTATAGCATTTTTTACTGAATAAACCAGTTCATTTTAAATAATTGCTGACCGAATTTAGACATGTAAAAAGCCATATCAAGTCGCACCTTGATATGGCCTTTTAGTGACAAATTGCGATTGCAGTTTTGACTAAATTGATTATTCAATTGGTCAATCTGTTAGTAGATAAGATCATACATATTCTGCATAATCGCAACAAGCGATGACACTTAGATTATAACACGAAATATTCAAAAATAAATATTTATTTGCTAATTTCATATACCAATCAATAACTTATTTTGATATAATCTTATTTGTCATCGCACCTCCTTAAACATGAAGGGAGGTGAGGAAGATGCGCAAAATTATCGCGCAAGTTGCGATTGCAGTTTTGACCAAATTGATTATTCAATTGGTTAATCTGTTAGTAGACAAAGTTATATGCTATCTACAAAATCGCAATAAGCGATGACGTAAGTCATATAACCCAAACGCTTCTTTAAGTGAAAAAAAAGCCATATCAAGGTTCCAGCTTGATATGGCTTTTTGGGTTACCCCAATGAGGAATAACACGCAAAATTATCGCTATGAATTTATTATAACATGGTTTATTCAAAAAAGAACAAATTTATAGATAAAATTAAAGAGGCATGCATCCCTCAACGGAATCCACGCCCCTTTTAATCTCTATCTGTTAAAGAACTGCCTAATTGTCCTAATTATCTTAGCCAACTTGACTAGGATTAGCAGGCTGTTCTGGCTCACTTGCAGTATCGTCAAACATATCAGTAACAGTTCGTTCAATATATGCAGCAGATTGAGGAATCTTATACAGATCAACTCCATCCTTTTGGAAGGCATCAGCCTTAACGATGGCATCCATTGCTGCCTTAACTCCAGCTGGCTCTAAGTCATTTGCTGCATCAGGCAAAGATAAGCTGGAGCGCTTATTTGCACCATTTAAAAATACCAATTGTAGAGTCTTTGTTGTCTTAGTCATAATTATTTACCCCTATTCTTTTCTAATAATTGCTTTACTTTTCTTAGTCTGCCAATGGTACGATTTGCTTTTGAATTAAAATCGCCGCACCAAGTGTGTCACCTTGCAATGTTGATAAGGCTGCCCCGACATCTGCTAAACCAGCTGCAGTCACGCCCTCCTTCACATTGTTTAAGATGCGACTTTTGGCACCGCCGGTGTATTTTTCATTCAAAAAAGTGTATTGGATTGATTGGTCTGATAATTCAAAGTTCATAATTGTTACTCCTTAGTAATTAATAATTGCGTTTGTGTAATCGACCTGCGCGCTAGATGTCTTACACTATTACTAACGAATTGAAATCGCCAAGTGTAACATTTTTATTTAAAATATGGCAAAATTCTGCGAGATACCAAAAGACTACTGCAGTGCAGTAGTCCTTTAGTAGTATATTTATTGTTTATCCAAGCAGCCAAAGTTTTTGACTGCCAATGACATTTTTCATTATAACTTTCTGCTGCTCGCACCTGCTCTCATATCGTTTAGGCAAGACAATAATTATGGTGCTTGGACCATTTATATTAATTGTATTGCCTAACTAGTACACTAGTCCATATTGGCAAAAAAGTCAACTGCCACTAAAAAAGGGCTATGTCACAATAGTCCCCGTTAGTTATTCAATTACCTGTAACTCGTGGTTAACCTTGGCGCGGCCATTGGCGTAATCAAAGATATAGTCTGGCTGCACGTTAAATAGATACACGTTAAAGTCCAGGCTGCCGTCAGTTGCAATAGCCTGCAGGTTAATCCCACGCGCCATCAGCTCATTATCACGAAAAATCGGCGTTGCTTGATAAATTACCCGCTTGTTAGCCCGCAATGCTGCCCTAATTTTGCTTTCAAAAATCGTTTGGATCTTTTGATTAGAAAATGCTGTCTGAGTAAAGAGATTTTTCGGATTATTTTGATCGCCGGATTTATTATTGGGGTTATAATTTCCCTCCTGATCAATCCCAGCTGACACGGAATAAGCAATCATGTGCCCGCGATTATAAAGTTGGGTGCTGCCGCGATGATTATAATGCCACGCGGTTGGCTCAACGAACTGCCGCACACGCAAGCTATCATTAGCCACGTTGCGCTTTTCCAAAAAGGCCGTGTTGGAATGTGACGTGCGGTTCAAGCTGTCCAGATCAGAATAAATTACCCGATTGACCTTCCATGCATTCTTAATCAACGTGGAATGATCATGATTGACCGTAATATAGGCTTTACTGCCACTCTTAAAGTTCAGTTGCGCCAACTTTTGATAGTCCTTTTGCGCAAGGCCACCATAAACTTTTGCTGCTCTTTGCGCCTTACCCACATCAGTAGTCTGCGGCTTTTTGCCAGTTAATTGGTCGGCCAAATGATTGCCGCTGGAGTCGCTGCCGCCCTTAGTCGAGACGCCCCACACGAGGGCAATCAAAATAATCACAACTGACCAAAAGTTGCTGCTCTTCTTGCTAGTTCGTTTACTTCTACTTCGCCTGCGCGCCATGAAATTGCTCCTTAATTAATATCAATTAAGTATAACTAATCGAACTGTTGTTTGCAATATGCGCAATAAAAAAGCGCGATTGTCATCGTGCTTAGTTTTAACTTCTGGCCCACTCATCGAGCATGTTAAGAAAGAACTTTTCTGACCAGCGTTTAATCTTACTGCCAGCGTGATTAAACTCCTCAGCCTTAAGCCTTACCGCATTATTTTTATCAAAGAAATCATGGTCGCCCATAATCAAGTAATCGGTATCTGGAGTGACTTCAGTTTGAGCTTGGCCGCCGAGATTATTAACCAGCTGCATTGCTTCCTCATGAGCCATCCCCAAGTTGCCCGCAAAGACAATCTTCTTGTTGTTAACAGGATTGCGAAAACCCAACTGCCAGGATTCCAGTTCATCTGCCAGTAAATCCAGATTCTTCACCTTGTCCTTAGCCTGCTGCAGTAATTCATCGGTAAAGTGCTCGCGAAAATCATCGTAGACCTTTTTAGTATCAATCGAATCTGCCAAGCCGTGGTGCTGCTCAACTTGTGCAATTCTAGCACGCTGAATACAGTCGAGCAAGCGATTATGTTGGCGGGGATAATACACCCGCGCTAGTCGCAAGACATCAACGTAGTCATTATTCAACTCAGCTAGCTTGAACTTTTTAGTTAAATCATACAAAAAATTCAGATCAAAATTGACGTTGTAACCAATAATCACATCATCCCCGATGAAGTCGCGAAATTCGGTCATTGCTTGTCTAACAGGGATACCTTCATCAAGCAGCTGCTGCTCGGTAATTCCATTTAGCTTAGTGATAAAGGCTGGCACCTTATTAGATCCGGGATAAGTTACCAAGTTGCTGTATTGAGCAACAATTTCGTTATTCCGCACCTTCACGCCGCCTAATTCCGTCACGTGATCGCGGTAAGGACTAAGGCCTGTGGTTTCAATATCCAGCATTATGTAGTCGGATAAAAAGCTCGGCAGTTCTTGTCCCTTGCCGCGCAACTTATTTTGGGCACCAGAAACATGCAGCACCCCATTTTTAATAAAAATACTCATTCTTACTTCCCACTATTTTTGTACTAAACCGGCAATTAATGGTGCAGTGCCGCTCTCAGTTGCCGCACTACGCTTTTGCAAATCATCCGGCAACATTTCCGGCGTTAAGTCGGCTGCCACATACGACCACTGCGGAAACTGCTGGACTAAATGCACAATCGGGTCGAGCAGCTGCGGACTTGTCGCGTCAACCCCGAGCTCCAAGAAGACCACACGCTTGTCCTCGTTTCCTGTCAAAAACCAACGAAACCGCGTATTTGCATCAGTATCGGGATAAAAGTGCGCATTTAACGGCATGTGCAGCTCCATTGGCTGCTGGCAAATTTTACATTTAGGCACCATTTCCGCCGTAACTTGGTCAATTTCCTTAGTTGCCAATTTAGCAACAAGCGCGCGATTATCCTCTAGACCGTGGTTAATCCCGCTTGAACATTGCATCTTGGTCCAATCACCAAAGGCATTAAAAATCCGGTTTTCATTAAAACCTGCTGTTTCAAAAAAATGCCCAAAAGTCGACGTGGCAATAAAGTACTGTTTCTGACCAATCAGTTGCTTTAATTGGCGCATTGTCTTGCTCGGCTGATAGGCCAGCGTATATTTTTGCACCAATTTGCTCCAAAAAAGCCACTGCTCCTGCCATGACTCAAATTTTTTATCCAGAGCACCCCCAATTGTATGCACATCATACTTTTGCGCAATTACCGGGAAGTCTTGGTCAAACGTCCCTTGAGCCAGAATGTCCAGCCCCTCAACTTGCGCCATGCCATTGCCCGCAGTCACGATGACTACCTCGGCATCTGCCAGCAACTGCTTTGCCTTGTCTAAATTTTCCATAGTTTCCTTTTCTAATTATCGTGATAACCCGTAAACGACAACTTGCCATGATTAAAATCGGCTAAGAAGACATCGCTCACGTTCTTGAAGCCAGCTTTTCGGGCTTCTTCTGTAAGCCATTCATTGTCCTTATGAATTAATTCAAGCACATCTTGGTTAACTTGACCATCATTAATAATAGGAAAGCGGACATTTGTCTCATCTTTTTGAATGACTGTTAATTGACCATTCTTTTCAAAAATACAATTTTTGACATTTTCAACCGAATAAATCCCCTGGCTGCGCAGCTTAAACATTAATTCATTAGCAGAAATCCCAGCAGTTAAACAGTTGCGAACAAGCACCTTGCCCTCTTTAATTACCTGAATTGGCTTGCCATCAATCACGTTGCGAACCCAATTATTGTGCTCGCGCGCATATTTAAGAATGAAAACGACCAGTGTCCAAACGATCAGTACCAGCATAAACTGCATAACAGAAATATTAGCATTGTAAATCACGCCGCCGATAATGCCACCAAGGACATAGTTTTGTAATTGGTCCAGAGCCGTCGTCGGTGCCAAGTTGCTTTTGCCAAAGACATTAATCTGAAAAATCAGGGTTAACACACCAAGGGCAAATTTAATAAAAAGTTGCAAATAATCCATGAGACTGCCTCCTAATTCTTCACATTAACATCATGATTGATAACGTGAGCTTTACCCAAGGTATAACTGTTATTATCCTCATTTAAGTTAAGCTGATAATCAGTGTCTTTAGAATTAATGCGCACAATTATGCCATTCTGCAGCGTTGTTGAATTAACTAGAACATCGGATGTCGTCACGCCTTGATCGCGCGCAATTGACTTGATAAACGGCACAATCTGAACCGACTGCGACTTAACCAGCGTTGTTTCCACGTATTTTTCGTATTGCGTACCCACAAACAATAGTAAAAACAGCAGCGCAATAATCCCCAAATCGCGATAGCGCGTATCAAACCGGTGGCGCAAATACAAAATCGCAAACACAATCATCGTTAGTGCCGCCGCCGCGATCAACACATAGAGTATCGTCTTGCTCGTGTTTTGATTTTGCTCAATATATTTAAGTGTATAAAAAGTCATCACATTGTCATCCTTTGTCCTAACAAACTCAAGTTACAATCTATGCTTTTAGTATAACAAAAAGTGGCCAACTATTAGTTGACCACTACTTAGTGATTTTTAGTTTTCAGAAGCGCCACTAGCTGTATCAGTTGTTGGCTCTGGTTCTGCAGGCTTTTCTTCCTCTTTTGCGGCCTCTGCCTTAGTAGAAGCACCGGTTTTGGCATCTGGATCGGAATTGCGTCTGAAGGTTGCACCAGTTGTTGCATCTTCATCGATTACCAGCTTTTGACCAGTAGTTTCGCAGAAGTATTTTACCAATGGATACAAGTCTTGAACCCATTCATAAATGCCGGCATAGTTGCCTTCATCATCAACTACCCGCTTGTAGTAATGAAGCACCATTTCCTTCAAGTTACCAGTAGGAACTGGCATGTAAACATCATCGTGGCCAGCTTGTCTTGTGCGCAGTGCATGAACAACTTTCTTGGTCTCCTGAATGACATCGGCAACATGCGGGTGAACATCATTCATTGTGTTACCAACTTGTTCTGGAACACGCTTAGCCTTCATCTTGGCATTCGGGTCAACTGGACGGTTGTACCACAAGAATTGGTTATTCTCATCGACAAATGACAATTCACCAATCGTGTCGCGCAACATCCAGTTAATTTGATTAACTGTTAACAAACCACTGTCAAGTTTAACGTAATCGTCGCCTTCAGCAGCATGGACCTTCTTAGCAGCTTGATCTAGCCAGTCGGGATCTTCCTTATTAATTCCCGTAACTGTATAGCGGCTCTTGCCTGTAGCATCAAAGTCTTCTTGCATATATTCGTCAGGATTCATGTCCTTCAGCCATTGTGGTTCTGCCATTTGTATTCTCCTTGTTCAATAAATAACTTACTAATAGTACAATTGTATTATAAAAGCGCTTAATTTGCACTAGCTATCAAAAAAATATTTTTTATCGCGTTGACAATATAAAAAAGCAGTTAAACCATGATGGCTTAACTGCTTCACTAAATGTCAAATCCGTGCTATTATTACCTTGATGGTAAAGATAGTAATAGTGAGACGAAGCTATTAGATTAGACTTCGGCACTGCGTCTCAAGGTACATGCCAGTGTACCCCATAGCCAGTGCCAAACACCAAAAGGTTTGTCAAAATAAGACTTCCTTTCATTGTAAACCAGGGGTACATGATTTCTCATGTACCTTTTTTATTATATCAGAAGTAAGCGATATCTTTTAACTAAAATTGCTACTAAGCTAGTGATCTTCGCAATCTCAATAAACAAAAAAATATTTTTTATCGCGTTTGTAATTTTTCTTTCATATAGATATGAGCTAAAATGAGAGTGTAATCATTACATTAAAGGAGAAAATATGAAAACTGGTACTAAAATTATCACTTTAGACAACGGTTACCATTTATGGACCAACACCCAAGGCCACGGCGACATTCACCTTTTGGCTTTGCACGGCGGTCCTGGAGGCAACCACGAATATTGGGAAGATACTGCTGAACAATTGAAGAAGCAAGGCTTGGACGTTCAAGTAACAATGTACGACCAACTTGGGTCCCTTTATTCTGACCAACCTGATTATTCTGACCCCGAAATTGCTAAAAAGTATTTGACTTACGAATACTTCTTAGATGAAGTTGACGAAGTTCGGGCTAAGTTAGGTCTAGACAACATTTATTTAATCGGTCAAAGTTGGGGCGGTCTCTTGGTCCAAGAATATGCCGTTAAATATGGCCAACACTTGAAGGGAGCCATCATTTCTTCAATGGTTGACGAAATTGACGAATATGTTGCGTCCGTTAACCGTCGCCGGCAAGAAGTCCTTCCACAAACTGAGATTGACTTCATGCACGAATGTGAAGCCAATAACGATTACGACAACGACCGCTACCAAGCTGACGTTAACATCTTAAACATCAACTTTGTCGACCGTAAGCAACCATCTAAGCTGTATCATCTAAAAGACATTGGCGGCACTGCTGTTTACAATGCTTTCCAAGGTGATAACGAGTTCGTAATCACTGGTAAGTTGAAGGATTGGCACTTTAGGGATCAACTCAAGAACATTAAGGTACCAACGCTGTTGACTTTTGGCGAGAACGAAACAATGCCAATTGCCACCGCAAAGACAATGCAAAAGGAAATCCCTAACTCACGTCTTGTTACAACGCCAGATGGCGGTCACCACCACATGGTTGACAACCCTGCCGTTTACTACAAGCACTTGGCTGATTTCATCAAGCAAGTTGAAGCTGGCACTTTCAAAGGTGAATAAAATAAAAGAGCAACTCGAATACGAGCTGCTCTTTTTGTTTACTATTCGGTAATGTAATCTAATAATTTGAACATGACTTTTTTGTTCTCCTGCGGAACCGATTGGCGTAAAATGTCGTCTGCCGATTGCTTTAAGATTGACCCTTCAATATAAGGAAAATCATTAACGACCATCTCGCGAACATTATTAGCCTTGGGCTCAAAGTGAAACTGCAGACCAAGCACACGGTGACCGATGACAAAGCCCTGATTTTGGTGGTATTTACTTGAAAATAATAATTGGCTACCTTGCGGTAATTCAAACATTTCTTCGTGCCAGTGCAAGGCAAGTAATTCAGTTGGTAAATCAGGAATTGCAGTTGTTTCCAAATTAACAGGGGCCCAGCCCACTTCTTTAACTGCCGCTTTTTTAATAGTTGCACCCAGTGTTTTAGCAATTTGTTGAGCGCCAAAGCAGGCACCAAAAATCGGCTTATCTTGCGCGAGCAGTGTTTTAATTAACTGTCGCTCTTGCTTAATCCACGGCAAGTCATCGTTGGGACTCATTGGTCCGCCCAGAATAATCAACATCTCTGTCTCGTCTGCGGTTGGCAAATAACCAAACTGATAGGGATGATACGTATAAACTTCATGATGGCGACTCTCAGCCCAGTCGATGATTGAACCCGGTCCCTCATTAGGTGTATGTTGCAAAATATTAACGCGCATAATATGGCCTTCTTTCAAAATGCTTTACTAATTTAAATCATACATTAATCTTACACTTTTTGTATTTAAATAAATTGAATAATCAAATTAGAGAGTTATTTTTTATTTAAGAAAGCACCAAAAGTAGTCAAATATGCCCTAAGCAATTATAATTAGAGTAAGTTAATAAGGAGGATTTTTCCTATTATGAAAAAAACTACGATTTGGACAATTGTGGCAGTTGTCATTATTGTACTTGGCGGGGGCACCATTTATGGCACCCAAAAGGCCAGCAGTAATCAGGTCAACGCCGCATATACTGAAGCGATGGACAATGGTAAGGACGCGGTAATGGACAAGGACTACGTCCGTGCCAGCAGCAATTTTGCTAAAGCCAGCAAACTCAAGAATACTGCGGCAGCTAAGGCATATAAAGAGCAAGCTGACAAGATGCTGACTGCCATTTCCGCCACTAAAGACGGCGAATATACTAACGCGTTGAACAATGTCAATAGCGTAATTAATGCAAATAACGGCTATGCACTACTTGTTAAGCAAGGGCAAAAGCTGCAGGCAACAATTAAAGATGTTAAAGACAATTATGAGCACGAATTGAAGCCGCTCTTTGACCAAGCTAAAAAGGCCGAGCAAGACAAGCAATACCAGCAGGCTGTTGACCATTACCAAAAAATTCTTGACCTGCCTTACATTGAAGACAAATATTATGCTAAATATAAGGAACAAGCTCAAAAAGGCATTGCCAACAACAAAGACGCCGCTAAAGAAAAAGGCACTAGTGTAACTACTGCCAAAAAACCTGCTGGTGACACTGGCAATGCTGGTAAAACAGGTGAAGGTGCAATGGGCGACCATAAGGTTAATGGTAAGACCGTTGGTGCCAGCCAAATTTCACAATTACGCAAAAAATTACAAAGTTTGGGCTTTGACTCAATGTCATGGAGTCCGCAGGACTTAATCGACATGTACAGAAGTACTGGGCACACTAGCCCAAGCCAAATTACCAAGCAAGATGTACAAAAATACTTAAAGCCATAGCTTTTAAGATAACTAATTCTCGGCTCGTCCTTATTAATAAGGACGAGCTTTATCTTGCAGGTCTAATTTAATAGTAAAAACATGATATAATTTAATAGATAATATCAACTATATTTAACGTAAATTACCGCAATAGTTGCTTTTACCGCTTAAACTCGGTAAAATGACTATTGACTTTCACGTTTCCTATTTTTATTAAAGGAGTGTCCGCATTGACTGAACAAGAAAATAACACTAAAGATACTGAACAAGAAAATGATGAACTTAAAGTTGTCATGCCAGATGCCGATTGGTCTACCATGACACAAGAAGAATTTGCTGAGCAGCCTGACTACTTGCAAGTCTTCACCGACTTCTACATTTCTCAATTCAATCAACGTGATTTGGAAATTATGGACAGATATGACACCAACGCAAACATGGTTGACATTAACCACTACTTGCTTGATAACATCAAATTTTCACGTAAAGAATTAATCAGACACGCTTTACAATATCACGCAGCCAACTTCCAAAGTTTGATTGACGAAATTGCCAAGAAGGACGAAGTTGACCCAAGTAAAATGACAACTTATATTGACTGGGACAATTGGTATGAAGACCGTCGCAGTAAAATCGAAAATTCTTTGTCATAATTTACTTGTACTACCAACAAAAAAAGAACAAAATAGATACTTAAAGAGAATGCCTTGTTGGACATTCTTTTTTACTTAAAAGTAAATATTATTTTAGTCTATGGGAGTATTCATAACTATGGATCAAAAGAAAAAGCGCATTTCAGCCGCTGGAATGCTGATTACAATTGGGATTGTTTACGGTGATATTGGGACGAGTCCTCTTTACGTAATGAAATCAATCCTAACCGGTAATGGCGGACTAGCAAGTGCTAATCGCGAATTAATTTTGGGTTCAATCTCGTTGATTTTCTGGACGGTTACTTTACTAACCACTGTTAAATACGTAATCGTGGCACTTAACGCAACTAACCGCGGCGAAGGTGGTATCTTCGCCCTTTACGCGCTAGTACGCAAGCGTGCCAAGTGGCTGGTCATTCCTGCCCTAGTTGGTGGCGCGGCGCTTTTGGCAGATGGGACACTAACGCCAGCCGTAACAGTTACCACCTCAATTGAGGGGTTAAAAAACATGCGGTTTGGCTCTAGCATCCCCGTCCCCAGCCAAACAATGGTCATCATCATTACCATCGTAATTTTGCTGCTGCTATTTTCAATTCAGATGCTCGGCACCAGCAGTATTGGTAAGGCGTTTGGCCCCATTATGCTTGTCTGGTTCACCTTCTTAGGTGCAATCGGTGTGCTAAACATGGCGCACGACTGGTCGATTTTAGCAGCTCTTAATCCATTTTGGGCAATTAAAATTTTGTTCAGTCCTGCCAACAAGGTCGGTATTTTTATCCTTGGGTCAATCTTCCTTGCAACTACTGGTGCTGAAGCCCTATATTCAGATGTTGGGCACGTTGGTAAGGGCAACATTCGTGGCTCTTGGCCGTACGTCTTCATTTGTTTATCACTTAATTACTTGGGACAAGGCGTATGGATTTTACAAAATCCTAATTACCAAACTCACGGAACCGAATTAAACCCCTTCTTTGAAGCTGTGCCAGCCAATTTACGACTATTTGCTATTATTTTGGCAACTATTGCCGCTATCATTGCTTCGCAGGCCTTGATAACTGGGTCCTTTACCCTAGTTTCTGAAGCCAGCGGGTTAAAATTCCTGCCGCGAATGAATATTGACTATCCAACTACTGAACACGGACAGATTTATATTCCATCAGTGAACAAAATGCTCTGTGTGGCAACCATTGCCATTGTTATGTTCTTCCAGACTTCTGAACACATGGAAGCTGCCTACGGTCTGTCAATCACGGTGACAATGCTAATGACTACATTGTTGTTATTTGAATACTTAGGCACTAAAAAACGGCCGCTGATTTTACGATTGAGCTTTTTGTTAGTCTTCGGCTTTATCGAAAGCATGTTTTTGATTTCCAGTTTAACCAAATTCATGCGCGGTGGTTATGTAACTGTCTTAATCGCCGGCTTCATCGGCGTTGTCATGTTCATCTGGTACTTCGGTAACAAGGTGCGCGACAAGCACGAAGGTGCCAACACCTATGTGCGGCTTGACGAATTTACCGATATGTTAACTGACTTGAGCCATGACGATGACTTCCCGGTCTACGCCACTAACCTAGTTTATATGGCAAAAGTTAAATATAATAAATTTATCAAGCGCGAAATTTTGTACTCAATTCTGGATAAGCGTCCTAAGCGAGCACATGCTTACTGGTTCGTTTCCGTTAACATTACTAATGAGCCGTTCACGGCTAAGTACGCCGTTAATACTTACGATACTAAGAATGTGATTAACGTCCAGTTGTTCCTCGGCTTTAAAAAGCAGACTAGCGTTAACGTTTACTTGCGGCAAATCGTCCATGATTTAATCAAAGATGGAACGATTGAAGCCCAACCACAAGAATACACTACAATGCCCGGACGCGAAGTTGGTGACTTCTCCTTCGTTATTGTTAACGACGTCGTCAGTCCACTAACTAAACTTAAGGGCTTTGAAAAATGGATTGTCCAAGCTCGGGTTTGGCTACAAAACTTGTCATCTAACCCGGCAACATGGTTCGGCCTTGAATACACAGACACTGTTGTCGAACGTGTACCGTTGATCTTAGGTAAACCTGAACGTAACTTGCATATTAAGCGAGTAGCAGCACGCGATTATTCTAATTTAAAGAACGAAGAAAATTAAAAATAGACATCAAAAGAGCGTTCGGATTATAATCCGAACGCTCTTTATTTAGGAGTTGTGCAGCAGTACTACTCCTTTTTTATTGCGTAAATTCACAATTACCAAATATGAACTCGCTTGTCTGGATCAAGCCACATCCCATCAGTAGGCTTGACGTCAAAGACATCATAGAAGTCATCTTGACATTGAATTTGGACATTTGCCCGCTCAGGACCCGGCGCATGAACATCAACAGCAGTTTGCGTCTTGATTGATTCAGTCAATTGCTTGTTAGCCCAAATTCGAGCAAAGTTTTCAAACAGTTTTCTTAAATCATCGCCCTCATTCTTAGCGGCTTCAACTGCAGCAGTCAAACCACCTTGATCGGCAATATTTTCGGAAACAATCTGCTTACCGTTCAATTTAACTGGACCGTATTCAATCCCGTCAAAAATGTCAATTTCATCTTGTGTCCGCTTCTTGAATTCGGCGTAATCTGCATCAGTCCACCAATTGGTCATGTTACCAAACTCGTCAAATTGCGCACCGTTGTTGTCAAAGGCATGAGAAACCTCGTGGGCAATTACTGAACCAATCCCGCCAAAGTTAGTTGCGCGGTCCTGCTTCAAATCATAAAATGGTGCCTGCAAAATGGCAGCTGGGAATGTCAAATCGTTTCTTTGTGGGTCATAACATGCATTGACCAAGTTACCTGGCATTGCCCAGATTGTCCGGTCAACTTCCTTGTGCAATTGTTCAATGTTGTACTTTTGTTCTTCAACAGCAAAGGCGCGACCATTTGAATACAGACTGCCACCTTGGCTAGCTGGGATAACTTGCAAACGATTGTAAATCTCTTCAATCTTATCTGGATAACCAATCTTTAATTCCAAAGCTTCCAGCTTAACAATTGCCTTCTTCTTAGTTGCTTCTGACAGCCAAGTATTATTTTGCAAACGTTCCTCATAAACATCTAGCATCCGGTGAATCATGTCTTCAACGTCTTTTTTAGCATCAGCGCCAAAGTAAGTCTGACCATAGTAAACGCCGACAACTTCACTAAAAGCACCGTTAGCAATGTGGTATGCCTGCTTTTCACCTGATTGCAATTCTGGCTGACCTGACAAAGCTTGACTAAACGGAAAGGCAGCTTCCCGAAATTCTTGCGATAAGTCTGAGGCTGCATCATTGATAAAGTTAACAATCATCCAACCCTTGATCTCATCAAAGTTAGCTTCATTGATGATTTCGTTAATGTGGTCAAGGTAGCGTGGTTCCTCAACGATAATTCGATCAGGTTCCTCGCCAATGACTTCCTTTAAGTAGTATGCAATCTTAAAGTCTTTGAATTTAGCTTCAAAGTCTGCAATCTTCATTGGGTTGTAACAAGCTGGATAATCAGCCCATTCTTCAGCTGACTTAACTACTTTAGCAAGCTTAGCATCAAACTTAATTGCATCTGCAGCATACTTTTCAGCTTCAGCAGTTGCAATTCCTGCCATTTCCAATAGCTTAACTGACTGCTTTTGCAAGATTGCCAATAACTTGGCAGCATCCGGAGTCTCATAGGTTGTTGTATCTGGTAAGAAAGTTCCTGGTCCAGCAAAGTTCAGCACATTAACCTTGGTGTTCTTCATATCTGGTTCAACACTCAAGCCGAATGGAATTGAAGCAAAAGTAGCTAGGTCTGGAGCGTTTAAATTATAATCAGAAAAGTCTCTGATGCCAGTTAACAGCTCTAAGTCTGGCTTAATTGGCGCAGCACCATCCTCGTTACGCTTGGTAAAGTCCTTAGCCAATTTATATAATTCGACAGCCTTAGCCATGTTCGGTACATCAGGAATATCCTTTTTACCCGCCGCAAAGTCCGCAAAGTCAGCCATTAAGTGCTTCTCAACGTTAACATCAATGCCATCAAACGATGCCATCCGCGAACGATCAGATGGAATTTCAGTTTTTTCTAACCATTCAGAGTTAACAGCTAAATACATATTGTCCTGTGGTCTAGTGCCCACTTTAGGCTCAATAATATTACCGCTGCCGCCTCGAACCGCAATAAGTTTTTTCATTAAAATCCTCCTCTAGTATTAGATTAAAATAAGTTAAATTAATCATATCATTTTCATTAAATGACTATTATTAAAAAATATTTACAAAATTACTTGTACAGTGTTAGATGCTTGCGCATTTTGGCATGCAGTGGGATTAGCAAAACTACCATTAAGAAAATTCCGATAGCCGCAACAATAAAAAACGGAATATAACCGGAACGGTCAATAATTAAGCCGCCAAACAGTGGGCCAAATGCCTGCCCAATCCCGCGAGCCATATTGATTAATCCCTGATACTTGCCCTTGCTCGATAATGGCGATAAATCATTAATGTAAGCTGGTACAGCCGGAAAAGCTGTGGCTTCGCCAAAAGTCAAAATTAACATTGACAAGGCAAAGTGAGCAAAATCGCGAGCAAAAATTAGTGTCACAAAGGAAATGGCAAACATCAAGGTGCCAAAGATAATCTGGTGAAACAGGTTTTTAAACAAGTGCGGATAGCGCGCTAAGATTACTTGGATAATCACGATTACCGCGCCATTCAGTGTCCAGAGCAAACTGTACATATGGAATGGAATGCCTAACGAAACCATATAAACGGACAGGTTGGACTCCCAGTTCATATACATTAACCAAGTCACAGCTAGTGATGTTAAAAAGCCAACGGTGAGCATCATATTGTATTTCGGCATCGGTTGTGCCTTTGGCTGCTCACCAGTTGCCACCGTTTTCGCCTGGCGCTTCTTATGAAAGTTAATAATTGGCCGGTAATTAATTGCGGCGTTGATTGCAGCAATCGCAAACAAGCTAGCAGCTAAAATAAACAGGAATTCAATTGAGAAGTCATACAGATAACCAACTAATAATGTACCTGTAACTGTCCCCACATTTTGAGCAAAATAAATCAAATTAAAAACGTAGCGTCCCGGATATTTACGCAGGCTAGTCGCAATCGAATTAATCATCGTACCATTCCAGCCGCTAATCAATCCCGTTAACGTTAGCCAAATCCAGTAAGCTGGCCAGCCATGGAAAAAGGCCATCAAGAATAAGATAATTGCATCAAGAGCTAGTCCCGTCACAATTAAGGGATAAGGATTATAGCGGTCATAAAAGCGACCAGCCACAAGCGATCCCAAAACGTTGCTTGCACAATTACAAAATAAGACAACCCCAATCATTGAGAGGCTGATGTGCAATTGCTTGTTTAAATAGACAGACGTCAATGGCCAAACAAAGCTTGACCCAATCCACGTGGCCAATTCACCTAGCAGCAACCAACGTAATTTAATTTCTGTTTCATTATTAGATCCATGTGTAAGTTTCATTTATTCAGTCCTTCCTATTTAAGTTCCAATTACCAGTGTAGCAAGAAGTACCAAAAAAGAACACCCCTTAGCAAAGTGGTGTTCCAAAAAGTTTACTTATAATAATTTTTATTTTTGTGGTTTCTTCTCAAAGAATTGACCCTTGTTTACCTGATAAAACTTTTTATAACGGTCATAATAATTATGGAACATGTACTTCATTAACAGCCAACGTTTAAAATTACGGTCCTTATCATAAAAGACAGTGGTGCCATAGCGACCCTCATGAATTAATTCTTCGGCAGCCTCTTTAGCTTCATTGTCATAAGCATATTCCTTAAAAATCTTGACGGGAACACCCAGCCACAGAACATGCTTGGACTTTAACTTATTACCGTAAACCGTCGACTTTTCCTTCAAATCATCATTAACGTAATCGTCAACATACCACTTAGCCAAGTTATAGCCATTCAAAGTCACATAAAAACTCGACCGGCCCTGACGCAGATTAATTTCAAAGAATTTGTATTGGCCATCACGCTCATCATACTTAATGTCAAAGTTAGCCATCCCAGTATAATTGAGTTTTTCCAAGAAAGCTTCAACTTGCTCGTATAACTTTTCATTATATTCCGGCAAAATCGCCATGTAATTACCAATCGACTGCGGCGTTGGGTCTTCTAACAAAGGATGCCCCATGCACATCATCTTAACGTGGTGATCCTTATCAACATAAGCATTTAGCACCCGCATGTTAGAGTCATCGCCGGGAATGAAGTCCTGCAGAATTAGGTCGGCTTCATAGCCATTACCATAGATTTTACCAACAATATCTGTTAATTCAGCTTCATCATGAATCGTGAAGGCTTTTTTGCGACCTTCAAAGTGAACATCGAGCCAAGAAACAGGATCTTCCGGCTTTAATTCAACTGGATAGTCAAACGGTAGTTGCAAATAATCTTCAGCTTGAAAGGCAGCCTTAGTAATAATCTTGGTCTTAGGATATGGCAAACCATATTCTTCAGCAATTTGATAGAAGCCTTCCTTAGAAATCAGCTTTTCGAGCAAGTCATAATCAATATACGGAACAACAAATACATCTTGCAATTCATCCTTATGTTTAGCAAGCAGTTCTGCATAACCGTCGCCACAGGCAATCAAAATCACTGGCTCCTGATGGTCTTGATAAATCTTCATTTGCTCACGCATCACGGTCATAAAAGTGGGATCTTCACTAAAGCCCTGGTGTAACTCAACTTCGATTATTTTTGAATAACGCGTTGCTGCAAGCTGACTATCAGCCAGCGCCTTAACCTTAATACCATAAGCTTGATTAAACGAGCGTGCCATACCATAGACATTAATATCGCTACCCAATAAAATTGGCGTAAAATCTTGATTCATTATCTTGCTCCTATTAAACTAGCTTGCCTTGTTCAATCAAGCTAGCTACTTCCGGCTGCACGTGTTGGTACTTGGCAACGGTGCCCTCATAATCAACAAAGAATAATTTGTACCAAACAAGGAAGGTATAGATTGTCCAAATTTGACGGCGGTGAGAACCATCGCCATTGAAGTTTTCATCAAGTAATTGCAAAATTTTGTCTTGCTCAAAAATATCGCTGACAAAGTCTTCGCTAAACATTTCTCGTACTTGCTTGTCAAAGCGCGGCTCTTGGAGCCATTCTTTAATTGGCGTTGGGAAGCCTAATTTTGGCCTTTTAGCCCATTCATCCGGCAAGACTCTTTCCGAAGCCTTACGCAGAGCATACTTAGTGTCATGCTTATTAACCAAATATTCGGTTGGAATCGCGTTTGCGCGCTCAGCAATCTTGCGGTCAAGATATGGTACCCGTAATTCCAATGAGTGGGCCATTGAGATCTTGTCTGCCTTTTGCTCAATATCATTCAGCATAAAGTGGTGCAAGTCAATGTATTGCATTTGACGAACATTATCAAGGTCCTTGACCTTCTTAAAGTCGGACTGGTAAATACTGTTAACTGTCAACTTATTGCGGTATGACGGCTTCAAAATACCGTTAGCATCTTCGGAAGTGAAGATTGTCGGGTAATCCATGTCATAAATAACGGATTGACCAACGTAAAATTCACTTGGTTCGGCCAAATTAGTGTACAAGTGTACTTTACCTGGGAAGTTTGGCATCTTCTTAATTGTGTGTGCCAACTTAACCTTGGTCTTCTTCGGCAATTTAGTTAATTGTGATGTAAAGACCTTAATAATGTTGTTGTGCGTGTGCATCCCGTAATTGACATAGCCGGCAAACAACTCATCGGCACCTTCACCTGATAAAGCAACTGTTACGTGTTTGCGCGCCATTTTACACAAATACCAGAGTGGGATAATTGATGGGTTCGCATCCGGCTCATCCATGTGGTACTGCATCTCGGGGAAGTCATGCATTGCCTCATCCGACTTTACTTTATCGGAGAAGAACTTCCACCCCTTAATGTCAGCCAAGGCCTTTGCCTTCGATGCTTCATCATAAGTTGCATCATCAAATGAAATCGAAAAGACATCGTCGGGATCCAAGATACTGGTAATGTAACTAGAATCTACACCTTCTGACAAGAAAGCACCAACTGGCACATCAGCGATTCTGTATAAGTCAACCGTTTCTTTAAGATCATCATCAATCTTTTTAACGGTTTCTTCAAAGCTCAAATTGTTAGCCTTGTATTCGGCATCCCAATATTGATGGGTCTTCATCTTGCCGTCTTTGTATTCAAACCAGTGACCTGCTGGGAAACGGTGAACTCCCTTGAAGAAAGTTTCTTCGAGATCATTATATTGATTCATCAAATATGGCTTAACTGCTTCCGTGTTTAACCGGCGTTTAAAGCCTGGGAAAGCAAAGAAACTCTTCAGTTCTGAACCCATGAGCAAATGCCCATTTTCGTCACTATAATAGAGCGGCTTAATGCCGAAAAAGTCCCGTGCACCATACATTGTCTGGGTATTGTCATCCCAGATAATGAAGGCGAACATTCCGCGCACGCGCTTAAGTAGGCCATCCATTCCCCACTCTTCAAAACCGTGCAGTAAGACTTCTGTATCAGTTTCAGTGGTGAAGGTGTGTCCAGCATCAATCAGTTCTTTTCTTAATGGTTGGAAATTGTAAATTTCCCCGTTAAAAATAATTGCCCGCGTATTATCTTCATTAAAAATTGGCTGACTACCACCGCGTAAATCAATAATTGATAATCTTCTAAAGCCCAGTGCAACCTTGTCATTGGTATACATGCCGTCAGAATCTGGACCTCTGTGTTTAATCGTTGCCATCATTTTACCAATGGCTTTTTGTTTGTCATTTATTTCTGGATCATAAAATGCGACAATTCCGCACATAGTTTATCTTCCCTTAATTAGTTTTCTTAATCTATTAAATTCTTTATTTTAACTGTTTTATTATATGCTAAAAGCCGGACGATTACCAAGATGTCCGGCTTAATTTTACTAAATATAAAAGATTCTGCGTTTAGATGCCGCACCATAACCAAATACTTGGATAGCATGGCGGTACAAGTCAATATTTACAATATAACCAGCAAACTCAGTATGGTGGTCAATCTGGCGATTCCAATTCTTGTTGTACTTGGTCGTCAGCACGTGGTTAGGCCCCATCAAAGCCGAGCAGTTAAACAAAATATACTGAATGCCGTTGATGCGATATTGGTCTTCACGGTGGCGGTGACCACAAAAGTAGGCAATAATTCGTGCATTCTTAATATTGGTAAAGTCAAAATCATTTGCCAAGCGAAATTCAGGTGGTATTCCGCGACTAGAATGCATCTGCCCTTTTTCACATTGGTTAAACGCAACAAGAAGCTCATGCAGCGAGCGACCATTGTACTTTAAGGCATTAGATCCCTTACGGTTAATCGGGTTGGCATGACTCATCAAAACTATTTTTTTATTTGATGATTGCTCTAAAATTTCAATAATTTCTTCAATTTGGTCTTCTCTGACCGCTAGCGTGATTTTAGTATCGTACTTCTTTTGTCCCTGGGCATCGAGCTCATACGGAACATCCGAGGTATTAACGGAAATAAAGCGCAAGTCGTCAACATCGTAGTAACAAACGCCATGCTGGTACGAAATAAAATGAATGTCCTGTTGGGCATACATTTTAGGCCACATAATGCTTTCAAATTCATTTTCGGGGAATGATGCCTTTAAATCATGATGCTCATCATACTTATCGTTTTCGTCATGATTGCCCTTGATCATAATTGACGGAACTTTCTTAGACATAAAGGAATCACGCAGCTTAATCAGCTCACTCTCGCTTAAAAAGCCTGTGTCTGAACCATCAATCCAATCACCTAAATGGACTTTAAGGTCAAGCATACCAGAATCGTCAAGATAAGAAAATTCATTGACGTGGGTTAACCCATTCCAACCATAAAAATCACTGCTATTGCGGTCCTTATAGTGAGTATCAGTAATCACACTAACATTAACGGAGTTTTCACCCTGACGCACGTGATCATGAACGCGATTAATAAATTCGTCAAGATACTGCTCTGTCACATAACGCCGACCAGTCTTACGGTTGGCAAACGCACGGTAGCGACCTAGCTCTTGGTTAAACTCGCGCACATATTCCGGCGCCAGTTTTTCCGTACTCTCTAAGCTGAGTGCCTGATGTAAAACGCCGTTTTCATCCTTATAAACGGTCAAATTATACGGCTGACCTTCCGGCGTCCCTTGCTCACCATCAACAAGATATTCGCCAACCGTCATATACTCTTGCATTGGGTCGAGCTCTGTACTCTTATTCTTAAAAGCGGCCCGCTTTTTAATACCAATTAAACGATCAAATAATCCTTCTGCATGCCTAAACACATTCATGATTTTGGCCCCTAACAAAAAAAGCTGAACCAATAATAGTCCAGCTTAAAAATTATGCATTTTCTGCTAAAGCATGTGCTGCCAAGCCAATTGACAAGACTGCATCCTTTGACAATACCCCTTGTAAGTCCTTAAAGGCGATTGCTTGAACCGCACTAATTACCTTAAGGCTATATGCAACAACATGATAATCAACTGTACTGTTATAAAAATCATCCTCATAAGGATCTTCATGATTATAAGTCAGATTAATTTCATCTTTATCCACAAAACCATCCACATGATTAGTTAAAACCCGATCATGTAAGTCTGTTAGCTTCTCTGACAATTTAATCAAGGTCAACTTATGATCACTTTCAGTCTCGTAATATTGCTCTTGCGTCATATCAAAGTAGTCTTCAACTGGCTTGTTTAAAATGTGCAAGCTATCAACTGCACGGTAAACAGCATCTGCATCAAACGCTATTTCCTTATTCAAAATTTTTTCTTGGTTCGCGGCCAAGTCATCGGCCAAAGTCATTGTCTCTAACTTATCCATGGTATCCTCCTAAAGTTCAACTTATATTATACCAAAAATAGTTATTAAACTAGCCCCTTTATCACTTCTCAACGATAAATTCTTTAATTTTATTTCAAACTGGTAAATATTTATTAAGCAGCAATTTTGGTTAAAAAATTTATCATGGTAAGAAGCCTGCTTTTGCTTGTTTTGACAAATATAAATTCTAATTTTAGCAATCAACAGTTTATCACATTGCAATAATTTTTTAGCAATATTTTTAACTTATTTTGACTTGGCCAAAAGCACCCTCAAAATTTCAATACTTTGGCTTCAGCTGGCAGCTTGCATTGTTCTTATTAACAGCCTACGTGTTGTGCATAAATAGCGCTATTTTTCATAACTCAAATGATACTTAATTGTGTATGACTTCTCCTCGCCCTTTTTCAATTCGATTACGGAAAAGTCTTGCGCACTCCCAGCTTTAGACAAAGTTTCTGGCTCAAGTGCAATTCCCTCATATGGTTGGCCCACGCCATTAGTTCTAATCAAGTTCATCTCATCTTTAGTAAACGAATTAGCAGTAAACATTACCAATCCGTTTCTATCGGATTCAATACCCACGCTAGTGTTAGTTTCTGGGTCTACTAGCTTGGCAATCAGATTGTCAGCGTCTGGCTGAACTGCAAAAATGTCATCAAAACCTTTTTCAGCGGTATCGCTCATCCCTGCAATTGCTTTACCTAGACTTGTCGGTTGCTGAAAATCAAACGGAGTATGTTGAACTGGAATTTGCTTACCTGTTGGAATCTTATTATTGTCTAACTCTTGAATTTGCGCCGCATTTACCTTTAGTACCTGCTTGGCAATCGTATCATCAGTACCTAAATTGAAGTAAACATGCTGCGTTGGGTTAAAGACAGTGTCGGCTGTGCTCGTGGCAGTATACTTGATGCCAACAACATCATCAGATGACAGGGTGTAAACAATCTTAACCTGCAATTCCCCTGGGTAACCATCATCTTTTTGCAAATGACTCATTTCAATTGCATTACCTTCGGCAGTTGAAATAATTTTCCCCTGCCAAATCTGACTATTAAAGCCAGTTGGTCCACCATGCAAGGTCGTTGTCCCCTCATTTTGCGGTAATTGCGTTGTCTGACCATCAAGGACAATCTGCCCATTCATAATTCGCCCAGCTGTGCGACCAATCGCCATGCAAACATAAAATGGGTTAGCAAGATAGTCTTGACTGTGATAATAATTTAAAACTATATTGTGGGCGCCGTTTTTACCAGGTACCGTGATTTCATAAATTGTTGAACCAAGAGTTAGCAGTGATACTGTCACTCCATTAGCATTTGTCAAACTCAACTTTTGAATTTTGTGACCCTGATATTCGTCAAATTCACTAATTGTTCCATGTACGTTTTTCATTTTTTATCCTCCTAAAGTTTACTTACTGTATTCGCTTACATTAATATATTACTTTTATTACCTAATAGCAAATTAATTATTAGTACCATAAAATCTGCATTATTATTTCCACCATTTTTTGCGTACTTAATATTAAGCAAGTAAAATAAAGTTCAAAGGAGCTATTAATATGGAAGAACATTTACGCTGTCCATGGGGCGACAGTCAAGACAATTTAATGCAGCAATATCACGACCATGAGTGGGGTAAACTCAATCTAGACGAGCAATATCTCTATGAAATGCTGGTTTTGGAACTGTTTCAATCTGGACTTAACTGGTCTGTTGTCTTGCACAAACGGGAAAATTTTCGGCATGCCTTTAAAAATTTTGTTCCTGAAGAAGTTGCCCAAATGACCGACGAGGACATCGCAACTCTGATGCAAGATAAGTCTATTATTCGTAACCGCCAGAAAATCACCGCTGCCATTAAAAATGCCAAGGCAATTCTGATTATCGAAGCAAAATATGGCAGCTTTGGCCGCTATTTACAGGAGTTTATCAAGACGCCGCTAATCCACCACCCACAAGCAATGACCGATGTACCAACAACTAACGACGTTGCTAAGCAACTGGCCAAACAATTAAAAAAGGACGGCTTTTCCTTTGTTGGACCTGTTGTAATTTATTCTTACTTACAAGGTATTGGCCTGATTAATGACCATTTAGAAACCTGTCCGTTTAAATATCACGGGTAAAATCGACATTCCAGTTATAGATAAATACCTGTTACCTTAAAATAGTTAATATTACATATTATATGGAGCTAAATTATGTATAGCACTGTCATATACTTATTGTTAATCATCTCAATATCAACTTGGACATATCACAAACACATATCTGATAATAAATTTAATTACCTCGAAATAATCAGCAATATTTTATTAACTATCGCAATTATTATTCAACTTATATTTTTAATATTTTTCAAAAAGTCATTTTTGATAAGCAATAACATTAGCAAGGTTATTTTGGCTATAATTTTACTAATATCAGCATGCATTTTTAAGGCTGTTAACAGTAAAGGTAAATACCACAAGTTTTTAAAAGAGTTGTCTAGTCAATTCCTTATCCTCGCAAT
Organism: Lactobacillus sp. ESL0700; assembly: GCF_029392095.1. Taxonomy (NCBI): domain Bacteria; kingdom Bacillati; phylum Bacillota; class Bacilli; order Lactobacillales; family Lactobacillaceae; genus Lactobacillus; species Lactobacillus sp. ESL0700. The sequence goes on from NZ_CP113930.1 coordinate 1,796,598, forward strand.
CATGCTTTTTATTGATGGCAATGTAGTCCCTTTATTAAATTAGACCAATTATAAAAAGACGCGGCTTACCCGTGTCTTTTCTTGTTTCTAACGATGAATATTTTTGAAAAAAGTAATCTTACTGGGCAATAACAATTTTTCCAGTAATCACATTTAAAGTCCAAACTGGGACACCAGGAAGATTTTGTACTAGACTGTTGTTTAGTTTCTGCCCTTGATATTTGAGCAGGCCAGTAGTAACGGCCGCATTATAACTGGCGTTAGTGACATTATTGATAAAAATACCGCCATTCATCACGTTAAGTGAACTGTCACCAGTTAACGTGCTGTCTGTAATCTCGGCACTACCTGCTTTCAGTTGAGCTGTCAAAGCTTGTCGACAATTTTTAATGGCTAAATTACCCGACCATAAATTAACATTAAAGTTTGCGAGTGTAGCATTAGCTGCTCTGACGATACCCGCTTTTAAGGCCACAGTGGCATTTGGAATAGTTAGATTGTTAATGTCAATTGTACCTGCTTGTCCAGTAACGACAAGTTTGGTTAAGTCAGACTTCCCTGGAACAGTAAGGTAAATTTTAGGAGAATAATAAATCTTTTTTGTTTTAACCTTCTTTTCGGTAATTAACAATTTGTCTTTACTATTTTGAACAGAAATTGGATTCTTTTTCGTATATTTAATCTCAGCTTGAAACTTTTTTCCTGTTTTTATATGAAGACTAGCTGCTTTTAGTTTGGCATTAACTTGATTAAAGTGATTAACAGCAACTTTTTTAGTGTGCACATTAACATGGCTGCTAGCTTCAACCGGCGTTGCCTGATTTGAAGCAAGAAGCGGACTAGCTATTCCTAATGCTAAAATAGTCACGCATAATTTAGTGATTTTTTTCATGAATAAACCTCTTTTACTATTAAAACAAGTTTATCTTAGAACAAATCAAAACAGATGCCAGATAGTATTTTGGTAAAGTTTAGCTAACCTAAATATTAATCTTACTAAGTTAATAGTAAGAAATAGTGAATTTTTCTTGCTTTATAATTTTCTATTTTCATGTTAAACTATTTATGTAATAAAAAAGGAGCTGTGCTCTAACACAACCCCTTGACGTAGTTCCACTAAAAGTGGTTTACTACCTGAAAAATTATTTGTTGACAAGCAACCGTCCTTTTCCTAGATAGATCGAGACGGTTTTCGTTTGCCCAAAATTATTTGAGCAAACTTCTTAGCAGTTCAACTACTAGTGGCAATAGATTTATTATCACTACCGCTACTAGCTGGTACTGCTTCATTTTAGCGAGCTTAAATGCTAATTCTACTAAACTAATAGCAAGAAGTAACATTAGTACCAAAATGATTTCCAACTACCTGCCCTCCTTTCTTACAATAGATTGGAGTATGAATCCACTCATGCTCATAGGCATCAGTCCTTTCACTCACAGGTAGTAAACCGTCTTTTAACTTTTCTACGTCTTGGATATTATAGCAAACTGATTGTTCGGTTGTCTTTATAATTTTACACTTTCGTGTTAAACTAATTCTGTAATGAAAAAGGAGCTGTGCTGTAACACAACTCCTTGACGTAGATCACTTAAAAGCGATTTACTACCAGAAATTTAAAATTTTTCAAAACCGTCAAGTTCCAGTAGAAAATCTGACGGTATTTGTTTGCTCAAAATTAATTGAGCAAACTTCTTAGCAGTTCAACTACTAGTGGCAGTAGATTTATTATCACTACCGCTACTAGTTGGTACTGCTTCATTTTAGCGAGCTTAAATGCTAATTCTACTAAACTAATAGCAAAAATTAGTACCAGAGCCAAAATGATTTCCAACTACCTGCCCTCCTTTCTTTTAATCGATTGGAGTATGAATCCACTCATGCTCATAGGCATCAGTCCTTTCATGCACAGGTAGTAAACCGTCTTTTAACTTTTTCTACGTCTTGAATATTATAACAAACTGGTTTATCGCTTGTCTTTATAATTTTGCACTTTCGTGTTAAACTAATTTTGTAACAAAAAGGAGCTGTGCTGTAACACAACTCCTTGACGTAGTTCCACTAAAAGTGGTTTACTACCTGAAAAATCAGTTTTTTTGACAAACCGTCTTTTCCTAGATAGAGCAAGACGGTATTTGTTTGCTCAAAATTATTTGAGCAAACTTCTTAGCAGTTCAACTACTAGTGGCAGTAGATTTATTATCACTACCGCTAACAATTGATACTGCCTCATTTTAGCAAGCTTAAATGCTAATTCTACTAAACTAATAGCAAAAATTAGTACCAGAGCCAAAATGATTTCCAACTACCTGCCCTCCTTTCTTTTAATCGATTGGAGTATGAATCCACTCATGCTCATAGGCATCAGTCCTTTCATGCACAGGTAGTAAACCGTCTTTTAACTTTTTCTACGTCTTGAATATTATAGCAAAACGATTTATCGCTTGTCTTTATAATTTTCTATTTTCGTGTTAAACTATTTTTGTAATAAAAAAGGAGCTGTGCGCCAACACAACTCCTTGACATAGATCATTTAGAAGTGATTTACTACCAGAATAAAATCAGATTACATTAACCGTCTTTTTTTCTTAGCAGATCGAGACGGTTTTGTTTTGCCCAAAATTATTTGAGCAAACTTCTTAGCAGTTCAACTACTAGTGGCAATAGATTTATTATCACTACCGCTAGTAGCTGGTACTGCCTCATTTTAGCAAGCTTAAATGCTAATCCTACTAAACTAATAGCAAGAACTAACATTAGCGCTAAAATAATTTCCAACTACCTGTCCTCCTTTCTTTTAATCGATTGGAGTATGAATCCACTCATGCTCATAGGCATCAGTCCTTTCACTCACAGGTAGTAAACCGTCTTTTAACTTTTCTACGTCCTAAATATTATACAAAAAAGATTCTAACAAAGGTACTACTTTTCAAAGAATTATCATTTATACAAAACAACAAAAAGCAGTGAATATATTTATTCACTGCTCTTTTAGTATCTTTTTATTAAACTAGCTTCTTGCGAATCATCCCAGAAATCCAGTCAATCACAATTACCATGATAATAATTCCAAGTAAGATAATCCCAACGCGGTTCCATTGCCGATATTGCAATGCAATAATTAACGGATAACCGATACCACCGGCACCAACCAAACCAAGGATTGAAGCCGACCGAATTGAAACATCAAACCGATACAAAGTGTTTGAAATCAAAGCTGGCATCAAGTTAGGCAAAGTTGAAAACATCGTAATATTAGTTTTCGAACCACCAACAGCCGTTACAGCTTCGTTAGGACCATCGTCTAAGTTCTCAATTGCTTCTGAGAACAATTTAGCAAGCATCCCAACTGAGTGAAATCCTAACGCCAAAACACCGGCGGCAGAGCCTGGGCCAACTGCCTTAATGAACATCAAGGCCAAGACAATTTCAGGGAATGACCGAATGATTGCCAAGACAATCTTTCCAGTCCGTGAAATGTACCACTTTTTATATTTGGTGTGAGCTGCCCAAAAAGCAAACGGCAATGAAATAATTGCAGAAATAAACGTACCTAAGAAGGCAATACATACAGTTTGCCATAACTGCGATACTAAGTCTTCACCGCTGCCGTTATAGACATACGACCAATCTGGATGGAAAATCCCGTTGAAAATCGCACCGGCAATCTGACCAGCGGTTGCTTTAATACCGCCAAAGTCCATTCCCGTACATGACCAAGCAATAAGAACGATAGTAATGATGGCTAAACCCCAATGCAAAATTCGCTTTTGCATATCAACTGGGCGAGGAGGTAATTTTTTCATATTAGTATCCATTATTTCATCAACGCCTCCCGTGATTTAGACGAAACATAGTCGATTAAAACTACGACCACAATGATAACTAAGATAATCGTCCCCGTCTTAGCATAATCGAAGACTTGCAAAGTCTGTTGCAGGTAAAGTCCGATACCACCGGCACCGATATACCCCAAGACAGTTGAAGCCCGGACGTTAATTTCAAATGCATACAGGCAATAAGAAATAAAGTAAGTAATGACTTGTGGTAAAACAGCAAAAACAATGATTTGCAGTTTATTAGCACCCACAGCAGTCAGAGCCTCGATTGGACCCGGATCAATTGTTTCGATTGCTTCATAAAAGAGCTTAACAACAATCCCAAAAGTACAAATAGCTAAGGCCAAGATACCAGCAACAGGACCAATTCCGACAATCGCAACAAAGATTGCCCCTAATAATAGGTCTGGCACTGTTCTGACAATATTCATAATTACCCGCAAAATACCGGTAACGGCCTTGTTCTTAACAATATTACGCGCAATTAATAGCGAATAGATGAAGGCTAAAATAGAACCAATTACCGTTCCCAAGATTGCCATCTTAATTGTTTCAAGCAATAATGGCATAATCGGCCCAAGGTATGCCCAATCTGGATGCAACATTTGCAAAAAGATGTCAGTAAATTGACTAAAGTTTGCAAACAAAGCCCCAAGGTCAGTATGAGTAACATCTGTTGAAATAAATAATCCAGCAATAAAGACAATCAACCAAATCAAGTTCCAAAACTTAAACTTTTTCTTGGGTAAAGTCATGAGTGCTTCCTTATCAGTGTTACTCATCTTGTTCACCACCGTTGTAGATCTTGGTAAAGGTTGACTCCGGCGTTTCGCTCATCTTACCATCATAGATAATTTCACCAGCACGAACACCAATAACTCGCTTACCAAATTCTTTGGCTAATTCCACACTGTGCAGGTTAATTACAACTGTCATACCATGCTTTTCGTTTAGCATCTTGAGGTCTTGCATTACCCGACGTGAAGTCTGCGGGTCAAGTGAGGCGGTTGGCTCATCAGCCAAAATAATGTCTGGATTTTGAGTCAAAACTCGCGCAATCGCTACCCGCTGCTGCTGGCCACCTGATAGTTCATCAGCCCGTGAATAAACCTTATCAGCGAGGTCAACTTGTTGCAAAGCATCGTAAGCACGTTGCTTATCTTCTTTAGTAAATAGATTAAGTGTGCTCTTCCAAGTAGGATAATAGCCTACGCGCCCTGTTAAAACATTGCGCAAAACACTAGAACGCTTAACCAAATTAAAACTCTGGAAAATCATCCCAATATTGCGCCGCAGAGTCCGCAGCTCTTTGCCTCTAGCCTTGGTAATTGACTCACCATTGATTAAAATATCACCATCAGTAATGTCAATCAGGCGGTTAATGGAGCGCAAAAGTGTCGACTTCCCAGCACCAGATAGACCAACAATAACGACAAATTCGCCCTTATTGATAGTTAAATTGACATCCTTTAAACCAACAACGTCTTTGCCATAAATTTTTTTAACGTTTTTTAATTCAATAACTGGCTTAACTGAAGAATCTGCCATTATATACTTCCTTTATATATCTTACTTTTTAGTTGACTCAATAATCTTTTCATATTTACGGACGACGGCAAAGTCACTGTCTTTGGCAGGAACGTAACCTTCGTGAGTGTAAATACTTTCGATAATCTTCTTACCCTTCTTAGATTTACCAATATCAATGAAAGCATTAGCTAACTTTTTACGGAATGCCTTTGGCATGCTTGGAACTACAGAAATCGTGTCATTAGGAATATTTTTAGTAAAGTAAATTGGCACAACTTGGCTCATAATCTTTGGGTTGTCTTTTTGAACGATTGTCCGTGCATCTTCAAAGACAAAGGCAGCATCAGTATCATCGTTTAAAACGTTTAGGACTGCTTGGTCTTGACCAGTAACAGTAACTAACTTACAACTCTTAGGTACGTCTAAGCCCTTTTCCTTTAATTCAGCAATTGGGAAAACGTATCCTGCTGAAGAAGTTGGACTTTGGATTGAAATTGACTTACCCTTTAAATCTTTCCAACTCTTAATCTTTGAGTCTTTTCTAACTAAAATTTCTGCCCGGTAAAAGTCAACAAGATCCTTAGTTGGTTTTCCGCCCGGTTGCTTAACACCATATCTTTGGGCTTGCAATAAAACATCAGCAGCACCTTGCTTGTGTGCCAAAATATAACCATTTGGTGGCAAAAAGCCAACATCAACCTTCTTAGACTTCATGGCTTCAACAACCGTGTTATAGTCTGTTGACATTGAAACATGAACCGGAATGCCTAAACGGTCAGAAAGCATCTTTTCTAACGGCTTAGCCCGAGCTTGCAGCTTAGTCGCAGCTTGACTGGGGACAAATTGAACGTTCAAAGACTTCGGGGTGGAACTTTCTTGACTCTTACTCTTACCTGAGCAAGCAGTCGCCATCAACGCTACTAAAAAAACGGCAGCACCAGCTAGCACTTTCTTAAATTTCTTCATTATGTCCTCCTAGACATCAAAAAAGACTTAATGTAACAGCACAAACGGGAATTATATTAAGTCTTTCAATAACTTTTTTGGTTAAAAAACGAACAATGCGACTATTTACAAGGAAGCAAAAAGTCTTAACTGCAAAAACACCAATGAACGCTACGCGTCGTTCATCTTTTTGCATGACTTTCACTCCCCTTTCAACCGTATTGCATTCATTCTATTAAATGATAGCAGAAATTGGTTGTTTAGAAAAGAAAATTATTTTAAAAAACTATTTTTAACCTAAAAAGTACTAGCTAATTCCTCAATGAATGGATTATTTTTACTACTTAGTTGACGCTATAACCTTATTATATTGCCGGATAATGTCGTAATCACTATCTTTAGCTGGGGCATAACCCTCATGATTGTAGACACTTTCGATAATCTTTTTACCTTCCTTAGACTTGCTAATTGCAATAAATGCCTTAGATAACTTCTCTTGGAATGACTTAGGTAAACTTGGAATAACCGAAATTGTGTCGTTAGGAATCCGCTTAGTAAAGTAAATTGGCACTACCTTACTCATAATCTGCGGTTCGTCTTTTAGCACATCATTACGTGCATCTTCAAAAACAAAGGCAGCATCTGTATCGCCATTTAGAACATCAAGAACAGCTTGATCTGACCCAGTAACAGTAACTAATTTACATTTCTTAGTAACATCTAATCCCTTTTGCTTTAATTCAGCTACAGGAAAGACATAACCAGAGTCAGAAGTTGGATTTTGAACTGAAATTGATTTTCCTTTTAGATCTTTCCAACTCTTAATTGCAGAATTTTTCTTAACAACAATCTCACCGCGATAAGACTTAACTAACTGCTTAGTCTGCTTACCATTCGGCTGCTTAATACCGTAACGTTCTGCCTGAAGTAACAGGTTAGCGGCCTTTTGTTTATGCGCCATGATATAAGCATCAGATGGTAAAAAGCCAACTTGCACTTTTTTAGACTTCATGGCTTCAACCAAACCATTATAGTCAGTTGACATTGAAACATGAACGGGAATTCCTAATTGCTTCGATAGCAGCTTTTCCATTGGTTTTGCGCGCGCTTCTAGTTTATTAGCAGCAACACTTGGAACAAATTGCACGTTAATTGATTTAGGTTCCTCGCTTTTGCTCGTACTCTTATTTGAGCAGGCTGTTAACCCCACTGCCAAGACCATTAATACTAAACCCATCAACACTTGCTTCAGTTTCTTCATCAGTACCTCCCAAAAATACAAAAGGGCATAGTATGACTCAGTCATAATATGCCCTTGAATATTGTTAATAAAACGCAGCGATCACGGCGCCTAAATAAAATCATGATCGTTATGTAAGAATAATAACACAAATATTCGGATTATTGCAAGAGATTAGATAACTTTTTATTAACAAAAAAAGCCAAGTATAATTAATCTTACTTGACTTTAATTAATAACTATTTTTGCATATCTTTAACGATCTTTTCGTACTTACGCACTGTATCAAAGTCGCTATCTTTAGCGGGAACATAGCCTTCGTGAGCATAAACCTTTTCGATTAAAGCGTGCCCCTTCTTTGTCTTACTAATCTCAATAAATGCATTGGCAAGTTTCTTGCGAAACTTCTTTGACATGTTTGGAACCACTGACACAGTATCGTTCGGAATTCTGGCCTTAGTAAAGTAAATCGGCACAACTTGGCTCATGATCTTGGGATAGTCCTTTAAGACCTTGTTACGCGCATCTTCAAAGACAAATGCCGCATCTGTATCACCGTTTAACACATTCAAAACAGCTTGGTCATGACCAGTAACAGTGACTAGCTTGCAGCTCTTAGGAACGTCTAAACCTTTTTCCTTTAATTCAGCAATTGGATAAATATAACCCGAAGTTGAAGTCGGACTTTGAATCGAAATTGACTTACCCTTTAAATCTTTCCAGCTTTTAATCTTCGAATCCTTCTTAGCAACAATTTCCGCTCTAAATGACTTAGTCAGAGTTTTAGCCCAGCGGCCACCAGGTTGCTTAATATCAAAGCGTTCAGATTGAAGCAATACATCAGCTGCTCCCTGCTTATGAGCAACTACATAACCATCTGGTGGTAAAAAGCCAACATCGACCTTCTTAGACTTCATTGCCTCCATTAAAGCATTGTCACTGGTTGACACTAACACGTGAACTGGAATGCCCAGTTTGGCCGACAGCAATTTTTCCAGTGGTTTAGCGCGACCTTCCAGCTTGTTGGCTGCAATACTTGGTACAAATTCAACCGTTAATGATTTGGGCGTATAGTCCTTGCTATTAGCCCCTGTACTCTTATTCGAACAAGCCGTCGCTACCACTGCAACTAGCATTACGGCTATACCCAACAACACCCGTTTTAATTTCTTCATCTTGCCCTCCACGGCTAAAACTAACTGAATATAAAAGGGCATAATGTGTCCATCTCACATCATGCCCTTGTTAATATTCTTGAATAAAAGCGAACAGTCATCATCTACTGTGTTCGTTATATGAAAGCATAGCACAGAAAAACGCGTTCTGCCAAGAAAATTTTGATAATATTTTTATGAGAATGTCATTAAATTATCGGCTGATTATATTGAATAAAAAAGCACCCAGAGTTGTGGGTGCCTTAATCGTAAACTTTTACTTCTTAAGTGATTGTGCAATCTTATTGTATTTACGAACAATATTGTAGTCACTGTCTTTAGCTGAGTGATAGCCATATTGGTCATACATCTTTTGAATCAACTTTTGTCCGTCTTTAGTCTTACTAATGTCCATAAAGGCTTTAGCTAACTTCTTCCGAAATGCTTGTGGAATATCAGGGCGGACTGAAATCGTATCGTTAGGAATTGGTGTTGTAAAGTAAATTGGCACTACCTTTTCCTTGATATTTGGTACATCATGCAGCACCTTGTTTCTTGCATCTTCAAACACAAAGGCAGCATCAGTATCGCCACTTAAAACATTTAACACGGCAGCATCATGACCGTTAACGGTTACTAACTTACACTCTCTAGTAACGTCTAAGCCCTTTTGCTTCAATTCTGCAACTGGGGTAATGTAGCCCAATGTTGAAGTTGGACTTTGAATCGAAATTGACTTACCCTTTAAATCTTTCCATGATTTAATGTTGGACTTTTTACGGACAACAATCTCAGCACGCAAAGTGTGAACCAGCTTCTTGGTCCAAGTACCACCTGGCTCTTTAATCCCGTAACGTTCTGATTGCAAAATAACGTCGGCAGCTTTTTGTTGGTGAGCTTGAACATAAGCACCAGCTGCCAAGAAGCCAACATCAACCTTCTTAGACTTCATCGCCTCAATTTCAGCGTTATTGTCAGTTGAAGTTGTTACGTGGACAGGAATTCCCAGTCTCTTAGAGAGCATCTTTTCAAGTGGCTTGCCTTCACCGCCCATCCGGCCAGAGGCATCACTAGGAACAAACTGCACATTCAGTGATTTCGGCATATTGCTGCTCTTAGTTTCTTTTTTATTTGAACAAGCAGTCAACGCAAACATCCCCATCACGGCTAGTGCACCAACTAATACTTTTTTAAATTTCTTCATGATTACCTCCTATAAGTGTCATGAATAAAAAAGACTTAACGTTAATTACAAACGTAACTAACGTTAAGCCTCATAAGCATACTATGTAAATGAATGAATTTCCCCTGTAAAAGAACTCCCGCAAACACAAATAACGCTAAACTAATCCGTCTTGTCATAGAATCGCCTTGCATCATGTGTCGCCCTCTTTCACCTAAAATTAATTCATAAAAATAATAGCAGAAATTTAAGCAAAATAAAAGCGTAATCATTAAAAGATTATCTAACAACCCGTTATTTTTGCCTAATTGGGTTGTTGTCAATATCCGTGCGAACAATTAACACATCAGCCAGCGCATGCTGGTTAACATATTCGGTAACTGACCCCATCAACATTCTCTCAACTGCATTCAGGCCGGTTGCACCCATAATGATTAAATTATCGTGGTGATCCTTGATAAAGTCATAGGAAATAACTGCCTTCGGACTACCATAACGAATGTGATAATCAATATCATCAAAGTCAAAGTTATCATGTGCCCATTGCTTCAAACTCTTTAAATATTTACCAGTGTCTTGCGTCATCTGGTAAACAGTATCGCCTGAAATTAGCGTATCCTGCATCTCACCCAAAAACTGCCTAGTGTCAATCACGTTCAAAACATCAATATGAGCATTTTCCGTCATTGCAATCTTAACTGCTTTATCAAAAGATCTTTCAGCTGATTCTGAACCATCAACTGGAACTAAAATACTGTCTTTTTTCGTACTCATGTACTCACCTTCTAGAAATATATTATTTTATTTAACACTAATTTTAACATATTTTCGATAGTAATTACTTTTTTTATAATTGTTTACGCCCTAGTTTATTGCTAAAATAGAACGTAAATGTCAAAAGATAAAGGGTGGAATTTATGACAGAAAATTTAACTAATCAATTAATCGGCGTTAAAAGCGGCCGCAACTTCCGTGAACTTGGCGGCTACAAAACTACCGACGGCAAAACCGTTAAAATGCACAAGTTATTGAGAACTGCTAACTTGGGTACTTTAGATGCAACTGACCTTAAGTTCTTACACGACTACGGCGTTAAATACATCGTTGACTTCAGAAGTCAAGCTGAAGTTGACCATGAACCTGACCGCATCCCTGAAGGTGCAGAATATGATTATGATCCTGTCTTCAGCGAGGACTTAACCAATGCTTCGAGAAGTATTGAAGATGTCATGAAGCAAGGCCAAAAGAATCCTCATGCAGGATTTGAACACATGTTATTTGCTTACGACGACATGATTACCAGTGAGGCTGCTCAAAAAGCTTACCGCCGCTTCTTTGACTTATTACTAGCAAACGATGAAGACGGCAATAGCTTAATCTTCCACTGTACTGCCGGTAAGGACAGAACCGGAGTTGGCGCGCTGCTTATTTTAACTGCTCTTGGTGTTCCGCTTGATACAATTAAGCAGGATTATTTATTAACTAACGTTGCCACAGCAGACTTTGTTAAGAGAATGTTAGAGCAGGCTAAGGAAGATGGCGCCGACGATGCAACATTAAATATTTTAAAAGACTTCCAAACCGTGCACGTAGAGTACATTGAACATGTCTTGACAACTATTAATGAAAAATACGGTAGCGTGAATAACTATTTACGTGATATTATGAAATTAACTGATGCGGAAATCAGTAAGTTACGTAAAATTTACTTAAAATAATAGTTAAAGGAGACCTTTTATGACTAAAACAAAGACCGTTTACTTTGGTGCAGGCTGGTTTAACGAAAAGCAAAACAACGCTTATCAGGCAGCAATGAAAGCTTTAGCTGCCAACCCAACCATTGACCTTGAAAACAGTTATGTTCCATTGGACCACCAATACAAAGGCATCAATGTTGAAGAACATCCAGAATATCTGCATGATCGCGAATGGGCAACTGCAACTTATCATGGTGACTTAATTGGTATTAAATCCAGTGACGTCATGATTGGTGTTTACTTGCCAGAAGAAGAAGACGTTGGCTTAGGTATGGAACTAGGCTACGCTTTGAGTCAAGGCAAATATATTTTATTGGTTATTCCTGATGAAGATTACGGTAAGCCAATCAACTTAATGAGCTGGGGTGTTTGCGACAACGCCATTAAGCTCAGCGAATTAGAAAATTACGACTTTAATAAACCACGCTTCAACTTTTATGACGGTGCTGTTTACTAAAACGCACATTACTAAAAAAGGATTCTCGACTGAGAATCCTTTTTATTTTGTCATTTAAATTAAGCCTTGTAACGTGACTTACCACTTAAGTAGGTTTCGCTTAAAGTCATGTCTGGATTAAGCACGATAAAGTCTGCATCCTTATCCGGTGCAATCGAACCACATTTATCCAAAATATGAGCACTCTTAGCTGGAACATAAGAAGCCATCATAATTGCTTCTTCAGGAGTTGCCACGTTCCAGTCAACAACGTTTTTAACGGCTGTCTTCAATTGCAGAATACTGCCGGCTAAGTTATCGTTGCTCTTTAGCCGAGCCATTCCATCTTGAACATAAACCGGTAATTCACCTAACATGTAGTCACCATCGGGCATCATCCCAGCTTCCATACAGTCAGTAATCAAAGCAATATGTTCAGCACCCTTTAATTGAACTAAAGCGCGCACCATTTCCTTTTTAACATGGTGCCCATCACAAATTAGCTCATCAGTTACATTGTGCATTGCCATTGCCGCGTTAGAAATTGATGGCGCGTGGTGCGACGGGTCTGGCATCCCGTTAAATGTATGAGTGAACATGGTTGCGCCGTCTTCAATTCCAGCCGCAGCTTGCTCAAAGTTAGCACTTGAGTGTCCTAAAGAAACGACAACACCCTCTTTGACCGCACTGCGAATAAATTCTCTAGTACCCTTACGTTCAGGAGCAAGAGAAATTTTGTTAAGCATGCCATGTGACTCATCCCGCCACTTATTAAACTGGTCAATATCTGGATCGAGTAAATATTTCGGATTTTCAGCACCAGCATGCTCAGCAGTAAAGTAAGGCCCTTCAAAGTGCAAACCTTGAATTTTAGCACCCGTTTCTTCACCCTGATGGTCGCCAAACATCCGACAAATGCGACTTAAGGTATCAGCACCAGCAGTATAAGTTGTTGGCAGCCAACTGGTAACACCAGATTGCAAAAAGCCTTCAGACAAGCGATTAATTCCTGCCCAGTCACTCTTCATCACGTCTTCTTTAAGTGAGCCGTGAACGTGAGTGTCAACTAATCCCGGAGCAATCCACTTGCCGGAATAATCAACAATCTTGCCCTCCGGCTTTTCTTGTTCTGAATAATAATAGCCAAACTGCCCGTTATCTTGGATTTCAAGATAGCCTCCTTGGGTAGTTATATTTTCCATAAAAAATTTATCAGCGTGAATATAATAAGTCATTATTTCCTCCTTCTTTACCAAAATTCACTTCATCATAATAAGTTTATTTTAAACCATTAAATTGGTATTAACCAGTTTAATCACAAATACTACAGAAAAACTTGTTTTTTTAGTTATAATAGGTATTAAGCAAATTAAATAGGAAGCAAAAATTATGACAGATGATATGCAAACAGGCAAACACCAACTAGGTGCATTAACTGGCGCCAATAGATGTGAAAATTATTATGAATTGCATTACGCAACCGGCGAAGTTGCGCAATTTTATGTTTTAGCTGACGGTATTTTTCGCTTTGTGCTTAATCCAGATATTGATTCCGCAGCAGAGCAAACGTCAGCGCTTCAGCTTAATTTTAGTAATGAATCTTTTGAACATTCACAAGTACGCGCAACCAGCGACTCATTAATTATCCAAGCAGGCAATTACCAAGTTATTTTTGCGCAAAAACCTGCTGTGATGAGTATCTTTGATGAAACGCTGCATCGCACCCGAATGAAGCAGGCACAACCACTTGAATTAGCAGCTAACCAAACCCGTGAATTTTTAAAGCAAAACAAAAACGAGTTTTACTTTGGTGGTGGTCTGCAAAATGGTTACTTTAGTCACAAAGGACGTAAAATCGCCATCAAGAGTGATCACATTACCGGCAAGGGCGGCGTTATTACTCAAGTGCCGTTCTTCTGGTCTAATGCTGGCTACGGGGAATTGCGCAACACTCACTCAAGCGGCAGCTACGACTTTGGCGTGAACAATAGTGGCTTAACCACAATCAGTCACCAAGATCGTGTTTTTGATAATTTTTATATTATTGGCGACACGCCGCAAGCTATTTTAGCTAAATATTATGCGTTAACCGGTAAACCAATGATGTTACCTAAATATACGTTGGGCTTGGGGCACATTGGCAATTTCTGCACAACCTTATGGCAGCCTAGTGAAACCAAAGAACGTAATGCCAGCAAGTTCGGCAACAATTATTACACCCGAACAAGCGACACGGAGAAAGCTGCCGGCAAGGCTTCACTTAATGGCGAGGAAGACTACCATTTTTCAGCACGGGCCATGCTTGACCGGTACAAGACATTGCACTTTCCACTAAGCTGGTTTGTGCCGAATTATGGCGTGACCAATCCACCAGTTGATGCTCTCAATTACTTTAACGAGTATGCACAAAACCAAGATATTGCGCCCGGATTTTGGCATGATGAAAGCTTGTCAATATTGCCAGAGCATGCTGCTTTTACTCTAACTGCCAGTCACGCAACTAACGACCGTGCTCTCTTAAGTAATGCTTTACAACGCAAAAAACCGCTGGTTATGCAAAACACTGGTTGCCAAGGGATGCAAAAAGCAGCAGCCTTAGCCTTTGGTGCAATTGGTGGTAATTGGGAAAACATCGCCACGCAAGTTGCCGGCTTTATCGGCAGTAACCTTTCTGGTCAGCCACTTGTTGGTGCTGCTGTTGACGGTACCACTGGCGGTGGCAATGCTCAGATTAGCGTCCGCGACTTCGAGTGGAAGAGTTTTACGCCACTATTATTTAGTCTTGACGATCAAGGTAATTTTAGTAAAACGCCGTTTGCTTATAATAAAAAAATAACGGAAATCAATCGTTCCTATTCAATTCTGCGAGCACAATTGCAAAGCTACCTCTATACCCTTAATCATCAGGCGCAGGCTGGCAATCCGATTGTGCAGCCTCTATTTATCGCCTTCCCTGATGAGCGCAGTAATTATACTGAGCAATTTAGCAGCGAATTTATGCTGGGCAGCAATCTGTTAATTGCCCCAATTACTAATGGTCGTGAGGATGAAAATGGCGACTCACGTAAAGACAACCTTTACTTACCAGATAGTCGAACAATGTGGCTTGACCTGTTTACTGGCGAAAAGTACGCTGGCGGCCGCGTCTACAATAACCTGTCTTATCCAGTTTGGCACCTGCCCGTCTTTGTTCGCGGCGGCAGTGTATTTGATCTTGGAAAACGTGACTACGTTCTGTATCCACAAGGACAAAGCAGAACAATTGTTTACGATGACGATGATTTGACAGATTTTAACCATAATTATTGTGAAACCAGCATTGATACCAATCAAACTGCCGGGAATTTAACAATTACTATTAATCCGGTCAAGGGCAATTATCCAGGATTTGATGTTGAGCAGCCAACTAACTTAGCAATCATGTGCGATGCCTACCCTGACCAAACTGAAGTTAAAATCAATGATCAAATAATTAAGCTGCAAGAATACGGCACCATTGATGCCTTTAACCACGCTCGCGAAGGGATTTTCTTCAATACGAATTACAATCCTGTGCCCGAATTTAATCAGTATCACGATGCTAAGCAAACAGCATTGCAAATTAAGTTGGCAGATCGCGATGTTACTAACAGTAAGATTAAAATTACGATTCACAATTATACTTATGGTGAAAATGTGTTAGTCCATGCCATTACCGATGGATTACTGCCTTCACCTAAATTACCGGCTGTTGACCCAAGTAAAATCTCAGCGCATTCGTTTGAACTTGCTTGGTCCAAACAAGGTGCCGTCCAAATTGAAATCAATGGTCTCTTGTATGAAGGGATTACTGGCAATTGCTTTACTTTCCATGAGTTATTACCTAATACTCGCTACATTATTCGCATGCGTTATGCGGCAGGGAATAAGGTTTCCGAATGGTCAGACCCGTTTGGCGTGATTACTAAGCACGCGGCAATTGATTACGCCGTTAGCGACATTCACGTTACCAGCAATTATCCTAGTAATCCCGCACAGCCGCTCACTTACCTAACTGACTTGAAGCTGGCAAGTGAATGGCAAACAGCGCAGGCATTAACTCCAGACAAACCGCTGGAATTGACCTTTACCTTTAATCAGGTTGAAAAGTTAAGCCGGATGTCATTTGTACCTCATAATATCGACCATTATTGCGATCCGATTGACATCAGTGTCGCCGTATCAACTGACGGCTATAATTATGTTACTTATGCCGACCACCTCAAGTGGAAAGCTGATAGCAAAAACAAGGTCATCGGTTTGCGCGATGTCTGTGCAAAGGCAATTCGACTAACAATCTATCAAGCTTCAGGACCACTAGTTGCCTCTCGTGAAGTAATCTTTTTTAGGGCGAAGAAGTAATTCATCAAATTTTAAAAGTTATAAAATAACTCAAGTTTCATCCAAAGAAGCTTGAGTTATTTTATTATTTTAGAATAATATTATATAAAAAGAGGGTACACATCAATGACAAATAAAACTATTAAACTTTGGCACTTTTTACAAACTCTAGCTCAAATCATACTTTTTACTATTTCGTGTCTAATTTATGATTACGATTATGCTTATTTAATTAGCATATTTTTGCTTTGTATTTGTGAGTTCACCTTATTGTTGCCTGCTAACAAGAGGCTATTAAAATTACAACATTTTAATTATTACTTTGAAGTATTAGCCATCTGTTACACACTGCCTCATGTCCTTAACGAAACGCTATATTTAATTCAGGACAACAATATCTCCAATCTAAATTTCTATATAATACTAGCCATACTCTACTCACTTGTGATGTTTATTCCCATGGCTAAGTTAGCGTTAAATCAAATAACAAATCTATATGGCAAATTATTACTGCTACCACTAATCTTTCTAGCTACAGTATTTTCGCCTAGGCAGATCACTGCTGGACTTAAATACACTGGGGTACTAAAGGTAATCCTAAATTCAGAAATAACTGGTGCACTTGCTTTTATCATCATCACCTACATCGCAATGAAAAAAGCAAATACCTTCTTCTTGCATTTTAAGCTAAGCAATAAAATGTCGGTGGCTCCTATTTTAGTGATCATTCTTGCATTTATCTTAAAACTGCTGTCTGATATTATGCCGGCTCTGCTAATCTGGCCTAATATCATTGACGGCTTCGATTATTACATTTCCCAAATAAATTATTCAATGTTACTAACAGCATTAAGAGCTGGTACTGCTGAAGAATGGCTTCTAAGATTCTGCATTCTAAGCATTCTGATAAGTATTTTAAAAAATGCGCGCCAACAATTACTTTGGGTGACGTTAATCGATGGTCTGCTCTTTTCAATCTTCCATATCTGTAATCTTGGTTCTCAATCGCTCAACACAACACTAGGTCAAATGTTGTCGACACTTAGCTTTGGAATATTTATTACTGCAGTATACCTTTATACTAATTCAATCTTAATCCCAATTACTTTTCACTTTTTGCATGACCTGATTGCGCTTGTCTTGGTTAATGCACCCGTAATGAGCCCTAACCATTTACAACCTTGGCAGTCATTGGTCTTAGAATTCATCATTGCTCTTCTCATAGCCGGATTCCTAACCTCGAAGCAACGAAAAGAAACTATCTATCATAACCTCGCGTAATACTTTCTTTAGTTATTTGCAAGCTCTTCAAGCTCCTTACCATACTCTGGCATTCCAGCAATTTTGATAGTTTTTGCTATTCCTTTTACTTCATCAAGATACTGCTCATTCTGATCGAAATGATACTTAATAATGTCTTCAAATGCTGGAGCAATAGCTTTATAAAAGAATATATTTGGTTTAGTTTTTATTTGTTGTTCACTATTAATAAAAAATTCTGTTTCATCAAATCTTTTATTACGAATACATAAAATCATCATATTAATAATTATAGCTAAAACCAATTTTTGAACTCTTATACTACTTGATCCAATAAATTGCTTTACTAGTCTTTTTGAAATTACCAAGTTACTATCTAAATCATAGAAGCTCATAAGATTGCAATACATATTTAAATTGTCAGAACTAAAATGCGAAATATTAAAAGTTTTTTCTTTCATTCTATCTATAATGTTTTTATCTATACTAGAAAGATCTTTATTAAGCATTGCAATTAAAATATCGATTGTATTTAACTTATTTTCTTTATCTGGAAATTTGCTTTCGGCAACAAAACTCCGTACTTGTTGTAAATCATGGACAGAATCTTGAAAATAGGCTTCGTCAATCATTTTATCAATTTCTTGATTTTCATCGTGGACAGATTGATCCTGATAATTTAATTTGCCAAAAAAATCAATTAATGGAACTTTATTAGCATGCAATAAATCAACCAAATCTTCCGCCGAGATTCTGCTTATTTTTTTTTCGACTTTAGCATAAAATGATGGGCTTATTACGGCTCCAGCCCATTCCCTTTGCGTTTTTCTTTGTTCAATTCGATAATCCTTGAGCAATTCACCAATAGTCAACATTATTCCTCCTTTATTTTAGATTTTGTCAAATATGACACTTTTATCTACTTTTATTATAGCCAAAATATAATGAATACAAGATTAAATAAAGGAGAAAAATTATGGACATTTTTTTAAAGAACAAAAATTATCGTAAATTCACAATTGCAAGTTGGCTATCTAGTGCTGGCAACATTCTTTTCTACTTAGCATTAATGACCTACGCTAGTAAACTGAAAAATTACGCTTTAGCTTTGTCATTAATTTCAATTACTGAAGCAGTTCCTGATTTACTTCAAAGTATCGGCGGCTACTTCGCTGACCGCACTAAAAATAAATTTCAAGTTATTATTCGTTTAGCAATCATCCGCTTTATTCTATATATGATTGTGGGTGCATTATTCGTCACTAACATTGCTGGTTGGAATTTAGTATTACTGGTGATTGCTATTAACTTCATTTCTGATGTTTCTGGCATGTATTCCAGTGGCTTGCAAACTCCATTAATTGTTGGTTTAGTTGGGGAAAAAGAAGTATCTGTAGCCGAAGGGTTCACAGGTGGTATCTCCCAATTAATTTCAATGGGTGCACAATTTGTTGGCTCAGCCTTGCTGTTATTCATGTCATATTCCTCTCTAGCAATTCTTAACGCTCTAACCTTCTTAGTAGCTGGTTTAATCTACGCTAATATTGCTAAAAATATTGCCAAGACACCTGCTAAAGATGAACTACAAACCGTTAACGATCAAAATTTCTTGGCAACTTTTAAATCTTCATTTAATCAGGCTAAGCAAGCGCACGGTTTGCTAACAATCGTTATAGTAGTTGCATTACTAAATGGTATTTTGTCTGCACTAGAACCATTAATTTCAATTTCTTTTGCGGCTAATAAAAACATGTTAATTGGTACTTTCAGTTTTACCATTGCAATTTTCGGAGCTGTCGTTTCTATTGGTACAGCACTGGGGAGCGCAATCGGTACTAAGCTACTAAAGGACACATCATTATTTATTATCATCTTACTTGATACGATTTCAGGTATCCTTATGCTCGGATCAATGCTTATGCAAAATTCGATTGCTTGCTTCATCTTCGGTGCTATTCTTGGCTTTTTTGCCGGGACTGCTAGTCCAAAATTATATCAATGGTTAGTACAGTCAGTTGATCGAAAGATTTTAGCGTCTACTATGGGAGCACTGAGTACTATTCTTGTCATCGCTGGTCCTTTAACAAATGCAATCTTTTCAAGTATTGCTGGTACAGCTGGTCTCAATTATGCATTAATAGGTTTAATAGCACTCAGTGCTGTAACATTTTTAATTACATTAATTGTTATGTTTAAAACTAGAAATAACAAACAAGTTGAGGTAACGGCAGAATAAATTAAATAAATTGTCCATAAATAGCACTCATTAAAAAATAATTATAAAGCTACTTGATTTTAATATTGCAAATGCTAATATATTTATATCCAAAAGAAAGTAGTACCTAATGTATTGAAGAAGTGCCTAACAAATGGCAACTTCTAGAGATGTCTATTAATAAAATGAAAAAACCAATCAAAAAGCCAATGAAATTATACAAAAAAATAACTGGTGAAAAAATCTTTTTAGTCATATGTGCTATATACACAATAGTAATGTGGCTTTCACTAGTTTTTAATTTTTATGCATTTGTTATTGAACTTAAAATAGCTGTATTGATAGCATTAGCATTTTACCTTATAAATTGGCTTTTTATAAAATAAAAACAGTTTGTGCTTTGAAGTGTCCCATAATAGTTAGATATAAAACTAGTTACGGGGCATTTTTCAATTAGCCAGTTAAAATTACTGCAAGCTTTAGGACCTGGTATTAGACCACCACAATCTAAGGTTCTTAAGGGCTATAAATATCCCATTATGGAGTTGCGTCCTTTGCCGGATAGAGTTTTTTATGCGAGTTACGATGTAAATAAATTTATCTTGTTAACCCCACTATACAAAAAAGCAGAATAAAACTGATAAGAAGCAAGTTGAACGAGCAATTAGTCTTTTAGAAAATTGGCTAGAAAGGCAGTGATTAGATGAAACTTAATGATATTGAGAGTAGTTTTTCGTCTATTTCAGAAGATGAAAAAGTAATTATTGACACGTTGGCTAAGCTTTGTGCTGAAAGGATTAAGCGTAATATTCCACAAACAGTATTTGCGAAAAGAATTGGCATGAAGCAGCCACAATTAGCTAAATTGGAAATGTTAGATTCTGTACCAACATTGGCAACATTAAATCGGTATGCAAATGGATTGGGTTCAGTTTAATCAATCGAAAAAAGCAGACTAAAATTCAAAAACAAAAATAGCCCAGGAACACCTGAGCTATTTTGTTTGTTTTACCTGAAAATCCGTAGAATTTCTTTGAGTAAATCAGCTATTTTGTCGAGCAAATTCGCTAATTTATCCAAATCCGTACCTAAAGCCCGCAAAGCAGGCGTTAGCTCCGTTAGTAGTAAACAAATAAGAATTATAGAAAGCACGTTTTTTATCATGTTTTCACCTCCTTTCAAGGAGGATCAAAAACGTACAAATTAATTTTAACATATCTCAATTAGTGTTATACTTAATTTAAGAATTATAGAAGTACATATTTATCATGTACAAAAACGTGCTCTGCAAGTTAATTACTTGCAAGCCGGCTGAGCGGTCCCAACGGATCGCTTTTTTTGTTTTTAATAATCTAAAGTGTTCAACTTCATTCTACAATCTGCTCAAATTTTTCTTCAACAATTTATTCTCACTATTAGTTAACCGTGTTTTTGCAATTTTCTTATTATAAAATAAATTTGTTCATTTGCTAAATACAAGATATACTAATTAAGCCAAACAAGAGTTTGCCCACAATTTTATCTTTAGCAAGGAACTGATTAATTTGAAACTTTTACTTTTAACAGAAAAAGCTAGTGCGGCGAAGAATTTTGCCAAGGCATTAGGCGGTCTAAGTGGCAGCTTCAATCATGACAGCTACCAAATTGTCCACGCTCACGGTCATCTTTTACAATTCAAGGAACCACACGAAATGGTTGCTCAGGATAAGGCCGCCAAATACAGTGACTGGCACGACTTGAGCAACTATCCGTGGAACTTGCTCGACTTCACTTGGGAAAAAGAGGTTATCCCTGGTATGCAAAAGACCTTGGCTAATATTAAGCATGCAGCACAAAAGTGTGATGCGATTGTAATTGCAACTGATGATGATCCGACGGGCGAAGGTGACCTGCTCGGCTGGGAAATTGTCAACGCTATTAACTGGCACAAGCAAGTTTTTCGTATTCGTTTTGCCGATGAAACAAAAGCTAACATCAAAAAGGCCTTGTTGCAAAAAGTCGACGTCACTAATCAATACCAACAAGGCGAGTTCTTAGAAGCAACTGGGCGCGAACGTTTCGACTTTGCCTCAATGCAGCTGTCGCGCATTGCCTTGATTATCGCCAGACAAGCTGGATTTCAACCCAAGACTTTGCGATTAGGACGCCTCAAGTCAACCATTGTTAATCAGGTTTACCAGCAAGAGACAGCTCGACAAAATTACGTAAAAAAATCCTATTACGAAGTGCGCTTTCATGATGCCAACCAGAATACTTTTACCCAAGTTAAAAATGCCAAATTCATGACACCAGACCAAGCTAAACTAGAATTATTAAACTTCCACGATTCCGCAATTGTTGTTGATGATAAAATCGCCAAACACCAAGCACCGCCAGACCTGCTTGACCTAAGTCACCTTGCAATTTTAGTTGGTAAAAAAGGCTATGCTTCCAAAGAAGTGCTTGCAACTTATCAAAAAATGTACGAGGCCGGTATTTTATCCTATCCCCGAACAGAAGATACTAAAATCACGCAGGAACAGTTCGCAGAATTATTGCCGCTAGTTAAGCAAATCGCTCGAGTTACCCACATTGACCCCAAGCTACTTACGCACACAACAATTCGGCGGAAGTTTTTAGCTAAAAATGCCACTCACGGCGCTAACCGACCAGGTCTGAATGTGCCGCAAAGCTTAACGGAAATCGAGCAAAAATTCGGTAACTGTGGTCGGGCAATTTATGTAGCAGTTGCCAAAAGTTTTTTGGCGATTTTAGCCGAAGATTATCTTTACGACCAAGAACGAGCTCACCTTGCCGACTATCCCAAATTCACCTGCACAATTAATTTACCTCGCAAGTTGAATTACAAGCTGATTTTTGATGAAAACGACCTCAATGATACACATGCTAAGCAAGTTTTACCATTTGGTCCAACTGCGCAGCCCTTTGTCTACGAAGGCCACAACCCCAAGCCTAAGGCACCAACACACCGATTTATTATTGATTTTCTTAAAAAAGACAAAATTGGTACTGGGGCAACTCAAGAACAAACTTTAGCCAACATCTCAACTGGTAAAGGTGCGCTAATTAAAAATACTAAAGAAAAATATTCGCTCACCTTTCCCGGCCTAATCCAATCAATCTTGTGCGACCAAACTTATATTGCCTCTCCCCAAGTTACCGAGCAATTACAAAACACGATGAAAATGGTCAAACTAGGCAAATTTGACTATCGCAATGTGCCGTTTTTGATTAATCAAATTGTTAAGCATGACTTATTAATCGAGCAAAAGAATGCGGACAATTTAAAGAAAAATCCCCAGCTAGCTAAACTGCAACCAGCTAACAAGCATGCGTTTACGCCTAAAACTAAAGTTACGGGAACTTGGCGTGGCAAAGATGTCGCAATCAATCAAACTTGGGGCAAACATACTTTTAACGAGCGCGAACTTCGACAGCTTTTTGCCAGCAAGTCAATTACATTCGTCTTAAATAAGCGGACAATCACTGGTAAGTTGGCTAAGCAAACTTACCGCGGCCATCAATTCATAGGATTTAGGGCAGACTTTAACTAGCAGAACGCTTATTTATACTTTACATAAAATTTCTGCAGTTCCTCACTATATTCTGTCATCCCCGTAAATGCCAAATTGGCAATAACGGCCTTACACTGCTCCAGCAGTTTTTCATCACCAGTTCGGTGATACATAATTATATTTACCATGAATTGCAAGATGTTTTTAAAGAAAAATGTCTCTGGGATTACTGCAACTTGGCCTGCATGTTCAATAAAGAAGTCTGCCTCATCCTCACGCTGATTTTCAATGCACTGAATGACTAAATTAGTAATCAGTCCCAGAGTAATTGCCTGCAACTTTACCTTTGGAGAATGAATGAACTGCTTAACTACCCTCTTAGAAATAATTAAATTACTATCAATATCAAATAAACCCATGTAATTGCAGTACAAAGTCAGACTTGTTTCATCAAAATCTGCAACCTTAAAAATCAATTGTTTTAAGGCTTGTTGTTCTTCTGCTGGCAGCTTTTCATCCGTTATTTCCGCAATTTCTGCATCAATGTAGACCAGATCATCTTCCTTATCCGCAAAATTGCTTTCTTTAAACATTCGTCTGATTTTACGTAAGTCTTCAACTGAATTTTTATAATTTGCTTCCGCTGCTAAATTAAACAGCTGGTTTTCTCGTTCCTTGTCCGTTTCTTGATCCTGATTAAGTTGCTTAAAAAATTTATCCGGTGAAATATTATTGTGGTTCAATAGCAATAGTAGGTCTTCCGCCGTAATCCGATGAACATTCTTTTCAACTTTAGAATAATAAGAAGGACTGACAATATCGCCAACCCACTCCTTTTGTGTTTTTAAGCTCTCTAAGCGGTACTTTTTTAATAGCTCTCCAATAGTCACTGTCAGATACTCCCTGAATTGATTAACTTGCGAATACGACATTTTGTATCAAATACGACACTTTTACTTTCTCCTATTTTAACTCAAATATACTAAATATATGTTAAATGAAAAAAGGAGTTATCAATCATGGGCGTTTTCTTAAAGAACAAAAATTACCGTAAATTATCATTTGCTAGCTGGCTATCAACTGCTGGCGATATTCTCTTCTACTTAGCACTGATGACCTATGCTAGCAAATTGCATAATTATACGTTAGCCATCTCATTAATCTCAATTACCGAAGCTATTCCGCGATTGATTGAAAGTTTAAGTGGTTATTACGCTGACAGAACTAAGAACAAGTTCAAAATGATTGTTTGGCTAGCCATCATTCGCTTTATTCTTTATCTAATTGTTGGCTTACTGTTTGTCACTAACATTGCTGGCTGGAATCTCATTCTGCTTGTTATTGGCATCAACTTTATCTCTGATATTTCCGGAATGTATTCTGGTGGTCTAACAACCCCGCTAATTGTCAATCTTGTTGGGCAAAATGAGGTAGCTGAAGCCACAGGTTTTACTAACGGTATTTCACAAATTATTTCAACAGTTGCCCGATTCGTTGGCTCCGTCTTACTGCTATACTTGTCATATTCCAACTTAGCAATCGTCAACGCACTAACCTTTCTGTTTGCTGGTCTGCTCTATGCCAGTGTAGGTCATAATTACCTTAAAAGTCATCCTCAAGAAGACGTTGCAGTTAATCAACAAGGCTTCTTTACCACCCTTAAGTCATCATTTAGTCAAATCAAAAAGGCCAACGGTCTGCTAACTGTCATCTCAGTTATTGCCTTACTAAACGGTATCTTGATGACCCTTGAGCCACTAATTTCAATTGTTGTTGCTGGGAATAAGAGTATGTTAATTGGTACTTATACCTTTACTATCGCTCTAATTGGGGCTGTAGAATCAATCGGCTTTGCTCTTGGCAGCGCTATTGGAACCACCATTTTTAAGAAAACATCATTATTTGTCAATGCATTGATTGACACGATAATTAGTGCAGGGACCACATTGGCCATTATCAACAAAAACATCATTGCTACTTTAATTTTTATTACCTTGCTTAGTTTCTTTGCTGGTGTTGCCAGTCCTAAGATGATGCAATGGCTTGTTTCATCAGTTGACCGCACGATTTTATCTTCGTCAGTTGGCGCTTTAAATACAATTTTACAAATTGCTGGCCCATTAATGACCGCCATTTTCACCAGTATTGCCAGTGCAATTGGCATCAACTACGCACTATTTGCTTTAATCATTGTTAGTGTAATTGTCTTCGCCATTATTCTTTACGTGATGAATAAGACAAAAAAGACAGTGGCAAATGTGCAACCAGCAGAATAACTCATTAATCTAAAAAGACGAGACTTCATCAAACCTCGTCTTTTTTTAGTTTTGTAAATCTTCTTGAGAAATTTCAATTGATGGATAATGACCCATATCTGGCAAATAGGTATCTACTGGGCAACTATAAATCATGTAAAATTCGTCATCGTTTTTATGCCCATTTAATTGCGTAAACTTTTGCTTGGCTAATTGAACATCACTTGTCACATAAACTACACTAACAACACCAATTGGTTTATTTTCCTTTTGTTCCACATTTCCTTTAAGAATTAACTTCAAATTACCATCTGGCTTTAATGCCATCTCTACCATTTCATCAAAGCTCATTTACTAACCTCCTATTCATTAATAGCGAACAATTTTATTCAAACTGATCTTTTTTAATCACGCGATAAATTGAAATTACTAAAACTAGCAACGCGCAGCCCATTGCCACATAAGCCATTGGTCCCACGCTTACCGCCGCTTGTGCCTGTGCATTTGACATTTGGTTTTCCACTGCGTAAGCCACAATCCACTTACGCATTAAAGTTGGCGTTAAGACAAAGCTAATCGTGGTCACGGCCGATGCAATCAACATTGTATTTCGAGAATATGGTTCTCTAAAAAATTGGGCCAATACGCAAAATGCTGGTGCAATCATCAACAGCAATACCCAAATCACAATCCAGCGGCCAGCACTGCTGTTCATCATCTGTGCGCTATTAGTCGCGTACCGATAAGTTCCCCATAGCTGTCCACCGGTCAATGTGTTAAGCAAATTCAAAAAATACGACCCCTGTTGACCATAGACACCGCCGCGATCAGACAATAACCCCTGCACAATTTGAAAGCCATCGGTTGACCCAGCAGACGAAAAATCAACATTGACTACTTTTTTCATATAAGTTGCCAAAAAGATAATGATTGCCCCACCAAACTGCAGAGCCCGCAACATACTTAATTTACGCGATGCCTTTAATTTAAATTCCAGACTTAAAACGCGATCTGGATGGTGACTGCGTCCAATAAAGTAAATGCCGATCACTACCAGCACCATTAATAGAAGCAGCAACCACCACAATTTTGCCATAATGAAGAAAATTGCCAGGACAATAATTGCAACAGCAAGATACGGACGATCAGAGAAAATCTCCCAGAAATTCAACTTTAAATGGCGATAATTTGTCCGCGTTGGCACACGCAGCTGGCGCGACTGCACGTCAGAATTTTGCACAACTTTGTTCTTATCTGCCTTACTTTTTACATATTGTTTACGATATTCACGCCTTGTTATGCGCGGATCTTTCCCCATAATGTCCTCATCCTTTCAGAAACACTATCCTAACATGTTTGCTAACCAAATTTCTTGTTTTTAGGAAATTCTTAGCAATTTTTATGTGCTAAAATAGAAAAGATTAATATTTTTTCATATAGAAGGATGATCATTTTGACAAAATCTTACAAGTTACCAGCTGGGTGGCATAAATCTTTCTATACCCTCTGGCTCGGCTGCTTTATTACAGGTATGGGCTACTCAATGACGATGCCCTTTATTTCTTTATTCATTGCTGACCTTGGTCATTATAGCAAGCTACAAATCAACCTATATTCTGGGTTAGCATTTGCCATGACCTTCATTGCCCAAGCAATCGTTTCCCCTTATTGGGGCAACCTTGCTGACCGCAAGGGGCGCAAATTAATGTGTATGCGCGCCAGTGGCGTCATGGCATTAACAATTACCTCTATTGGCTTCGCGCCCAACGCAATTTATATTATTGTTATGCGGTTTATTCAAGGAGCATTTTCCGGCTACATTAACAATGCCACGGCTTTAATTGCCGGCGAAACTCCGCGCCAACGCAGCGGTTGGGTTATGAGTCAAATGATGACTGCCGGAACCGCCGGTAACTTAGTCGGACCACTTCTTGGTGGTGCCTTATCTAGTTTCTTTGGTAATTGGTTAGGTGGTGTCTGGGGCTACCGAATTCCGTTTTTCATTACGGGATTTCTAATGTTCTTGGTTTTCCTCGGTTCTACATTCCTCGTCCATGAAGAATTCACACCTATCTCTCGTGAAGAAATGAAGCCAATGAGCGAAATCATGCACACCTTGCCCAACTTAAAGTTGATTGTCGTAATGTTCATTACCACTTTACTGGTTCAAGCTGCCAACATGTCAATTGACCCAATTGTTTCGCTTTATGTCAAATCAATGATGCCTAACAGTAAGAACATTGCCTTTGTTGCTGGGGTTGTTGCTGCAACACCTGGTCTTGGGACGCTACTTGCTGCATCAAGTGTGGGCCACAAAATGGACGAAATTGGCCCCTTGAAGATTTTGCGTTTAGGTTTAATTGTTGGTGCTGTTCTCTTTGCCCCAATGGCCTTGACCCATTCACCGTGGGTCTTAGCTGGATTAAGATTCTTACTTGGAATTGCCAGCGCCGCAATGCTACCAGCAGCCCAAACAGTCTTAACTCTTAACACACCAACGGAAAGCTTTGGCCGGATCTTTAGTTACAATCAATCGTTCCAAGCAGTTGGTTCTGTCTTTGGTTCCATGATGGGATCAATTATTTCCGGTGTCTTCAATTATGCGACTGTCTTTTGGACAACTGGCTTTACCCTATTAATCAATTTCATTCTGATTATTTTCTTCAGTTTAAAAAAACAAAGTAAATAACATTTAATGGCATTTAAAAAGTCTGGTCACAATATCTGTGATCAGACTTTTTTACTTTCTGAAAGGGTAGTTAATAAGTTGATTACTTATCTGCTGCTTTTTTACCAGCGTTGAAATACTTCAAATCGCCAACAGGTCCTGCTAATTTAAATTTACCATTTTTGTAAACTAATTTAGTAACAGCATCATTAGCTATACCAACGCCTTGGTATTCTGGGTAGTCTTGAGCTGACAAGAACATATTAATCGCCATCCCTGAACTAACTACAAGAACATTGCCGCCCTTCTTTTGTTGTTTCTTAGCAATTGCAGTCAATACGGCTGTCATTCGCTTTTGAACAGTTGTTGATTGCTCAGCGCGATATTGTTCTGGCAAAGTCGTGTTCAATTTATTAGCCTTGTCTAAAGCATAATAACCATCTTGCATCTTGTTTTGGAACAATTTGCCTGTTTTTGCTTGGAAGTCAGCTACATCCTTATAACCATAGTACTCTGCGATTTCTGGGACATTCTTGCCAATATCCTGTCTACCTTCATAACTACCATAGTTACATTCGCGCAAACGTGGATCAATCTGTAATTTAATCTTCTTATTGCCAGAATAATCCAAAGCACCTTGTGCCGTCTTTTCTTGACGAGTTAAATCACCAGAATATGCTGCTCTAAATTTAACTCCTTTTAAGCCTAAGCCAAGGTATTGTGCACCTTTAACACCATTATCAGTCAAAGTGAAATCACTCCAGCCTTGAGCAAGGTGCATTACATTAGCCGTGGTTTCTCCATGCCGTGCCAAATAGATTGTTACTGGCTTATTAGCTGCTTTATTGCTTTTAGCTTCGGTCACATTTGCACCAACTAAAAACAAAGTAATTACGCTAACAAATGAAATAAGTGTTTTGAGCCATTTTTTCATAATTATTTACCATTTATCCCAAATCTTGACCGTTAGTCGCAATTACCTGCTTATACCAGTCAAATGACTTCTTCTTGTAACGCTTAAGAGTACCTTCACAATGGTCATCTTCATCAACATAGATAAAGCCATAACGCTTAGACATTTCACCAGTTGAAGCACTGACTAAGTCAATACAACCCCATGGTGTATAGCCCATAACATCAACACCATCATCAATTGCACCAGAAATTGCTTCAATATGTTCGCGCAAATAATCAATGCGATAATCATCAGCAACATAATGATTTTCATCTGGCTTATCAATTGCACCAAGACCATTCTCAACAATGAATAATGGCTTTTGGTAACGGTCAGCCAACTGATTCAAGGCAATTCTTAAGCCAACTGGGTCAATTTGCCAGCCCCAATCGCTACTCTTTAAGAACGGATTCTTAACTCCGCCCATCATATTACCATTAGCTGATTCTTGATTATCATGAGTAACATCAATTACAGATGACATGTAGTAGCTAAAGCCAATGTAATCAACAGGATACTTAGCCAGCAGATCTAATTCTTCTTGCGTGTAATCAATGTCACTCAACTTAACGCCATTACGAGCTAACAGGCTCTTAGTATAAGTTGGGTAGTGACCACGTACTTGCACATCAGCACAGAAGAAGTTGTTAGCTTGGTTTTCTTGTAATGAAGCCAATTGGTTCTTTGGATCACAGTCATAACTGTAAGTAGTTGCATATAAAATCATGCAGCCAATTTGTAAATCAGGGTCTAATTCATGGCCAATCTTAACTGCTTTACTACTTGCGACAAATTGGTTATGCCATGCTTGGTAAACGTTCTTCTTGTCGTTAGCACCATTAGAAGCTACCAATCCTTGACCCATTATTGGGAAGTGGGCAGCACTGTTAATTTCGTTAAAAGTCATCCAGTACTTAACTTTGTCGTGGTAACGAGTCAAGACAGTCTTAGCAAACCGCTCATAAAAGTCAATTAATTGCTTGTTCTTCCAAGCACCGTACTTCGTAATTAAATTCAATGGCAGTTCATAGTGTGAAATCGTAATTACGGGCTCAATCTTGTACTTCAAACATTCGTCAATTAAGGCATCGTAAAACTTCAAGCCTTCTTCATTTGGTTCAGTTTCATCCCCATTAGGAAAAATTCTGGACCAAGCAATTGAAAAGCGATAGCACTTAAAGCCCATTTCTGCAAACAGTGCAATATCTTCTTTGAAGTGGTGGTAGTGGTCAATCCCAATATGGTTTGGATAAAACTTATTAGGGTCAATCGTAAAATCAAAATCAGGTTCGTTAGCAAGCCACATCCGCTTTTTACCGCCTGGTAAAACATCAGGTAGTGACAAACCCTTGCCGCCTTCTTGATATGCACCTTCTAATTGGTTGGCGGCAGTAGCGCCACCCCACAAAAAGCCTTTAGGGAAATTATTTGTAGTCATTCTCTTAGCAACCTTTCTTTAATATTATTTTAAAGCCAACAGTTTATCGGCAATCTTGACTTGACCGTCTGCAATTACCTTAACTTCATTATAATCCTTTGAGTTGGTTACGATCACAGGTGTGGTAACAACATAACCTGCCTTTTTAATTGCATCAATATCAAATTCAATTAATGGCTCGCCAGCTTTAACAGTTTGGTTCTTTTTGACTAAGGTCTTAAAACCTTTACCATCAAGTTCAACTGTATCCATCCCAATATGAATCATCACTTCGGCACCATTATCAGACTTAAGTCCAATAGCATGTCCCGTTGGGAAGACCATTGCAACTGTCCCATCAACTGGCGAACAAACTTTGCCATCACTTGGTTCAATTGCGACTCCTTGACCCATCGCACCACTTGAAAATACTTGGTCTTTAATATCTTTTAAATCAACAACTTCACCAGCTAATGGTGCAACAACATCTTCTGGAGTTACATCAACTTTAGGAGCTTCATCTTTAGCTTCTACATCTGCAGCAATTGTTTTAACTTCACTATTAGCATTGTTTTCAGCAGTAGCAACACCTGCAGGAACAGGTTCACCATCAAGTGGAGCATCAACGCTCTTTTTACCAAATAACATTTGTAAAACAAAACCTAAAACTGTGGCAATGGCCATCGCCATCATCAGGCCGTAAACTGTACCGTCAACTCCATTTTTACCGATTGCGTCAGGAATTGAGAATACACCCATTCCGGCCATGATAAAGCACTTAGCACCAACGCCACCGATGATACCACCACCGATTGCGGCAGCAATACAACTGATAATAAACGGCTTTTTACGTGGTAAAGTCACACCGTAAATAGCTGGTTCAGTAACACCGAAGATTCCTGAAACAAAGGCAGGAATTGCCAAACTACGAGTTTTTTCATTCTTAGTTTGGAAAATAATTGCACCAACTACCCCGGTTTGAGCAAATGAAGCAGCTAATGAAAGAACAAGAATTGGGTCATAACCTAATGCGGCAATGTTGGTCATCATTGTCGCAACAAAGCCCCAGTGAACACCGAAGATAACAAATACTTGCCAGAATGCACCCATCAAGATACCTGCAAGAATTGGACTAAATGTGTAAACAGCATTCATCAAGGTAGCAATGGCATCACCAAGCCAAGTAGCAACTGGTCCAATGACAATAAAGGTAATTGGAATAGTAATTAATAATACCGCAAATGGTACCAAGAACGTTTTAACTACATCAGGAATTACCTTTTTAGCCACCTTTTGGACTTTTGAAGCAAACCAAACGGCGATAATAATTGGAATAACTGATGAAGTATAGTTCATCGAAATTACCGGAATCCCCAAGAAAGTCATGTGGACTGGCGATTGAATGAACGTTCCCTTAAATAAGGTATATAGCGCGGTCTTGCTGCTAGCCATAGCAACAATGGTTGGGTAACATAGGGCAGCACCAATTGTCGCACCCATGTATTCACCTACGCCAAATTTCTTACCGGCAGTAATCCCCAGGATAACTGGCAAGAAGTAGAATAAACAGTCACCAATTGCATTTAAAACAATGTATGTACCTGAAGTTTGTGCTACCCAGCCAAATGCCAAAAACATGGCATTGAAGCCTTTAATCATTCCGGCCGCACACATCGGTCCAAGCATTGGCGTGAAGATACTGGAAATCATGTCGATAAACTTATCGGCAAGACTCATATTGCTGGTATCAACATAATCATCAGCAACTGTGCCACCATCTGAAAAGCCACCAACTTTAATCAGTGTGTCGTAAACAGCAGCAACGTTATTTCCGATAACTACTTGATATTGACCGCCCGACTTAACTAATGAGATAACCCCATCAGTAGCCTTCATTGCGGCATCATTAGCCTTCTTTTCATCCTTCAACTTAAAACGTAACCGTGTCGTACAGTGAACAACGCTAGCAACATTGTCTTTACCGCCGACATTGGCAATAATCTTTTGACTTAAATCTTCGTAAGCCATATTTCCTCCTAAACTAGGCAAAATAAAAACCCGTGAACATAAAGAGCCTGCCCTTGCTATTAACAAGTTTGCTCTTTTATTGTTCTCGGGTTAATGCCTGCCTTACCAGTAACACACCAGATAAACTATGTTATTTGTCAGTTGTCAGCTCAGTCTCGTCATCAGAATTTGAACTATTCTGTCTGTGCGTTACCCGCCAGACATGCAGAGTCAGATAAACCTGATCATCGGGCTGCAACTGCCAACCAGCTTGCTTTTGTAAATAAGTACCAATCTTTAAGACTGTTTCATAAGCTGTCTGATACTTTGCCTTCATTAATTCCAATAGCGACCGATCAAGCTCACTGCCACTTTCATCATCATTAATGCCGCAAATATGGCGAACCATAAAGGCCCTTAAGTGGGTCATGAAGCGGTTAAAATTAAATGATTCCGTGTCAAGCTGCATCCCATATTGATATTCAATAATGGCAATCACACCACGGATTAATTTAGTAATCTTAATCGTATCCTGCAGCTTAGTTTGATCAGAGCCAGCATTAATAAAGTGATATGTCAGATAAACAGCTTCACTGCGTGGTAAAGTCATGTCTGTCTTACTTTCAATCAACTTAATCGCCGATAGAGCAACATCATACTCTTTAGGAAATAATTTACGAATCTCCCACCGGACCGTTTCTTGTCCTAAGTCAATGCCTTCATCAGCTCTTTTAAGCAAAAAGTCGATATGATCAGCCAGCGCAAAATATTGATAATCAGAAAACTTGGTCTGCAGTTTCTCCGAAGCAATCTGAATGACCTCAGTTGTCAGTGCTAATGTACGCGTATCAATATCACTAATACTATTGGCCAACTCAATATTCTTCTCAACTGCGACAAACCGGCGGCTAATCTTGCTCTCGTCAATTTCAGCGCCAGCTTTTTTACCAAAGCCGATCCCGTTGCCGATTACCACCCAGTCAACACCGGACTTATCAGACACTAAAGCAGCATTGTTATTAAAATTCTTGACAAATTTCACTTTGCTAACCTCTTTTTAATAAAAAAACCTACAAATAACCAATAGCAGATCATGAGTTATTGTTTATTTATAGGTTTATGCCTGATCGAATCAGTAACACGCTTATTTACTCTTAAAATTATAAATCAGTATTAAAGCGATTTCAATAGTTATTTACATATTTTTTATCAGCGTTACTACAATTGATCAGTATTTCTCATTTTTATAATTACGGTTTAAAATATAGGTTAAAGACATTTTATTACAGAACTTATTGGAGATTATAATGGGACTTAATAAACCACTTTTAAATGCACTTAGCGACGCCAAGAGAGGTCCGCAAAATTTAATTACCGATGTTGCTGGTATTACTGTAGGTCACAAGACACTAAAGACTGACCGGTTGAACACGGGGGTAACAGTAATTAAACCTTGCCAAGACAATATTTTTAGGAAAAAAATGCCTGCAGCTGTACACGTGATTAATGGCTTTGGCAAAAGTACTGGTATTGTGCAAATCAATGAGCTAGGGACATTAGAAACACCAATTGTTTTAACTAATACTCTCAGTGTTGGGACTGCCTACACTGCTCTAGTTAAGCACATGCTTAAGGAAAATCCTGAAATCGGTACTACCACTGGTAGTGTTAATCCAGTAGTCATGGAATGTAACGATAGTAGCATTAATCATATTCGTGATTTAGGTGTGACAGAAGATGACGTTAACGATGCCTTTGCGGCAGCCGACACAACTTTTGCAGAAGGACCCGTTGGCAGCGGTACTGGCATGCGTTGCTATCAATTAAAAGGCGGCATTGGCTCGGCTTCAAGACAAGTGACAATTGATGGGCATTTATTCACAATGGGTGCATTGGTAATGTCAAACTTTGGTTCACTTAAAGATTTAACGATTTATGGTAAAAATATTGGTCAAAAATTTGACCAAAAACGCGAGTCGAAGGAAAAAGGCAGTATTATCACAATTATCGCTACCGACATTCCGTTTAATTCTCGGCAGTTAAAGCGAATTGCACGCCGTTCAAGCGTAGGTATTACCCGCAGTGGCTCCTTCACCGGTAACGGTAGCGGCGAAATCACTCTTGCCTTTTCAACAGCCAATCGTGTGAGTCACTTCCCAGAAACAGAGTTAAGCTCGATTCAAGCAATCACCGATGACAAGATTGACCGCTACTTCCGAATTACTGTTGACATTGTTAACGAAGCCATTCTTAGTTCGTTAGCCCACGGCAGAACTTTCATTAATTGCGATGGCAAACCTGTTTACGGCTTACCAGATGCGTTAAACGAGTTGGGCAATGACCCAGATGCAATCAAGTTGAAGCAGCAATTGGGACTTTAATTAATCTCACCTAACACAATAAGTCATGAAGCTTAACTACTTCATGACTTATTTTTCTTAGCGGCGTTCCTGTTACCGGTAACGACAATTTTACCCTCTAGTTAAATGCTATAATGGTTACCAATAATAGCGATTACATTTTATAGGAGAAAATATTATGACACCGTGGTGGAAAAAAGCAGTTATCTATCAAATTTATCCCAAATCTTTCCAAGACAGTAATGGCGACGGCATTGGTGACCTGCGCGGAATCATCTCGCGCCTCAATTACTTACAAAAGTTAGGGATTGATGCCATCTGGCTATCTCCTATTTACCTATCGCCGGGTGTTGACAACGGTTATGATATTGCGGACTACGAAAAAATCGACCCGCAATACGGCACAATGGCTGAGATAGAACAATTAATTGCTGAGGCAAAGAAGCGGAACATTCGAATCATTATGGATCTCGTCGTTAACCATACTTCAGATAAACATCCGTGGTTTATTGAAGCACGAAAAAGCAAGACTAATCCTTACCGCGATTTTTATATTTGGCGTGATCCAGTTGATAATCACGAACCTAATGATTTGAAGTCGGACTTTTCTGGATCAGCTTGGCAGTATGACCAGCAGACTAAGCAATATTATCTTCACTTTTTTGCGGCCCAACAACCCGACTTAAATTGGCAAAATCCTAAGTTGCGCCAAAAAATCTACGACATGATGAATTTTTGGTTAGATAAGGGCATCGGCGGTTTTCGCATGGATGTTATTGAGTTAATTGGGAAAGAACCGGATAAGAAAATCCGTGAAAATGGCCCTAAGCTGCACACTTACATTCAAGAAATGCACGAGCACACGTTAGCTCATCGCGACGTTATGACTGTTGGCGAAACTTGGAGTGCTGACATTAAAGGCGCTACGCAATATTCCGATCCTGACAGGCATGAACTATCAATGGTCTTTCAATTTGAAGATCAAGGGATTGACCAGCAAGTTGGCAAGTCAAAGTGGGACTTGCGTCCTTTTAACGTCAGTGAACTCAAGAAAATCCTCATTAAATGGCAAACTGAACTTGATTATAACCATGCTTGGAACAGTCTTTTTTGGGAAAATCACGATATTCCGCGAGTTATTTCTCGCTGGGGTAATGACAACAAGTACCGCGTGCAATCAGCTAAAATGTTTGCGATTGCCCTACACCTAATGCACGGCACACCATATATTTTTAATGGCGAAGAAATCGGCATGACTAATTGTCCTATCCAAGACATCAGTGAAGTCGAAGACCTAGAGAGCATCAATATGTATCATGAGCGGCTTAAGACAGGTTACACTAAAGAAGAATTAATTCACGCAATTAATGTCAAAGGGCGCGACAATGCCCGCAGACCAATGCAGTGGTCGAATGAGGAGAATGCTGGCTTTTCTAGCGCTAAGCCGTGGCTTGCAACTAACCCTAATTACCGTGAGATTAACGTCAAGCAGGCTTTGGCTGACCCTAATTCAATCTTTTATACTTACCAGAAGTTAATTAAACTGCGACATGAACATGAGATTGTCATTAACGGCAGCTTTGAGCCCATCACTACTAATGACAACGTCTTAGCTTACTACCGCCAACTAAATAAAAAACGCTGGCTGATAGTTGCTAATTTTAGTGACAAAGAAATCGCGTTTTCATCTGCCGATACAATTCAAGAAATGTTAGTTTCTAATTATCCTGAGCGCCAAACTCTTCAAAACATTACGCTGCAGCCCTATGAGGCCTTTGCTGTTAGTGTTAAGTAATAAAAATAAGCCATGAGATTTCATGGCTTATTTTTACATTCATAATTATTACCATTCCTTTGTGTTATACTTTTTATGGAATTAATATGATGTTTTGTCTAACACGAAACATTGAATGTGTAACAAGTTAGTCACTTGTTATGTACATAGGGCGATCTCAGTTGATCGCTTTTTTTGTTGCATTCAAAAAAACTCTCAGTATTTACTGAGGGGCTTATTTTTATATTTGCGTTTGATAAAGTGCAGCCGTTTTTTCATCGAATGCACACATTATCACTTCAATATTATATGATGCATTCTTTTGCAGCCAACTGTTTACCGTTCTAAAAGCAATCATCGCCGCTCGCCGCGCTGGAAAGCCGTAAGCACCCGTTGAAATTGCTGGGAAAGCAATACTGTGCAAATGATATTCTTTAGCTAAATCAAGACAATTAATATAACAGGCGCGCAAAAACGAATCATCACTTGCCCGTCCCGAGTAAATCGGGCCAACTGTATGAATCACAAATTTAGCTGGTAAATGATAACCCTTAGTTATTTTAGCCTGACCCGTTTCGCAGCCATGCAAAGTACGACATTCTTCAAGTAATTCCGGTCCAGCAGCCTTGTGAATTGCACCATCAACACCTAATCCACCTAGTAAAGTCTTGTTGGCTGCATTAACAATCGCATCAACTTTTAACGTAGTAATGTCAGCTTGAATAATTTTAATTGTTGCCATTATTTACCTCCCCTTTCTCTATATTTTAACCCAACTTAATCTCTAGCCATGCAAAAAAGTGCAGCCATATTAGCTGCACTTTTAATGAATAGATATTTATCCTTTTTCTGCACCAGCGGTAATCCCGTTGACGTAGAATTTTTGCATAAAGATAAATAAAATTGTAATCGGAATTGCAATAATTACACATCCTGCCACAAATTCCGCAAAGTATGCTGTGGCATTACCCTTAGAATTATGTACCATATTGTACAAACCATAGGCAATAGTGTAATTCTTCGGGTTACCTGAGGTTGATAAGATGATACCTGAGAAAATGAAGTCAGTCCACGGACCGATAAAAGCGGTCAAAGCTGTATAAACAATCATCGGTTTAGCTAATGGCAAATCAATATGAGTAAAAATTTGCCATTTGGTTGCACCATCAATTTCCGCAGCTTCATCAATCGAAAACGGTATGGTATCAAAGAAACCTTTAGCAACGTAGAAGCCCAAGCCGGCACCACCGACATAGACCAGCAGCAGGCCGCCCAAGTTTAACATGTTCAAGCCCTTCAAAATATAGTAGAGAGCAATCATTGACATGAAGCCTGGGAACATCCCTAATACCAAAGCGATCTGCATGAATGGCTTTCTAAATGAAAAGCGTAGACGTGACAAAACGTAAGCTACAGAAATTGTCAAGAATGTGGAAATAATCATCGAAAAAATGGAAATAACCAGCGTATTAATAATCCAATTAACTAACGGATATTGTGGATTATTAAAGATGCCAATGTAATTTTGCAATGTAAATTGCTCTGGCCAAAAAGTTGAAACAAATCCGGTATCATTGTATGAAAAGCTAGCCAAAATAATCCAAACAATCGGCAAAATCCACACAACAGCTAAAATTGTTAATAGTAAATAACGGAAAATTAGCGAAAGGCGTCTTTGATTTTGATAAGATTTCATTTTTAGCCCTCCTTGTAAGCATTAGTATGCCGATACGCAATCAATGAGAAGACCGCACTGATAATAAAGATTAGGATACCTAAAACTGCAGATGCGTTGTACTTTTGCTCTTGACCAAAGGTCAAATTGTAAAGCCAGGTAACCAGCAAGTCAGTTGACCCAGCACCATTGTAATTATTATTCATTGGTGCACCACCAGTTAACAAGAAGATAACGTTAAAGTTGTTGATGTTACCAATGAACTGTTGGATTAATGATGGCGCCATCACAAACAAAATCTGTGGGAATGTGATTGACTTGAAGACCTGAATTGCATTCGCACCGTCAATCTTAGCAGCTTCAATTTGGTCAGTTGGCAAGTTCTGAATAATTGCAGTTGAAATGAGCATTGATACGGGAATACCAATCCACATATTAACCACAATAACAGTAATTCGTGCAACTAACGGTGAAGCCTGATTATCAATAAAATGAATTGGATGCGCAATCCAACCAATATTCATCAAAATACCATTGAGTGCACCTTGATAATCCAAAAACTGCGCCATCATCAATAAAGAAACAAATTGTGGTACTGCCCAAACAATTACAAAAATTGTTCGCCAGACTCCTTTAAATTTAATTCCTTTAGATTCAATTAACAAAGCTAGCAAAACACCAAAAAAGAAAGTGGTAAAAGTTGCAGCTACTGCCCAAACTAACGTCCAACCTAATACTGGGAAAAATGTCCCTGATAAATCCCCACTGATAACATTGCCAAATGCTTGGAAACCAGTCCAAGAAAAAGCAATCGGATGTTGACGATCATAATTAGTAAAAGCCATTGAAATCATAAACACAGTAGGAAGCACTGTAAAACTCAAAATACCAATAATCGGAAAAGCCATCAAGGTATCATGCAAGCGCGAATCAAGCAGGTTAGCTAGCTCTTCTTTATTAGTTAAAATGTGTTCATTATCTCTTTTTAAAACATAGTTTTTCCTAGTTGAGCGCAAGTTAACTATATATAAATAAATCATCCCAACACAAATAAAAATTGACAATAGTCCAAACAATAAAATTAAGACTGAATTTGAAGGTTGTTTAGTAATATACACTCCCTGTGCTTTATCAAAGACAACCTTTTTAGTCTTATCTGGACCCAAACTTGTTAAAATACTCATTGCTGAGATTCCACCAAAGATTAGCCAAATGAAAAAGGCTATTTCAGAAATCAATAACGATATTCCTTTGACCCATTGCTTATTTTCCAAGGCATTGGAACCCATAAGGAAAAACGAAAGCTTAGTAGCAATGCTACCTTTCGACCACACTTCGTGAAAAGTTGCTGCAGGAGCCAGATGTTTTTTCTTTTTAAACATAATTTCCCCGATTCTTGAATAAAAAGGCTGGACTATCATAGCCCAACCTTTTTACTTATAAGATTAACTATTTCTTGGATGCAGCTTTATCTAACTTAGCAAGTTGTGCCTTATATTGAGCAGGCTTTACCTTGCCATCATAAGCTCCACTAATTAATGGCGTTGCACTATTCCAAAATTCTGCCATTTGTGGCAATTTTGGCATTAAGACTGAATTACCAGGTTTAGCCATAGCAATAACAGCATCTGCCACTGCATCATTAGTTATCTCAGGATCACTAACTGCAGACTTCAAAACTGGAATTTGACCAGCTTGTTTATGACTAATTAATTGTGCCTTCTTATTGGTAATGAATGCAGCAAGTTCGGCAGCTGCCTTTGGATACTTGGTATGTGCACTAACTGCAAAACCTTCAATTCCTAAGAATGCTTCCATTTGAACATCTTTGCCACCAACATTAATCATTGGATATTTAGCAACTGCAAAATTCTTACCTAAAATTTTCTTAATATTAGCAGCATCCCAAGGACCGTCTAAAATTGCTTGTGCATTACCCTTCTTTAATTGGTTTAATGCATTAGAAGTTTGCATTACGCCTTTATTATTCTTTTGTTCAGCGTACCATTTCAGAGCGTTAACACCAGCGGCTGAATTAAAGGTTGAACCTTTCAAATCTTCACCATTGTTACCATATAACTTAGTTCCTGCTGAAAAGAATACTGGCCACATTGAATACGGTACAGCGAAGTCAACTGCAATCACACCCTTAGATGTCAATGTCTTCCAATTCTTAACATCACTAGTAGAAAGCTTGGACTTGTTGTAATACAGTGTTTGTGCTTGTTGAGCATATGGATAAGCATAAATCTTACCTTTCCAAGTTACTCCCTTAGCAGCAGTAGGAATATAATTAGCCTTAATATTCTTAGTGTCAGCTGGTGACAGTGGATTAATGTAGCCAGCATCAGCCATTTGTCCTAATTGATCATTTGGTACTTCAAAAACGTCACCAGCTTTTGAAGCATCTTTACCTACATCTGTTTTCGCATTAGCTGAACCTGATGGACTTTGCGTTACGCGAACTTTAATATCCTTATGCTCTTTGGTAAAATCTTTAACGATTTGCTTGTAATATGGCACTTGCTGAGTGTCAACCCACAATGTTAAATTACCGCTGTCGCTTCCCTTACTACTTGATGAACTTGAGCCGCCATTAGAACATGCAGCTAGTGTCATTGCAGCCAAGATAGCTGTACTACTTAAAGCAACTTTCTTCCAAATTTTCATGTTAGTTACCTCCTAAATAAAAATAACATGTTTTTTAAAGCCAATGATTACCGAATCATTGATTGATTAACTTAATTAACAATTGCCAAGGTCGTATCCTTATCAAAGAAGTGTGCCTTATTAACATCAAAGCCCATTCTGACCTTTTCACCTGGTTGGTAAAGGTCACGAGCATTAATGTTAGCTACAAATTCAGTTTCATCTACCTTTTGGTATAACTGAATTGTGGCCCCGAGCAACTCTGAAACAACTACTGTTGAATCAACTGCTGAATCTGGCCATGTTTCCAAGAATGCCTGTTCAGCATGGATATCTTCTGGACGAATACCGAAAACAACATCGCGGTCGTTGTAGCCATTTTCTTCAAGCAATTTTGCCTTACCTTCCGGAACGGCAATCTTTAAGCCCTTGCCATCCGAAATCCAGCCATCATGATAATGAACATTAAAGAAGTTCATTTGTGGTGAGCCGATAAAGCCAGCAACGAACTGGTTAATTGGGTGATTATAAACTTCTTGCGGCGTCCCAATTTGTTCGATTTTACCAACCGACATTACAACCACGCGATCTGCCAATGTCATGGCTTCTGTTTGATCGTGAGTAACATAGATTGTTGTTGTGCCTAAATCTTGGTGCAGTTTAGCAATTTCTGCCCGCATCGACACCCGCAATTTAGCATCCAAGTTAGATAAGGGCTCATCCATTAAGAAAATCGGTGCATCACGCACAATCGCTCTTCCTAATGCCACTCTTTGCCGTTGACCACCGGACAATTCTGCAGGCTTTTTATCCAAGTATTCCTGCAAGTTCAAGATTTCTGCAGCATGGTGAACTCGTTGATCAATCTCGGATTTTTTATAATGACGTAATTTAAGACCAAAGGCCATGTTGTCATAGATTGACATGTGGGGATACAGCGCGTAGTTTTGGAAAACCATCGCAATATGCCGGTCTTTGGGAGCAACATCATTCATTACCTGATGATCAACTTCCATCGTTCCCTTGCTAATGTCTTCTAGCCCAGCAATCATTCTCAAAGTAGTCGATTTACCACACCCTGATGGGCCAACAAAAACGATAAATTCTTTATCTTTAATGTGTAAATCAAAATCATTAACAGAATATTGATCATTACCCTCATATTTTTTGTACATATGGTTTAAATCAACTTCAACCATTCTTTTACCTACTTTCTTCTGACCCTTTAGCAAAAACGGCCATTATTTCATCCAACTTCAATTCTTTTGTGGTTGTCACGATATAATCAGCTTGCTTAAGTAGCTGCTGATTGCCAATGCCAACAGCAAATTGGCCTGCCGCCTTAATTGCTTCTACACCCGCTGCAGCATCCTCAAAGCTGATCACTTCATCTGTTGCTAATCCCAAAAGTTCCTGTGCTTTGACGTAAATTTCAGGATCAGGCTTACCACGATGTAACGTCGCCGGATCAACAATGTCATCGAACTGATCTGCAATCCCTAACTTATTAAGAATTTTAGGGGCATTCTTAGAAGCCGAAGCAATACACATTTTTAATCCTGCATCATGGGCATCCCTTAATAACTCGGAAATCCCAGGCAAAATATCTTGCGGCGTCATTGTTTGCACTTGCTGTAAAAATTTTTCGTTCTTTTGTTCAGCGAACTTGTCTTTTTGCTCAGAAGTGTACTTATCCTCTTGATTACCATAATGCAAAATCAGATTAAGTGAATCCATTCGTGAAATTCCACGCAGCGAATCCAGCTGTGCTGAAGTAAGATTAATCCCCAATTCTTGCGCTAAATTATTCCAAGCTGCTAAGTGAAACTTGGCGGAATCTGTTAACACACCATCTAAATCAAAAATTAGTCCTTTAAGCACTTAGCTTCACCCTCTTTTAATTCAACTTTATGTCCGCTAACTAAAACTGTTAAGTCTTCACCCTGAAGCAAAGTCAGTTTTGTTTCATCATGATTAACCTGAACCTTTATTAAGCGGTTTCGATAATTAATTATAAAACTATAACCATCCCAATTGTTAGGTACAAAAGGATTAAATTTTAATTGATCATGATCGTAACGCATCCCGGCAAAGCCTTGAACAATTGCCAGCCATGAACCACTCATTGACGTAATGTGCAGCCCATCATCTGTATCATTATTGTAGTTATCAAGGTCTAGTCGCGCCGTACGCTCATAAAACTCAACTGACTGTTGTTTTTTACCTAATTCAGCTGCCAAAATCGAATGCACACAAGCTGAAAGTGAACTTTCATGAACTGTTAATGGCTCATAGAAGTCAAAGTTCCGTTCTTTTTGTTCTTTGGTATAGCGATCATTTAAAAAGTAAATTCCTTGCAGAACGTCAGCCTGCTTGATAAACGGCGAGCGCAAAATCTTATCCCAAGACCAATGTTGATTGATTGGTCGCTGCGTATCGGGAATTTCCGTAGCTGGCCTGATGTCTTTGTCTAAGAAGTCATCCTGCTGCAAGAAAATTCCGCGTTCTTGATCTTCAGGTAAATAGATATTATCAACTATGTCCTGCCACTTGCGCTTTTCTTCTTCGGTTACATTGAGCCGCTCTTGAGCTGCTTGATCAGCTAATGGCAAGCGTTCAAGCGTGTATTGCAACAACCACCGTGCCATTGAGCTGGTAAACCAGTTGTTGTTAACGTTATTTTCATACTCATTAGGACCAGTAACACCGTGCATGACATACTTCTTGCGCCACTTAGAATAGTGAACTCGACCAGCCCAAAAGCGAGCTGTCCCAACTAAGACATCCATGCCCGCGTTCTTAACGTAAGACTCATCGCCGGTATACTTGGTGTATTGATAAATCGCAAACGGAATATCGCTGTTGCGGTGGATTTCCTCAAACGTAATTTCCCACTCATTGTGGCATTCAATTCCGTTAAAAGTAACCATTGGAAAGAGTGCGCCATTTAGGCCCTGCTCTTGAGCATTATGATATGCACCTGGTAATTGGTCATGCCGGTACTGCAATAACGCCCGCGTCACGTTGGGTTGCGCCACGCAGAGATACATTGGGAAGATAAAGGCTTCTGTGTCCCAATAAGTTGCGCCGCCGTATTTTTCACCAGTAAAGCCCTTAGGGCCGACATTTAATCTCTTATCCTCGCCATAGTAAGTCATGAAGAGCTGTAAAATATTAAATCTAATTCCCTGTTGAGCAGCGTCGTCACCGGCAATAACTACATCACTTTTAGCCCAGCGCTTTTGCCAGACAGCTGTATGCTCTGCCAGATTTTGCGTAAATGTTTTAGATTGCAGCTGCTTCATTAATTCGTCAGCTCGCTGAGCCTGCCTTTCGGGTTCAACATCACGACTAGTAACGACGATAACATCCTTTTCTAAGTCGTAGCTTTCACCTGCCTGCAAATTGACAGTCACGCATTCACTTAATTGTGCAGTAGAAGTTGTCACTTCTCCTGTTACTAGTTGGTCAGCGTGTCTCAAACTTGCCTTCAATAGAACCGTAAATTGAGGAACTTGATAAGGATTAGGCTTGGTCTTAACTTGGATTGTGCGATCAGCCTGACTTTCGCTAATCGCA
The DNA here is from genome assembly GCF_029392095.1 of Lactobacillus sp. ESL0700. Lineage (NCBI taxonomy): Bacteria > Bacillati > Bacillota > Bacilli > Lactobacillales > Lactobacillaceae > Lactobacillus > Lactobacillus sp. ESL0700. Next base: position 1,841,368 of record NZ_CP113930.1, read on the forward strand.
AGCCAAAACTGCTCATCATAATTACTATCTTCATTAACAACTGTTCCATCTAAGGTCGAATTAAACGCAATTTGTGCTGTGCCTTCTAAAACCGTCGCCTTAACTTTAATCAAAGCCGCTTCTTTTAAACTAATATGTAAAAAGCGCTCAAATTCAAATTTTACTTTAACGTTTTGTCCTTCATAGATAAAACTACGTGATAGCAATCCCTGATGCATATCAAGTGCTAAGTGAAAATCACTGAATTTATTCTTAGCTAAGTCCAGCTGCTCGCCGTTAATCGTAATGCCAATCCCCAGAAAACTCGGAGCATTGATACTTTTACCAAAATACTTTGGATAGCCGTTCTTCCACCAGCCAACTCGCGTTTTATCAGGGAACCATACCCCAGCTAAGTAACTGCCCTGCAGACTATCGCCAGAGTATCCTTCCTCAAAGTTGCCACGTACCCCCATATAATCATTGCCAATTGCCGTGATACTTTCCTGTAGTCGTTTATCGGCTGGAGAAAAGTCTGTCGTAGCAACTTGCCATGGATTAACCTCAAAAATTCGTTTCATTAAATTCGCTCCCTCTTTTGTGAGGTATTTTTTGTTTACGCTTTCATTATTACTGAAATAATTAGTATTGACAATGCCAAAAACGCTGTTACCGGTATCAAAATAACTACTAAAAAAAGATGACCTTATATTTTGATCATCTCTTTTATTAACTATTTAACTGTAATAACAAAGCCTTTTGGTGCAAGTACGTCGTTAGCATAATTTTGACTTAAAGCTGCTGAAGCTGTCAGCGATGCAGCCTGATCCGTTGTATTGAAATAGGCTGTTAACTGCTCATTACCAGTCCGCGTTACCTTGATTAAGCCGTCCTCTGTTACTGTCAAGGAAGTTTGACCACTACTCAAGACTGCTTTGTGCTGCAACCGGAACTTAATTAACGCATGAACCTGCTGCCAAATTGGCGAATCAGCTTGTTGCCAATCCATTGGCTTACGACAATCGGGATCTTCACCGCCAGTCATTCCCATTTCAGTACCATAATAGATACATGGACTGCCAGGCTGCATAAACATAAATGTCAAAGCTTGCATCCCTAACTGTTGATCATCGCCCGCTACTGTAAATAACCGCGCTGTATCATGAGAATCAAGCATATTAAGCATCGCCCGATTATTATTGTCGCGATACATCATCAATTGGTCTGTTAATGCCTGCGTCAATTCAATGGCGGACTTATTATGCTTAAAGAAATGATCCTCTATTTGCAGTGTGTAAGGATAATTCATCACACCGGAAAATTCATCCCCATTCAGCCACGGCCGTGCATTATGCCAAATTTCACCAACAATATAAAAATCAGGTTTAATCGCTGTTACTGCATCATGGAATCTTCGCCAAAAATGGTGGTCAACCTCGTTAGCAACATCTAACCGCCAAGCATCAATATCAAAGTACTTGACCCAGTAAGTTGCGATTTCTAACAAGAAATCCTGAACTTCCGGATTGGCCGTGTTGAGTTTTGGCATATGTTCCTCAAAGGCAAAGGTATCATAATTTGGCTCACCCTCACCCTTGGTTGGATTTTGGTAAGGACTAACTGGAAAACTATTAATATGAAACCAATCTGCGAAGCGAGACTTGGCGCCATTCTTAACAACATCCTGCCACTGCATTGATTGACTTCCCAAGTGATTAAAGACCGCATCCAGCATCACTCTTATTCCCCGGCGATGGGCTTCATTAACTACTTTGGCAAACAAATCCTTATCGCCAAAGTCAGGGTCAATCTGCAAATAGTCAATCGTATCATACTTATGATTCGAACTTGCTTTAAATACTGGGCACAGGTAAAGGCCATTGATCCCTAATTCTTGTAAGTAATCTAACTTATCTAAAATTCCTTGCAAGTCGCCGCCGTAATAATCATCACGACCAGGATGATCACTAGAATTCCACGGCTTAGTCCCTTGCGGATCATTGCTCTTATCGCCATTGGCAAATCGTTCCGGAAAAATCTGATACCAAACTGTATCTTTAACCCAATCAGGTGTTATATCCATGTCGATTTGATGTAAATAAGGCAACTTAAAGTAGCTGCTATCTGCAAGCAAATTTTGCTCATTATAAGTGCTAATCCCCCGATCACCAACAATCTTGTGTTCACCGTCTTGACCAATTACTTCAAACGTATATTTCAAGCGGCGATATGGTGCTGTCAGAGTTGCACCCCAGTGATCACTAACTTGCCCTTGACCTATCTTGGTCATTGCGATTGTTCGATCGGTCTTCGTGTCTAAATAATTATCTGTGTAGTGCACAATGACTTGTTTAACATCATCCTTAGCACTGTGAAACCTCACACGCACATGGTGTGGACTAATTACAAAACAATCTTCACTTTCTGTTCTATGCTTTAAAGCTGCTAATTGCATTTTTTCCTCCATTATTACTTAAGACAACACCTGAATACGGCATTAACAAAAGCTCGTTGCCTGTCAGGTGGTATTGTCCAGCGACCAATTTTTCCTCGTAATTGCCCTCAGGCAACGTAATTTTGATTTTTTCACTACTCAATGAAACGGCCACAATTGCCTGTTCATTCTTCAATTTGCGTTGATATACATAACTATCCTGACCAGTGGAATACAGATTAAAGTTGCCATCTTGAAACAGTGATGTCTTTTTCAGTGCAATCAGCCGGCGATAAAAGTTAAACGTACTATTTAGATCAGCAATTTCTCCACTAACACTTGCATGATCCAACTTTTTGCCCGTGAGCCACGGCTTAACTGTTGAAAAGCCGCCTGACTTTTCGTCAGTCCACGGCATTGGACAGCGTGCCGGCATCTTATGCGTTTGACTAACTAGCGCTAAAGCTTCTTCTTCACTTTTACCCGCTTGTTCAGCTTGCTTGATAAATTCGTTAACCGAATCATCAGCAAACGTCGCAGGATCAGTAAATTCGTAATTTTTAAGGCCCAATTCTTCACCATAATAAATTATTGGAATGCCGCGCTCTAAGTACATTAGCATTGCCAGACTGCAAATTTGAGTTGGCGTTTTAGCAATTCGCGTAGCGACACGCGGCATGTCATGATTATTCCAATACAGAATTGGCTGCGCAATATTCCCTAGGGTCTGCTGCCATACTGCCTGCGTCTGTTTAAAATTCAACCAATCAAGGGGCTTAGGTTGATATTGTGCCGGCAAATTAGGATCGAGCTGACTTTCATCATCTGTAAAGTAACGAAAAGTAATTACGTTATCCATCAATTGCCGATCTTTAGCCGTATAATCAACCGCCAAATTGACATTAGCACTGGCTGCCTCACCCAAGAGCAAGGTTTCTGGATAGTCATGCTTGATTTGCTGGCAAAATGGGCGCAGCCATTCTTGAACCTGTGGTAAATTGGCAAAAAATGGTTCTGCAACTACTGTGTCATCTTCAGAACTGTCTAATGGAAAATCCTGGTTCAAATCAGCCTTGGCAATATGAATAAACGCGTCTAATCGCAGCCCATCTATTCCCTTATCAAGCCAATATTCCGCAATTTTAAGCATTTCCTCGCGAACTTGCGGGTTCCGCCAATTAAGATCTGGCATGTGCTTATCAAACAAATGAAAGTATGACTCACCGGTTTGCGCTGGGTCTAGTTCCCACACACTGCCGCCAAAGAAGCTACCCCAATTATTCGGTCGCTCATTGTTTTTTCCAGCAAAAATATAATAATCACGATATGAACTATCAGGATGCTTGATCGCTTGCTGGAACCAGTAATTTTGGTCAGATGTATGATTCAGGACAAAATCCATAATTACATGGATTCCAGCCTGGTGAAATGCCGCTATTAAGTCCGTCATTTCGGCCATTGTTCCCATCTGCGGGTCAATCGCCAAATAATCAGCAACATCATAGCCGTTATCAACTTGTGGCGAAACAAAAATCGGATTAAGCCAAACCGCATTAATTCCCAACTTTTGCAAATAAGGGATGCGCTTTTTAATCCCATTCAAATCGCCAATACCATCACCATTACTATCCTGAAAAGACTTAGGATATATCTGGTAAATTACTGCATGTTCATACCAATGCTTCATAGTAATCTCCTCCAAGCTCTAGTTTAACGAATAATAGAAATCGGTTTCAACAAAATAATTATTGTTACCGTTACCAAATTTTTGCTCAAAAAAATACTGGTGCTGTTCGCACCAGTATTATTATCTCGTTGATTCTCGTCTTACTAAAGTCGGCTCAAGCATTGCCTCACCTTGTGGTGAGCCTTGCTGCATAATCTTTTGTAGCAGCATCTTGGCAAGCAGCTCGCCCATTTCAAAAATCGGCTGTTTAATTGTTGTCAGCTTCAAGTTAGAAACTTGATCCAAAAAGACACCATCATAACCGATTACACCAAAGTCATCAGGTACACGTGCCTTTTCATTGAGCAATTGCCTAACAACTCCTGTTGCAATCCGGTCACTAGCACAAATAAAGCAGGTATCCTTTTTGAACTGCTGAAAATTATCCTGAATCACTTTTTGGGCCGCGTGGCTATGGTTAGCAATCCGAAAAATTTGTGGAATTAGCTTATTTTTTTGTAATGTATTGATATAACCCGTTTCTCGTGAATATTCAAAAGGCTCCTGCACGTCGATACCAATAAACACAATATGGCTATATAAGCGCGATAATGCATATTCGGTCGCAATTTTGCCGCCAAGTTGATTATTATTATCAACAAAATCATAGCCGCGGTGATTCTCACCAAAGAGAATAAATGGCTTTTGCAAGCTGTCAAACAAGGCATAGTCATGCGAACGAGCACCTGTAATCAAGTACCCATCAAAATTACCATCCTTAATCTGCTTACGATCAGTCACCAACTGAATTGCATACTGCTTTTTAGACAGACCGCGAGCAATCCCAAATAATAAGTTCATATAATATGGTTCAGTTGTATCAATATCTTCTAACGTAACAAATTTGACCACATTGGTTCGATTATTAACTAACGCCTGGGCAACGTAATTCGGATGATAATCTAGTTCTGCCATTGCATCATCTACCAACTTACGCAATTCTGCCGTTACTTGCTCGGGATGATTGATCACCCGCGAAACCGTCATTTTTGATACATTAGCTTTTTTAGCGACATCAAGTAAAGTTACCATTATCTGCCTCTATTCTAAATACATCTGCCTTAATTGAGCCAAGTCATCTGCAGTAAAGCCCAATTGTTTTTTGAAGAAGTTAGCAAAGTCGCCCCAGCCGCCACGGATGGTCTCTGTAATGCCGCGAATTGCAATCCCCTCACCCTTAGTAACGTTCATTTTCGCAACCATTTGTGAAATATCATCATTACTTGGCAATTGCTTAGAGATGGCAAAGTCGTACAGTTCGTTGGTCAATAAATAATCGCGAGCAATGGTATCGTCGCCGACACCTAAAGCCATTAAAATCAGGGCAGACACCATGCCCGTCCTATCTTTACCTGCACTGCAATGATAGACAAGTGCCTCATCTTGTGGTAATTCCAGTAATTGCGCAAAAACGCGGGCAAAAATATCCTGACTATGCGGACTAAGAAGGGTCTGCTGGTATATGCGCCCGATAAAATTATCCTTCATATCGGGAATATGATGCAAAAAGCGGTATACCTTATGGTCATTTTGTTGATCGGCAATATCTTCAGAATAAACGGGAACATCAATAAATTCTCGTTTAGACCATGTCTTATCAGGAGAAGACTCTTTTTCATACGCCGAACGCAAATCACAATCAACGGTTACGTGCATTGCAGCCAGTTTTTGCTGGTCGTGCGGCGTAAGTGAACTCAGTGAATCCGAGCGATAAATTTTATTCCATTTAACTGTTTGACCATTTTCAGTTTGATAACCACCGACATCCCTAAAATTAAGTGGGCCATCAAGAGCTACAATTCGTTCGTGTGCCATTAGTTCTCACTTCTTTTCACTTAGGCCAACTCATTATTCGCCATGGGCATAAACTTGGGTTGCCTTAACTGCGCGCTTCCAACCAGCATACAAGCGGTCACGTTCTTCTTCAGACATTTGGGCGTCGAAAGTCTTACCAACCACAAAAATATTCTTCAATTCATCGACATCTTTCCAGTAACCAACTGCTAATCCTGCCAAAAACGCGGCTCCCATTGACGTTGTCTCCAGCGTCTTAGAGCGATCAATCTTAGTTCCTAGAATATCGGCTTGGAATTGCAAAAGATAATCGTTATTTGAGGCACCACCATCGACACGCAAAGTCGGAATCTTAATGCCTGAATCAAGCTGCATTGTGTCCACAACATCCCGTGTTTGGTAAGCAAGCGACTGCAAGGTTGCCTTGATAAAGTCATTCTTACTTGTTCCACGTGTAATACCAAAGACTGAACCCCGTGCTTCAGAATCCCAATACGGTGCACCCAAACCGGTAAATGCTGGTACAACGTAGACTTCATTTTCAGACTTAGATGCTCGTGCTGCTTTCTCCGATTCTTCCGCCGTCTTAATCATCTTCATCGAATCGCGCAGCCACTGGACAGCACTCCCAGAAACAAAGACTGAGCCTTCAAGGGCATAAGAAATCTTACCATTAATGCCATAAGCAATCGTGGTCAGTAAATTGTTATCAGACTCTGTTGGCTCCTCACCGGTATTCATCACAATAAATGAACCTGTACCATAGGTGTTCTTAACCATACCCTTCTTCAGAGCAAGTTGGCCTACAAGTGCTGCTTGCTGGTCACCAACCATTCCACAAATCGGCACTTTACCACCAAAGAAGGTGTAAGACTTGGTGTAACCATAAATTTCTGAATTTGACTTAACTTCTGGCAGCATCTTTTTAGGGATATTTAGCAGCTTAAGAATGTCGTCATCCCACTTCAAGTCATGGATGTTAAAGAGCATTGTTCTGGAGGCATTGGTGTAATCCGTTACGTGTACTTCACCATCAGTTAGCTTCCATAATAACCATGTGTCAATCGTGCCAAATAATAAGTCGCCGTTTTCGGCCTTTTCCTGCGCACCCTCAACATGATCCAAAATCCAGCGGATTTTGGTTGCACTAAAGTACGGGTCAATAATCAGCCCCGTCTTTTTATGGATCATCTCACTGTAACCATCTTTTTTTAGCTTTTCAGCTAAATCCGTCGTCTGGCGTGATTGCCACACAATCGCATTATAAATTGGTTTACCCGTCTTTTTATCCCAAATAACAGTTGTTTCGCGTTGATTAGTAATTCCGATACCAGCAATTTGTTCTGGCCGTAATCCCGAATTAATAATTGCATTGGCAATCGTTGTTTGCACAGCATGCCAAATTTCTTCGGCCTTGTGCTCAACCCAACCTGGTTGGGGGAAATACTGCGGAAATTCCTTTTGTGAAGACGCGACTTTCTTGCCTTGATGATCAATAATCATCGCTCTGGTTGAAGTCGTCCCCTCATCAATTGCCATAACGTACTTTTTTGACATAATCAATTCCTTTCTCAAGAAAGCGGTTTTAATATAATTTTACTTATCTAGCTGCGGTTTTACAAGAAATAATTATATCATTGGTCCCCTTTTAAGTTATACTATGAAGTAAAGTTTTAACTGAAAGAAGGTAGTATATTGAAGAAAGAAATTATTGCGTTAACAATCGCAGGCAACGACAGTGATGGCAGTGCTGGGATGACAGCTGACTTGCACTCATTTTATGCCCGCGGTGTGTACGGCATGGGACTATTAACTGCCGCGGTTGCTGGCAATACTACCGGTATTTACGCACAGGAAATTATGCCACTTACATTCATTCAAAAGCAGTTCACGGTTTTGAATGAAGATTTTAAGATTGACGCATTAAAGACCGGTATGCTGGCTAATAAGGAAGTTATCAGCTGTGTTGCCGCTAATTTGCGCAAATACGACATGGGGAAAATTGTTCTTGATCCCGTTATCATGACCAAGCATGGCAATACTCTACTCGACGATGACGCGTATCAAGCCTTTTTAGATGAATTATTACCAATGGCTGACATCATCACTCCCAATTTCTATGAGCAACAAAAGTTGACTGGCCTCGACCTTAATAATATAGAAGAAATTAAGCAAGGTGCACGTAAATTACAACAAATGGGCGCTAAAAATGTCCTCATGAAGGGCCGTCATGATAATAATACTCAAAAAGCAGTTACCGATATTTTATTAACTGCTGATGGCAAATTTTATGAATTCACCAAGCCTTTTATTGATACTGATCGGATTAACGGTACTGGTGACACTTTATCCGCTGTTATTGCAGCCGAGCTAGCCAAAGGCAAGTCTGTTATCGATAGTGTTAAAATCGCTAAAGACTTTACTTATGAAGCAATTGCTCACCCAATCGCTGTTGGTTCCAAATATGGACCAATCAATCATTTTGCGGCACAGCAAGATACAAAGTAATAACCAAATTCTATTCGATTTTTGCTATAATTAAGAAACGTAGAAAAGTTAAAAAGGGCGGTGGCTACCGTTTGAAAGAAGATGATGCTTATGGCATTTACTGGACTAATACTCCAATCTCTTAATAGAAAGGTCAGTCACTTGTAAGTGGTTACGAAGTAGCAACAATCGTGTTGCTATCAGTTACGTTTCTTGTTGATGTGTTGACGTATATCGACAATCGCAAGAAATAACTGCAAACAAAAACGCCCTGACTAATAACTTGACAGTTACAGGGCGTATTTTTAAAAAATACAATCCAGTAGCCACCGTCCTTTGAAGACGGCTCTACGTAGAGAAGTCCTATACCAGTAGGGCTTCTTTTTATTTATACCGACATTGTAACATGATTAAAATTGGTGTGCAATTTTGCGACGAATTAAGTTGGCAATTTTTCAATATATTATAATCTATCAAAGTTCAGAATTTATAAGCACAATCGCAACATCTTAAAAAATAGTTAATTCGAATAATAATTACTATCTTCCTTTGCCGGACACAAGCTATTTAAGCTATACTAAGAGCAAGATGAAAGGTTGAGACGTGATGGCTGACAAGACAATTAAAATTGCATACTTATATGAAGACTTAATGAACACCTATGGTGATTCAGGCGATGTTAAAATTATTCGTTACCTATTAAAAAAGCAGAATTACACCACTCAGGTTGATAATGTTTCCTTAGGTGACCCCTTCAATGCCTTTGATTATGATTTTGTCTTCTTCGGTGGTGGCCAAGACTTTGAGCAAACCGTTGTTGCTAAAGACTTACCGCGGCACAAAGAAACATTAACCGATTATATTAATGCCGGTCATCCAATGCTTGGCGTTTGTGGTGGTTACCAGCTTGTTGGCACATACTACAAAACAATTGGCGGCACCACGATTAAAGGGTTAGATATTTTACCATTTCACACCGTTTTTAAGGCTGATAAGCGCATGATTGGCGACACTCACTACACTACTCAATGGGGCGAAGTTAAGGCATTTGAAAATCATTCAGGCCAAACTTATTTTGACAGTCAGAAGCTGCGGCCATTGGGTAAAATGATCACTGGCTATGGTAACAATCCCCAAGATGGGCTTGAGGGTTTACATTATCACAACTTCATTGGAACATACTCTCACGGTCCAATTTTGCGTAACTTAAATGTTGCTAACGCGATTGTTAAGATGGTGCTTGATTGGCACCAAGAACGTGTGGCTGATTAAATTATTACAATCAAAAACCTCCTCAGTTAAATCTGAAGAGGTTTTTATGTTCACCTGATATTTTTATTGATTATCTACTGCGTCAGCTAATAGTTGGCTAAATGTAGGTTGTTCTGTTACTGATAACTCGTAGGTCTTACGGTAATCGGCTACTGCCTCTATACCAAAAACATTTTCGTCAGTCATAACAACATTAGTATCAATTGGATCAATATCTAAAATTTTAGCATCCAAGACAATTGGCAAATTATTACCACTAGCCTGCAGCTGCTCAATCTTGGTCATTGCTGCCTTTAATTCTACTAAATTAGTTGCGGTTAAGCCAATTGCACCCATACTCTCAGCTGCTTTGGCCCAATCTGCACCAACTAGATCAATACCATAAGGCGCCTGATTAGCTTGCAATTTTTCATGTCCAATAAAGCCGAAGGACTTATTCTCTAAAACAACATTAACTACAGGTAAATGATACTTAACTTCTGTTAATAAATCCGGCATTACCATTGCATAACCACCATCCCCAGAAATTGTCCAAACTTGTCGCCTAGCAAACGATAATTTGGCTGCAAGACCAGCTGGTAAGCCAAAACCCATTGTGCCATACCAAGCTGACATTGCATATTTCTGATCCTGATCAAATGGCAATTGCCGTAAAGCCCATTCAGTATTATTGCCGACATCAAGGCCGAAGATTGCATCCTTTGTTGAATTTTCCTTAATTGCCTGAATCACACTTTCGGCACGCAAACCAGCATGATCATCAGCAGCTAACTTCTCCAGCCACTTTACCCATAAAACGCGGTCTTTCTGGGCTGCTTTTAAGAATGCAGTTGGCTCTGCTTGATAATCAACTGCAGCTAACTTTTCTAAAAAGTCTTTGGCATCAGCCAAAACAGTAATGTCAGCATCGTGTTGCTTACCCAAATCGGCTAAATTGTTGTTAACTTGAATAATTGTCTTGTCATTTGGCAAAAAGCGAGCAAACGGATAGTTAGTTCCAATATATAAAATTAAGTCGCTGTCTTGAGAAACATCAAAAGCAGGTTTAGTTCCTAAACGTCCACGTGCGCCCATGTAGTTGGGATGGTCGGTAGGAAAAACATCGGCAGCTGGTGCAGTAGTCAAAACTGGTAAGCCAAACTTATCAGCAACTGCCACTGCAGCAACGCGATTACCACGTGCACCTTGTCCTAACCACATAATTGGCTTATTTGCATTCTTAATTGCAGCAAAAACGGCAGCAACATCGCTTTCTTTAGCAGCAATTTCATTATCAGTAGCACTCAAAGCAGCTGTTTTAGTTGCCACATACTCAATTTCTTGTCCAGAAAGATCATCCGGCAATACAACAACTGAAACTGACTTAGTTGCATATGCAGACCGAATTGCTTCATCAATCAAGCTAGGTATCTGCTCCGCATTAGCTGCCAATTTATGAAATTGTGCTACATCAGCATAAATTGGATCTTGATTCATTTCTTGGAAGAAATTAGTATTCATAAATGCTGTTGAAGTCTGTCCAACTAAGGCTAAAACTGGTACGTGGTCCATTTTGGCATCATAAAGTCCATTTAACATATGTACTGAGCCTGGACCTGCAGAACCAAAAGCAACACCAATTTTACCAGTTAACTTAGCGTCAGCTGCTGCGGCTAAGGCTCCGACTTCCTCATGTCTTACCTGAATATATCTGATGTGATCACGCTCTTGGTACAACCCATCAACCGTATTATTAATTGAATCGGCGGTAATACCATAAACATGATCGACGTCCCATTTTTCTAATACCTTTGCAAGTGCTTGACCTGCCATCATCTTCGTCATTATAAAAACTCCATTCTTCAAAGTTATTCTTAAAGCTTACTTTTTGTAAGTGCATTTCACATAATACCACTTACTTTTTGTAAGTCAATAAAAAACAATAATTTTGACAGAGTTTTTAAAGCATACTAAAAAAGCGACCCTCAAAGGATCGCCTTTTTTATTCAAATATTATTCAGCTAAAGGAATAGCTGTCATGAGGCCCATGCCAAAGGTCTTCTCTAGACCTATGCCACTAGTTAAAGCCTGCTTAAACAAGTTAGCATCCTTAACTCGCAGCTTACCCATAAACGTTACTCTGCTGAGACGCACTCTCCGGCCATCTCGATGCAGTACAACTGGCCACTCACGACTAGTAATTTTAAATTCAGAACGTTTTAACTGGAAGCCAGCTTTTTCTGCTTGCTCAATAAGCCATTGCGCCTGATCTTTCACAGTAATCAATGGTGTTACCTTCCCTTCAGCCGACTTAAACGACGGATTAGCAGTTAGCTGAAAGTTCATCAGTTGACCAGGTTCAATATTATCTAAAAACTTGTCATAGTTTTTAGTAACTACAGTACCAACAACGCCAAAACGTGAAAGCAGAATACTATCTGGCTTATTTTGACTAACGATTAACAAATAATTTTTGTTCACCAAACGGTCAAGCCGCCATAGGTGGAGCATTTGCTCTTTTGAATCAATCTCATCAGGAAAGCTTTGCTCTACCCAATTGTGAAACGCAGAAAGTTGTGTTAATTTCTTAGCATTGCGCCAATTATTAACATCAATTTCAACTCTTGATAGATACATTTTCGCTCCCTTCAATAACTTTAATGCCTGCTTAAAAAGCAGCCAATTTAGTCATTAACATCTTCGCTTTGCATTGCTTTAGTCAATGCATCAGTAACTTGCTTCAGTAAATCTGATAAGTTACCAGCTTGATTGTTAATTCTTGAAGGATGGTTTGTGAGTATTACGTTCATCAACGGTTCTTCTACAAATCTCTTAGTTGCCATGTATTCGTCTTCTAGTCTTGTAATTGACTTAGAAATGCATTCCTTTTTGGAGATAATTGGTTCTTCAAAAGCAGAAGCCAAATTAATTGGTGTGCCCTCTCTTAAAGTAATCATGATGTAATTTGGCAAAGTCTTATTAGCAAATGTCATACGTGTACTTGCAGGCATTGAAAGAATAAAGGCCTTAACAAATTCTGCAACACTCTTAACAATATCGCCACCATTAAGGTTGTTTGCCAAAGTATTAACACTTACATTAGCATAACGATACAAAATTGCTGAATCATATTCAACTGCACCAAGCATGTCAACATCAGTTGCTTTATCTGGGTGTGAATCATCAAATGCTGTAAAGTAATCGTACTCTGATTTAATCTCATGCGTTGAAATTGCATGTGCTACTTGAGCTGCTGCACTAACATTCAATCTTGGATTATCTGCAACAATACGACCAAATAAAGCCAAGTCTAAAGAATTATTAGTTTGCAAAATCCGTGTAACATCATTTTTAGCATTTCGATCAGTAAAATTATCATGAGTTAAGGCATACTGTGCCAATTTTTCAATTTGATCAGGACTAATCATCAAATAAGTATCTGTCAAAACTCTACCAGTACTTTGGTCCCGCTTAAATTTAAGTCCAGCTGCACCCAAAGTAGCAATTGACTTGTCGATTGCTGAATTAGCGTCTAAAGATCCATCTAAGGCAGTTAGCTTGTAAGCCAATAACTCGGCAACTTCTTTAGTCTTTGTTGCAACTGCAGCATTTTCAGCTTTAAAGAAATCATGTACAGCCTTTTGCCAGTTTTGTGCAGAAACTCGTGCACGTGTTACCCCACCATAAAACGCGGTCTTTGCTGCACCCGTAGAATCTTGATTAATATTAGAAGAAGGTACTTTCTGTAATATATTCAGATCAAGATATAAATTCGTATTACTCATTCCAATTACTCCTTTTCAGTATTGTTGACCATGTATTTTAAACATTGTCCAGCCTTCATATAATTGCATGCTGGATACTTACAAACTGCTAAGATTTACCTAATTTACTGATATGCTAGCTTTCAACGCACCTAAACATAACCTAATACTTTAACAAAAGTATTGTGGTTAGGTTAAAAGTACTTTTTAAATAATTGAGGAATTGAATATAAGCCCCAATTCATTCGTTAACACACTCTTTATAAATACATATTATGTAATAAAAGCGATTTTTTTGCAAGCTATTTTACAAAAGCTAAATATAGTATAAAAATAATATTTTATTTAACAAGTTAGCCAAAAATAAGCTGCTATTTACAAAATGTAAGGGCTATTCATAATTCATGACTAATTATGTAATATTAATAATAATTTGATATATAGATAATATTTTTGTTATGTATGCTAAACATTATAGTCTTCTGGTTATTTCTGCTCTACTCATCAAGCATGTTATGTACCATTATTCATAAATTAATCCTGATAGCCATTATTAATGTAGGAAATTTAATAAAATTGCATAAACAAAAAGCACTGATACTATATCAGTGCCCGTGATTTAATATCTTTCACGCATTTTCTTATCTCGGTAGTAGTCTATTATGCAAATTATGTAAAAAATATATAGGGAAAGTAGACCGCTAAATGTTAAAATTCCCGAAAATAGTTTTTTCATTAAGAAAATTCTAGCCACATCACTGCTAGCTTTACATTAAGACTAAAATTACCAGTTAAAGAAGTTTGTGAAATTTTCATGTTTCACGCCTAAGAGCCTTGATTTAGCAAGGCTCTTATACTTATGCTTTTCATAATTTCACAATTAGATCAATTGAAAAAAGCCTAGGATAATCTAGACTTTCAACAGCTGAACTATTTACGTAGTTTGTTAATGATTTCTTTGACATCATCTAACACATCTTAAGCTTTTGCAAACACAAGATACAGTATGAGTAAAAATTAGTATTTTGTACGAGATACTTAATGTGCATGAAAGCAACTGAACTTGCACTGTCAACCATTATCAAGATATAATTGATAGTGAAACATAAGGTAAAGTTTTAAAGGGCAGTGGCTGTTTAATTCCAAGGAGATGATTATCTATGGGAACATGGAGCAAATTATTGAAAGGATTAGCAGTTAATGAGCGTCCACGATGCAATTTCTTTAATGTTGCAGTTTGGTTTAGTGCTGTTGGCACTGTTGACTTATATCGACAGCAACCATCACAACAAATAAGCGCAACAAAAAAAGACCGTCCCACATATAAACTTTGGCAAGTTATGGGATAGCCTTTAGCTAAACTATAATTTTCGGCCACCGCTCTTTGAAGGCGGAAGCTTGTGTTTAAGAAGTTCTATTAGTAGTAGGACTTCTTTTTATTTACAATTGTATTGTAGCATGTTTAAAATTGGTATGCAATTTTGACGGAAATTTCAAACGTTCTTAAACGTTGACTGAAAATAAAATTTGTTTAGCTTATGAAACATAAAAATTTCACAAACTTTTTTGGCAATTTTGGCTTTGATATAAAGCCGAATTTTACTACTTCGGATAAAATGTTGATTATGTAAAGTTAGCAGTGGTATAGCTAAATTATTCGATTCGTTCTAATTTTTCTTCTAGTGCTTCCGTTAGTAATTGCGAAAAATTGATTTTTGCTTCTTTGCCTTTTTCAGCCAATCGTAATGGTATCCTAGTATTTTTATTAACCATTCTATCTTTTATGCACTTCTTAGCCTGTAACATATCGGCAACAATATAACTAACAATTTTATCTGGATTTTTTCGTTGTATATCAGATAGAGAACTAGCTTTATATTCTTTACCTGATACTAACAAAAATCCTTCTAGACATTCTTCAGCTCGTTTGATTGAAGCTGGTATACCAACTCCTTCAGTAATTGCACCTGGAATATCTGGAAAGGTTACCGTGTAGTTACCCGCTTCATTTTTTGAGTCATCAAAAACAGCTGGATATGCATAATATTTTTTCATTTATTTATCTCCCTTAACTTATATATTTATTATACGCCCAAGCAATCATAAGCAAATATTTATTTTAAAATAAATAAAAAGTAGGTACTTTTAGTAACTACCTTTTTTGCAAAATTTTAAGTTTAAGTTATTGTTGTTAAAAATCTTTGTCAGAAAAAAATTTTAGCATTAAAATCTTTATCTAAATGCTTTCTTGGCGTCTTTTCTTTTGACTAAGATTGAGCCTGGTTAGTTGCTGAACTTTCAGTTGCTTCTTGATCGATCTGATTACTAAGAGCTAACCTTACAAATTTTGATTTTGAAATTGTTGGATTTGCTTTAAATAATTCAATAGCTTTATTATCAATAATCTTTTCAGTATTTACAAGTTTGGTAATGTTATCTTGCTTATTCTTTGAAAAGCGGTAAGACCATTGCTTTTTAGCGTTTTCTGCGCGTAATTCACGCTCAAGCTGGAACTCACTCACATGGCCATTAATCCTGCCGGCAATCATTTCATACAAGTCATCAATACCAGTGATTGGTACTGCTCAATTCAAGGTTAAGCACCGTATCAATCAAAATAGTACCGCCGCCAATATCAACTATAACAACTTTTTCATCTTGCATATCTTCATTGGTCAAGTAGCCTTCATTGTCCAGTAGCTCAGGATCGCCCTCACGCTTGTGGGGAATACGTTTTAACCAACTTTGACTTAGAAATATACGGAGGATCACCCCCACGCATGTGGGGGAATACTAAATGGTGTTGCATCAGATGATAATAAAAACAGGATCACCCCCACCTATGTGGGGAATACTGATAGTCTGCATCGCTATATTGAATGCCACCAGGATCACCCCCACCTATGTGGGGAATACTTAGAAAAAGCTGAGTTTCAAGAAGCAACGATGGGATCACCCCCACGCATGTGGGGAATACTATTTTTATCAAAGACTCCGAGCGAAACAAAAAGGATCACCCCCACGCATGTGGGGAATACTTTGTGATGGTGTGATAACTAATACCAAATTTAGGATCACCCCCACGCATGTGGGGAATACTATTTTCCTCCAAACAAAAAACCAAGCTTGCGAGGATCACCCCCACGCATGTGGGGAATACGGTTTATGAAGCTATTCAAGAAGCATTTAGAGAGGATCACCCCCACGCATGTGGGGAATACTAAATAATCATGACTGATGAACAACTAACCAAGGGAGCACCCCCACGCATGTGGGGAATACTAGCTGATGTAGCTAATCACATGGGTGCAATCCGGATCACCCCCACGCATGTGGGGAATACAACCTGATGCGGACCAAATTCAAGAAAATCTAAGGATCACCCCCACGCATGTGGGGAATACTTTTTAGCTTGATTACTTGAATTAGTTAGATTAGGATCACCCCCACGCATGTGGGGAATACCTTTAGCTTTCTTCACAGCTTGACGGGCAATCGGGATCACCCCCACGCATGTGGGGAATACGTGGAGTTCACTCTGGAAAATGGTGACCGGCAGGGATCACCCCCACGCATGTGGGGAATACATATTTTGCCAGAGAAATACCGGATCCAACTAAGGATCACCCCCACGCATGTGGGGAATACTCGGATGTTCTGGAATATCCGGCACGTCATCTAGGATCACCCCCACGCATGTGGGGAATACAGTAAAAGATCCCTATGATACCAACATTCCTAAAATTTAATCCTACCGTTTTTTATTAGTTTGTTTGCTAATTCCATTGTAGCCTGAGCATCAGATAATGCATTATGTGGCTGCAAATTTTCAATATTATAAAACTTTAATACTGTCGCCAACTGGTAGTTATCGAGAAACTTTTCGGTTTTCTTAACTATCGCCATTAAATCAATTGTTTTATTATCTAATTCTGCTAAGTTACAAGTAACTAGACCACTAGACAAAAACGTTTCATCAAAATGAAAATTATAACCCATTAAAATAGAAGACTTGATAAAATCTTTTAGCTGAACAAGAGCTAAACTAAGTGGTATCCCATTATCTGCCAGCATCTTTTCAGTTATACCCGTAAGCTCAGTTATTGGTTTAGGTATTTTTTGATCGATTTTAATTAATTGATCAAATTTTTGATAACTACCATCTTTTAGCTTTTTAATAGCACCTATTGCAATAATTTGATCACGACCAGCTTTTAATCCTGTTGTTTCAAGATCCAACACAGTAATTTCCGGCTGTGAAATTTTAGTGTGAACCTTTTTCTGATTATGTGCCATCACTTTTGCACGATGAAATTTAGCTGCATTACTAAAACCATACTTTGTAGCTTGCGGCATATTATCAACATTCAGCCGCATCACTAGCGGAATACCATCATAATCAACAACATCATAATTTCGTCGTGTCGTTTTAATCTCGTAACCCAACTCAGTATTGGTACTATAAACCATGGTCGCTTCACCACTACCAATATTTTTCTCTACTCGTTGCCACAATAAATCACGTATCCTTGCACTAACATTGCCCACATAGACACCTGTTTGTACTTCTTGATACCACTTAGTAAGGTCGCCTCGCAATGACTGTGGCACTTTAGTTAAAGTAACTACAATCATCAGTCACTGCCCTCTTCAATTTCGTGATATTGTACACCAAATTTTTGCAAGCCTAATTTGTCATCCCACAAGTTAATCACATTAGCTTCTTTTGCCTCTGTCACACCAAGTAAATTTTGCAAATCAGTTACCATTCGCGTTAATAATTTACCACTAGCAAATATATCCCGCATGGCTAGCCTTGTCTTAGTAGCGATATCTTTATCATTACCGTACTTGGCCGTAATTTCAAAAGCAACAGGTATTGAAATCTCTGCTTTATATAAATCCGCAAAGTCATAAACAAATGCCAAATCATGTCCTGTATGGACAAAGCCTAAGCCTGCAGAAGCACCCATCGCAACAATAACGCTATAACTTAGGCCATATAAAGCTTGATGAGCTTCAGTCAACGCCTTATTAATTGGCGTTTGTGCTTCAAAATCATCAGGATTATATTCGCGCCGCGTCCACAAGACGCCTGTTCTTTTAGATTGCTCACGATATATTCGCCTAACACGACTACCTTCCTTGCCACGCAATTCCTGCATTGAAAGTTGCGAAACGTCTTCATCAGGAAACCGCATTTGGTACATTTTTCTAGCAATTGCAACTCGAGAGCGTTTATTAGACACCAATTTTGCCTGAGCCTCAAGTAAACGTGAAGAATGATTGAGTGAGCGCCCATGAGCATATTGCCGCACGCCGTATTCACCAACCCAAACTACACTCATACCAGCCTCACCAATTAGTTCCATCGCTCGATGAGTAACATCAACACCTGGACCTAACATCAGTACACTTACAATTGCCGCTGGAACAAAAACAGTACCACGACTATCAGAAACCATTAGGGCACTATCTTGCCTGTTCAACTTAGCATGTTCAAAATAAAGAAATGTTATTCGATCACTAATTCTAGCCAGTTCTGATAGCTCTGGCTTCTTAGCGCCAAAGTTTTTCACCATTATTTTGACCTCGGAATAACCGTCATCAATCCCATGCCAAAGGCCTTTTCACGACCCAATCCATTAATCAATGTCTCTTTAAACAGTTCGACATCGGTAACCTGCAAGATACCCTCAAACGTAACCCGACTAAGACGCACTCTGCGATTACCGCGATATGATAACAGCGGCCAATCACGACTAACAATGTTAAACGATTGTTCATTTTCAGAATATTTAACCTGAAAGCCAGATTTTTCTGCTCGATCAGCCAACCACTGCATTTGTTGCGCCACAGTAACATGAGGGTATACCTTATTTTGATCTTTTGGCCTGTAAGATGGGTTGGCAGTCAGCCTAAACTGCATAACTTCGCCTTGTTTGATTTGACTTAAAAAATTATCGTAATTTTTGATAATAACTGTTCTGGCAACACCATATCGCAACAGTCCTTCTGGATTAGGCTTGGCCTCACTAAGAATCAATAAGTATAACTTTCCTGATAAACGATCAAGCCGCCACAAGTGACGCAATCTCTTACCAGCTCTAATTTCATCTGGGAAGCTTTGCTCTACCCAATTATGAAAAGCCGAAAGTTGCGTCAAATCTTTAATTTTTTGTCGATTATTTACATCGATCTCAACTCTTGATAAATACATTTGCGCTCCTTTTTATAAAGCTGACAAAGCATCATGCTCAGTATCTGATTTAAAAACAGGATTGGTAAGTTCAACTACTGTGGTTTTAACCTCGCGAAAGCCATACTGACGTGCTTTTGAATCAAATGATATAGCTTCATCTTTTACTTCCATACTCGATTTATTAACATCCGGCAATAAATCCGCATCCGCAATGATTTCCGCTCTAAATGTGGCACTGCGCCTTTGCCGTTTTTGATACCAATCAGAGGCTCTCCACGGCAATTGTTTTAACACAGAAACTGGATCGCCATCTTTAATATCCATTTGTAAAACGCCAGCAGGAACATTTGCACGTCTGCCTAAAAATAAGGCATAATGCGGGTGCTTTAATGCAAAATGGATTTTTTCAATGGTAGTCTCGTCACCACCAACAGCTACAACAAAAACAGCATCTTGCAAGTAGTCACGATAGGTGATCTTTCGTGTATCTTTTTTCCATTCAACCGTCTGAAAATCGGTTAAAGTTATCCCATGTTGGTCAATTCGAACAGCAAATTGTAAATCATTTAACTGCTTAATCCGTTGATCATCACGACCATATCCCAATGCTGCGGCAATTATCCCTATTATTGCACTTTTTGCTGGATAATCGCCTGTTGTCCGCCGTTCAAATGATGCTTCATTGCCATAAGACTGCAAAGGCGCAGTCAACCTAATCGTTAGTGTCTTCATCTTGCATAACCTTTGTCAAAGCTGCAGATATCTGATCTAGTAATTCAGAAAGTTTTGTGACTTTTTCAAGTTGCCCACTACCATCTCGCGAAAGCACAACATTAAGAAGAGGCTCTTCAAGCATGCTATTAGTAGATTGATATTCATCTTCTAACTTCTGAATAGAATTTTTAACAAAACCACCTTTGGTCACAACTGGTTCTTCAAATGCTGAAACCAAATTAACTGGAGTATCTGGACGCAGTGTAACCATAATATAATTTGGCAAAGTCTTATTTGCAAACGTGTTTTGTTTACCTGTTGGCATTGACAAAGTAAAGGCTTTAATAAAGGCAATTATACTTTGAATAGCATCTTGATTGCCTAAATTTTTAGCCAAATCTTTAACATTAATATTTGCATAGCGGTATAAAGTTGCAGAATCATATTCAATCGTTCCCAGCATTGCTGCACCATTAGCATCATCTGATTGCAAATCATCGAGTGCTGTGAAGTAGTCATATTCTGGAATAATTTCATGTGTCGAAATTGCATGGGCAACTTGAGCCGACGCATCAACATTTAATTCTGGATTATCAGCAACCATCCGGCCAAACAAAGCTAAGTCTAAGGAATTATCCTCCTTCAAGATTTGCTTAATTTCCTTCTTAATATCTTTATCATCAAATTTATCATGGTTAAGTGCATACTGGGCTAATTTATCAACTTGTCCAGGACTAACTAATAAAAGCGCGCCTGTTAAAGTCTTGCCTGACTTCTTATCCTTTTTAACCTTAATTCCTGCAGCAGTCAAAATTGCTGTTGCCTTTTCCATAGCAGCTTCTTCGTCCAAAGAATTATCCAAAGATTGCACTTTTTTTGCCAAAAATTCGGCAACTTCTTTAGTCCTTGTTCCAACCGAGGCACTTTCGTCTCTAAAGTAATCACGCATCGCTTTTTTCCAGCTTTGTGAAGAAACACGCGCCCGTGTAACACCACCATACAATGCCGTTTTAGGTGCACCAGTATCATCACGGTTAATGTTTGACGATGGCACTGTTTGTAATACATTAAGATCTAAATATAAGTTTTTGTTAGTCATTTTCTTCTCCTTTAATACTATCTGAGTTAGTTACTCTAAAATATTGTTGACCCCACGATAAGCGAACATTACCCGCACGATGATAATTTGTCTGAAAATCATATAAATCTTGTGCTAGTAGTGGATAGTCAATTTTTACTGCCTGATTAGTAGCTTTTTGGATTTCTACTAGATGCGTTAGCGAATTGATAACACTAGCAATATTATTTGTTGCTAGTAATGGTTGAATACGCCGATCTAGTGCTACTCTCACATCTTCATTTGCTCTTAACTTAGAAAGAGCAGTGAACAAGCTTACCCCATCAGCTTCTGCATTATCTTTAGCTTTTTTCTTTGTTGAATCGCCACAAACTAATTCATCTTTACCTTGCTGCTGAATTGCATAAAGGCGTATTGCAGCAAATACAGCAATTTCACCAATTGTCGGCTCACCATTTTTACTTAAAAATTGTTCTGGTAAATACTTCATTAATAATGGCCAAACGTTTTGTGCACGCTGACTAGTAATTGTCGCGGCACTTCTTAAGCTTGCTAAAGCGGCTTTATCCAAATTGCCATTATCATAAAGTCGGTCAATGATTTTAGCCGTTATTTTTCTGATTGCATAATCATATTCCATCAAGTCATCACTCCTTCTTCAATTCAGAATTAACACGATATTTAAAATAGTTATTAATCGTGAAAATATTTCTAAGGCCTTTATCGGTAAGAACCCCTTTTACATCACGTGATGAACTAGTATCCATTACCTTTTTAGCTTCTGCAAAAGCATGCTGTTTAAGCTGCTTTTCCCAAAGTAATACCTTTTCACCACGTTCATCATGATTAGTTAAGCCTGCGAGCCAATCTTTAAACGGTTGATTTAATCCATAATAAAACTTGGCGCTTAAGCGATTAGCAAACTCCTTAAGCGAATTGTCTTTAAATCCGCGAATTTCGCCAACATCACGTGCAAATTGCCAAAAGTATGACCCAACTGTCTGCGTCTTTTCAATCACTGCTTCAATTTGCGCTGGCCAATAATCTGCATCATTTTCATCAAAAAGAACATCGGCATTAATAGTCATATCATCAGTAACTTCAGCAACCGGAGATTGTGATGTCGCATTATCATCATCAATCAAGTCCACGGACGCCAATGTCAATAATTTATTGTGCGGAATTGCCTGTTTTTCTTTAAGTAATCGCAGCCAAACAACAATTCCTGGCTCCCTGTTATCATGAACCTTATTGGCATTAACGTAATTACCGAAACTGCGCCACATTGCTTTGCCTAATGACTGCAATCTTCTAACTGCTGGCCTATAAGTCGCTGTCTTTTTATCATATTTCCAGACTGTCATCGGTTCAATCATTGCATTATCACTGACAATTTTGGGCAATCCTGCACTAAAGATAGTTGGCTCCCCAGTATTATTCCATTCAATATGCAAAATCCGTGACCAACTTGTATACAGCTCTGCAATATTATTCGGTAAAAGATTTTTTTGGCGTTCACTCACGTACTCTTTTGCGCTTACATATTCCCAGACTGGTCTTTGCCGTGCTGGCTCTTGACTAAATAAAACTAGGTTTAACATCAAAGTTTCAAAAAGAGTTTTACCCTGAGCAAAAACAGGATTTAATTTATACAGCCAACCAGGTGAAACTGAGAATTTTTCATCTGCTTTAATCTTAGTTTTATCAGTTACCCCAGTAAAGCTTTGGTAAGTAATTATCCATCTAGCCAATTCATCGACTGCAATTTGGTTTTTACCTTCACCAGCTTTCGGTGCAAAGAGCGCTGGAGTATTGTTACTTTCAGAAATGCGTCTATTAATTTGCTTAACTGATACTGTTCCTGTACCCTTGGCAACAGCCTTATTATCTGGAACTAGCTCATCATATTCAGCTTTTGTTACCTGATAAAAAGGATGGTCACCAAAGAAAGCAAATTTATCAGCGTAATGCTCTAAATATTTAGTAACAATCTCTGTAAAATGTCCTTTTTGGTATAAACTTTGCCAAGTTGCTAATAAGTCATCATCAATTTCGTCTTCATCATAATCATCAGAAATTACCGCACCAGCTTTAAACGAATCCTTTTCATCTTCTAACCATTCATAAGATTGACCAGCTGCATCAAAACGAGAATAGACTGTCGTTAAGATTGCTAATAAAAGTCGCATAATCGCTAAATCTTGTGCTCGCATGTCACCAGCTAATTGCCGATAATTTTGCGCATTTTTAAATAATTCAATTAAAGAAACTCGTTGCTCTTGACCGGTTTGCCTATCGATTACTTTAAGCCAAGAATCCGTAGTTAAATTAAAATCTTTTTCAATCATCATCATCATCCTTTGTATAACTCAAACCAAATTGTTCCGAATACTGCAATTTCCACTTACCAAGAGTAGTTGTTAAATTCTCATCTAAAGGAAGAGCTAAGGCTCCCTTGAGCCAAACGCTATTTTGCCAGTCTGCATAATACTTACTAGTAATCTTTTCTAAGGATTTAATTACATCATCAATTGCAGTTACATACTGTGTCATTGCTGTTGGTAGTCTGATTACTTGCTCTGAAATATCATAATCTGAAACCTGAGCCAAATCTTGACCATTAATTAAAAAGTCACCCTTAGCTGTATGCTTAAGCAAAATAACTTCAATTGTTTCTTGAATATCCCGAACAGCCCTACTTGCCTTTTCTTCATCCTTATCAACACCTGATTGCTCATAATTCAGCCAGCCATGAATTGGTTCCTTAAGTTGCGGATTTTTAATTTGAAATTTTTTAGCTTTTTCTTTTTCTTCATTAATGTACAAGTCAAATTCTTCTTTTGCCTTTTCAATTCCAGCAACTTTAGAATCAGTTTCAGGATTATAAACTTGCTGGACAAGATTAGAAATATCATCAGGTAACGTAATAGTATCTGGCAAAAAATGATCCGTCTTCATCAACAAATATTTATGATAAATACTCTCATTAGCTGCACCATAATCGCCCAAGTCATTAATTCCCATCACATAAAGTTGTGGCTGCTCTAAACTTTTTGGTCTAACAATTTCATGACGATGCAACCGCCCCGCTCGCTGCAAAATCAAATCAATTGGTGCAATATCTGTATAAAGAACATCAAAGTCAATATCCAAAGATTGCTCTAAAACCTGTGTCCCAATTACAACTAATTTTTCGGGTCGCTTGTCTTTTTTGTTTTTCTTATCTTTTTTACCAATTGCATTTTGCAATTTGGTTTCCTGTGCTGTTCGTTCTGGTGCTAAAAAAGCAGAGTGTAAAACCATGAATTCCACATCGGTTTGCGCAACTAATTTAGCCAATGCTTGTGCACGCTTAACTGTATTTACAATAACTCCAGCAATTCCACCAGCCTTTATCTTGTCTAAAATGGCAGCTACTAATTCATCATCAGGTAAATTAATTCTTTCAACCTGCAACTTTTGTACTTTCTGGTCGCTTTGACCAGGAAATTCTGAAATTTGCTTTAACTGACAGCCATCCAGAATACTTACTAATGGATATGCTTGGTTATTTTCCCAATCAGCAGGTGCTTTAAATTGTTTACGTTCTTTTCGGTTATATTTACCTTTCAAATAGGCTTTAATCAGAGCTTGCCTTTTTTCTATTGGCAATGTTGCTGACAAAATTACAATAGGAACATGGTATGTACCTAGCCATGTGATTGCTTTATACAAATATTGACTCATGTATGCATCATAAGCATGGACCTCATCAATCACGACTATTTTGCCGCTCAATCCTAAATGCTTTAAAAACAAATGCTTTTGCTTTAATCCCATTGAAAGTAGATTATCGATCGTACCAATCGTGAACTTAGTCAGGATAGTCTTTTTCCCAGAAAACCAACTATTAACTGTAACAGCCCCAGTATCTGTATCATCTGCCACATTTTCCGCATCAGGTAGCCTTTTGTATTCGCTATTAAACGCTTTTTTACTGTGCATTAATTCAATTGAAAAATCACTTTGTTGCTCAGCAGATAGTTTTTGCAACCAATACTCAACTCGTTTAAACATGGCATTACTAGTTGCTTGTGTTGGCAATCCCATAAACAACCCATCTGCACCGGTAATATAAGCTAACTGTTCAGCAGCAACCAGTGCAATCTCTGTTTTACCTAAACCCATTGGTGCTTCGACAATAATCATTCCCGGATCAGTTGTTTCACCAATTGCTTTAGTTATTGTCTTTTGAACGGGTCTTGCTTTAAACTGCCATCTCTTTTCATATGGGTCAGTTGTTTCAGAAACTTTTTGCGGCTCCCATTCATCGCCAAGATACCAATTATGCATCGCTTGCTCAAAACGTTCTTCCATATTTAAATCATGCCAAGTTTGATCTAGTCTAATTAATGGAAAGAGCTCTTCACCATTATGTGTACGCTCACTTGAAGCTAGCCAATCAGCCATAATTATTAGGCCTTCCAATATCACAGCTTGCGGTTGAGTAATGTCCGGAATATCTGCAACACTTTGATAACCTGCAATTGCTAAACCATATTCAAATAATTCTTTTTGGACTTGCTGCCAAGGTGTTTTCAGGGTTTCATTTTGATCACTTTGATAATAATTTGCTGTATGATTCCTAATTTCATCATAAGGAGTAGTAGACTCAGGCTTACCATGATGGCCGCCAATCAATGCGGCCACATTTTCTGGCACACCAAATTTTAGTAATAAAGCTTCTCCTGCTCGGTTATGAGGGGATTCTCTTCGCAACGGTAATTCCAAATTATCAAGATCATAGAACCCTTGCCTGATTAGCTTTTCAATCAAAGCATTATCTAAATCATCATCATGAATATATGCTTTTTTAGTTTGAAAAGCTGGTGTAGCCTTACCGAGGTCATGAATAAAGCCCAAGAACTTGACTAATTTATGAATTTCGTCATCAGAAAAATTTCCTTTTAAAAATTGACGCTGATTATTAGACAGCCAATGATTATATAAAAAATTAATTACATTTTTAGTATCTGTTAAGTGAGCAATCAATGGTAACCATTTTTGTTGACCGTCTTCTGTATTTTTCTTTGCCCACAATGCTAAAGTTTTACTTGATAAAGCTGGCATTACTTTCAACCTTCTTTTATTTTAATAATCATAATCAAATTAAATATATACCGGAATAAAATTTATTGCAAGCGTTTTTAAAAATAATTTTAAATAAATAGGTTATAACACCATGCTATAACCTATAAATTAGCCCCACAAATGTGGGGAATACCATATTAATAATTATCATCAATGGATGACCCTCATTATTATGAGGAATACATCTTTAATTATACCATCTTCAAATAATGTTGCTTTCTTACTACCAAATTGACCCAGACAATCTCTCTAAGCAGGATTCATACATCCCTGGTATTATCCCTGGTGAAGACACGGCAATTTACATTTCTGACTTGCTTTACAATCTGGCATTACCTGGTGCTTTATTCTTAACCATCATTTCAGTTGTGCCATTAATGGCTGCTAATACGATTTCGCCAAGCTTGCAGTTAGGTCTTAGTATTAACCGAAAATGGGTACCCGGTAATTAACGTTAATCCTTCCAAAAAAGCTCGAGATAAATACATGATGGCATTGGCCACAGCAGAAGCGCCAGAAAATGATCCTCAACCATTTAGAGAACTAATCGCTGATTACGTTGAAAAAGAATTAGGCAGCAGAATTAAAACTCTGCAGTTAAATGAAAAGTATACTCAAGAAGCAGAAGAATCATTTAATCGTAGTGGACTAGACTGGAACAAATTAGAAAAAGAAAGTAAAGAAAGACTTGCGCAAGCCGAATTAGCAGCACAATATGAAACACAAAAAGTGCTTAAACAAGATGGCCCGAAATTAGAATGAAATTCTATAAATTATTGAATAGCAAAAATAGCTCAGGAAAGCCTGAGCTATTTTGTTACTCTATTTAAACAAATACTTGATAAGACAAGGTAGCATAAAACTGAAGTGATGTGCATCACCTGCCGGTAGCAGTCGTAATCGACGGCTTTTTATGCAAATAAATACTTCTCAGATTAGTTTTTGAGAGGTTATTTTTATTCTGTATTAATCACAATTTAATAGGATTAATTTTCAACCCTCACCATTGTGGGGAATACCAGTATTTTGCCCATATTGATAATCCGGAAAATGGATCACTCCCACCTCTGTGGGGGAATACATACCTTGACCCAAGCGCTGTGGAACAACATTAGGAGCACCCCCACGCTTGTGGGGAATACGAAGGCGGATTCGGCAAGGATAAAAAAGCAATGGGATTACCCCCACGCTTGTGGGGAATACTCGCCTTCTTTAACCGTAACCTTGCGGTCGCCAGGATCACCCCCACGTCTGTGGGGAATACTTATAGGCTTTTTCGTCTGGGTAATGGTTATAAGGGATCACCCTCACGTCTGTGGGGAATACTCTAGTAAGGAGGTGATAAGCGTGCGAAGTATAGGATCACCCTCACGTCTGTGGGGAATACGCTTGGGTTATTACTACTGTTTGGTAGCAGCAGGGATCACCCTCACGTCTGTGGGGAATACCCCTTCAGCTTTTTTAATCTTAGCTTCCAAAGGGATCACCCTCACGTCTGTGGGGAATACAGCAGCGGAATTCGAGGAGCATGACGTTGACTAGGATCACCCTCACGTCTGTGGGGAATACCAGCCGATCCCTACTATGTTTATCCGAAAGACAGGATCACCCTCACGTCTGTGGGGAATACTTGATGTAAATGGGACTGTTAACGCGCCGAAAAGGATCACCCTCACGTCTGTGGGGAATACTAAGCAAGCGAAGCTAACAGGTTATCATACCCAGGATCACCCTCACGTCTGTGGGGAATACTTGCTGTCGGTAATCATGCTGTTAATGCGATTAGGATCACCCTCACGTCTGTGGGGAATACTAAATCTGGCAGTAATCGTGTCGCCACCGGTCAGGATCACCCTCACGTCTGTGGGGAATACCAATTTATCGCCCGCAAACAGGCGAAATTGGCGGGATCACCCTCACGTCTGTGGGGAATACTTGGCAGCAAACCAGCGCATCTTTTATACGTTAGGATCACCCTCACGTCTGTGGGGAATACTAAGCAATCATATTGGTAGTGTTATAAAAGATAGGATCACCCTCACGTCTGTGGGGAATAAACAACACGGAAGTAACAGTTGGCGAAAGTAATAGGATCACCCTCACGTCTGTGGGGAATACAAATCATGAACCGTCTTACATACATAACGGTCAGGATCACCCTCACGTCTGTGGGGAATACTTGTGTGGTTGCTCTTACCTTACTTACTTTTTGGGATCACCCTCACGTCTGTGGGGAATACTTTGTTGCAAGGTAAAATTATCACTCTGTTCGAGGATCACCCTCACGTCTGTGGGGAATACTGTAAAAGATCCCAGCTATATCAGTATCCTTCAAATGGAGAATACACTTTTTTCATTAGTTTGTAAATTTTAATTTATGATTACTTATCTTTAATACTTTATCTATTATCTAATGTTCTAGGCGTTTTTCCTCCTCTTCTTAGGTGTGACATTCAGCGCCATCGCTGCAGTAACTACCAAAAGTGCGCCAAGCCAATCAAGTGGCGACATAATTAAGCCGAAGCACAAAACGGATCCAATTGTTGCGGATAATGGCTCAAAAGCGTCAAGCAAACTAGCCGTTGATGCCTTGATAAATCGCAATGAGTTAGTCATTAATTGAAACGGAATAAGCGTACCAATCACAATTACTACGGCAACGGACAGCCAGACTTGTCCTGTTAAATGTGTGTGCGGCCAGGCTGGATGAATAATTGTCAAACAAATTCCAGCAGAGAGTAGTCCCCAGCCTGTGACCACCAAACTAGAAACGCGGTGCAATAAATTAATCGGAATTAAAGTGTTGGTTGCCACGCCAACTGCGGCTAATAGCCCCCACATGAGTACTTCGGGCGTAATCGCCAAATGACTAAAATTACCATGCGTTGCCAGCAAAATAACACCAATAAATGCCGTGATTGCAGCTAACATATCTAACACACGTAAAGTCTGCTGGTGGCGAATAACTAAGTAAGCGATCACAAAAAACGGCCCAATAAATTGCAGGATTGTTGCAATCGCCGGATTGGCTTTTTGCACGGTAATAAAATAAAACAACTGCACTGGTAGCAAGCCAAAAATACCGTACGCGATAATCACCCACGCGTCATGCTTATTTTTCATCGTTGCTATCGGCTTTTGATTAACTGCTCCAGCAATTATTAATAAAACAACACCAGAAACTACCATCCGCATTTGTGTAAGCCAAATCGGCGTAATTTCTGGACTTACGTTAAATAATGACTTGGCAAATAGCCCCGAAATCCCCCACATAACACAGGCTAAGCCCGCAAGAAAGGCCCATAAATGTCTCTTCTTAGCTGATACCATTTTTAACTCTCCTTTTTTATTTTTAACTTACCTATAATAACAAAAATCCCGATTAAGCTAAACCAGCAACCCAAAAAAGCATGACCACTCATGCTTTTTTAGACCCAATTCTCTTGTTCATATGCCATCTGCCAAAACTGCAATTCATAATAACTGCTGCGAACAAATGCCAGTTGCATCTTTTCACGTTCACTTGTAGAACTGGAATTAGCCAACGAGTTGGTTAGGCGCAAAATTCGCTTCACATTAGTTGCATACCAATCACCATCATAAGTATCAATCCATTCTTGATAATAGAAAACAGGCGACCCAGAATCTGCTAATTTTTGGCCAATTTCTTGATACAACCAGTAGCACGGTACAAGGGAGGCAACTGCTGGACCAATTCCATCCCTCGCCAAAGTCATCTCCAAATGATTAACGTAAGCATATGCTGTTGGTGCAATCGGTGTTTGCGCAATTTCATCCGGCGTAATTTTCAATTGCTCAAAAAAACGCTCACGTACCGCTATTTCACTATCCTTTAAGTCCTGGGCCCCAGCAAGCAAAAATTCTTTAGTCTGCTGATCAGCAGTTTTGGCCGCAATTGCGCAATGAAATTTACTAAATTCATTCAAATAATACCTGTCTTGCAATAAATAAAAGCGGAATTTAGTCATCGGCAATTCCCCGCTTTTTAATTCCTGCACAAATGGGTGTACCATACTCTTTTGCCATAAACTACTTGCCGCTTGGTGCAACTGGTCTGTAAATTCTGTCATATTCTTCTCCTTAACTACATAAATTTTGTCGTAAAATTGCTAACAACTGCTGCTCGGCATCTGTTAATCGGTGAGTTTTGCGGTAAGCCACTGACATATAAAAGTGGGGCTGCTTAGGGTCTGTTAGGTTAACCGTACACAGTTGATCCGCCTTGCTTAACGCGGTTTGCGTTAAAAAGCCGATGCCTAAATTTTGCCGGACCATTGCCTTTAATATTTGAATATCATTAGCTTTATAAATAATGTGTGGCTTAACTTGTGCTCTCTTGCATAGTTGTTTAAACGCCTGCTCGTGAACAAAAACATTGCTTAGCGTGATAAACGGCTGCTTTTTTAAGTCCGCAAAAGATACTGACTCTTGTGTGGCCAATGGGTTTTCAGGTGCGACCACAATCTTAAACTGAGTCTTGGCAAACAAATCAACATGTAGCTGGTCATTAATTGTGGGCTCAATTGAGCCTAGCAGTGCAATCTCCAAGTCGCCTGATTCCAAGAGCTCCTGCAAATGTGATGAGCCCGCCTCAATCGTTTCTAGTGAATTGGTTAAGCCCGCCTTAAACAATTCCGGAAAAATCTGCGGAAAATAATAATTACCAATAATTGGCGGTAGTCCCAGTCTAATCACCTGACGCTCAATCTGCGCAATCTCGCGCTTAGTCAAATCGAGCTCCGCTAAAATTGACCGCGCATGCAGCGCCAATTGTTGACCTGTTGATGTCGGCCGCAACTGCTGGTGTGAATGATCTCGCACCAGCAAGCTAGTCTGAAAGTCACTCTCAAGTCGCTTAATTGCCAGCGTTAACGTTGGTTGCGACACACCACATGCCTTGGCTGCTTGCGAGAAGCTGCGCTTTTCTAAAATTGTTAAAAAATACATCAAGTCTTTAACGTTTAATGCATCCAAATTACTCTCACCCCTTAATTAATTTGCTCATATAACATTTTATTATAAGTTGAGCAAAGTTTGACAATAAATTTATTACCCGCGTAAAGTACAGAATTGTTGCTATTAAAAATACTTATTGTATTATATTTGGAGGGCAATTATGGAACAAGGACAAAATATTTTAAATAATCCTTTTTTAAACAAGGGAACTGGTTTTACTAAGCAAGAGCGTGAACAATACGGCTTAACCGGACTATTGCCAGCACGTGTGCAAACATTAGCTGAGCAAGCAAGTCAAGCTTACAACCAATTTCAAAGTAAAACATCTGCTCTTGAGAAGCGTCTATTCTTAATGAATATCTTCAACGAGAACCGGACATTGTTCTTTTACTTGATGGGGCAACATATTGTTGAATTTATGCCAATCGTTTACGATCCCACTGTTGCCGACTCAATTGAACAATATGGTCAATTGTTTACTAACCCGCAAAATGCGGCCTTTTTATCAATTGACGATGCGGCAAATATCACAGCATCCCTAACTAATGCTGCTGCAGGTCGCGATATTCGTTTAATTGTCGCAACCGATGCTCAAGGCATCTTGGGCATTGGCGACTGGGGCGTTAACGGCGTTGACATCGCTATTGGTAAGCTGATGGTTTATACCGCAGCTGCCGGCGTTGATCCCAGCCAAGTTTTGCCCGTTGTATTAGACGTTGGTACTGATAACCAAACCTTGCTTGATGATCCAGAATATCTGGGTAACCGTCATCACCGCATTCAAGGTGAACAGTACATGACTTTTGTCGACGAAGTTGTCCAAAATATCGAAACTGTCTTCCCGCATGTTTTGTTACACTTTGAAGATTTTGGTCGCGAAAATGCCGCAACCATTCTAAATAAATACAGAAACGATATTTTTACTTTCAACGACGATATTCAAGGAACAGGAATTGTTTCTTTAGCCGCAGTTCTTGGTGCGTTAAATATTTCTAAGAAAAAGTTAACAGACCAAGTCTTTTTAACCTTTGGTGCCGGAACTGCTGGTATCGGAATTGCAAATATGATGCGGGACGAATTAGTCCGTGCAGGCTTAAGTCCAGAAGAAGCTCGCAAGCACTTTTACCTTGTCGATAAGCAAGGTTTGTTGTTTGATGATACCCCCGAGCTGACTGCTGGCCAAAAAGACTTCACTAGAACACGCAGTGAATTTGCTAATGCCGATGAACTAACTAACCTTGAAGCCGTGGTTAAAGCTGTCCACCCTACGATTATGATTGGGACCTCGACACAGCCCGGTGCTTTTACTAAAGCTATCGTTCAAGAAATGGCAGCACATACAGCTAGACCAATTATCTTTCCGTTATCTAATCCAACTAAATTAGCCGAGGCCAAAGCTGAAGACTTAATTAAGTGGACTGATGGCCGGGCTCTTGTTGCAACTGGGATTCCTGCTGATGCAGTCGAATACCAAGGTGTAACTTATGAAATTGGCCAAGCCAATAATGCTCTGGTATACCCAGGGCTCGGTCTTGGAGCAATATCCGTGAAGTCTAAGCTAATGAGCGATAAAATGGTCGCAACCGCCAGCCATGCTTTAGGTGGGATTGTTGATCCAACTATTGCTGGTGCTGCGGTTCTGCCGCCAGTTGCAAAACTAACCAGTTTCTCAGCCACAATTGCCGAAAAGGTAGCTCAAACTGCAATTGATCAAGGTTTAGCAGGTGAAGGAATTACTGACGCCAAAAAAGCCGTTCAAGAAACAAAGTGGATGCCTAAATATTAATTAACTACAGAAAGAGGAAACTTTTTATGCAAGTCTTTTTGACATCTGTATCAAGCGTTGTCGTGATTATCTTAATCATGGCTCTCGGCTTTTTACTAAAACAATTTAATTGGATTGACGATAAATTTGGTAGTGAAATTTCTAGTATTATTACTAAAATCGCCCTGCCAGCTTCGATTTTTACAGCTGTTATGAAAAACCTTAGCCGCGGCAGCCTGCTGCAATTATCAACCGAATTATTGTTCCCAGCATTGGGCGTAATTATCGGCTATATCATTGCTTGGCTCTGCGTCAAAGTCTTTAAAATCCGTCCTGGCCGCCGTGGTATCTTTATGAACGCCGTGGTTAATGCCAACACAATTTTCATCGGAATGCCGCTAAACATGGCACTTTTTGGTGATAAAGCCATGTCTTACTTCCTGGTATATTACATTATCAACACCGTTTCTACTTGGGCATTTGGCGTTTTCTTAATTCAAAACGACGACCCAACTGCTAACGGTAAAAAGACTAGCCACAAAATTAATTGGAAGAAGCTTTTACCAATGCCACTTGTTGGTTTCATTGTCGCTTTAGTCTGGATGCTATTAGGAATTCCTGTACCTACCTTCTTAAACTCTACATTAACTTACGTTGGGAACTTAGTAACGCCACTTTCACTTGTTTATATCGGGATTGTCCTGCATGACGCCGGAATTAAGAACGTCAAGTTCGATCGCGACTCAATTTTGGCCTTAATTGGTCGGTTCATTCTTTCACCAATCGTTTTAATTATTTTAATTAAAATCGGAATGAATGCTGGCTTCAACTTGCCAAGTTTGATGCGGCAAACTCTAGTTGTGCAATCAGCAACGCCAATGTTAGCTGTTTTACCAATTTTGGCTAACGAATCACACGGCGATGTTAAATACGCAACTAACATTGTTGTCGAAAGTACAATTCTCTTTATTATTGTAGTGCCAATTTTGATGACGATTTTACAATTTATCTAACAATAAAAAAATAAAGACCAAGCTGTCATTACTAGCTTGGTCTTTATTTTTTAACTTTAATCTCGCCGCTAACTTATCATTGTATTCTTCATTAAAAATCGCTATAATTGGAAGCGATAACACGAGGGGGGCCTTTTAGGCTGAGATGAAACACCGTTTCAGACCCTTTGAACCTGTAAGCTAATACTTGCGCGAGGAACGTGTCAACTACCTATTGCTTTGACACAACTATGTGCCAAAGCTTTTTTATTAGCTTAAAGTTATGGCTCTGAGGACTTCTTCAACTATTTTTAGGAGAAAAATATGCAGTTAGAATTATTAGATAAATTGCGCAAGCAGAACCCCGTTGTTCTTAATGCCGCTAACTTCGTTACCGTTCAAGATGTCGCCAACGGATTAAATGCAATTGGTGCTTCGCCCATTATGAGTAACGAAATTGATGAAACCAGCGAAATGGTCAATATGGCCTCGGCTGTTGCCATTAACATGGGTAGTTTAACTAAATTACAGATTGCACACATGAAGGCAATGGGCGATTTAGCTCGAGAATACAAAAAGCCAATCGTACTAGATCCTGTTGCTGTTGGTGCTGTTCAATATCGACTTGATGTTGCCCAAGACTTATTATGGAACTTTCATGTGAGTGTGATTCGTGGTAATGCGGGAGAAATCGCTGCTTTAGGCGAATTTGCATGGAATGCTAAGGGTATCGATGCTGGATCTGGCACGGGCGACCTTGATGAAATTACTAAGGAAGTAGCTAAAAAGTATCATTGTACTGTTATTGCTAGTGGTGCAACTGATACAATTAGTGATGGCAATAATGTGGTTCACGTTCATAATGGTACCCCTCTGTTTCAAGCTCATGTAGGCTCTGGCGACATGTTAACCAGTATTGTCGCTGCCTTTTGTGCAGTAACCGATAGTCGCTTCGAGGCGGCTCAAGCTGCAACGCTTGTGTTTGGCTCAATCGGACAATTGGTCGTCCAAGATCATCCCGATGTTGGCCCCGGCAGTTTTGGGATGTACCTCATGGACTACTTAGCCAAGGTGCAAGTTGCCGATATTAAAAAGATTGCTGATTATGATTAAGGAAGTATTTTATGGCAGAAGAAATTAATTCATTCCCTCAAGTTCTGACAATTGCTGGAACAGATTCTGGCGGTGGTGCTGGTATTATGGCAGACCTCAAGACTTTTCAAATGCAAGGCGTCTTTGGCACTGCCGTTGTGGTCGCCGTTACTGCTCAAAATACGTTGGGCGTCCAAGCATCGCACTTGCTCCCACTTGAAATGATTGATGAGCAGTGTGCATCTTTAGCTGCTGATTTTAAAATTCGGGCAACCAAAACCGGCATGCTCGGTGATGCTGCTCACGTTCACCAAGTTGCCTTAAATTTGCAAAAATATGACTTCGGTCCAGTTACAGTTGATCCCGTCATGGTAGCTAAAGGTGGCGCTCACTTGCTAAGTGAAGATGCAGTTACAACCGTAAAGAAGGAGTTATTGCCATTAGCCAACTTAGTAACTCCCAACTTGCCAGAGGCGCAGGTGTTAACGGGCATGACGGTTACTTCGCAGCAGCAGTATCCCGACCTTGCCTACTCGCTGCAAGATATGGGTGTTAAAAACGTGCTAATCAAGGGCGGACATTCCACTACTGAAGAAGTCCGCGACTTTGCCCTTCTTGAAGACGGCTCCAGCTTCTGGGTTAGCAGTCCGCGCACGCATACTAACCGCACGCATGGCACTGGTGATACTTTAGCTGCCGCAATTACTGCTCAACTTGCCCTAGGACATGACTTAGCCGCGGCTATTAAACTCGCTAAAAAGTACGTTACAAAGACAATTGAACAAACAATCCAGGTGGGTCATGGTCACGGACCACTCAACCACTGGGCAAAATAGATAGGAAAAACTAATGCAAAAGTTTAACGCAAACATTCTTCAGTCTTATTTTATTTGTGGTACTCAAGATTTACCTGCGGGTAAAACTTTGCCGGAAATCGTCGAAGAGGCACTAGAAGCTGGGATTACGGCTTTTCAATTTCGTGATAAGGGACCTAATTCAACTTTAAATGATAATGAGCGACTGCCAATGGCTCGCAAGTTGCACGAGCTTTGCCAACAATATCAAGTGCCCTTCTTTATCGATGATGATGTAGAGTTAGCCAAAGCAGTTAACGCCGAGGGAATTCACGTTGGTCAAAGTGACGAAGCGATCCAACAAGTAATTGACGAAGTTAGCAGTCAAATGATTGTGGGCTACTCCTGCTCGACTTTAGCAGAAATTGAAGCTGGCAACCAAATTGCCGGGATTGATTATTATGGTAGTGGTCCGATTTTCACGACACAATCCAAGGCTGACGCTGACCCTGTAATTGGTCTCAATGGTCTTAACGAATTGGTAACCAGCAGTGAGCATCCCATCGTTGCTATCGGCGGCATCACGGTAAAAGACTTATCTGATATTGCTCATACTGGAGCTGCTGGTGCAGCAGTAATTTCAATGATTGCTCAAAGTAGCGATATTAATGAAACTGTTCAGGCAATGCTTGATGCTCCGTGGCATAATTAAAGTATATATATTTAAAATCACGCCATTAGACGTGATTTTTTGCTAGCAAAAAAGGCCGCTATGATTACTGGCGACCCTATATTTAATTTTTTCGTTCCTCAATAATCGTGAAGATAATTTTTAGGATTAAACTAATGTTCCAATAGAATATTGAAAGCCCAACAATTATTATTAAATCATCTTGCCTGTAAATACCATATAAGCATGTGGAAATCACGATGACACCAAACATCAACCAATTCAACCATTTAGCTACTCGTGCACCAGCTGCACGATCAATATAATGGTCACGTTCATCATCATCACAAATGTCTCGCTTACCCTTTTTAATGTCTTGCCAATTAACCAGGTAGCCTGAAGCACAAATTAACAGTAATATTGCCCAAATAATATGTTTAATTCTATATGCCACATCTTTATCATGAAAAACGATCACTATTTCAAGTAAACTCATTACTAAAAAGAACAATCCATAAACAGCGGAACGCAGCAGCTTTTTCTTCATTATTGGTTCTCCAAATATTCTTTTAAACAAAATAAATCTTCAATACTTATGCCAAAAAAGCACGCCAACTTATATGCTAGTAATAGCGATGGCTTGTACTTGCCCTTTTCTACAGAAATAATTGTTCGTTGTGTAACCCCAACTTTGTCAGCCAGTTCTTCCTGAGTTAATTTATGCTCTAGTCGCAATTTTTTCACTAAATTCGGCATTATTTTCATCTCTACATTCAATATTCAATATGAAGCTCACTTCATATGAAACTAACTTCATATTATTACATTTAGTAATAAAAATCAATCATAAATAAAAAATATCTGTTCCTAATCAGGAACAGATATTTCAATTTAAACGTAATTAATTTCTACATCGCCAAACTTACTATTGCCAGTTAACACTAGCGTTGGCCCACCGCCATTAGAGCTGCCATTAATTTCAACATCGCCGAAAATTGACGACATCTGGTCATCAACATGCCACGATAACGGAATATAAAGTGAGACATCACTCATTGATGAATTAATATCTACAATTACCGTATCAGTTGCCGGCTTAGCTGCATCAAGATAAACCTTGGCATCCCCCATTAACGAATTGATGGTAACACTGCGCAAACTCTGCGAGCGAACATACCGCGAAACATCAGACAGCTTTTGATTAACCACAATATCTTGCTCGTCTACATCCTGACTGCTACTGTCAAAAACATGATCGGCGTGAAATGACTTTTCTGTACCAAACTTTGACCAACCACCATTGACATTATGTCCGTTAATATACACATGCGTATGGTGCCGTTTGTGCGGAAAAATCATGTGCAGGCCACCAGTGATTAAACATGCCGCCAGTAAGACAGTCCACGGGACAATCTTAGTGATTTTTAGTGGCTGGGCATACACAATTAACAAAAAGGCAATTGAAAAAATCGTGCCGCCAATACTGCGATTAGTCAGGCCTTCAATCAAGCACGCACCAAAAATAATTGTCCAAAAAATCGTCCAAAAATTTAGCCGAAACGAAAACAAATTTAACTGATTCATGATTAAAAAGATTGCTGCTCCAAGTAATGCTATTCCCCAAAACAGTTCTCTAATCTTTTGCTTTTTCATTATAATGGCCTTCTCTCGTTTAATCGATCACTCAAGCTGTGGTAATAGTGGCGTGAAACATAGACAGTTTTGTAAGTATCATGAAAGTGTACCTGACAGTTAGTAATAGACCTAGTCAATGAATATACTTGCTTCAAATTCAAAATCGTGGATTTGGAAACGCGCATAAACTGACTGCTCAATAAGTTCTCTAATTCGTATAATTTATAGTTAACGCTGAACGAATCACGTCCCGTATGTGCAACCACTTGCCGATCTTCTGTTTCAAAAAACAAAATGTCATTTAAATCCAAATAATATGAAACGTCATCTTTATAACATTCAAGCTGGTCAGGCCTTTGACTGACTTCCTGCAACTGCCGATAGATCCGCTCAATTTCTGGCGATAATTCTTTTGCTTGAATTGTTACCACTGGTTCGGTCACATCAGGGTCAAGGTCAATTTTTACTTTCATGATTCTCACCTGCCTTTCATGATGATTATTAAACGCTAATTTAAAGTTAAAATCTACCCTCTTTGCATAAGTGGTCGTTTTAAGTGCGTAAGTTGCAATTAAAACGACTCTAATTAAAAAAGCAGACTTGATTAAGTCTGCATTTTTGTTATTCAAGTCCTACTTGATGGAAGATTTCATCGACATGACGCAAATGATAATGGTAATCAAAGGCGTCAGCCACATCATCCTCGGACAAGTAATTCATAATTTGACTATCTTCAACTAGCTTTCTAAATGAAATACCATCTTGCCATGACTTAGTCGTTAACTTTTGCACCATATCATAAGCTGCCTCACGAGATAAGCCCGCCTCATCAATCAGCTTCAACAATAGACGCTGGGAATAAATCAGACCATAGGTCTTGTCCATGTTCTTAAGCATTGTTTCAGGGAAAACATCTAGGTTAGTCAAAATCCGGTTAAAGCGGTCAAGCATGTAATCAATCCCGATCGTGGTATCAGGTAAAATTACCCGCTCAGCACTTGAATGCGAAATGTCCCGTTCATGCCATAAAGTTACATCTTCATAGGCCGTCACAATATTACCACGTAAAACCCGCGCCATACCACATAAGTTCTCTGAGCCAATCGGGTTACGCTTGTGTGGCATCGCCGATGAACCCTTTTGACCAGCACGAAAATGTTCTTCAACTTCATGAATTTCCGAACGTTGTAAACCGCGAACTTCCGTTGCCCAGTTTTCAATGCTTGTAGCAATCAGTGCCAAAGTGGCAATATATTCGGCATGCAAGTCGCGCGGCAAGATTTGACTGGTAATTGGTTGGCGCGTTAAGCCCAGTTGCTTCATTACACTGGCTTCAACAGCCGGCGGCACATTGGCAAAAGTCCCAACAGCACCAGAAATTTTCCCAGATTCAACACCTTTAGCCGCATGTTCAAAACGGTCAATGTCCCGATTAATTTCGGCATACCAACGAGCAAGCTTCAAACCAAAAGTAGTTGGTTCTGCTTGGACGCCATGTGTCCGGCCCATCTCAACAGTATCCTTATATTTAAGAGCCTTTGCTGCAATCGTTTCTTTTAGTGCAAGTAAATCCTGCCGAATAATTGCATCAGCTTGCTTCAAGATATAGCCTTGAGCGGTATCAACCACGTCGGTTGAGGTCAAACCAAAGTGAACCCACTTTTTTTCTGGGCCAAGGCTCTCCGAAACAGTTCTGGTAAAGGCTACTACATCATGATGCGTTACCTGCTCAAGTTCTGCAACACGCTGCGCAGTAAAACTAGCATTTTTAGCAATTTTGGCTGCATCAGCTGCCGGAACTTCTCCTAGTTCACTCCAAGCATTGGTTGCCGCAATCTCGACCTTTAGCCATGCCGCATATTTATTTTCATCTGTCCAAATTTCACCCATTTTCGGGCGTGTGTAGCGTTCAAGCATCGGTTACATTTCCCATGGATTTTGTAAAACAATCGTTTGCTCACGATCGGGACCAACAGAAACTGTAACTAACGGAATGCCGACAATTTCTTCAACCCGCTTTAAGAATTTTTGGGCATTTTCTGGTAAATCTGACCAAGTCTTAGCCTTGGTAATGTCTTCTTGCCAAGCTGGTAATTCTTCATAGACTGGCTTGCAACGGTAAAGTTCCTTCAGACTAGCTGGATAATAGTCAATTTTCTTACCATCTAATTCATAAGCAGTTGCAATCTTAACAGTGTCAAAGCCGCTAAAAATGTCGAGTAGGTTCAAACTTAAAGCATTAATTCCAGCAACCCGCTTAGCATGACGCAAAGCAACAGAATCAAACCAACCAACACGACGTGGACGACCGGTGACTGTTCCGTATTCATGAGCAGTATCGCGAATGCGGTCACCAGTTGCGTCAAGCAATTCTGTTGGGAATGGACCAGCACCAACACGGGTAGTATAAGCCTTGCAGACACCGATAACCGTATGTAACCGGTTGGCGCCCATCCCAATACCACTAGCAATTCCGCCAGAAATTGTATTAGATGATGTGACAAATGGATAAGTTCCTTCATCAATATCGAGCATTACACCCTGGGCACCTTCGAAAAGTACCTTTTCTTGATTATCAAGTGCATCGTTAACTAAGACTGACGTGTCCGTAACGTACTTCTTAATCTTTTGGCCATATTCGTAATATTTATCAAAAATGTCTTCAAACTTAAGTGCTGGCTTACCATAAACCTTGGTGAACAAAGCATTCTTTTCTGCTAAATTAGCACGCAGTTTTTCTTCAAATGTATCTTTTTCTAGTAAATCACAAACGCGAATGCCAATTCTAGAAGCTTTATCCATGTAAGTTGGTCCAATACCATTCTTGGTAGTACCGATCTTATTAGCTCCCTTGGCTTCCTCTTGATATTCATCCTGCTTGATGTTGTACGGCATAATGATGTGTGCCCGATTGGAAATTCGTAATTTACTGGTATCAATTCCGTTCTTTTCCAGATTTTCCAATTCACCTAGTAAAACTTCGGGATTAATCACGACCCCGTTGCCGATTACAGCAGCCTTATCTGCCGCAAAAATACCGGAAGGAATTAACCGCATCTTAAATGTTTTACCGTCAATTTCAATCGTATGACCGGCATTGTTACCACCATTTGAGCGGACTGCATACGCTGCATCCTTACTCAAAAAATCAGTAATCTTACCTTTACCTTCGTCGCCCCATTGACTACCAACAACTGCAACTGCTGTCATTTTGTTCACCTCATAAAAAATATACAAATATCACAAAAATTAGTCTAACAATTTATAAGCTGTTAGTCAAATTAAAATGCGAATTATTTCAGCGATTGAATTTTTAATAGTTCGATTTTTATATTGACAAATTAAAATAAATTGATTATAGTTACTCTCGTTCAAACAGATAAGGAATTAGGAGTCGATTGAATTATGAGTAACTACTTTAGTATGGAAGCCTTTGACTACGATGACATTCAGCTTGTACCTAACAAAGGAATTATTAAAAGCCGCCATGACGCTGATACTAGCGTTAAGTTTGGAAGCCGAACATTTAAGATACCAGTCGTTCCTGCTAATATGGAAAGTGTAATTAACGAAGATTTAGCCGTTTGGCTTGCTAAAAATGGCTACTACTATGTCATGCACCGCTTTCAACCCGAGAAGCGACTTGACTTCATCAAAATGATGCATGAACAAGGACTTTTTGCCTCAATTTCTGTTGGTATTAAAGATAGTGAGTACGCTTTTATCGATTTGCTCGTTAAAGAAAATATCATCCCCGAATACATTACAATTGATGTCGCTCACGGTCATTCCGTGTACGTCATTAAGATGATTAAGTACATTAAAGATAAAATGCCGGATACATTTTTGACAGCTGGTAACATCGCCACCCCTGAAGCCGTTCGCGAATTAGAAGGTGCTGGCGCTGATGCGACAAAAGTTGGTGTTGGTCCCGGCCGTGCCTGCATTACTAAACTTAAGACCGGTTTTGGTACTGGTGGTTGGCAGCTAGCTGCTCTCAGAATGTGCAGTAAGGTTGCAAGTAAGCCAATCATCGCTGACGGTGGTATTCGCCACAATGGTGATATTGCCAAGTCTGTTCGCTTTGGTGCAACCATGGTAATGATTGGCTCAATGCTGGCTGGCCACCAAGAATCTCCAGGTAACGTGATTAAAATTGATGGCAAGACTTACAAGCAATATTGGGGTTCTGCTTCAGAAGTTCAAAAAGGTGCCTACCGCAACGTTGAAGGTAAACAAATGCTGGTACCATTCCGCGGTCCAATCGCTAACACGTTAACCGAAATGCAGGAAGACTTGCAATCCGCCATTTCTTATGCCGGTGGTAAAAATCTCAGTTCCATTAAGCTGGTTGATTACGTAATCGTTAAAAACACCATCTTAAATGGCGACAAATAGCCAATAAATCAACTTTCTAAGTGAAATAACATTTTAAAGTAGCAATGAAATGCCATTTCCGATAAAATGATAATTGTCTCAGCTCTGTTAGGTAGTCAGTGCTGAGATTTTTTATTTCCTAATAGTGATAACTCTATGCTATACTTAGAAAGTTGTCGCGCCCTTAGCGCAACTGGATAGAGTGTCTGACTACGAATCAGAAGGTTGAAGGTTCAAATCCTTCAGGGCGCATAAATAAAAAGCTAGAAGTTATGCAATAAAATTGCGACTTCTAGCTTTTTTCGTAACCTCGAAAACTGATTATGTTTTTGATAGAATTAATTAAAATTAATTTCATATAGTATTGAGGTAACAAAATGAGTGATAAACAATCAGATTTACTATACTATCCAATCGTTTTACATCACGAAGATGAAGGTGGATATAGTGTAGAAGTTTATGACAATCGCCATGATTATACACAAGGAGAAGATGTTGAGGAATGCATGTATATGGCACGCGATCTAATTCAATGTGTCTATTCTTGTCATTTTGATAAAAATACAGCTAGTATGACATTAGAAGATGTATCACCTGATGGCACTAAATTTGAAGACATCAAGGTTAAAGACAAAGATATAAAGTTAATGGTTGTCATGTCGCCTAAAGAATTGAAGGAAGACAATGACTACTATAAGCAAATAAAGAAAAGTGACCTAATAAACGAATAAACGAACAGCTTGAACAATAATTCTTGTCTGCTCAATAATAGTAAACAAGAACGCTAGGATTTATAAAAATAAAAAGCTAGAAGTTATGCAATAAGATTGCGACTTCTAGCTTTTTTGTTATTCACATATATTTTACCTAGTAATTAAAAATTCACTTGGCGTAATGCGATTATAATAATTTAGAAAAATATTTTTACTGTTATCGTCAATAGAAAAGCTGCTAACACTTGCATTCTTAACCTCTCCAATTGGAGAAGCGGCCGGAAAAGAAAATGCAACTTGGGTTAGTGAACGAATGACAAAGCCATGCGTAACCAACAAAATATTTTCATTCTCATGATTTTGCACTAGTTCTCGCCAAAAGCCCATCACACGCTCTTTTAAATGTTGAAAGCTTTCGCCAGTGCAGTAATTGCTATAATTTTCTTTTAAATGACCTAGTTCGTCAAAGGCCTGGGGGTACTTGGCGTAAATATCCTTATCTAATTTCCCATCCCAATTACCAAAATTAATCTCTTTTAAACGGTCATCCTGAAGAATTTCGTGCTGCCCCTGATTAAGTATTTCTGCAGTCTGATAGGCACGAAGTAGCGGACTAGTATAAATGCAGTCAATTTGCTTAGTATCAAAATTAGCTTGCAAAGCTTCAACCTGTTTAATTCCCACTTCATTCAACGGCAAGTTAGTTAACGATCCATTAAGTAAGTGCGTTTTATTAGTTTCCGTTTGCCCATGACGCACAAGATATACG
The DNA here is from genome assembly GCF_029392095.1 of Lactobacillus sp. ESL0700. Taxonomy (NCBI): domain Bacteria; kingdom Bacillati; phylum Bacillota; class Bacilli; order Lactobacillales; family Lactobacillaceae; genus Lactobacillus; species Lactobacillus sp. ESL0700. The sequence continues at coordinate 1,885,711 of NZ_CP113930.1, forward strand.
TTTAGCATTCGTCTTTCCTTTCATTACCTATCTTACTAAATTCGGGTACAACCATATACCATTTATCCGCAGCACATCGCGATACATCACTATCTGTTCTTCTTTGCTGGAATGATTTACTAGTTCAGGCACATCTGGTGTGCCGACAGCATCCATCGTTTGCTCTGCCCCATTAATCTTTCTGCTAGCAATCATAAACAAGATTTGGACTCTGCGAAGATGACTAACTGAACTAATCAAGGTTATCTTTTTGTTAAAAGCAATCTGATGAGCACAACGCAATGAAAATTCAGCATTTTCAATCGTATTAATTGATTTACTTTCTGTAAAAATGCGCTCGGAAGCCACACCATGATTAATTAACCAGTTTTTCATTAGATAGGCTTCTGTATGCCCATTTTCGGGGATACCACCAGTAACAATAACAGAAGAATGTGGATTCTTGATTAATAATTGCAATGCCAAACTCAAACGTTGATGCAATATTGGGGGAATACTGCCGTCTTTTCGCAAATCATAGCCAAGCAGGATAAACAAGTGCCCATCTTCATAGCTGTTAATTTCTGTAGCTATCTTGGTTTGCCGGATTTTTTCTAAATTAGCAAAATCTTGCATAAACATTGCAGTACGCTTGCTATCCAAAGATGTTAATCGCTTAAGAAGACTAGCGGAAAAGTCACCTTTAACTATTCCTGAATAGACATAGTATGACATTAATGCATCGTAATTATTCGGTGCCTTCTGCAAGATGTTTTGCAATAACTTTACCGCTTGTTCAATCTGATTATCAGTAATTAAAGTTGCCGCAAGGTCTTGTTGATAATCAAAATTAGTTGGATCGAGTTGGATTAATTCTTTAAAAATTGCTTCTAAAGCATCTTGGTCGCCATTAATACTGACTCCTTTAAAGAAAGTTTTCTCATTTTTCTCTGTCGAATTGCCGTACAAATAATAGTTTTTGGCTCTTGCAAGTAGCTTAGCTATCTGGTCTTCCTTATTCATTCTTAAATCAAGTTCCCTCTATTTAATAATTTTTGACATGGTATCGATTCCATATAGTATTATTGAGTTAAAAGCACAAAATAAAAGGCAAAACAATGACAACCATTAAAGAAATAGCTAAACTATCCGGATGTTCTGTTTCAACAGTATCGCGGGTAATCAATCATCATCCCTATGTCTCTGTAGAAAAGCGGCAGCGAATCCAAGCCGTCATTCAAGAAACTTCTTACCATCCTAATCGAATAGCTCAAGACTTAAATAAGAAAAAGACCCATAATTTAGGCGTAATTGTTCCCTATCTTGACGAGCCTTATTTTGAAAAAGTGACGGCCGGGATTTGTCGCGCTGCTGTCAAACATAATTACAAAATATCCATCTTGCCAACTTACTATAATCGTAAAATCGAGATGAATTATTTTGAAGAATTTGCTTCCAAATTATATGATGGCCTGATTGTCACTTCTAAGGCTAATAAAATAAGCGACATTTTGCCTTACATCAAATATGGCTCCGTGATTTTTTGCGAAAAAATTGCTTTTAATAATATTTCTTGTATCTACATTAATCGCAGTCAGGCTTTCAAAGACCTGTTCACGTATTTTACCCAAAAAGAAATTAGCCACATTGGTCTGACGAGTGCGCAAAATAAAGACAAAAGCAGCAGCACTAAACTATTATTTCACATTGTCAAACAATATTTTCCTAACTTTAAACTGAATCATCTTGTTGAAAACTGTGCAACCTACCAAGATGGTATTAATGCAGGGAAGTATTTTATGAACTTTCCGCAAATTGACGGCATCTTCGCCAATGGTGATGAAATTGCGGCTGGAATCATTCACGCTTATCAAGAAAAAGGACTTCAGCCACCGTTAGTCATTGGTCAGGACAATACTCTGATCAGTAAAATTATGAATTTTCCTTCAATTGATACTTATCCAGAAAAATATGGTGAGGAAATATTTCAGCACTTTATTGAGAAAAAAACGGAGCATGTTAGCATTGATGCCACATTCATTAAACGATAAAGTTTAGCATGATCACGCAAAAACCTCTGCCAGACATCAGTATTATAAATCATGAAACCAATCTCAGAGCAAACACTTTTTATATAAGTTATTACTGTTGTAAAGGTAGTGAACATAATTGACGAAAAATAGAATTGATCTTTGGAATAGCCATATTACATTGATTATATAGTGGCGCACGACATACTGGTCATTCATCCTTGGTTAAAAGCTGCACGTAAGCAATTAAGAGAATTTATTGATTGCTCTAAGAATTAATCGCTGCATTCAATTAAACAAGTAGTAAAACACAGAAAAAATTAACAAATATTATAAATTAATATTGCAATAACTTCTATTATCAAGATATAATCAATAGCGAACACGAGATAAAGTTTTAAAGGGCGGTGGCTGTTTAATTCCAAGGAGATGATTGTCTATGGAAACATGGAGCAAATTATTGAAAGGTATAACAGTTAATGAGCGTCTACGATGCAATTTCTTTAATGTTGCAATTTGGTTTAGTGCTGTTGGCACTGTTGTCTTACATCAACAGCAACAACCACGACAAATAAGAGCAGCAAAAAAGGCCGTCCCACTTAATAACTTTGGACAGTTATGGGATAGCCTTTAGCTACTCTATAATTAAGCCACCGTTCTTTATACGGAAACTTGTGTTTAAGAAGTCCTATTAGCAGTAGGACTTCTTTTTATTCACAGCTATATTTTAGCATGTTCACTATTGATATTCAATTTATTACATAAATATAGCAACTTATTATCAATATTATATTTTCAAAAATTTTAACAACCCCTAAACCAAAACATCGCAAATGGCAGTACAAGCAAGATACCGACCACTATCAAAAATACTGCACCATATTTATTTTTTCTAGGACCAACAAGCATGATACCTGCGATTAAAAACATGATACATGCAAAAATTAAAATTATAAGTTTTTACCAACTTCTAATGAAAAATCTGGGTAATGCCATAACCCAATTGGTGATCACTAAACTCCGGTGATAACAGTTCGCGATACAATTTGCGCCCAGCTGGCGATAATTGTTGTTTGATAGCCAGTGGCGTTAAACTGCTCTTCATACTATTAGCAATACTTGGTAAATATTCTTGCTTTTCTAGTCGCTTTTTAGCAAGTAGAATTATATTATATTCATCAATGCTTAAATTACTATCCAAACTAGTATTAACTATATTTAGCAAATTAGCTGCTGCTTTTTTAGTGCTCATGTTTAAATCACCACTTTCATTCACCTAAATAAATTATTATCACTATTCTAAATAAGTTAGGCTGTTTTTCAAGTAACTTTCTTCAAACCTGATTCATGATTTTATACTCATAGCGTTATACAATGACAATAATCAAATGAAGGGAATCCTAATCATGAATATCAAGTTCAATCACAACAAGTCATTAGTAGCCATTGCTACATTTACCACTCTGCTTTGCTTAAATAGCTTGCAGCATTATCCAGTGCAAGCTAGCACTGCACCTAGCGTTAACAATATTACAGTGAACGATAATTTATTCGGCACAGATGGAACTTGTAAATGGAACTATGATTCTAGTTCGCAAACATTGATATATGCTCCCGAAACTTCTAACGCAACTTTGTCATCAACCGAAATTCTTAAACTCAATCCCCAGTTCAAAAATGTTGAACACATTATTTTCACTAAGCCAGTTAACTTGGCCTCGGATTCACATAATAAATTTAAAAATTTAACCAAACTCCAAAGTATTCAGGGGCTAAATAAAGTTGACACTAGTAACGTCACTAATATGCAGGGACTATTTGAATATGACCGCTCGCTGACTCAGCTTGATCTGAGTAATTTCAACACTGCTCGAGTAACAAATATGAATGCAATGTTTGCTACCATGGACCAGCTAACTTCCTTAGATGTCAGTACTTTCGACACCAAAAATGTCACTAATATGGATTACTTATTCGAAGGCGAACCTCAGATTAAGCAGTTAGATTTGAGTAACTTTAATACAAGCAAGGTTAGTTCAATGAGCGGCATGTTTGCGCGTGACACTAACTTGCAAGACATTGATTTACGCAGTTTTAACACAATTAATGTTCATCATATGGATTACATGTTTAGTGATTTGTCCAAAATTGCTTCATTAAATTTGGCTAATTTTAATACCGCTAATGCCACTGACCTAAGTTACATGTTCCTTGACGACACTAATTTGGCTAGTTTAGATTTAAGTAATTTCACTACTAAGCGCGCAAACAAGCACGAAGACGGAACCCTCGGCATGCTTGCAAATTGTGGCAATCCTGATGGCTTCATTTTGAAATTAGGCCGAGCAAAACTTAAACAAGTTACATTTATCGGTAATAACATGACTAAAGTTACGACAGTTGGCCACGGCACCATTCTTAATCCTCTGGGAAAAACTTACTCTCTGAAGCAATTCAAAAAATTAACTAGTCACAACAATAAAAAATCTGCAGTTTATCTAATGTTTCGTGGAGCTAGACCACACCTAACAAGCCTTTCGCCCGTAGCAATTGATCGCCAACTTAAGCATAATGCATATTTTTACAATAAGTCAGGCTCTGCTATCCCTAACATCAAACTTACAAGCGGTGCAACAATTGGAACTTATGAGCTAACGACAATTAATCACCGACAATTTTATGATGTTGGCAATGGCCTTTACCTTGCCGCCAATAACTTTGGTAATCATTCAACAGGCAACGGTCACTTGCTGGTTAACGGTCACCAAGTTAATCTAGCAACACTTCCAGCAGATACTAATTCACCAAGAATTGCCATCTTCAAAAATCATGGTTCATTTAAGACGGCAACGCTGGTTAACAAAAATAAGCACAGTTATTATGAGATTGATAGCGCGCATATATTACCCGCTAAATATTTAACATCTAAATAGTATAAGTTAACATATAAATACTATGTTAAAAATAAAAACTGATCATAAAGCAGGCCGATTGCGCATAAAAAATAAACCTAGTCACTATCGATTAGGTTTATCTTTTGCTTATTTATTCCCCGGTTCTTTTCTTGAAAGCCAAAACATGATTAACGGTAAAACAATAAAACCAAAAATCATCATGCTAATTGCATACCAATTAATGCCAATGACTTTGCCGTTTTGGATAATGCCAAATTGTTCCCGCCAATTATATTCAACCAGTAGTAAAATCACGATAATGATTGCCAACAGTGGTATTACAATGTCCGTTGTGAAATTCTTCTTGCTGGGCAATATTTGCTGCTTATTTTTCCCACGATAAAACTGAATTACAGCCAGTGGTACAACAATAAAGCCTAGGAACCTAACCATTGCACTTAAAGTAATCAAGTTTGTCATATTATATTGAAAAGAAAGAGGAATCAAAACCGCTAATATTTCAGAAATTAAGAAAGCTCGTATTGGAAAGTTGTTCTTAGTTCTCTTAGTTAATGCGGCGGTCAACTGATGCTGGCGAGCCATTGCTTCTAAAATTCTAGGGGCATTAAAGCTAGCGGCAATATTAACGCCCAGCATCGAAATCAAAGCACCCACTAGGATTACCTCCCGCAAAATCTGATTATCAAAAATTGCACTGATTGCCACTACCTGCTTGGTCGTCACCAATGCCAACGGATTTAGCAACATCGCAACGGCAACAACACCAATATAGATGACGGCAATTACCAAAATTGCCAGTGGGATTGCTCGCGGCAGATTTTTATCTGGATCCTGCATATCTTCGGAACCAGATGCGACTGTCTCAAAACCGGTAAAAGTATAGAAAGCAGAAACTAGCGCCATGACGAAACCAGTAGACGTCAATTGCGGCACGATTGGCCTATCATTTTGCTTAAGTTGATCAATTGTTGCCAAGTTGGGAGTTTTGCCATTAAGCAATAACAAAATGACACCAGCCACAATAATTAAAACTAGCGCACTTAATTTTCCTATCGTCGCAATATTCATCACGTACTTCAGTATTCTTTGACCAAACAAATTAATAATGGCAAGGAGCACCATCAAGATTACGAAGCCAGTTGTGACCATTACCAAATTATCAGGTTCGCCACCAAAAATCGAAATAGTAGTTTTAATCACGCCGACGGCCATTACGCCCCAAGCCACACTAGCAGAAAAATACCGCAAAATGCCGATATAAAAGCCAACTTTATTGCCAAATGCGGCTCTAGAATAAGCATACGAAGCTCCTGATTTAGCAACATATTTTGCAGCTGCAGCAAAGGAAATGGCCAAAATGGCGGCAAGAATGGCAGCGATAAAATACACCAATAATGCTTTACTACCAACCTGACTGACCACACTGCCGGGAGTTAGAAAAATTCCCGATCCAATAATTGAGTCTATCGCCAAAAGAACAATCGACCAAAAGCCAAACTTATCATTCTTGCTTTTCTTCATTAGTACGCTCCCTTATGGCTAGTTTTTAGTCATATTATAATCGGAAGTTCCACTATGGGTACGTTATTTGTTTATTAAAAAAGGACTGGGCAATTACCCAATCCTCAATAATATTTAGTCTTGTTGGCGCGGCCGCGAAATCAAATACATAATTAGCGGTAAAATACAAAAGCCAAAAATCATGGCAATAATTGCCAGCCAATTAATGCCGATAACACGGCTATTTACGACAATGCCAAATTGCTCCCGCCAGTTGTATTCAACTAGCAAAAAGATAACTAGTAGAACCCCAATCACCGGTATGATTAGGTCAGTCCACACATTTTTATTAGGCGTCAAAATCTGCTCCTTGCTTTTACCAAAATAAAAACGAATGACAGATAGCGGTACAACTGTAAATTCCAAAAACCGGACAATCGCACTCAGCGTGATTAAGTTCGTCATGTTGTACTGAAAAGCAAAAGGAATCAAAATTGCCAAAACAACAGAAATAGAATACGTTCTAATTGGAAAATTCCTTTTAGTCCGCTGTGTTAACTTTTCTGACACCTGATGCTCGCGGGCCATTGCTTCCAGAATCCGTGGCGTACTGAAGCTGTAGGCAAAATTAAGTCCTAGCATTGAAACTAACGCACCTACTAAAATTATATCGCGCAAAATTTCATTATTAAAAATCGCGGCTAGGGCAATCACTTGGTTGGTCTTAATCAAGGCTGTAGGATTTAGCTTCAAAGCAACCGTCAAGACACCAATATACACAATGGCAACTGCTAAGATTGCTAGTGGAATTGCCCGCGGGAGATTTTTTTCAGGATTCTCCATATCTTCTGCACCGGAAGCAACAGACTCAAAACCAGTGAAGGCATAAAACGCGGAAACTACCGCCATGACCATGCCACTTGTTGTCAAAGTCGGAATAACAACTTGCCCATGAACGGTCACTTGGTCAACTTCATTCAACCGGTGCGATACACCCGTTGTCAGCAACACAACAACGCCAGCAGCAATTATCAAGACCAGCGTCATTAACTTACCAATTGTTGCTAAATTCATCACGCGCTTAATAATTTTTTGGCCAAATAAGTTAACAATTGTAACTAGCAGCAATAAAGCAAGTAGTCCAGCTGTCACGTTACTTACTTTGTTGGGATCACCACCACAGATTGAAATCGTTGACTTAGTAATTCCAACAGAAGCAACGCCCCACACAGCACTGGTTGCAAAATAGCATGTCGTTCCAATATAAAAGCCAAACTTGGAACCAAACGCGGCTTTGCTATAAGCATAAGAAGCTCCAGCCTTATTAACATATTTAGCTGCTGCAGCAAACGACATCGCTAGGATTGTAGCAACTACAGCTGCCGCCAAGTATACCAGTAGTGTTTTGCTTCCAGCCTGCTTAACCACACTTCCTGGTGTTAAAAAAATGCCGGAACCAATCATCATATTAATTGCAAGGAAAACCATGGCGCTAAAGCCTAACTTATCGCCTGCTTTTTTATTTTTCATTTCTAACCTATCTTCCATACGTGGTTTGTAAAATTAAACAACTCTACTATTATATGAAAGAAACGTACCAAACTCCATATTGTATATTGCTAGATAAGCAAATTACGCCAAAACTTACTCACTAAAAAAGCACCTCAAGCTTTAAAACTTGAGGTGCTTCAAACTAAATTATTCAATTATTCCCAGTTATATTTTCTAAAAAGTTACTTGATATTTCCACTAATAACAAATTTAAATTCTATATCTTTATCACTTAATATACGATATTTAGAATCCACTTCTGCTCCCCAACTATTAATTCCACCTACACCACGAACAGCACCTAAAATTGAAACTACAGTTCTTCTTTTAACAGGTAATTCTTCAATATGAGTTGCATTTTCAATTTCTTCAGCAGTATATGGCAAGCAACTAAATGCAAATGGTTTATCTAATTGCAAAAAATCCAGTTTGAACAAATTATCTTCATGATCTGCATTGTTAAGCGTGTGTTGACGCAATATTTCTAATCTCTCAGTTTGCATACGCACTTGACAATCTTGTGGTACCAAATACTTAGTTAACGGTAAACCCTCAATCAAATACTTACCTGTAGCTGCACCTTCCATTCTATCCGGATATATTTCACCAGATAAACCTTCATATTCATATCCAACTGCTTCAGTTGGCATTACAAATTGTAAACCAAAAACTGGCAATTCGGGTAATCCCTTTTTCCCATAAAATTTACTATCAATTTCTATTGCCCCAGAAGAATTAACCAAATAATTAATTCTGACTTCAGTTTTAGGATTAGTAGGTGTTTGAAAAAGATACGACAATTCCACTTGCCTTGCTTCAAGCGGATAATCATTAAATCTACCTTGATATGGGACTGGAATATTTTCTTCATCGACTTTTATTTTGCATTTAATACATTTAGTAAATAAATCTGCTCCCAGCCATTGAGCAGATTTTATTGAAAATTCATTTCCTCGATCATTATCCGTTGTTGCTCGCCAAAATATAGGTTTGGGTATACGATAAAGCCACTCTTTATTGTCAAAAACTAAAGAATCCGGTCCACCTTTTTCGATATTAAATTGATAAGAAAAATTTTCACCATTAATTCCAATATGGGCAGCAGTATAAACAATATTTAACAATTTAGTATTTCCCATAAAAATATTTCACCTCTTGTAAAGCTGGTTTTGGCTCTTTGTCAGCAAAGAACAATCCATCGCCACTAAATTCATAATTCGTTGGTCGATCATCAAAATCACCACCATAGCGCATAACTTCTTGTTTAGTCAAACGATCTTCAACTCTGATAGCTTGATCAGCAAAGTCCCACAAAAAACCTCCTTGAAACATTGGATACTTTTCTAATAAATCCATATAATCCTTAATGCCACCTACAGAATTACCCATTGAATGCATATACTCACATAATATAAACGGCTTTTGTGGATTGTCAGTTAAATACTCTTTTATTTTTTGAGGTTCTGTATACATTCCACTCTCTACATCTGAAACTACAGATTTATACTGGGGATCATGTGAAACTCCTTCATAATGTATTAATCGATTAGGGTCCACTTTTTTAAAATAATTATTCATTTCAACTATATTAGATCCACCATAAGATTCATTACCCAATGACCAGAATAAAATGCTCACGTGATTTTTCAATAATTCATAATTGTTTTTTGCTCTATCCAGACATGCATTTCTCCAGTTAGAATGCGAGCCTGGAACAGCATCGTTACCATTTACTAGCCAAGTACCATGAGATTCCATATTTGTTTCTGCCATAACATAAATCCCATTTTCATCGCACAATTCATACCAATAGATTTGATTTGGATAATGACTTGTCCGAACTGAATTAATATTATTATCCAAAATCAGTTTCATATCTTGTTCCATGTCTTTTTTAGAAATTGCACGGCCTTTATCACAATTCCATTCATGTCTATTTACACCTTTAATAATCATTCTTTGATTATTCAGCTCAATAATTTTATCTTTTATTTTTATTTTTCTAAAGCCAAAACTCAAAGGAACTATTTCTATTAAATTTTCACTATTATCTCTAATTTCTAGAGTTAAATAATATAAATTAGGTCTTTTATATTCCCATAATTTTACATTTGAAATATCATCCACTTTAAAGTTGACAATATTATTTATATTTTTACAGCTAGAATACAGAGCTTTTTTATTAGGTGAGTAAATATTTAGCTTTACTTTCCCTGAATCCAGCTTTGAATTTAATTTCACAGATACACTGATTTCACCTTTATCAAGATTTTCATTTAATTTAGGTCGTACATCTACATCAACTACATTAATTGCTGGCTGATAAATTAAAGTTACATCGCGGAAAATACCAAAAAATCTAAAGAAATCTTGGTCTTCAAGATAAGAAGCTGTACTAAATTTAAAAACCTCAACAACCAAAGCATTATCATTAGGTTTAACATATTTTGTTAAATCAAACTCTGCTGGAGTAAAGCTATCTTCAGAGTAGCCAACAAAATGACCATTAAGCCAAACATACATTGCTGTTGCCACTCCGTCAAAACGAATATGTACTGCATCAGCTAAGTAATCAGAATTCAAATCAAATTTTTTAAAATATATACCAACCTCATTTAGTTTTGATTCACTAAAATTTACTCCAACTTGTTCTTGAGTTGAATCTTCATACTTTGGTATTCGATTCTCTTTTCCTTCCCATGGAAAAGCCATGTTCGTATAATGAATTTGACTATATCCTGCTAATTCAATATGTTGTGGAACTTTAATTTTGCCCATATTTTCAAAATTGAACTTGCTCTTATAAAAATCTCTTGGTCGCTCTTCAGGGTCCTTCGCGTAACAAAATTTCCATATTCCATTTAAACTTTGCTCAAGTGAACTTTTATTTCTTTTAAGTTCATCAAAATCACGATAAATATGATGATCACTATGTGCATCGACTTTCCCTACTCGAAAAACTTCTGGATTATCTAACCATTCTAATTTCGGTTCCATAAAAACTCCTTATGCCAAAAATGATTTTTCTACATAACTAAAACCCTTACCTAATAATAATTAAAATAGGTAAGGGCTTTAAAAGACTATAACTTAATTTTCACTGTTTTTATTTCATATGGAGAAAAATCAAGTTTAATTGTTTCACCATCTAAATTAATATTATTACTATCACATTCTCTTTCTCTTAAATCAACTTCTTTTATTTCTTTAAATTTAAAGTTTAATTTCAGCGATACTCTATTAGTTTCCCCAGAATAGTCATGTAATCTTACAATAACAGCATTACTATCTTCGGCTTTCTTAACAGTATCAACAAAAATTTTATCCGGCTTAGATACCTCCAATAATGAATTATTAATTGCCAACTTACCTGTATTAATACTCAATGGAGAATTTAATTCCCATGCTGCTTGCTCAACGTGTCCACTGACAAAATCTCCTTGATGTGGCAACAAACTATACGTAAATTCATGATGGCCAATATCTGCCGTCTTATCAGGACTGATGCTTCCAGTAAGTAGCGACAGGCTTAATTTATTATCAAAGATGTCATAGCCATACTTAGAATCATTAAGTAATGCAACACCATAATTATGTTCTGACAAATCAGCCCATTGATGACCAACAGTTTCAAATTTCGCCATATTCCAACTGTTATTCCAATTAGTTGGCCGTTTAACATTACCATATTGAATCTGATAAGTAGCCTGCGTTGATCTAATATTTGTATAGAATGATGCTTTAAGAATTTGCTGACGCTCGTGCCAATCAACCTTAGTTTTAAAGTCAATTCTACGTTTCTTATTATATAAAATCATATCCTGTACAAGTTTTGATTGGTTAAATTCATAAGTAAACCGCACAATCGTACAAATTTTTCCACTTGCTACAATTTCAATCTTGTTTGCAGATAGTTCCTTTTTCTTTTGCTTATAGGAAATATCAAGATTCCATGCATCATATTCTCTAGGCTTGTCTTCAAAGATTTCTAAAACATTGCCAAAACTATTTTCACCTAAAACATTTCTTTGATTTTGAATATCAAAGATTTCTGTTAATTGCCCTTTATTATTCCATGTTATACGATAAAAATCATTTTGGATAGAATTTTTAAGTTCAGCATTATTGGCTTTTGGCCCTTGTTTAGTATCATCAAATTTAATTCCAAGAGTACCAAATGAAGGTACATTATCGACATATACTAATGTTCCATCTTTAACAACCTGACTATCAAGCTTATTACCAAATTCATCATAATATTGACCATTATCAGTCTGATCTAATTTAATAACATCATTTCTCTTCCAACTCAAGTCATTTGTTATAGTATATTCTTTTTCATTTTTAGCAAATTTATTATTTATTTCTTGTAAACATTGATTCAAGTTTTTATAAATCTGGTTAAAATCAGTTTGACTATCTTCATAAACCTGATGAATGGCAGAACCTGGAAGAATATCATGAAATTGATTCTTCAATAATAGTTTCCACGATTTTTCAATTATATTAGTTGGATATTTCCAGTTAGCATCTTGTAACATAGCTTGAACTTCTAGAAATTCAACTTTACGCAATAAAATCTCTATCTTTCTATTGTTCCGCTTATTTGCTGCATGGCCAGTATAAGTAGCACGGTGATATTCAAAGTATAATTCTCCATCCCAAGTGTGAACATACTTACCAGTTGCCTGTGCTTCATCAATATTTTTATGTAACTTTTCAAAATATTTAGCTGTTTTGGTAGTGGTTATTTTCGGTAAAGCAGATATTTGATTAATAGCTCTTATATTTTCAAGCATATCTCTATTGGCACCGCCACCGCCATCACCATAACCATACGCTAGCAATAAATCTGAGTTAATATTTTTATCTTGATAGCTCTTATAAATACCCGTAACTGTTTCTGGAGTTATTACTCCATTGTAAGTATAGTAAAATGGACCTTTGCTATCATTAGGATCAGGAGTTGTAATAAAATGAGTTAATATTTTAGAGCCATCCATCCCCTTCCAATAAAAGGTATCATGTGGCATTCTATTAAATTCATTCCAACTAAGTTTAGTGGTCATAAACGTAGTTATACCTGATTTTTTCAAAATTTGTGGTAATGCCCATGAATATCCAAATACATCTGGTAACCACAAAGTGTGAGTTTTTTGACCAAATTCTTTTTCAAAAAATCTTGTACCGTATAAAATCTGTCTGACAATTGATTCACCAGAAGGTATATTACAATCAGCTTCAACCCACATAGCGCCATCAGTTTCCCAACGACCTTCAGCTACTCTTTTCTTTATTTGCTCAAATATATCAGGATAGTTTTCTTTTACATATTCATACAGTTGCGGAGTAGAATGCAAAAACGTATATTCAGGATATTTATCCATTAATCGTAATACAGTACTAAATGATCTTGCAGCTTTTTCCTTGGTATTCTTAACCCGCCAAAGCCAAGCTAAATCAATATGAGTATGTCCTATTCCGTTAATAGTTACTTCAGGTTTCTTATCCTTATGTGATTGCAAACTATCAGTTAAAAACACATTTGCTGCGTGGCAAGATTCATAAAATGTCTTTGATCCAGGTAATGACCAATCTATTTTATTAAATGTTGCGTCCAATTCATTAACTAATTCAACTCTTCTAGGGTCATTATTATCCAGCAAGCCGACAGTTTCAATTGCGTTTTTACTTAGATAATATAAATTATCTACCTGATTTTCAATTTCTGCTAAGTCAGCCATCTTAAACATATGCATCATTGGATCTGAACTATCACCTTTTCTACCAGGTCTACCTGTCCAAATTCTCAATGCAAGTCTAATCGTGGTCCCTTGATATTTTTTATCTAGAAAAACTTCTTTATGGTTGCAGTCCACACCCTGATACGGTTTTTCATTAATGTAAAGCAAGGCTTCAATCCCAGTATGCTTTAAATTTCCAATTAGTCCTAGGTCAAACAACATTACTTGAGCATTTTCACTTACAGGGACATCTAAAGTTGTTTTAAGCCAAAAGAATTTATTTATTCCTTTCCAAATATGACCTACTTCAATTTTTTCCCAACCTTCATTATCTTCTGGAACAGTTCTACATTCTTTAGTTGTATCTTCTTGATTAATCCAGCCAGTTATGTTTGTTCTATTAATATAGCGATATTGCTCTAATTCATTAACTCGCTTACTTATTTTTTCTTCAGTAAAAAACACTTATCAGTTCTCCTAATTCTTAATATTCTATTTATCGTTATCTTCACCTAATTTTATATCGTCATATGAAGTTCCCGTTAATTCCTTAACGACTTTCTTCACCTCATCAGTAGCATCAGCTTTAGAGCCACCATTTCTCAAACGTGAAATTTCATCTACAATAATTTTATGATTTTGCTTATTCAACTTAAAAGTAAGTGATGTTATTAAGGCAATTAATATTAAAGTACCAGCTCCAAAAACAAGAGCATTTAAAATAGAATGTTGTGTAGCTGCTGATTGCGATGCTGCATTCTTTACAAATCCATGTGCATCTAAAAACATACCTACAAAGACTGTTGCCAATGAAGCAGTTAGATTTCTTAACAAAGTTATTACAGATGCAAACACACCCGCTCTATTTTCACCAGTAACAATTTCATCCGTATCTGGAATAAATGGATATACGTTCCATGGTGTAAATTCAAGCATTGAACGTCCAATTTGATAAATAAAGGAAATAATAAACAACCACATTACTATATTAGATGGTTTGGTTTGACTAATAGAATAGTATCCGCCAAGCATAGCTAACATTAATAAGTACGCACCAACGTACATCCAACGAGGCCCAATTTTAATAATTAATAATCCACCAATTAATGAAGTAATTAAGCCAACGATTGACAAAGATAGCATATTAGCAGCAACTGTTGCAGTAACTCCCAATACGTATACACAAAAGTATGTAAAAATAGTATTATATACATCTTTACCAGTGAAAGAAAATAGGTAAATTACTAAATGTTTACGGAAGCTCTTATTTCTAAAAGTAGAAAAGTAAGATTTAATAGCTTGCCATAAAACTTTTATAGAATGATCTTCTTCATCTGAAACAGCGTTTAAAGTAATTTCATCAACAGGTTTTTCCCAAGTATTAAACGCTGTAATATAAATAAATGAAATGAAAATAATTGTAAATACTAAACCATTAATAAAGAATGGCATTGGGCTCTTTTGACCCAAGATTTTAAATAATTGTCCTGGAATCCAAGTAGCTAGAAAAGTGGCACTTGCCGAACAAAACATTCTTACAGTAGACAGTTTCGTACGTTCATTAAAGTCCGTTGTCATTTCTGTAGGTAATGTTTCATATGGAATCGTAATAGTAGTAACAACATCAAACAAACAAAATGTTATTAGATAGTACCAGAAATTTAATCCTCCTACCCACATTAGCGCAAATACAGCTAAAAATGGTGCGCCGAAAAACAAGAAAAAGTGTCGTCTACCGAATCTTTTACCTAACTTAGTTCTGTAAAAGTTATCTGAAACACCACCGATTATAAAACCAAAAGTGGCTGAGACAATTTTACCAATGGCTACAATTAATGCCCCTTGTGTGGCACTCAAATTACAAAAGGATGTATAGAAATATAGAAGCCATGCGCCAATAATTGTTTGGCCACCGCCACCAACAAAGTCAGATACACCATATGCAATAGCTGTCTTAGTTGTTATTTTTCTTTTTGTATAAACTCTTTTTGAAATTCGATCTAATAAATTCATTTTTACCTCCTTGTATAAGTTTATTTATCAAATTTAATGGTTGAAGCACCGGGATATATTAATAAGTAATTATCTTTATTACATGCTTTTCCTGAAATTTCTTTGATAGGTGATTTAAAAGCAAGATTTATTTTGCCAATAGTATTATTCGGGGCTTTTATCTTTAATACTTTATATTTATCCGTTAATTTATAATCAAAAACTAATTCACCTTGGATTGTTGGAACTTTGGCTGAAATTTCATGTAAATCACCTACATGAAAATCAACTGAATATTCCTTAAATCCTGGTTTAATAGGTTCAATACCTAATATGCCTTGGATTATTACTAGTCCGGGAGAAGCTCCCCATGGATGTGACATTGTTAGGTTGGGCTTATAATAATTACTCCAAGCCTCGGGAGCAATTGTTGCATGAAGATTATTAAGAATAGCTGCAAATGTTTTTTTATCTTTTCCACAATTTGTATTAGTTAATAATTTCAATGCCAATTCTGCATGATGCCCGTTAATTAGACCTTTTAAAATAAAGTAAATGAAATAAATACTACCTACAAATTCACCATTATTAGCAACAAACGTACATAATTTATCTGCCATCGCCTGATCTTTAAATACTTGATAACTTAAAGCATAAGCTGAAGCGTGATGCGAACAATGCTTGTTTACATTTCCATCCTCATCCATTGAGTCATAAAATATACCTTCTTGTTTATTAAATAGTTTAGTAAGCAATGTATTTTTAATTATTGCTGCTCGTTTTAAATAAAATTTGCTATCTTGCTCACAATGAAGTTCATTGGCAATTTTAGCCATTATTTGATAGTCGCCTACATAAACAGAGTTAAACGGTGTATTATATTTAGATTCAATAAATCCATCTCGTTCTCTTATCGGCCAATCTACCAGACCATTTCCACTAACTAAGCCAACTTTTTCATCAAAGTTATCAGAATCATTTGGTCCTCTTAAAAATTTCTTCTTTAAGATTCCATATCGCGTCTTTAATAATGAAATATCACCTGTGTATAAATAGTCATACCAAGCCATTTCAACATTAAATAATTTATAATCCTCCGGCCAAGTTGGATTATCAAGCAGCCAATCGATTGAATGTCTTGCTAATGAGTAATTAGACGAAATACTATAACTGGTATTTGCATTGACTAGCAAATCCCCTTCATACGGGCGTCGTTCTCTTGCTTGTGAGTCAACATAAATATCCTGATTTGTAGCTTCGATAGTATATTTAGACATTTCATATTCAGCATTTAACAATTTGTCATCTGAATAAAAAGAACCTTCATTGTCATCAAATGGCTGTCTCATTGCCCATCCAGTAATATCACCAATATGAATTTCACCAACGAATCCTTTTAGTTCTACATATCTAAAATTCTTCATTTGTAAAGTTGAGAAAATATTCTTACCCTGCACTAAGGTCCATTTTTCAACATAATCAGGTCCACAAGCTAGGTGATGTCTTACCGTACCATCATCATTCAATTGCTCGCCTGAATAAATAATAGTTTCTTGATCGCAAGTACTATTAATATTTACTGCTAAACTACCAATAACCTCTTTACCTAAATCTATTAAAATGTCATTTTCAGCAATTACCTTAATTGTTTGTAATTTAGTAGATAATTTATATCGATATGTATTTTCAGACGGATAAGCCGAAACAAATTCGTCATCACCAATTAATGAATATTTTTTTACTAAAGCCTGATTCCAATTATGATCGTCATAACTGTTTTTCATCCAACCCTGCGGATAATATCGCATATCAACATTTTCTTCAGGCATTTCAAAATACAGACTTCGTATTTTTGAATCAAAATCACCGTAAGCAGCTGTTGCATCCAATGCTTTCCAATCAGATGAAGTTACTATAACTTGTTGTTGTAGCCCATTTTCTAAATACACGGTTAAAAAAGCGTAAAAAGCACGCTTTTTGTCAACACCAGTTGCCTTAACAGCAATTAAATTATTTTCCTTAATTAATTCAGTTACATCATAAGAATTATAAAAAATTTGTGTCTTTTTAGTTTCATGATAATTTGGATGAGATCTTGCAGATCCTACACCTATACTTTGGCCATTAAAGAAAAGATCACAAGATTGGGATAACGTCGGTTCATTACCCTTTATAACTGCTGTTAAAATAGCTTTATCAACATTTTCAGTTATTACTTTAAATTGAGGACTTCTAAAAAAGACAGTCGTACCTAAATCTGGTAATTGCTCTTTTCCAGTTTTATTTAATGACCATATACCCTTAAGTTGATCAAATTTTTCCTGAGAAAATTCTGTTATAAAACAGCTAGGTTTAGAAAATTCACTCTCGTTTCCATTCTGATCTTTAATACATACACTCCAATAATATAAGGTTCCTGTATCTAATAAATCAGATATTTCTTTGATACATACAGCAGTATTATTATTCGAATTAACCCACTTTGAATCAAATAAAAGCTTATTTTTCAAAAGTAAGTCTTTGCTCTTAGCAATTATTATTCTAAATTCTTTTTGAAAACATCCATTTTCATTTTTAATTTGCCAACTAAACGTAGGTAGTTGTCTAACGCTATAGGAAAAAGATTTTAAATTGACTTTTAGATTTTCAACTTTTAATTCATTACCCATATAAAACATCACCTTAATCAAAATCCAAAATAATTTTTGGCGTTGTTATATGAAATATCTTCAACAATTTGGCCTAAATAATCATAATCTTCAGGTAATTGGCCACGTTCGACCCATTCACCAATTAAGTTACACAAAACTCGTCTAAAATATTCATGTCTTGGATAAGATAAAAAGCTGCGTGAGTCCGTCAGCATCCCAACAAAATTAGCTAATAAACTTTGTTGCGCCATTGTTCTAAGCTGTCTTTCCATACCTTCACGGGTATCGTTGAACCACCAAGCACAACCAAGCTGTAATTTTTGGGCACTGCCTTCATAAAAGTCTCCCATGCCAGTTGCTAATTGCATCCAGTCATTAGGATTAAGGGAATACAGGATAGTCTTGGGAATATTGTCCTCATTTTGCATGTCAGATAGCAGACGCATCATATTGTCTGCAATATCAGCTTGTGTTCCCATTGAGTCGAAGCCTGTATCAGCGCCAATTTTGGTAAACATTGGTTTGTTGGCATTGCGTAATGCATTAATATGAAATTGCATTGTCCAGCCAAATTTATTATTCAGACGCATTAAAGCTTCTACCAGACCGGTCACGTAAGCATCTACTTCAAAAATTCTCAGTTCTTGTTTATTAATTGCCTTAGCAACAATCTTATCTAGTTCTTCAGGTGTAACCTTAACAAAATGGAAAGTATTCAAGCCATGATCGGATAGCTTACCACCATGAGCTTGGAAAAATTCAAACCGCTTTTCCAAGGCTTTAACTAAACTCTTAAAGTCGGTAATCGAAACTTGAGCTGCATTACCTAATTCTTGTAAGTACTCTGCATACGTTGGCGCTGTTATAGCAAAAGCTTTATCAGGCCGCATTGCTGGTAGAACTTTAAAACCATTCTTCTGCTCTTCTTTTTGCAATAATTCGTGATAATGCAAATCAGAAGCAGGATCATCCGTCGTACAAACAACTTTGACATTTGAATTCTTAATCAGATTACGGGGTTTAAAGTCTTCTGTGGCCAGCATTTTATTAGCTTTATCCCAAATCTCCTTAACGTTCTTTTCGTTAAAAGTATCATCAATGCCGAAAAATCTTTTTAGTTCAAGATGAGTCCATTCAAATAGCGGATTACCAATTGCTTTTTCAATGGTCTTAGCCCAAGCAACCATTTTTTCATAATCGTCGCCGTCGCCCGTGATTAATTCTTCGGGAACACCATTTGCTCGCATTAGTCGCCATTTATAATGATCACCAAACAAGCCATCATTAATCCATATCCGGGTTAAATTGGGATAATTTTTATTCTCATAAATCTCTTTAGGATCTAAATGGCAATGAAAATCAATGATTGGCATCTTAGCTGCGTGCTCATGGAACAATCTTTTGGCAGGTTCATTAGTTAGTAAGAAGTCTTTATTTAATAATGTCATTTTTTACTGCCTTTCTAATTTTAATTCTAATATATTAGTATACGTGAAATCGATTACATAGTATTATTAAAATAAATTTTTGTCAACCAAAAATTTATGCCGATATACTATACTGAAGAATAAAAAGTCAGATTTCCATAAATAAAAAAAGAAGAAATAGCCTATCAATTCAACGAATTAATACTCTTTCAAAAATAATAAAATTCGTTTTTTGACTATTTCTTCTTTTATTTTTTACCGAATAATTTTTATCAAGTAAATTTTATATTTTTCCATTTAATGATTAATAATTGCATTAAGTGAAAAATTATTTATCATATCACGCATGTTAGCTGCAATCGCCATCCCGCAATCGTATTCTGCTTGTGTGCCACTCATGTTAAATGCCAAATTTAGGCATCCCCCATATGTTGCCACCGCTATTTGATACATTGGTGCAGTTCTAAAACCACCAGTTAATATTACCCGCTTTATTTCAGTAGCACCAAAGGCCAGCTTTTCCTCGTCAACAATGCCAAAATTAGTATACGCAATATCGCGAACGTGGTAGTTATCTTGCACAACTTGTTGGAGTTTAGTTAACGGTTCTGTATGATACTGCAGCAGCAAATCCTTAATGGAATCAAAACATTGAAAATTATTTTTCAGCGTTAACATTTCATCATGAACTCGAAGCACTAAATCGCTAAAGTTCTCACTTAACGACGTCGTAATTGTGATATTGTATCTTGAAGTTAAGTTTGCAACCTGAACACCATTAACTTTCGGACCAAATTTACGCATATCTGTTGGACAGGCCAGCGAAATATCCGGCACCCCAGCAAAACGTTGAATAGTACGCCCAAAAGCCGTCATTACAACATCATTAACAGTTACTCCTTTTAGATGAGCCGCCTCAATCAACTGAGTAGTTTCTGTTTTAGTTAGACTAAGACTGCCAACATAGCGGGCTTTCTGACCGTTACTAGCAATAGCCGGCAGTAAAAGCGGATTAACAGGATGGTCAGTTTGTTTTGCCGGGACTTTTTGATAATTACTTATTAATTGCTCTAGCCAAGCAATTTTTTGGTAATTATGAATATTGGTTAATGCTCGTGGTCCCTCCGAATACGCTTTTGCTAGCAAATACAGTAATTGCTTACTGCCAGCACCATCTGTCAAAATATGACTTAAGTAAATAACCAACTTGGTTTGCCTGTGATAATCACACCAGTAAATCTTAATTTGCGGTTCACGCATTAAGTTCCAATTTTTGATATCTTCATCAGGATAAGTAACATTGTACTTAATTACTTGTTCAGCGCTGTCTGCTATTTGAACAAAACTATTTGTAGCAAGGTCATAGCAACACAGTAATTCGGGAACTACTTGTATTGTAGCAGCTAAAGCAGCAGTAAATCGCTGGCGATTTAGTTGTGAAGTAAAATCAAGTTCGCATCTAATAATGGGATACATTGTATCTAAGTCAACTGTATGAAGAATATTTAATGGTTCACCTACATATTTACGCATTAATAAACATCTTCTTTCGGATTAATTCTTCCAATTCAAATCTTGATTATTCACATTATGAACAAACTTTTCAGTGGTTATCCCCTTAATTGACACGTTATTCAGATGAACATTAGTCGTATTTTCAAACCAAAAGCCAGAATCCGCATATTTTTGTGCATGATCAATCATTTCTGGCTCCTGAGCAACTGCATTGGGTGCCATCGTTACAGAATAGTTCGAAAGTGTTACCCCATCAACTGGAGATTCTGGTATGCCATAAATAAATCCAGCTACAGAAGAAACATCAGTTGCAGTAATATTAGTCAGACTAATGTTACTAATAGCTGGGGTACCCGAAGTAATTGGCTGCTTGGTATTAGATAAATAATTGTTCGCAGTTGCACCACTTTTACCATAAAATTCATTAATTGCTAATGGCGTGATGACACCCTGCATAATAATATTAGAAACAGTAACATTACTAATCTGACCGCCGCGACCGCGTCTTGTTTTCATTCTGATGCCACGATCTGTATGATCAAAAATATTATTACTGATAATGACATTATGAATGCCGCCACTCATTTCACTACCAAAAACAACACCACCATGCCCGTGCTGCATTAAATTATTGCTGATAATAATGTTATGACTGGAGCTTTTAGGATTGGTAGTTTCAATTCCTGACTTAATTGCAATACAGTCATCCCCATCACTAATTGTATTATTTAAAATTTTGACATTGTTCGAAGACTCGGGATCAATTCCATCAGTATTAGGTGAAGTCAAGGGATTATCAATTGTGATCCCCTGGATTAATACGTTCTCACTTTCTAATGGGTGAATTGTCCATGCAGGTGAATTAACTAGTTTAATACCCTGAATTTTAATTTGTGAACTATGGTCAAAAGCTAACAAAAATGGTCTGGTATATTTAAAAGACGTTGTTGGTGCATTTTTCAGTGGTCCCTGCTTAGCCTTTTTGTACATTTTCCACCAAGCTTGACCATTACCATCCAAAGTACCACTGCCAGTGATAGCGGCATTATAAATATTATTGCCGTAGATATCTGGATGCCGCATCTTAATAGCGGCGCCCTCATATCTGGTATTAACTGCTGGAAAGGCAGAAAACTTATCTGAAAAGACAAGCTTAGCACCGCGATCTAGGTGTAAATTGACATTACTCTTTAAATTTAAATATTTTAAGTAATATGTGCCGGGAGCGATAATTACCTTGCCGCCACCAACTTTGGCAATATGATTAATGGCTGACTGAATTTGTTGCGTCGTGTCTTTTTTACTTACATGCTTTTGTTTAATTGCAACAGTTTCTTTAGCCGCTTTAGCTTCTGCACGCAAAGTAAAACTTGCACCACTAAGTATGATTCCCATTGCAATCAGTCCATTAACAAAAATTCTTTTGAAGATATGCTTCACTTTTACCTCCCATCTTTATAAAACTAACTATCTCGCTTGATATTTAAAACCGAATTACGGACAATAATTTCTGGGTTAATTATTTTTTGCTCAATTGCTTCTTGCTGATCGCCAGCCATAATTTTCATCAGCTGCGAAATACCAAGTTGAACAATGACAGACGTGGGTTTGCGAACAGTAGTCAATGCTGGAACCAAATATTTAGAATAGCTCATATCATCAAAGCCGATAAAAGAGATATCCTCTGGAATTTTATAGCCCAATTCAATACATGCATTAATTGCGCCAACTGCCATATCGTCATTTTCACAAATAACACAAGTTGGGATATTGCTGCTGGACAAAATCTGCCGCATTAAAACATTGCCACTCTTTGGCCGATAATCGCCTTGCTTGATTAATGTAGGATCAAGTTTAATATTATTAGCACGAATTGCGGACATAAAACCTTTAGTTCTTAGTTTAGCTGACTCAAATGTACTTAGTCCTTTGATTAATGCAAATTTACGATGGCCCATCCTAATAGCATATTCAGTCGCAATTTTGCCGCCAAGTTCATCACCAATCGCATAGTTATTAATATCCTTGCGTCTAATTACCCTATTCAAAATAACTAGCGGAACACCAATTTTGTGCAAATATTCAATAAATTGATCATCAGAAGCAGATTGGCTCAGTAAGATAATGCCATCAAAGTTGCTAACCGAGACACTGTGGTCTGCCATTGCATTATCAATGCTATTAATTGACAAAGAATAGCCAGTCGGCAATATTTTTTGTGTTTGTTCAATTACATCTGTCAAAAAGCTAGCAGATGTTCCCGTATTTAAATCTGTAAAGAAAATCCCAATCATATATGAGCGATTGGTTACCAAACTTTTAGCATTAATATTAGGAACATAACCTACTTCTTGAGCAATTTTAACTATTTTTTCCCGTGTTTGTGGCTTAACTAATGAACTGCCATTTAAAGCTCGAGAAACTGTTGTGTGTGAAACATTGGCCAATTTAGCAATCGTTCTGATTGTTACAACATTGCCACCTTTATTAATATCTTTCATCACTGCCACTTCCCTTTACATAATGTGTTAGTTTTAGTAAAAATTATTATGGCTGTAACAAAAGAAATGGTCAAGCCTAGAAAAGGCACCTAGAATTATTTGTATTTCTAAGTGCCTTTTTTGCCGTTTGATTTTTTACGAAATTGAAATTAGTTTTTTAAAGATTATTTATGTATTTATTTTTTAGAAATTAAAGTAATTTTTAGCATTATTATATGAAATATCTTGTACTATCTTACCTAATTTCTTAGTATCATCTGGTACTCGTCCTTGTTCTGCCAACTTACCGTAAAAGTTGCACAATACTCGTCTGAAGTATTCGTGTCTTGGGTAAGAAAGAAAACTACGTGAATCTGTCAGCATCCCAACAAAGTTAGGTAATAAACTTTCTTGAGCGAAAATCCGCAACTGGTTTTCAATGCCTTCAGCGGTGTCATTGAACCACCAACCAGCACCTAATTGCAGCTTTTGAACCATTCCCCCTTGGAAACAACCCATCATAGTTGCTAGTTCCATCCAATCATTATTGTTTAACGAATAGAAAATTGTTCTTGGAACTTGATTCTTACTTTGCATTGCCGTGTACAGTTTAGTAATGTGGGTGACAATATCTGGTTGGGTACCAACAGCGTCATATCCAGTATCAGGACCTAACTGGTCAAACATTGGCCGATTCAGATCACGATTAGAGTTTATATGGAATTGCATTGTCCAATCAAATTCATTGTTCAAAGCCATTAGCTTTTCTAGCAACATTGTCAAATATTGATCAATTTCTGTTTGACTAAGAGGCTTATTTTCAATCCCCTTTTTGACAATTTGATCTAATTCGTCTTTAGTAGCTTCTTTAAAGTGATAAGTTAATAAAGAATGATCTGATAGACGACCGCCCATTTCACTAAAGAATTCAAATCTTTGATGAAGAGCCTTAACAATGTCATCAAAACTATTAATTGTCACACCAGAAATCTTGCCTAATTCTTCCAGATATTCGCCGTAACCATCACGATCGATTTGAATTAATTTGTCTGGACGCATTGCTGGCAAGGTCTTAAACCCGTTTTGTTGTTCTTCTTTTTTAAGTAGCTTGTGATACTTTAAATCCGAAGCAGGATCATCAGTCGTACATACAACTTTTACATTTGAGTTCTTAATTAAGTTGCGCGGCTTAAAATCTTCAGTTTGCAGCAGTTCATTAGCTTTTTGCCAAATTCTTGGAGCTGATTCTTGGGTAAATTCTTCATCAATATGGAAAAAGCGCCGTAATTCTAGGTGTGTCCACTCATAAAGTGGATTACCATAAGACTTTTCAATGGTTTTTGCCCATTCCATAAACTTTTTATATTCATCACCATCACCGGTGATGTATTTTTCATCTACACCATTTGCCCGCATCAAACGCCATTTATAGTGGTCACCATAATGTCCTTCGTTGAGCCAAATTCTAGTAATGTTTGGGTAATTCTTGTTCTCGTAAATTTCTTCTGGATTCAAGTGGCAGTGAAAATCGATAATTGGCATCTTAGCTGCATAGTCATGAAACAGCGTCTTCGCTGTATCATTTTCCAGCAAAAAATCTTGATTTAATAAACTCATACTAGATTAAAACCTCCTTAGGTTAATCTTGTTAACTAAATTTCTTTAGAAATATCAGTCTTAGGTTCATTCTTATCTAAGGCTTCTTGCTTAGTCTTAACAACACCTTGAAGCAAGTCTAAGTGTTCAGCAATATGGATATTCAAGTACTTGTCGTATAAAGCTTGGTTCTTAAGCAGAATGTTCCAGAACTTATCACGGTATACATAGTGATAGTTGTGCTTCAAGTTCATAATTGGGCCAAACATTGTGTGTAAAATTTGCCGTGAATCATTGTCATCTAACAATGTATTTACATTAGCTGGTGTAATTGTTTCAGGTTTAGGAGCATTGCCATCAGTTTGAGCATCAAAGACGTAGTAATCCTTAACGTCATCAAGATTTTCGTAAGCAAACTTGTACAACTCAACCATAAATTCTGGATCTTTATGAGCAATTACTCGTAATGCTTCAAGCCAGTTAGTACCAGCAGTCTTGACATGCCAACCATTCTTCTTAGAAATCCGGCCAATAATTTCATAAACTGATAATTTATCAGAACCTGAGTGAATACTTAATCTATAGCCAAAATGTTCAGCAATTGCTTCATGAACGATAAAGTCCTTTTCAAATTCCTTAGGGTCACCAATGTAATCAATTGCCTTTTGGAATTCACCAACAAATCTTGGTGCTACTGAAGTTGGTGTAATGCCACGACGCTTCAATTCATTAGCAAAGAAGTAGTGGTTAGGATTAGTTGTCCGGTATGGTGTCTCGTCCATTGAAATTTCAAGATCCAAGTTATAAGGGACAATGTATTTTTGATAAACATTAATTGAAAAGAGAAGTGCATCATAGTAAGTCAATACAGATTCTTCAACATCATGCTTAGTAAACTTAACTGAGTAGCCATTGCCAATATCAAAAGTTTTGTTCAAATAAGTATCGTTAAAGTATTTGATTTGTTCTGGATCAAGAGCATTAAATTGTTTATCTAATTCTTCATCACTCAAGTTAACAGCATCATTATTAACTACTTCTGTTAAATCCAGCGTAATGATTGAACAACCAATCTTAACAGCATAATCAACTTCATAAGGTGTCTTAACGTGGTCACCATCAGCACCCCAGCCATAGGTAAAGCCTTCTTCAAAGACTGACCATGAAGCATCTTGGAATACATCGGTATTAGTCCGGTTCATCAAAACCAATTCTCGAATTGATTGTTGGGCTAACACTGGCATTACACCGCGGCCCTTGAACAATCTAATATGAGCATTTGATGCATTACCCAACCGGTCACCTAAACCAAAGGAGTATTTGTAATTACGCCGTGAGGTTGGACGAATCCAGTGAAAGCGTTTAGCTAAAGCATTATTGTTATGTTCGTTTAATTCAGCAACTAACAAAGTTGAGTCAACATCCGTTAAAGATTCCACTGCTTCAAAATCTGTAGCAGTTAGACGGTTTTCATAAACTACCAACTTCTTTTGCATAATGCCATCAGTACCCATTTGATGAAGGATAAAGTATACATTGCGCCGATCTACTTGAATTGAGGGCTTATAAATGTGCTCATTAGTCAAACTATCATAGTTGCCATCGGCAGCTAAAATCTCTTTAACATTACATAATAATTTATTTAAATCCATAATATTTCTCCTATCTACAAAATTACATTTTTAAATAATTAATCTTAGTTATCGCCAATTCGGCCACCTTCCCAGAGGCCGTGGTCTAAATCGTCAACAATCTTAGCAAAGCGATCATCATCTAACTTATATAAAAAGCCGATAATAATTGCGGCTAAAATCAAGCAAACACCTGGATACAATGTCATTGCCGCTTTAATTCCTCTAAGAGCGCCTGGTGTCTGATGAGCGTTGGCAACGTAACCAGTCATTGCCAATACACCTGCAGAAACTAACGCTGCTAAAGATTGCGCGATTTTTCTTGAAAAGTTGAATGCTGCGTAAGTGATACCTTCTTTACGAGTGCCTGAACGCCATTCGCCATAATCAATTGCATTGGAAACCATTGCCCAGGTAATCCCATTTGGAATTGCCAGAGCAGTATAGCCAATCGTTACTAAAACAATGAAGGTAACAACATTGTTAGGCAAAACAAAGTTTAAAATGTTAGCTATTGCACCAATAACAAAACTCCACATTGCAGTTTTCTTTTGGCCAAAGTGTTTAGTAAGAGTTGGAATCATAAATACCCCAACAATTGAACAGCCCATCATAATTGCGTTAATGACTGGCTGCAAGCCAATATTGCCCAGATTATATTCCGCATAAAACACCATCATTTGGTTATTGGTATTCATTGCAGAAATGGTAAACAAAGTCATTAAAATAATTGCTCCCAGTGGGCCATTTTTAAAAATAACCTTGAAGTAATCTTTAAAGCCTTCTTTTTGCGCAGATTTGTTTCTGTTAACGTGAACATTTTCTTTCGTGCCAAAGTAACAAATCGCAAACATCACAACACCTAATACAGCAAAAATTGATGCAGCTAAGAAATAGCCACGACGTTGGTTACTACCACCAAGCATTACAGTTAACGGGATAAATGCCACACCAGCAATAAATTGGGCCCCTACTGAACCAATTTGTCTTGTTGTTGCCATGAAGCTACGGTCTTGCGTATTTCTGGACATTACCGAAGCTAGTGAACCGTAAGGATCATTAGTGAACGAATAAGTTAAACCCCAGATCATGTAAGCAGCATATGCATAAATAATTTTTTGATTTGTTGATAAACCATTCGGCATTGTGAAGGTAACAATCGTCAAAATTCCTAGAATTATCGCTGAAACCATCATAAACGGTCGAAATTTACCGCGTTTACCAATGTTTTTTCGATTATCAACTACTGAACCTGCTATCGGATCCATAAAAGCATCAAAAATCTTAGTAAACGCAAAGATTCCAGCGACAACTCCTGCACCAATACCAACACCATCAATCCAAAACTTAGTCAAATAAGATTGGCCAAGGTCGAACATGAAGCCATTACCAAAATCACCAAAGCCATAGGCAATTTTTTGGTGAAGTGGTATGTGCTTAGACGAATCATTTACCAGCGTAGCATCACAGTCTTTTGCCTTTTTATCAATAATATTCGCATCTATGCTCTCCATTACACACCTCCATATTAAAAATATTTGAATAAATTTATTTTACTTAGCCAAAAATGCACACGTTAACATTTTTCTGTAAAAATATAACTTCGATAACTGTCTCTCTCATTTTTAATGATTAGTGCTTAACGAAATCGGTAATTGAGAGAATTTGGTACCCAAGCATTAGTTGAACTAATTTGTATCGGTAATTCGATAAATCCATAAATTCATTTCTTCAAATATAAATCTTCTTAATATATTAGTATATCTGAAATCGATTACATAATATTCTTAAAAGATATTTTTGTCAACAAAAAATTTAAAATAAAAAAATAGTTTTCGATCTAAAATCGAAAACTACTATAATTAGTGAGTTTAAAAATATTATTCAAAATAATCAGCATAATCGCGGCGTAAAGTTGGCTCCTCATCAAGCATCCGGTGCAAGTGACCTGAAAGCAACTTAACTGCTACTGCCGGCTGCTTTTCTTTAACAGCTTCTAAAATTTGCTCATGTTCCTTAACCAATGAGTCCCACGACAAACTCTTACTACGCAGCCTTAGTACACGGAACCGATTTAGCTGCATATTAACCATTTGCAACCATAACCAGACTTGCTCACGACCTGATGCTTGGTAAAAATAATGGTGGAAATTTTCATCCTGCTCAAAAAAGCGCATATCATTATGAGTTGTCTTAACTTCAAGCTTCTGGCGTTCAATAATTTGGCGCAAAATCATAAAGTCATAATCAGATAACTTTTCAACCGCTTCTTCAATAACCTTCGTTTCAACACTTTCACGCATAAAACGAGCATCCTTTGCCTTTTGCAAATTAATCTTCGAAACGTAAGTCCCTGATTGCGGCACAGCAACGATTAACCCAACTTCACGCAATTGAAGAATTGCCTCCCTAATTGGCGTTCTCCCAATTTGCAGTTCCTCACATAAATCTTTTTCAGAAATTTTTTGACCGGGTAAATATTGTAGACTAATAATCCGCTTTAGAATTGTATTGTAAACTTGCTCTTTCATGGTTGAAATCATTGCCATTGTCAGTGACCTCTCTTATTTTATTATCTTCTTTATTACATCATACTCCTATTTACTTGCAAAAAAATTCTAAATGAATAAAAATCTCTCAATAGATATTGACATTTACAAATAATGCGTTTACATTAGTAATATATTAGTATATTGAAATCGCAATTAATACTATCTTGTTTATACCTAAGGGGGTATTACAGTGCTTAAGTTAAGTGACAATTATTTAGAAAAAGGCGCTGACTTTGCAGCTCAAGGAATTACTGTTCCTCAATATGATCAAGCTAAAATAACAGCCGAAACTAAAGAAAATCCTGTTTGGGTGCATTTCGGAGGCGGTAACCTTTTCCGTTGCTTCCATGCTAAAATCGCTCAAGACTTATTAAATCAAAACGAACTTTCAAGCGGAGTAGTAGTCGCTGAAACTTACGATGATGAAGTTATTGATAAGATTTACCATGGCTACCAAAACAGAATGTTAAGTGTCGTCATGAACAGTGACGGTTCATTAGAAAAAGAATTATTAGCAAGTGTTGGCGAGTCACTCTACTTCAACCATACAAATCCTAGTGGTTGGAACAGATTAACCGAAATCTTCACTAAGCCATCATTGCAATTCGCTACTTTTTCAATTACCGAAAAAGGTTACGCTTTAACTGACGTCAACGGCAATCTAATTGATGCAGCACAAGCTGATATTGAAAATGGTCCTGATAAGCCACAAACAAATATGGGGGCAATTGCTCATTTGTTATATGCTCGTTATCAAGCTGGCAAGCTGCCAATCGCAATGGTCAGCACTGATAACTTTTCACAAAATGGTCTCAAACTGGAAACAGAAGTTCTTAGAATTGCCGAAGGTTGGGCTAACAATGGTCTTGTCGACAGCGGCTTTATTGATTACCTGAAAGATCCGAAGCAAGTTTCATTCCCATGGACAATGATTGACCGGATTACACCTAACCCAGCTCAAAGTGTTGCTGATGAACTCAAAGCAAGTGGCTTCGCAGATACTGAAATTGTTCACACGACTAAGCACACTAATATTGCTCCGTTTGGTAACACTGAAAAGATTCATTATCTAGTAATTGAAGACAGTTTCCCTAACGGTCGTCCAGCATTAGAAAAGGCTGGCGTCATGTTAGCTAGTCGCGACACTGTTAATGATGCCGATCAAATGAAAGTTACAGCTTGTTTGAATCCTTTGCATACAGCTCTTGCCATCTATGGTAATTTGCTGGGATACACTTCAATTGCAGCTGAACTTGCCGATGAAGACTTGCTTGGTTTAATCAAAAACTTAGGTTACGGCGAAGATTTACCAGTTGTTAAAGATCCAAAGATTATTAACCCGAAGAAGTTTATTGACGAATTGATTAACCTTCGTTTACCAAATAAGAATATTCCTGACACGCCACAAAGAATTGCCAGTGATACTTCACAAAAGATTCCTGTACGTTACGGTGTAACCTTGCAACACTACATCGATGACCCGAAGCTTGACCCGACTAAGCTTGAATTTATCCCGTTAGTTCTTGCCGGTTGGTGCCGCTACTTAATGGGTATCGATGACAATGGTGCAGAATTTACACAAAGTCGTGATCCATTATTAGCCGACTTAAAGCCTTATGTTGCTGACATTAAACTCGGTGATACCAATACCGATATTCACAAGGCATTAAAGCCAATTTTAACTAACGATAGTATTTTTGGTAACGATCTTTACCAAGTAGGAATTGCTGACAAAGTAGAAAACTACTTCAAACAATTGATTGCTGGTAAAGGAGCTGTTCGCTCTACTTTACATGAAACTATTAAAGCGAAGAGCTATCAATTTTAATTAAAAAGGAAGATTTATATTTATGAAAAACATGGGATTTCGATGGTACGGTGATAACAACGACTCCATCACATTATCAGATATTCGGCAAATTCCGGGTGTATCACAAGTAGTTGGTACCCTGTTTGATATTCCAGCTGGAGAAGTTTGGCCAAAATACCAAATTAAGCACCTAAAGGATGAGGTCGAAGCTGCTGGTTTAAAGCTCGAAGTTATCGAGTCAGTTAATGTTCACGATGATATTAAAATCGGCTTGCCAAGTAGAGACAAATATATCGAAAACTACATTCAAACAATTCGCAATTTAGCAGAATATGGCGTTAAGGTTATTTGTTATAATTTCATGCCTGTTTTTGACTGGGTTAGAACCGACTTGCATTACCCATTAGCTGATGGCTCAACTGCAATGGCTTTTGAACAAAAGTACTTGACCGATGACCCACAAAGTATTGCCGATGCAATGCAAAAGAACTCTAAC
This sequence comes from Lactobacillus sp. ESL0700, assembly GCF_029392095.1. NCBI lineage: Bacteria > Bacillati > Bacillota > Bacilli > Lactobacillales > Lactobacillaceae > Lactobacillus > Lactobacillus sp. ESL0700. Next base: position 1,917,580 of record NZ_CP113930.1, read on the forward strand.
GGTTACGTTCAAGCTGGTTGGGAACCAGAAAGAATGGCTGAAATCAAGCGGTTAATGGAAGCATATAAGGATGTAGATACTGAAAAGTTAACTGCTAACCTGAAATACTTCCTTGATGCAATTATTCCAGTCTGCGAGGAATGCGATGTCCGTATGGCAATGCACCCAGATGACCCACCACGTGAATTATTCGGTTTGCCACGGATTTACAAGAACCGTGACGACATGCTTAAGATTGAACAATTGCACGAATCACCATACAATGGCTTCACCATTTGCTGTGGTAGTTTAGGTGAAAATCCAGAAAATGATGTTCCAGCAATTATTCGCGAATTTGCAGCTAAGGACCGTGTTTTCTTTATTCATGGCCGTAACATCAAATTCTTAAATAAAGATGGTGACTTCCACGAATCAGCTGCACTTTCATCCGAAGGTTCACTTGATATGTATGAAATCATCAAAGCTTTGCACGACAATAATTATCAAGGCTACATTCGTCCAGATCACGGACGCGATATCTGGAACGAAAATGGTCGTCCTGGATATGGCCTCTACGACCGTGCTTTAAGTATTACCTACTTGAATGGTCTATGGGAAGCTATTGATAAGGACCGTAAATAATTAATCAACAAAAAATATCCAGCACAATGCTGGATATTTTTTATGCCTTATTTTTCACGAAAAGTATAAAGATACATTTTCAAATATAAAACACTCGCAAAAATAAAGTAGGGATCTTTGACAGATAGGTACTGGCCGTCTGTAACTTTTAATTCGACTGGATCAACAAAAATATTTATTTAATTACCACTAGCTGCATATTGGCCAGCCAGTCTTCCAAATGTTTGCGCATGACTACACGTCAAACCGGGCACTCTATCTTCATAAGAACCCCAAAAGAACCCACCAGAACAATTTCCTGCAGCATACAAACCAAAGATAGGATTACAATCATGATCCAATACTTGCATGCGATCATTGATATGAAGGCCATCTAACGTAGACAGTAAAACCCCACTAAACCAGGCACCATAATATGGTGGCTTTTCTATCGAAACCAAACGGAACTTTTCTTTACCAAAATCAATATCATTACCTTCATCAGCTAATTTATTATAGCGATTTACTGTTTTCATCAGTGTATCTTTAGGTAAATCTAGTTTACTTGCTAATTCTTCAATCGAATTAGCTTTTTTGACTAATCCTTTTTTTATCCTTTCATCGTTCTGCGCGATTCTTTCGGGAACTGCTTTATTTCCTGGCCATCCAACTCTTGAGCAACCTAATGTGTGTAATTCCTTTAAATTTTCCATTAACTCTTGATTCCAAATTAATATTTCCATGTGTCCCGGCTGATGCATTAATGCATTCATATCAAATTGATATGGAGCACTTTCGTTAAAGAAGCGTTCTCCTTTAAGATTTACTTTTAAAAATGGAAATGAGCCTAAATTATATTGATGATTCCGCCAATCTATAATATAGGTGTCTTTTGATTTAGTTCCTACTGGAACTAAACCTCTATCAAATATTATAGATGCAGCTTCTTGGTCTTTTGCAGCACCGATTTCGAGTGCAGCAATAATACCAGAACCATCATCACGAGGACTTTGAGTATAGCAACATTTATCTAGAACAGTAGGATTCCACTTCTTAAGGAGTTCTTTATTAGCACCGTATCCTCCAGTACATAATATTACAGCTTTACTATAAATTTTATAATGCTCATTGGTTGTAACATCTAAAACTTTAGCACCTATTACTCTACCAGAATCATCAGTAATCAGGTGTTCTAATTTAGTATTATATCTATACTCTGCACCCTTATTTTTAGCATATTCTATAACATATAATCCATAATTTTTATCATCAGACTTATCATCAATACTTACGTGATGTTCGGTAGGAAAAGCTCTATTAATCATGGTTTCCCAATAAGCATCTGGTTCATTATAAAGATGCTCACCCCTAGGCCTTAATATCTTTTCTTCCAACCAATCTAAAGTTTCTCCCGACTTATTTATCCAAGTCCAAATAAGTTTTTGATCAACATTGTCTTGAGTAAAGGCCGTTAAATATTGAGCAAGGTCTTTTTTATTTATTTCTACACCTGCTTTTTTCTGTGCTTTAGTATTAACACCACCTAACCAATGTCGATATAAATGTTCGGTAGTACTACTTTTATCAATAACCAACACATGCTGACCTTTTTCAGCTGCTGCTGCTGCAGCAAAGCCACCAGCGTTTGAACCACCAACAACAATAACATCAAATTTATTATTCATTTTATTTCCTTTCAGCACTAAAGTGGATACATTACTTGCATAACAAAACTACTTAAAATACATAAAATAATTGCTAACGGTCCACCACATTTAAAAAAGTCTTTTAATGTATAGCCTCCGATTCCCATAATCAACGGTAAACTATGACAACCAACTGGTGTTAAAAAATTAAAAGCACTGGCCGTTGAAGCAGCAAGTACAGCCCCTCTGGGATCAAGCCCTAATTTTAAACACGTTAGTGTCCAAAGTGGAACCAAGATAGATATAGCAGCTAGTCCTCCAAGTAAGTTTGCAATAATAAAAGATACTGTAAAAAATAACCCCATCATTAAAAATGGATTACTAATATTCTTAGCTATATTAGCCATTGCTGTACCAATTAAGTTACCTGCACCACTAGCTTGTAAAGCATCAGCTAGACCTAACATACTGGCTATTAACAAAATTATATTTATATTTAAAGCTCCTAAAGCTTCTTTATTGCTTAAAACACCTGTAATAACAAGCATTAATGCTCCTGCAATTGCAATAATATAAGATTGTAATTTTAAGTATGAAGAAAGAATCATCAAAATAATGGTTACTGAGATAATAAAAATAGCAATAGCATTTTGGACTTTTGATAACTTATTTTTATTCGAATTAGCTGTATCTTTTGACGACTCAGCAGCTAAATCTTTATTACTTATATTTGGTAATAACTTACTACTAAAAAATGTCATGTAAAGTATAATTACTATCAAAAAAGGTATTCTAGAAATAAGAAAATCATTAATATTTATGGCTGTATGCGCACCAAGCTTTATCATAACGTTTGACCAAGACATATTTAGTGCTCCTATACCTAAAAACCAAGCACCTGCTGCTGATACAGCAACTACCTGAAAAGGATATAATAATTTGCTTTTCGACATACCAATATCGTCACAAATACCACAAAGAATCGGTAACATGATTACTAGTGCAATAGTCCCATTAGATACGATTGCCAAAAGAGCCGCAATTATACAAGTAAAAAATGTTAATAATTTCGGCTTATTTTTAAAACGTTTAACTAAGCTAGCTGCACCAGACACAATGGTTGTCTTTTGAATTCCTTTACCAATTACAAACATTGCCGCAAATAAAATCACCGATGTATTAGTTATTCCACCAAAAGCTTTTTCAACAGGTAAGATATTAAATATAACCAAGGCAAACATAACAGCTACCCCAATTAACGAAATAGGTACCTTGCCAGAAACAAACGCTATAATTACCGCTAAAAGTATGAGCACCGTTATCATCATTGCATTCATAATTAACAACTCCTTTCATTCAAAATATTTTGCTTTTTCACAGTTTGAACATGCATAAATTTATATCCTCCTATAATGCATATAAAAAAACAAACTTTTATTTACATGGTTGAGTTTAACAGTGCAAGTGGTTTATGATTAGCCTTAAAAGTAATAAGAATATGATAAATCGGAATATTTAATATGAATTCAACACAAATAAAATGCCTAATATCTTTAGGAAAAACACTAAGTTTTACAAAATCTGCTAAAGACTTATATTTATCACAGTCCACTGTTTCTAAAAATATTCATGGATTAGAAAAAGAATTAGATGTGAAGTTAATTTCAAATGTACATAAGAAGCTAGAACTTACTAACGAAGGTAAATGCTTTTATAGAGCAGCTGTCAAAGTTGATAATGAATTAAGCAATACTATTTTAAAAATAAAGCAATCAAGTAAAATCAACAATAATAGAGTAATTATCGGCTTTTCAAATATACCTTTTGAACAAAAATATTTACCTTTATTTATTAAAAAAATGAACAAAACTAAACAGTGGGGCATTCAATTAAAATCTACTAATGTTGCCAAGTTGGACGACATTGAAATGAAATTACGAAAAAGAGATTTGAATTTTATGCTTTATCAAGAGGATTTTTTTAATAAAAATGAATTTGATTTTTCACCTTTAATTTCAGCAGGCTTTTCGGTAATTGTTAGAAAAAATAGTGCACTAGCTCAACTTAATAGAATACCTATCTCAAAATTAGCTAAGCATAAAATATATTTATGGAACGGCAAAGTACCGCTAAAATCAGTAAGTCTTTTATATCAAAAAATTCAAATGTATTTAGGCGATGAGGCCTCACAAATTGAAATAATTAATAAAGCATCCTTTGCCAAAATCTTAGTTTCATCAGAATCCGGCATTGCTATTGTTCCCTCTTTTGTATATGATCACGATAATTCAGATCTTTGTTATAAATATTTAGATTGTGACATAACTATTAATTACGGTATTGGGTATTTAAAATCAGAAAAAAAGCAAAAATATTTTAAAAACATAACGTCTAAATTAAAAGAAGCAATTTTAATGGCCAAAAATGAATGGAATTAAATTCTATATATTAAATTTGAGTGTAAAAATATTTAAATAAAATCTAAATACCAAAAAAGTCCGTTAGAACTTTCAAGCTCTAACGGACTCTTTATGTATAAAATTATTGTAAACTCGATCATAATAAAATTTTTATGCCTTATTTTTCACGAAAAGTATAAAGATACATTTTCAAATACAAAACACTCGCAAAAATAAAGTAGGGATCTTTGACAGATAGGTACTGGCCGTCTGTAACTTTTAATTCGACTGGATCAACAAAAATATTGTAATTACTCAGGCGCGAAATTTCATTATCAACGCGTTCAACCACAGAGATGAATGGCACCCCGCTCGTTCGCAACTGTCTAGCAAACAATCTTGCGTTATCAGAAGTTCCCTTTAGCGTAATTAAAATCACAATGTCATCTTTAGTTAGCGACTTAGGTAATGACGACAACTCATCAACACCTTCAATGAAGAAAATGGTGATATTAATCGTTAAGAATAACCGTCTAATTTCTTGAGCAATATTTCGCTGCAGCGTTCCTGTACCATAGACAAAAACTTTTTTGCTTTTTAATAGTGCTCGACAAATATCCGTAAAGTCCTTGTTAATTATTTGTTCAACAAATTCATTAATTTGTACCTGATATTGATGAAAAATATCCTCATCAATTCTAGGAACAATATTTTCCTGCTTGAGCAAATAGCGCATTTCTGAAAATCCTTGTAAAGAAATTCTTTTAGAAAAACGAACGATTGCTGACGGCGATACGTTACATTTGGATGCTAGTTGTGTCAAATTTAATGATAAAACCGATTTTTTAGAAGATTTTATGACCTGCCAAATATGTTTATCAGTATCTGTAAGCCGCTCAAAGTTTTTAATTACTAGATCGTCAATCACCAGCACTACCTCCATTAAATGAACCATCATTAATAAAATAATTCGTTGACTAATTGCATTGTCTGTCATTATTCTATCTATTTCAAGTACATTAAACAAAGAACCTGATTATGCTAGGTACAACAAGTTTTCACTCGCATCTATTTGCTTTAGATTATCTTCCGGCTTTTCAACTTGATGGCCATTATTATCTGTAATAATCATGACTACTATCGGATCATAGCCAGCCTGTTTAATATTAGCTAAATCCATTTTAATTAGCGGCTGGCCTTGTGTGACTTCTTCGCCCTGCTCAACCTCAGCAGTAAAGCCCTCGCCGTGCAGGTCAACTGTATCAATTCCTAAATGCAGCAAAATCTCACAGCCAGTCCGAGCATCTTTAAGTCCGATTGCATGCTTGGTCTTGGCTAGCATCACTACCTGACCCGTAACAGGTGAAGTTACTTCACCAGTTGTCGGTTCAATCGCTATTGTTTTACCTAAAATCTCTTGAGCAAAAGTTTCATCTTTAATATCTTTAGCTGGCACAATTTGTCCTGTAACTGGAGCAACTATTTCACCAGAATTACTGTTTGTTGTTGCAACCGGCTCATCATTAGCAACATCCTTACCAGCTTTAGCTTGTTCCCACTCTTGAATCTTCTTATTAGGATCAAAGAAGAAGTAAACTAGTGAACCAGAAACTAACATCGCTGTAATATGAATAATAAAATAGTTAATCAATGCTTGTTTACTGTACAAATATGTAACTAAACCCGGAATAGCAGCTACGCCCATGCCAGAACTTGCGGCATGCAGTAAACCAGCTACCATCCCTGAAACAGCACCACCACATAGAGCGAAGATAAATGGCATCCCGAATTGTAAGTTAACACCAAAGATAGCAGGTTCAGTAATTCCCAAAAATGCTGGCAATGATGAAGAAGTGTATAGACTGCGCTTCTTAGCATCCTTAACTTTCAATCCAGTTACTAGAGCTGCGGTTGCTTGGGCGATAATCCCACCAGTAATCATTGCGTTAAATTGGTTGAAACCAGTCGTAGCAAGCAGGCTAGATTCTAGGGCTAAGAAGATATGGTGCATCCCCGTAACCACAATTGCCTGTTGGGTACCACCAATAATTAATCCACCTAAACCAAATGGCAGATTAATTACAGCCTTGGCAACAAACAAGATACCGTGTTCAATTTCCTGGCAAACTGGCCCAATAACTAACAGACCAAGTAATCCTGAAATCAGCAGTGTAACAAACGGTGTAATTATTAAGTCTAAACTATCTGGAACTATCTTTTCAGCTTTTTCTCAATATATGCAGCTAGCATAACTACTACTAAGGCAGGTAAGACTGAACCGGCATAGCTAACAACATTGTCTTGAATGCCAAAGATATTAATCGTCAGTGCCTTTGCCGTCCCCTTAATAATATCGTTAGGGTTAGGCAAGAGCGGGTTAACTAACATCAAACCGAGGATTAAGCCCAATACTGGTGACCCACCAAATTGGCGCATTCCCGACCATGCAATTAAAACTGGTAGGAAAGTGAATGCTGTTTTCATCAAAACTGTGGCAATAGTCAATGCAGCTGGACTCATGTGAACATTAAATGCCGTCAAGCAGTTAATAATCCCACTGAATAATCCAGTTGCAACTAAAGCAGGAATTACAGGGATAAAAATATCTCCCAAAATTCGGGACACTTTTTGTGGTAAGGACATGCCCTCATATTGACTAGCTTGCCCGCCATCTTGGTTATCGTTATTAGATACCAAATTGTAAATTCGGTCTACTAGCCCAGTACCCAAGATAACTTGGAACTGATCACCAGAATAAAATTCACCCTTAACGCCAGCAATTGAACTAATGCCGTCTTCATTAATCTTACTTTTATCAAACGGCGTAATTCTAAGTCTAGTTGAACAATGTGACACGTTCTTGATATTATTTTTTCCGCCTATGTTTGCCAAAATTTCTTTAGCAATATTACGATCATTGGTTTTCAACGTTCTTACCTCCTTATTTATGGTCTAACGCAAGTGCCATCTGGCAATCGGCTAATTGTCCAATCACTGGTCCAATCATCCTTAAATGAAATTTCCGGATATTCTTTAGCCGCTTCTTCATCAATATCGACGCCGATACCAGGGCGGTCATTAACATAAATATAACCATCACGAACAGTAGGTGTCCCCGGAAATACCCGATAAGTATTTTCCTTAATGCTATTGCTCCACTCCTGAACACCACAATTGTGTGAAGATAAACTCAATTGGGCATTGACAGCATGACCAATAGCTGACAAGTCTCCCGGGCCATGCCATGAAGTCTGGATGCCATACAAATCGGCAAAAGCAATTAACTTCCTGATTGGAGTAATACCACCAATCTGACTAATATGGCATCTGATAAAGTCAATGTCACGATCCTGAATTACCTTCATCCATTCGCGTGGATTATTAAACAATTCACCCATCGATAGAGGAACACTTGTCTGCTCCCTAACTCTACCTAACCAATCCATTTGTTCTAGTGGAACAACATCTTCCATGAATAGCGGCGAGAACTTCTCCATTTTTCTTAAAAAAGTAATTGCCTGATTAGGCGTCAATCTCTCATGAACATCATGAATTAGCCTTATCTTGTCGCCGAACACATCATGAACCTTAGTAAAAGCTCGTAAAACTGTATCCATGTACAAGTACGGATCATAATAAACACCATCATTGGGCCCAGTCACTGGACCGTAATCTGAACCACCATAACCGTTAACTTGAACCCGAATATTAGTCCAGCCCTGGTCGACCTTACCTTGAACCTGCTTAACGGCATCATCTACCGAAGAAGCATCAACATGAGTATATGCAGGAATGGCATCGCGACATTTACCACCAAACAATTCATATAGCGGCATGTCAGCCAACTTACCCTTAATATCCCACAAGGCCATGTCAATTCCTGCTACTGCATTATTGAGAACTGGACCATTGCGCCAGTAGGAGTTAGCTGTGCAGGCCTGCCAAATATCTTCAATATTGTTTGGGGATTTCCCAATCAACATCGGCTTAAGATAGCTGTCAATTGCCTTCTTAACGACCTTGATTCTTTGAGTAAATGTTGCACACCCGACACCATAAATGCTTGGGTCATTTGTCAACACTTTGACGACCAATAAATTTATTCCTTCCGGAGCAGTGATAATGGTTTTAACATCTGTTATTACCAATTTCTTCATGAATCACTTCACCTCTCGCTTTCTAAAACAATTTTTATTGTAAGGGCTTCCTCGAAAAATAGATATACTTCTTGACCATTTGAATTTTTACTTCGCAAGTTGAATAATTTTTTATTTCTTAAAAAATTTTTTAAACAAAAAAAGAGCCTTACAACCGTAAGACTCTTACTCTTTTATAAAAATTTTTATCTTAACACACGCATATTGCTCTGCTTATCCATTACCGCACGAATCTCCGCATCAGTAACCAAATTAAGATCGCCGCTAATTGTCAGCTTCAAAACGCTGGCAGCAATCGCATAATCAAGTCTATCTTGGGCACTGAAATCATGCAATAAACCATGCATTAACCCCGCACCAAAGGCATCGCCGGCAGCAACGCCTTCCCACACGTGCATCTTATAAATCGGTGTTTCATAAACTTGCCCGTGATCAATCATCAGCGCCATCCATTCCGAATCCTCAACAGAATGAATGTTGCGTAAGACGCTAGCAACTGTTTGACACTTAGGGTACTTAGCAGTGATGGCTTGCATCCCCTTGATAAAAGCATCTTTTTGTTCAATGCCGCGACTCATATCACCATCAAAAGCCTTGATACCCAGTGTTGCTTCAAAATCTTCATCATTTGCCAAACAAACATCGACATACGGCATCAATTGTGCCATTGCCTGTTGCGCTTTTTCTGGAGACCACATTTTACCGCGATAATTCAGATCGCACACGACTTGAATATCATGGTCAAGACAATATTGACAGGCTGCTAATACCGCCTGAAACATTTCAGTGGAAACAGCGGGCGTAATTCCTGAGAAGTAGAAATAACTGGCATCCTGCAAAATTTCGGCCCAGTTATATTCGGCCGCCTTTGAAACTGCAAATGAACTACCAGCACGATCATAAACCACACTGGTGTTGCGAACACTCGCACCTTTTTCAAAGAAATAAATACCTAGTCTTGGGCCACCAATCCGCATTTCAGCTGTGTCGACACCATAGCGGCGCAAAGTTCCTAAGGCTGCTTGACCAACCGCATTTTGCGGTACTTTAGAAACAAACTGCGCATGATCGCCAAGTAATGACAAAGAAGTTGCGACATTAGCTTCCGCACCACCGTAAAGACCCGAAAAAGTATCAGTTTGGATAATCCGTTGGTTCTCTGCTGGCTTAAGCCGCAGCATCATTTCGCCAAAAGTTACTACCTTCTGCATTCGTCTCACCTATTTTCCTTGGATTCTTAAAATTTCCTTATGGTAGGCTTCTGCTTGTTTAGTCACTGCATCGTAGTCACCTTTAGCAGCTGCTGCAGTTAAATTGCTGCCGGCACCAACGACAACAACACCGGCTTCAAACCATTCGTGCATGTTCTCAAGGTTAACGCCACCAGTTGGCATAATGTTAACTTGAGGTAGTGGTGCCTTAACTGCCTTGATAAAGCCGCGACCCAAGACACTGCCCGGAAATACTTTGACAATTTCTGCACCATAACGCATTGCCGTTTGAATTTCAGTAACTGTCATGCAGCCCGGCATGTAAGGAATTTGGTATTCATTACACAATAATGCAACTTCCTTATCAAAGGATGGCGCAACGATAAATTTAGCACCCGCCATAATGGCAATTCTTGCAGTGACAGCATCTAATACTGTGCCGGCACCAACAACAACTTCTGGGTCAGCGCTATATTCATCGTGAAGCTCGCGAATAATTTCATCTGCTTGTGGTGCAGTGAATGTTAATTCGATTGCCTTAACGCCGCCTTTAATACAAGCAACTGCTGTCTTGTAAGCTTCTTCTTTTGACTTACCGCGAACAACAGCAACCACACCCGCATTCTGCACTGCAAGCAATGTTTCAGTCTTTTGCATAATATTTCCTCCGATTTTTATCACTAATTATAACTTTATGGTAAACCTTTACCTTATTTTTTTCAATCATTATCTTGGAAGTGATGATAATTCATCCCTCCCGATTAGTTGTTTGCTATAATAGCGATATAAACATTGAATTTGAGGCTTTTATGAAAAGAAAAACAGCTAGTATTAAAGATGTCGCTAACCTAGCGGGCGTATCAATCGCAACCGTGTCACGATTTTTGCACGGAAAATATAATCGAATGTCACAAACGACTGCCCAAAAGGTTGCGAGTGCAATTGAACAACTAAATTACGTACCTAATGCAGCAGCCCAACAATTGATTACCAATAAAAGTAAAACAATTGCGATTATTGTAGCCAATATTGCCGACTCATTTTCAACCGAATTATTTAAAGGAGCCAGCTCAGTTCTAGAGCCTGTCGGTTATACAACAGTGATGCTAGACACCGACTCGCAGCAACAAAAGGAAGAACATTTAATCAATGCCGTTGGTTTAAACACTTATGATGGCCTGATTTTACAGCCTTTAAGTAGCGACGTTGCCACGATTAAAGATGAGGTGCGCCGCAAAATTCCCATCGTTATCCTTGATCGTAAATTAGCCTACTCTCCCTGGCCGCAAGTTTTAAGTGATAATCGCAGTGCTAGCTATCGCGCAGCTAAATATTTCTCTCAGCACAACTGTACCGATGCAATTGTCTTATCTTCACCAATTTCTGTCGCTTCCACAAGACAGGAACGCTTAGCAGGAATTAAAGAAGTCTACCCTCAGGCAACAATTCTAGAATTTAACGATGAGAGCAATCAAGATGCTGTCTATCAAAAAATAGGTAAAGCTTTAACCGATAATCGAAAAACCGTTCTCTTCTTCCTTGAAGAGCGGTGGCTACTTGCCCTGTTGCCGCGGCTAATCAATGATAAGCTGCTTAACGAAAAGAAACTACAAATTTCAGGCTTTGCCGACACCGATTTAATTTCAACGATTTGGCCCACTGCTAAAATGATTATTCAAAATCCTTACCAAATGGGTAAAAGCGCTGGTCAAATCATGCTTAAGTTACTAAACGAAAATCAAAATATTCCCGAAGTCACAACCATTAAAACGGAATTTAAGCCCAAATAGGCACTAGCAAATTTTTGTTTAGCTAACCGTAATACCACCAGTAATGGTAGTGATTTTTACATGATTATCGCTAGTGAAGTTTCTGCCTGTCTGGTTGGCAAAGCAGCGCACATGCCCGGCTACTGTTGATAATTGATAGTCACTGGTTGGATCAGCTTGAGTAATGCGCACGCCGCCGTTAGTTAACTTCAGGATATTCTGTCCCAATAATTGACTGGCATCAATTTTGGCACCACCATTTTTTAATCGAGCATCAAGAGTCAATTGGCTGTGATTAATTTTAATACTGCCATTGGCAATGCGCAGTATTGTCTGCGGCAAACTAGATTGTGCAATTGTTACAGAACCATTGGCCGTTTTAAGTGTCACTTGCCTAGTAACTTTCAGTCCATCTAATTTACTAGCGCCATTTTTAAGTTCCAATACTAAATGATTGCAAGTTATAGCGGCAAGATTGATGCTGCCATTACAATCATTAATCTCAATCATGTCTAAAGCTGCCTCATTAGGAATGGTAATCTCAATTCGAGGCTGCTCTAGGTATAAGTGAAGTAAATTAAGCTGAACAATATCGGCATCACTTTCAGTAACAATTAAGTCATTGCCCCTAACTTCAGCGTGTAAAGTCTGCTTCTTAGTATCTGTAAGTGTAACCTGGTAAGCTGCTGCGGCGGTAATCGTAACGGCCGCATTTTTAACATTAATTTTGATATTGGTAAAAGCGGCAGCGGGAATTGTGTGTGTCATTTGATTAGTAAAAGTCATCGTTGTTCTCCTTGTAAGTTGTTTTGTTATACTCACCATTAAAGACTATTTATTAATAAAAACAACCAAAATTCAGTAAGTGGTCGCTTACCTTGCCTAAGAGGCAGTAATAAGAAACTGAAAATATTGCTGCCTACTTTAAGACCAAGGTCATAATAAAACCCCGAAATTAGGAAAATCTAACTTCGGGGTTTTGTTTCATTCAGTATTTCTATCAAATTTTAATCGATTGTTTGTACCCAACCTTCAGGGCCCTCTTTATCACCATATTGGATAGCAATCAATTCATTGTACAACTTGGTTGTGACAGGACCAGTCTTGTCTTCACTGTAAATGACATGCTTTTGTCCCTTGTAAGTGATTGAACCGACTGGTGAAATTACGGCAGCCGTACCCATTGCGCCGGCTTCCTTCATCTTGAAGGCTTCTTCCAAAGTGATTTGACGTTCAACTGGGTTCAAGCCTTGACGCTTAGCAACTTCAAGCAAGGATCTCTTAGTGATTGAAACCAAAATTGATTCGGATTTTGGTGTAACAAATTGACCTTCTTGAGTAATGCCGAAGAAGTTGGCACCACCAAATTCATCAACATACTTGTGCTCGCGTGGGTCAAGGTACAAGCAGTCGGCAAAGCCTTCTTTATGTGCTTCAACTGATGGCAACAAGCTGCTGGCGTAGTTTCCAGAAGTCTTAGCTTGACCTGTCCCAGCATAAGCAGCACGGTCATACGGACTAACTTTGTAAGCTGCTGGATTCAAGCCCTTAATATATGCACCAACCGGTGTAGCGAAAATCCGCAGAGTATATTCTGTCGCTGCAGCAACACCCAAAGCTTGCGAGGTGCCAATCATAAACGGCCGAACATAAAGCGTTGCGCCACTGTCATATGGTGGCACATATTCCTTATTAGCCAGCACAACTTGCTTAACTGCCTCAACGAATTTATCTTCTGGATATGGTGGCATTGCTAAACGTTCAGCTGATAAAGTAAACCGGTGGGCATTTTGATCAGGCCGGAACAGATTAATCTTACCGTCTTTTCTACGATAAGCCTTCAGGCCTTCGAAAATTTCCTGGCCATAGTGCAACACTTCTGCACCTTCGGAAAGAGTCACAGTCGAATCTTCAACTAATTTTCCTTCTTGCCATTCACCATCTTTATATTTAGCTTCATAACGATATGGCAGATCGCGATATGAAAAGCCCAGATTATTCCAATCAAGATCTTCTAGCTTCTGTTTCATCAGAGTACCTCCACTTATTAATTTCTAGGATAGATATGAAAATTTATGTCATGTTATTTTCATAATTATTTAATTGCTACCTAATTTAACTCATAAAGATACAGATGTCAATAGCAGATGATAGTTTTTCTACCTATATATAACAAAAACGCCACTTCCAAAAAGTGATGTTTTTAAAATTAAATTATTTCTCTTCTTTTCCGACTTTTTCGGCGTCGGCTTCTACCTTAGGATTAATATCCAATATTGCCTCACCGTTTAAGTAAACATGCTTATCATCAGCAGTAAACTTAACTTCCTTAGTGTCCGGCTCTTTCATTAGCAGTTTAGCAATTGGCGTTTCCAAATCTTGCTCAACTACCCGACGCAATGGCCGTGCACCAAACTTCTTGTCATAACCCTTCTCTGCAATATAGGCCTTAGTTTCATGTGAAACATCAACCTTAACTTTTCTCTTGGCAAGAACTTGGTCCATCTTCTTGAGGTAAATATCGATAATCTTGGTCATATCTTCTTCACTCAAGGAGTTAAACGGCACAATCGCATCCAGCCGGTTCAAGAATTCAGGTCTAAAGTAAGCTTCTAGAGCCTTAATCATTTTATCATGGTCAACTTTACCATCCTTAAGTAAATTGTCAGAAAAGCCGGCATTAGAAGTCATAATTAAGATTGTATCCTTGAAGGAAACTGTCCTGCCTTGGGCATCTGTTAAGCGACCATCATCCATAATCTGCAGCAATGCATTGAAGACTTGTGGGTTAGCTTTTTCAATTTCATCAAACAAAATCAAACTATACGGCTGGTGACGAACTTTTTCAGTTAATTGACCACCTTCACCATAGCCAACGTAACCCGGAGCAGAACCGATTAATTTGTTAACTGCCATCTGGTCCTGATATTCTGACATATCGAGGCGAATTAAGTGATTTTCACCACCGAACAATTGAATTGCTAATTGCTTGGCCAATTCTGTCTTACCAACCCCAGTTGGACCAGTGAGCAAAAATGAACCAGTTGGGCGATCGTTGTCTTTGAAGACTTGCTTACGTGCAATTGCATCGGTAATAATATCAATCGCACTATCTTGATCAATTACCGCCTTCTTTAGTCGTTTAGCTAAGTCAAGATTATGTTGTCCTTCACTTGCATGCAATTCACTCATCGGAATCTTGGTTCTTGCCTCAATTAAGGCATAAATATCTTGATCCGTAACTCGCGGCGTTGCAACATCATGAACGTGATCTTTTTTATCGGTCAATTCCTTGATTTGCTTCTTTAAATCACTAGCTCTAGTGTAGTCTTCCTTTGCAGCAGCCTCTTTCTTCTCGTGTTCAAGGTGCTCAATTCGCTTCTGCAGACTAGCTTCATCTTCGGGAACAGTATCCAAGCCTTTTTTGGCACCAGCCTCATCCATTAAGTCAATTGCCTTATCTGGTAAATACCGGCCTTGAATGTAACGCTGTGATAATTCAACTGCCAGGCGCAAAGCACTATCATCGTATTTAACGTGGTGATATTCTTCGTACTTCTTCTTTAAGCCTTCCAGAATTTTAACGGTTACATCGGCCGATGGTTCTGGTACTTGTACTGGTTGGAAACGCCGAGCCAAAGCCGCATCATTTTCAATTCTACGGTATTCGCTGGTGGTCGTTGCCCCAATTAAATTCAAATCGCCACTGGCTAAAGCTGGCTTCAAAATGTTGGCAGCATCCCCACTATTATTTTCAGAGTCAGTTGAACCAGCACCGACAATGTTGTGCAATTCATCAATGAACAAGATAATGTTCGGGTCTTTTTTAGCTTGGTCAATGACCTTCTTCAAGCGTTCTTCAAAACTGCCCCGCAAGCTAGAACCCGCAACCATATCATTAATATTCACATCAATAATATGCTTGTCCTTCATCTTGTCCGGAACATCGCCGCTCGCAATCTTCTGTGCCAAGCCTTCAACAATCGCTGTCTTACCAACACCAGCAGGTCCAACCAAGACAGGATTATTCTTTTTCCGCCGACTTAAAATCTCGATTACTTCCTGAATTTGCTCATCACGACCAATTACAGGATCATATTTATGCTTCTTAGCCTGCTCAACTAAGTCAACACCAATTGGCTTGTCCTGCTTAGGGTCTGGACCAGCAACTGGACCTTGACCATTAAAATTTTGTGGCGACAAGTGCATATCACCTGAATAATGGATTGGAATTGAGCCGTTGTCAGAATCCTTCATATTACCAAAGAAAGAATTGTTTAATTCGTTAAATAAATTATCAAAATCGTTATCAAAGTATGCCATTTATTAACACCCCTTATTATAGTTTTGCGTCTTCAATTAGCACTCTATGAATTAGAGTGCTAATCTGTTTACATCCTAAATTATAACAGGTTATCCACAAATAGCAAATTATTTGTCTTACTTTTCCACAACGTATAGCTTTATTCTTAGGTAAACAAAAAAATGCCGATAAATCAGCATTTTGTATAGTCTATTTATTATTTTTTTGATATAAATCGTAGTGTTTACGCAGATATTTTGCAGTCAAACTTGTGGAATTTTCAGAAATATCCACAGGTATGCCACTAGCAACTATCTTACCTCCCTGCTGGCCACCACGCGGTCCCATATCAATCATATAATCACTGTTAGCTATCACATCTAAGTCGTGAGTAATTGTAATAATTGTTGCCTGCTGAGCTAACAATTTTTGCAAAACTGCTAGCAATGTCCGCACATCATACGGATGCAGCCCAACCGTCGGCTCATCAAAGACAAACAGACTGCCCTTTTGTTTACGGTGCAAGTGACTGGTTAGTTTCATCCGCTGCGCTTCACCACCTGATAAAGCCGGCGTTGACTCGCCTAAATGCAGGTAGCCCAATCCCATATCGTGCAAGGTGGTGACAGTTTTTTGAATTGCTGGCACTTTTGCAAACACTCCTTGATTGAGTACATCATCAACTGAGAGAGCTAAAACATCCGCAATACTCAGTCCCTGCCATTTAACTTGCAAAACTTTGGAGTTATAGCGTCGCCCGCCACACACAGAACAAGTTTCCACCATATCAGGCAAATATTGAATATCAAGTGCAATTACCCCCGTCCCACCACAGGCTGGACAAGCACCTTCTTTATTATTATAAGAAAAATGTGTGGCCTTATATTTTAACTGCTTTGCCAGCGGCTGGTTGGCGAATAATTTGCGCAAATTCGTCATAATGTCAGTATACGTCGCAACTGTCGACCGCTGGTTTTTACCAACTGGCGCAGAATCTACACTAACCACATTCGTAATTCCGCTGGCTGCTAAATCCTTGACCCAGGCTGGTCCAGGCTCGTGCTTTTTTTGCGCCTTAAGAGCTGGTAAAAGCGAATCAAGAATCATCGTTGTCTTGCCAGCACCGGAAAAGCCAGTAATTGAGGTCAAGCGACCAACGGGAATTTGCGCGTGAACATCGTGTAGATTAAAACGATCAGTAACTGTAAAAGTAATCTTCCCCTTGGCAAACAACGTGGCTTCTTTAGCCTGCGGCCTAACTTGTAAAGGTGCGTTACCTGTTAGATAAGGGCCAATGTGTGAACTTTCATTTTGCTTAATCTGATCGGGCGTGCCCTGAGCAATAATTTGGCCACCTTGACTGCCAGATCCCGGGCCAATCTCAATAATCCAATCGGCCGCGTTAATAATTGACGTTTCATGGTCAACAACCACCAAGGAATTCCCCTGATTAACCAGTTCATGAAAAACATCAATTAATCCGGCCACATTATCCGGGTGCAGACCAACAGACGGCTCATCTAAAACGTACAATACGCCAGTCGTTTCCGTTCTAAGCGTCCGGCCCAACTGTATTCGTTGCAATTCTCCCGTTGATAAGGTGCTAGCTTGCCGCGCCAAACTTAGATAATCTAAGCCTAACTTTAATAGTGGCTTAACTTGATGCATCAATTCACCAGTTAAATTTTGAGCCAATGCCTGCATATTTTCTGGTAATTCAGCCAAAATCGCCTGCATATAATCATTTAACTCACCCAGAGTTAGTTGTTCTGCCGCCACAATATTTTTACCGGCAACTAACTGTGTCCAGCGACTAGGATCAATCCGCGAGCCATGACAGCGTGGACAGGTGCTAAACCGGTAAAAGGCATTAATTCGCTCTAAACCGCGTTCTGACTTGGTTGTTTTACGCGAATTAGCAACAGCATTATAGGCATTTTCATATAAAGCGTCTAAATGATAGACGCGCCCAGTTGAGGTTGGCAGATCAATTGGAATTTTTCGTTCTTCACCATGTAAAACAATTTGCTTTTCCTTAGCTGTTAGTTCCTTATACGGAATATCGGTACGGACGCCGAGCTCACGTGCAATCCGCCACATCCAGTTACGTCCCGGAATCTGCCATGTAGCCACAGCACCTTGCTCAAGCGATAGATTTTCATCGGCAATAATCTTGTCGTCATCAATCTGCTCAACTGTGCCAAGACCCTGACATTGTGTACAGGCACCATCAGAGTTAAAGGCAAAGTCTTCTGCACTAAACGCATAAAATTGAACGCCGCAAGTTGGACAGGTTATTTGCCCCATCGCATCCCCCGATAAGTCCATTGCTTGAGCAATTTTAATTGTCGGTGCCACCCGATGCCCATTAGGACAAACCGGCGAGCCCAACCGTGAAAAAATCAGCCGTAAAATATTAAAAATTTCGGTTACCGTGCCAACCGTCGACCGCACGCCAGGAATTGTCGGCCTTTGCCGTAATGCCAAAGCTGACGGAATATGCTTTACTTCATCAACGGCGGCCCGACCAACTTGACTAATTCGACGTCTGGTATAAGTCGCCAGCGAATCAAGGTAACGCCGCGCACCTTCAGAATATAAAATTCCCATCGCCAAGCTTGATTTTCCCGATCCGCTAAGACCAGAAATAGCAACAAACTTATGCAGTGGAATATCGACATTTATATTTTTTAAATTATTTACGCGGCCACCACGCACTTGAATTTGAGTTGGCTGCTCTTGATATTTCATGTTTATTGCCCCTTTTATTTATTTGGCTTTGGTTGTCTTTCCGACTTCAGCAAATATTGTCTAATCAATTGAACAACCTGCTTATTCTGTGGCAAATCCGAATGGTCGGCTTCTTTACCCGTGACCGTCATTGCCGTATACGATTTAACCTGATTTTGAAAAATAAACTTGCCTGCCGCAACACTAGATTCAGGAACAATGCCATCTGACTCATAATTTTTGCCGCCGGATAATGAATACACCCGCAAATTCTTAGGTAATTTGGAGCGACTTTTAATAAAATCAGCCAGCATTTGCGTGTGATTAGCCATATTATTTTCCGTAAAATTATACGGCGTCCCTAAGGTCATCAGGCACTTCATTTTCGTCTCACTGGAATAGTCTGCATAATAATGTTCGAGCCAGTAAGTCCAAATTAAACCGCCGTTAGAATGACCAAACGCCTTAAAATTATTGAATTTATAATTACTCATTAGCGAGTCAAAGGCAATATCGAGCCACTGTGCCTGCTTTTTAATATTGGCATAACCATCCTTGTTATTATCAAAGCCGATAATAATGAACGGTTCCATGTCATTTTTACCAATTGAGCCGGTGTAAGAGAGTTTTGATTCACGTGAAACATTAATTTTTAAAACGCTATGATGATGCAGTGTTGTCTTATTCAACTGGTCGATTAACTGGTTAAACCGCTCAGTTGTCGCACTCGACCCCGGAACCATAATCACCGGCGACAATAATGATTTACTACGTTCGGCACGAGCATTGTTGGACTTTTTCATCCAGTTATATCCTGGAATTGCCAGCAAAAGTAGTATGACTACCAGTAAGCAGATCCACTTAAAATTCTTATTTTTGCGCATTAATCGCACCTTCTTGCTCAGAATTAAGTCGGGGCTCAATCTTTTCACCAATTTTAATAATCGGTAATAATAGACAAGCATCCAATATTAACAAAATTATTGGGAAAACTAACGCTACCCAATCACCGTTAGTACCGAAAAACGGGATTAAAATTCCCGGTGTACCTTTTAAAATTGGGTAGACAGACACGGGTAAAATATGAAGGCTAATCGCACAGGCAGCAAGCAGCATATTTATCAGCGGCAATACTAATACCGGCAAAATAAACAACGGGTTTAAAATTAGCGGCATCCCCACAGCAAAACCCAACGTTGAACTAAACGCTACTGGTAATAAGCTGAGCAGTGCCAGTGCCTCAATCTCATGATTTTTTTGTCTAAGCAAAAGTACCACAATAACTGCCAGCACAATACTTGTACCACCCATCGTCCCATAATTATTAATTAGTGAACTACCTAAGAACTTGTACGGTACATTCCATGAATTACCGTGATGCAGCGCATAGGTCAAATTCTCTGCTGTGTAAGCATTGTTAATCGTCCCCGACATTGAACGAAGCGGATAACCGATGCCGAGCCAGCCGAGCAGCGTGATTACTGCCGATAGTAGCATGCCCTCAGCCAAATTATTGGTCGTTTGCATGCGGCTGACAATTTCATTAAAACTCGCAGAATTTAACATTTTTAGTTGGAGTTCATAAATAATGACCCCGAGAATAATACCTAAAATCAGCGATACGACCATTGGCAGTACACTCGCCCACGCCCGATGACGAATCCACTTTGTGTTCTCACTTTTAACAAAAACGTACCGCTTCCCCAGAAGATGAAAGACCTGCCCCACGCAGTAACCGACAATTAACGCAATAAACACACCGTCAACCTGCAATAAGCTAGCCGTAAACGGCATGCGACTATCGCGGCCGCTGCTTGAAGCATACGAGCAAAAAAGAATGACTAACACAGCCGCCATGCCAGCCATTGTCGAATCACGCTGATATATTCGAGCAGTATAGCGCGCCATAAAATAGGCGGCATAAACGCCAAAGACGCCAAAAGTCACCTGCACCATGCCGCGACTTACAAAGGAACCCGCATACCATAAATGATCTGACAAAATTTTATCCAAACCAAAAATATTGTAAATTAACCCGTTAGGCGAAAATACAAGATCGAATAAAAGTTGAAAATATGAACCCAAAACAGCGATGGGCATTAACATTACTAGTGTTCTTTGTGTTGCTCGAAAAAATGAGCGCTGCCGCAACCACACTACAGTCTTTGCAGAAAAATCAATCATTAATTTACGCCTTTACTTTATTAACTTAAATAATAATACTCAACCCTCTTAAGTCTATCAGCTCTAAACAATTAGTGGTTTTTTAACAGCAGATTTTAAAAAAATGCTATAATGAGTGTAGTTTGTGAAAGGTGAGAAAATGAGTAAGAAGAGAATTGAGTTAAACGAAAAAACAGAAAAATTGGTAGAAAAATATCTTGATGTAAATGAATCTGGTATTAACGAATTGACCAATAAGGCGCTGCAGTCGTTTCTTATTAATCATCTCAGTGCTAGCCAAGTCAAAGACGCATTACAAGAAATAGATGGCGTCAGCGGGGCAAGTACTAAATATTCAGAACACTTATTTAAAAATAGCATTGACGACTTAAACAGATTCTAAAATCTGTTACTAACTAAAAAAGCAGGAGCTTACTCCTGCTTTTTTTATTCCCTAAATTGGTTGCCCGCCAAATTTCGGTAAAATTCTGCCTTAGTCGCTTGAATATACGGTGTCAGTACTAATGACCCAATACCAACACACAAGCCAACTATTGCCGCGTGAGCAAATACTTGAGAAAGACTTGTAACGCTGACCAATGCGGTTAAGCCAAAACTAATTAAGCCGCCCACTACATACAGCAAAATATACCAGCCCATAAAACTCAAATCGAGGACAAACAATTCCCACTTGTGTCCAGCCATTAAGTCTTTGCTGGCCGTTACCCCAGCAGTAAAGCTAACATGCTGACCACTATCTACCATGTCTTTCACGATATAAGGCGTCATCGCGTAAGAATACGACTTAATTAACCCAGGGATAACCAGCAGTAACAACCACAAAATTTCAAAAACATTTTGCATCAAATAATTGAGCAGTTCTGGAATAAAGAGATTATCATAAAAGGCCGAAAAAGCCGACTTAACAATGTTATCCTTGCGGCCATCACATAAATTTAAAAAGGTGACGGCGTAACTTAATGCAAAAAAACTAATAAAAATTGATAAGCCAATTTGCAATAACCATTGCAGCTGAACCTTGTAATCCATTCCCGCAATGTTACCACGCACAGCAAATTGCATGTAACTAGGACTAGAAACAATTAAATTAATCACAGAAATAATCAATGCTACGCCAATAGCCCAGCGCCAATTACCACGTAATTTTTCTTTTGCTTCTGCCTTTAATTCTGCTCTGGTCATAGTCAAGCTCCTTTTTATTAGTAAATATAATTTGTATTATACACTATTTTTATAAAAATAATAGCAGAAGTTAGGGTATCAAAAAAAGCCTAGTTCCACCAACATCGGAACTAAGCTCACACAGTGTTGTGCCGTTATTACTGACCACATATAGAAGTTAGCATTTTCGCTACCGGAGAAAATGAATACTTTCCTATAACGACACAACAAAATTTTAGCATGCAATTTGACAAAAGACAAGGTTTAACCTGTTATATTTTCACTACCAGACTTTAAGCCAATCAGTCGACCCATAATTTGATTAATCTCTGCCTTCAAAATGACAAACTGACCTGCCCTAGTCTGGTTAGACTGGATGATCATCATTGTCTTGCCGTTATCAGTAGTGCGCATAAAGGTATAGTAACCTTCACCAGCACCATTAGCGGTTTTAACATTGTACTTAATGTTATTGTACAAACCACCATTATAATATACTGGCGGACCAGCTTCATACAGCAACTTGCGACTCGCGGTTGTTAAAATCTTGCCAGCTAAAATATAGTGCATTACTTTAGCAATATCTTCATTTGACATGACAACAGAACCAGCACCAAGCTCATTATGAGCATCGCGTAAAGCCGCCTTGTGCTTAACAGCAATATAGCGACCACGACGATAAATCATCCCTGGAACTAAACCACTGCCAATAATTTTTTCGGATTTCGACCACAAAAATGCGGTGTGCTTCAATTGCAGCGGTTTAATGTAGCTTTCTCGGAACAATTGTTCATAACTTTTGCCAGTAATTTGCGACATTATGCCACATAAATAAATATAATTAAGTGAACTGTAATGCCATTGCCCTAGCAATTTTGAGGTAAATATCGTTCTGGCAGCATCGTAATTAATGTTGTCATCGTCGGATATAAAATGCTTGCGGCCCAGCTGGGCCCCAGGCTTTAAATCCAAACCAGCTGTCATTGTCAGCAGATTTTTAATCGTTATCTTTTTAGCTCCCGGAATTTCCGGATAAAACTTACTTAGATGATCGTGCAGACTTAATTTTCCTTTTTGCACTTCGTGCATCACCATTGCGGCCGTCATCGACTTTTGGACAGAATTAATTAAATAACTAGTGTCAGTCGTGTTTTCTGTAGCATAGTCCAGCAAAGTTTTACCATTTTTAATTACTAAAACAGAACCTTTTATTCCCAGAGCATCAATTTTCTGGCGCACTAATTGTCTTTTAAACTTTCCTTCTGACTTGTATCTGCAGGCGTTTTATCAGTTACACTAATCGCATACGGCTTATTTTGCCATTTTTTAGTGTAAAAATAATTATGAATATTATAGTTATAAGGCAAGTTAGTTTTCGCCATGAACGGTTTAACCGCTTGATCAACTGCAACCCAGCCGCGCCAACCAAGGTGAATCGTATCTTCCATAAAGTACTGCTGTCCGCCACGTTTTGACAAGTCTTCAACGTTAGCAAAACCTTGACTGGCAAGCTGGTACTTAATTTTAGAAACTGACCTTTGGTACATCTTTTGTGACAAGCCAGTATAGCTTGCCCACTTATGATTAATTGGCGGTATGATAAACAAAACATTGGTATGTTGCTTAGCAAACTGCTGCAGCATTAATTCAAAATCACTATATTCAGCTGACTTAGTATAATCAAACTTGCGTTGACTATTCTTCAGCTTACGTAAATTCTTTTTGTCCAACCTCGTTCTGTAGAAGCTGTTATTAATCCCAAACGTGTTGGAATTAGTATGCCTAGCTGCTTGTTCATCAGCAACTTGTTCAAGCCCAGCAACTGAATATTGCTTAGGCAGTAACTTGGCACGATCACGAATTTTCTGAATCCGATCACGCAGCTGGAACGTACTAAAGAACTTATCTTCCGTGTTCAACATGCGGCGTTGATTTTCCAAGATAAATCTTTGCGTCGAACTTAATCGCTGACCTTGAGCAACTTTACGCATCCCCGACTTAATTTCACCTTTTACTTCTGGCATCTGCAAGAAGCGCTTAGCTGCATACCGGTTAGTTACGGTACTCTTTTTGATTCCTAATAAGAAATTGCAGGCTTGCAGCGGTGAATAATACAAGGTAAACGCATTCGGGTCTTGGCCCTTTTTCGTAAACCATTGCGGTGAAATAATAACTACCGCTTTTTTACTCTTCAATTGCTGCGCTGTGCCCTGCATCCCTAAGAACTGGGCTAACGATTGACTACCAGGTCCACCAAGCAAAAATGGCCGATAATTGCGGTGATACTTTTCAGCTAAAACACTTGGGTGTAGCGGGTCCATTCGCGACAATTCACTTGAGCCGTAAAACGGCACATAACCCTCATCAAAGGCATTTTGCTTCATTCGCGAGCCCTTAAAAATGGTCGTCGTCTGTGAATTGGCTGCCTGATAAATCGAATCTTTCGAAAAAGTTCGCTCCCATGGCAGTAACAAAATCACCAAAAGCAGGATTATAGCGCAGAGAACCGGGCCAAAAATCTGCCACAGTCGGCGTTTGTTATTCATTTTCTAAGCTTTCCACCTTTGCCACAATCTTAGCTGGCGTGTCCCATTCTGTTCTTTCAAATTCTGAAACGGGAACATCAATATCGAATTTTTCTTGCAAGCTAAGTAGCATCTGCACACTTGCCATTGAATCCATCAATCCGTTAGAAAAAATGTTTTCGTCCATGTTATCTGACAAATCTTCACCAGTTAAATCTTGTAAAATTGCTAAAACTTCTTTTTTGGTATCCATTCTTAAAACCTCTTAAATCCTTTTAAATAAAATTTCCCGTTACTTCCAGCCAAACCATAATTGACTAAGGAAGCCGGAGAAAATTAAGAAACTAAAACAAACAACGTTAAATGTTAGAAAAATTGCAAACCATTTTGTAAATTTGTTCGACGGAATTTGGTCTTTGTGTTTCTTTTTAAATCTAATCCAATAATCATTGATAATAATTGCGGTTGCATGAAATGCGCCGTAAACGATGTAGTACCACGTTAATCCGTGCCAAAATCCCATAATTAAAAACAACAGGAAGTATGACACTTGCGATAATCTAATGCGGTTTTTAAACAGCTTTTTCTTCATTGCAAAGAAGGTAAACCGCATATAAATGTAATCGCGGAACCAGAATGATAGCGTCATGTGCCAGCGATTCCAGAATTCCTTAATATTTTGGGAAATAAACGGTTTGTTAAAGTTCATTGGTGTATGAATGCCCATAAAATAGGAAATCGATACAGCAAACAATGAATACCCGGCAAAGTCAAAGAACAAATACATACTGTAGCAGTACATATAAGCAACAACCCACCAGGAAAGTTTTAACCCACCGACAGCAGTCCCAGCAATTAACGCTGACTTGCTAATAATCGGGAGCCAATAAGTCCCAAAGAACCAACCTAAAACAAACTTATAAAGAAAACCCTGGAACAAATAGCGCACAGCATGTGCCAAATCATCGACGTATTGCTCGCGTTTAGGTGCACTATCGCATTCTTTCGCAAACCTACGGTAACGATCAATTGGGCCTGACGAAATTGTCGGGAAGAACAATAGAAAACGCAGGTATGTGCCAAGATTGACTTCTTTAATTGCACCATCACGAATTTCCATGATGACTTGCACCGTCTTAAAGGTAATATAGGAAATACCTAAGAAAGCAAGTACACCGGGGATTTTTGCCTTAGGAAATGCCGTCTGAATTTTTACCAGTGCCAGTGGAATAATTGCCACAATTACCGCTAGATAAAAGACCCACGTCTTATTTTTGCCAACCTTGCGATAATGCAAATAGCCATAGGTTAGCAGCAGCTCAATTGCAAGGTAGATTAACAGACTAACACCCTGTTGCCACTTAGTACCATCAAAGATTAAAAACAGAAAGACTAACGAGAAGATAACCTCATAAGTTTTCAATCGGTGACCATAATACAAGCTAACAATCATCGGTAATAAACCAATAATCAGATAAATAAAATACTGCGGATTCCCATAAGGCTGCAAGTTAATGAAGTTCACTACTCATTAACCTCCTTAATTACAGCTTTAATATCTACCTTACCATTTTGCGAAACCGGTAATTTTTCACGGTAAACAAAACGTTGGGGAATCATATAAGGCATTAGACCATCAGCTAAATCAGCTCTAATTGCCTTAGTGATTTCAGCTTCTGAATACTGGTCCTTAACACCATCTTTTAGTTCGATTTCAGCAATAATCTGCTTAACCGTGTGATCTTTATTGTATTTTGGCGCAGCAACCCCATGATCAACAAACTTGTTTTTGCCAAGATAATGGTTGATTTCTTCAAGCTCGATTCTGTAACCATTAAATTTAATTTGAAAATCAATGCGGCCACGATAAAACAGCATGTCGCCATCAAAGAAACCTTCGTCTCCCGAGCGGTGACTCATGTATTTATCAGCAGGATCTTTAAAGAAGCCCTTCGCCGTTTTTTCAGGATTATTCATATAACCTTTAGAAACACTTGGCCCCTCAATAATGATTTCGCCCTCATTCGGTTGATCGCCCTTAGACTTATCAATCGTGATGCGTGTGTCTGCCTTAACTTTACCAATTGGTAAACGATCATATTTAGCTAAGACATCATCGGTAATTTCAACTTGAGTAACAGCAACCGTTGTTTCGGTTGGACCATAAGTATTGAAGATTTTACTGCTTGGGAACTTCTTCCGCAGCATTGCCACTTCCGTGTGCGGTAATTCTTCACCGCAGAACAGGAAGTGGGTTAAATCTGGATGGTGTTCACCATCAAAAGTCTTATCCAAGAAGCACATTTGTGCAAATGACGGTGTTGAAACCCAAACGTTAAATTGTAGTTTAGGCATTGTCATAAATAATTGGGCAAAGTTCTGAGTAACATCATGTGGCAAAACAACCAGCTTACCAGCACCAACTAGCGCTGGATAAAGACTCATTACAGAAAGGTCAAATGAGTATGGTGCTTGAACCAAAAAACTTGGATGCTCAGGTAGAGCAAAGTCTGTCATTTCCCAATTAACAAAGCTTAACAAATTATCATGACTAATTTGTACGCCCTTTGGCTTGCCACTAGTTCCAGAAGTAAAGATAATGTAGAAATTATCAGCTCCCGTAACAAAGTTAGCAGGATCAACTGCAAAATCGCCATCTTCAACCTCAGCTGGATGAACAATTTGCAATTGAGACAAATCAATTTCAGGCAAATCATCAATTGCTAGTACAACTTGTGCTTCTGAAACTTCCTGAATCATTACTAGCCGTTCTGCATTGGAATAGCTGGCAATTGGAATATACGCATGGCCTGACTTGACACAGCCTAAAAAGCTAGCAACCATTTCAAAAGTTTGCCCGCCCCAGATCATAATTGGACTATGATCTGGAATATTTAAGCTGCTAATTTTATGCGCCCAAGCATTCGAGCGCCGTTCAAGATCGCCATAGGTATTAGTTTGACCAAGATAGTCGTAAGCAATTCGGTCTGGATCAGCTTTAGCAATCTCGTCAATTTTCTTAATTATATTTTTAATCATATTAGTAACACCACCTTAGAATTCGTCGTAAATAAAGTGAACCGAAGTAAGGCCGCTATATTGATACAAATAGATTAGTGCCAGTAAAATGACACAATAAATAATTGTTGTCAGAACAAACTTCCCTATTCGTTTGCCCCGAGAATCAATTTTCTCTTTTTTATCCATATATCTCCCTCAATAACAATAAATATACTAACGACTATATTACTACAATTAGCAAGCAACCCAATATTCGCCTAATAGATTTTACTAAATTTAAATATTTTTGTTTGTATACCAATCAGTCGTTCAACTTGCGGCAATTGCGATAAGCAAAATACAGCGGAATTACAATAATTATGGAGATAAATAGCAGGGCAAATACTAGAAGCAACAATACGTTACGCACTTTTTCCCATTTTGCACTGTTTGCTGTTGTTAACAAAAATACCGCAAACAAAACAATAATGGTTAATTCCGTTAAAAACAGGTAAGAATAACCTGCAAAACCCAAGCCGCTAGTAAATTGCCATAGATATAGCCACGCTGAAGCCGGCAATAAACATAGCCACCCAGCAAACCGCAGCCAAAAAACAATTTTTTTATGATAAATTTCTTGTTTCATTTCTTTCCTCAATGCCTCTTGGGCAGTAACCTAACACAAAAATCAGTCTAATTATAACAAGCAAAAAGTTAACAAACAATTTTTTAATTATTGAAAAATCATTCTATTTTTCAAATTCGTCACACTTTTTTCATATTTACCAGTTATACTAAAGGAGTAATAAACAAGGAATGGAAGCCTCGTATATTACAACTCAACTTTTTTGTTTTTCATTCATACTCCTCCAAGTATAAATAATGAACAAACCGAAATGACTTATAAGTCAATTTCATATCTATCCCTTTCGACTCACGTGTGTTGCGTGAGTTTTTCTTTTGTCTTTAAAAGTTCTAAAGAAATTCTTTACTATTTCATAAGAAAATTGCCACGCTAACTTCATAATTTACGTTTAATATTTAAATTGTAGCAAGGAGGTAAGAAAACTTGCTACATACTCCCACTTTTTTATTTCATTCATTCTTACTCCTTCAAAGTAGATGAAAACTAACAGGCTCGCATTTTGCGAGCCTTTTCCCTTATATGGAATATTTTAATGAAAGGTTTATTTATGTTCTCACCCGCAATTAAGCATTTAATTCAAGAAAAATCAGGCTCATTCCTCATTCCAGCAACAAGAATTGCATTTGTTTTAGATGATAATCCGCTTTACCACGCATTTTTGATTTTAACACGCGTTAAATATTCGAAAATTCCGGTTTTAGACAGTCAAAATCACGTTGTTGGCCTTCTTAGCTTAGCAATGATTACCGATAAAATGATGAAAACTGACGAAATCTCTCTTGACCCACTGTCCGAATTAAAGGTTCGTGATGTAATGCAAACTAATTTTGATAAAATAAATTTTGCACAAACTACCCTAGAGGTTCAATTGCACTTATTAGTTGATAATGCATTCTTACCTGTTGTTGACGATCATAACGTTTTTCAAGGGCTGTTAACCCGGCGCGAATGGATTAAGGCATTTAATTACGTTGTTCACAATTTTGAGGAAAAATATAACGTAACTAAAAAAATAAGTTGCTACAATTAATCATTATTTTTAAATAACTGATGTTATCGACCTTTTTATATTATCTTTTAAACATTTTGTACTATAATAAATTCTAATAGTAGAAATTCGTGTTATTAGCTTCATTAAGCAATTTTTGTCAGTTTACTATTCATTAATTATCATCATATAGCTATGAATAACTAATGCGATTATTCAACGGATATTTATCATCTAAGTAGGCTAAATAATTAAATAACAATTATGCAAAACAAGATAGGATGATGTTTACGATGCCAAATAAGACAGATACAGACGATCTAACTAGTTTAGTCAATACAATTATTAGGGAAAATTCATATCCTCGTGACAATGAATTGTCAGCAAAAGAAAAAAAAGCTTTAATTATCAAGCTCAAGAAATTGAATAAAAATTCTGGTAATTTGAACGAGATTTTGCGGATTGTCAATGCCTTTTATAAGGATAAGATTGCACGGCAATTAAAATCGATTGATATCAATTCCTCTTTGATTTTTGAAATGCTGCAACACGAAGTGGTTTCAGCAACTAGACTTCACACCTTTTTATTAGATTTAGCTGAACAAGAAGGCTTTTCAACTGAAGGTATTGAAAAAATCAACCACTACTTTATCGAAACTAACGATTATGGTGATAACACTGATTTTATGACGATGTCTTCATTCGATGTAATTGATGCAATCAGACGTACGAAGTCAGATTATTTAGATCAAGCTCCGCAAATCTTTAAGCGCCAGTGCAGTCAACATGTTGACTGCACTCTAAAGTCTACCAATGGAAAGAAAAAAAGCAACAACATTATCAAGTTAAGCGATTATTAATTTTAGCAAGAGATAACATCTCTTGCTTTTTTATTTCCCAGGAAATAATTTTTGCTTAACAGTAATTTATTTAGAACAAGTCTAATTAAATTGACCGAATTAGTGTTAAAATGAAATTCATAAACATAATTTAAGTAGCGGAGGCACAATAGTAATGAGCTTAAGACGACAATGGAAATTTATCCTTGTATTAATTGCTGGTGTAATTGGTCTTATCTGTCAATTTGTTTTAAAAACCAAAAGTTTATTTCAAATTGGCAGTTTGCAATTTCCCATTCAAACAATTTTAATCGATATTATCGGTGTCATGATGGTGATTTCCTTATTAATGGAAATTGTCGACGACTTTAAGACTGGGCGCTACGGCGTTGACATTCTCGCCGTAATTGCTGTTGTTTCGACCATTTTAATTGGTGATCAATGGGCCGAGTGGATGATTTTAGTCATGATGACTGGTGGCGAAACACTGGAAGATTACGCAACGGGACAAGCTGACAAAGAACTACGCTCGCTGTTAAGCAACTCGCCAAGTATTGCTAACAAGATTGTTAATGACAAACTTGTTTCTGTCGATGTTGAACAACTAAAACCTGGTGATCATGTTTTAATCAAGCCTGGTGAACAAGTTCCCGTTGACGGTACGGTGGTTAAGGGCTCGTCCAGCTTTGATCAATCCTCATTGACTGGTGAATCTGTTCCCGTTGATAAACAACTCGGTGACGAGTTAATGTCGGGATCAATTAATGGTAGTGATGCTGTCGAGATGAGTGTTACTAAGAAGGCGAGCGATTCTGAATACCAAACGATTGTCTCTTTAGTCAAGTCTTCGCAAGCGCAACCTGCAAAATTTGTCAAAATGGCTGACCGCTATGCTGTTCCATTTACTATTATTTCCTTAGTAATCGGGATTGGCGCTTGGATCCATTCAGGAAATCCTGTCAACTTTGCGGAAGTTATGGTTGTAGCTTCCCCATGTCCGTTATTAATCGCAGCGCCCGTTGCCCTAGTTTCCGGCATGAGTTCAATGTCCAAGCACCATATCATTGTCAAATCAGGCCCAACTTTAGAAAAATTGGCTACAGCCAAGACTTTTGCCTTCGATAAAACCGGTACTTTAACAGAAAATCAATTAGTTATTGACGCAATTGTTCCTTCTCCTGATAGTAATTTTGACGAAAAAACTTTACAAAGTTATGCAGCTAGTGTCGAACAACAATCAAGCCATATCATTGCTAATTCATTAGTTAACGTAACAAACAAGCAGCTCATTAAACCTGCAACTGATATTAAGGAAACAACTAGTGAAGGAATCAGCGGCAACGTTGAAGATCACATTGTTAAAGTTGGTAAATTATGTTATGTTGCTCCTGATAAAAAAATTAGTGCGGTTAATTCTACTGCCGTTTACGTTTCAATTGATAATCAATATGCAGGTTATATCACTTTTAAAGATCAATTACGACCAGAAAGTGCAACAACAGTTGCCCGTCTAAAGCGGCAAGGTGGCGAGCACATTATGATGCTTACTGGCGACCATAAAGACGTTGCCGACAAGATTGGTAAAGAAGTCGGCGTAGACGATATTCGTTCCGAACTTTTGCCCGCACAAAAAATCCAGGCAATTAAAGAAGTCCCACAAGCAAATCGGCCTGTTGTCATGACTGGCGATGGCGTTAATGATGCTCCGAGCTTAACCGCGGCTGATGTTGGTATTGCAATGGGCGCTAAAGGTGCCTCTGCTGCTAGTGAGAGTGCTGATGCCGTCATTATGGTTAACGACTTATCCAAAGTTAACGATGCCGTTGCAATTTCTAAGCATACAATGAAAGTAGCTAATGTTGACGTTTTAACAGCGATTAGTATTGTGATCATTATTGAACTAATTGCCTTCACCGGTGTTATTCCAGCATTCTGGGGCGCCATTCTGCAGGAATGCGTTGACATGATTTCAATTAGTTTAGCTTTATTGGCCAAAACCCAGCCTAAAAATCCTAAGCAAACAGGTTTAGTTGCAGATAAATAATTTTTAAGATACACTTTTATTTAATTAAATATTTTTTAGTGGTTGGAGTTTTATTACCAAAATAAAAACTTTCAAGATTTGCTCTTTTGGGTCAAAGAGCTGCTTGAAAGTTTTTTTGTTTACTCAAAGAAAGGGATATTATGACTTTTTTAGGAGAATTAATTTTAATCTTATTTAGTTCCATTATTTTGGGACAAATATTTACACGATTAAAGATGCCTACAGTGATTGGACAATTACTTTCGGGGATTTTACTTGGGCCAGCCTTACTTAATTGGATCAAACCAGACAATTTAATCAGTCTTTTTTCACAATTCGGGATAATTTTATTAATGTTTTTAGCCGGATTAGAAAGTAATCTTGAACTACTTAAAAAATATTTCAAATTAAGTTTCACTATCGCTACGACTGGAGTAATTTTGCCAATCACATTTATTGGACTTGCTAGTTATCTATTCGGAATGTCCATACTAGAAGCTACTTTTATTGGCATTGTTTTCTCTGCTACCAGCGTCTCGATCTCTGTAGTTGTCCTACAAGAACAAGGTCAGCTGCACAGTCGTGCTGGGACAGCTATTTTAGGTGCAGCTATTTTTGACGATATTTTAGCAGTAGTTGTGCTTAGTCTTTTTACCGCATTCAGCCATTCAGGAGAAAATAGTGGTCCTACTACTAATATTTTCCTGAATTTTGCTTTGGAAATTGGATACTTTGGCTTCATCTGGTTAATTTATCGGCTAACACCAAAATTAATGCAACTCACTAGCAAAATGACAGTGAATCATGCAAGCGATATTGCGGCATTAAGTCTTGTTCTAATGCTTGCTTGGACTGCCGATTATGTAGGATTATCAGATGTAATTGGTGCTTTCTTTGGCGGACTTGCTCTTAGACAAACCCCGCAACACCAAAAAATCCAACGATCAATTGATACCATTGGTTATGCCATTTTTATTCCCGTCTTTTTCACTAATATTGGATTGGCAATTACTTTTGCAAGTTTTAAGCAGGACTTAGTTTTTATTAGTGTGCTAACTATTTTAGCAATTATTTCTAAATTTTGGGCGGGAAAATATAGCAGCAAGTTATTCGGCTTTAGCAAAAATGAAGGCAATATTGTAGGTGCAGGAATGATCTCTCGAGGCGAAGTAGCTTTGATTGTAGCCCAACTTGGTCAGAGTATTCATTTAATATCGCAAGATATATATTCCAGTATAATTGTTGTCATCATTATCACAACAATTTTATCGCCATTTATTTTGAATTACTTTATCCAAAATAACCAATAAATAAGGTAGCGAATTGTAAAACATATGCGTCAAAATAGAGTAGCGTAGGTCCTTAGTGCTCGTATAAACCCACGCTAAAATGCATCCCAAAGCCCAATAGATAACGATAAATTTGGTGATGCTGGGATCATGCATGTAACCAAATACGAACCCGCTGCAAATTATCCCTACCCATTTGCTTACTTTACTTTCTTTCATGAAAAAAGTGTTGAAAAACAAACCGCGAAAAATCGTTTCTTCACAGATTGGCGCAATTATACAAACCATTGGGATAAATAAGCCCCCTGCTTGTAGCGAAATTTTATCTAGCGTTGCTTGATTAGTCGAAGTGTTCTGCGCTGTTACGCCCAATAAAATTTGTAACACATAACTGCAAACAACAATTAAAACAAAGCCAGATAACATGATTAATAGTCGATGGCCATCCCAATGTGGTGATTGATTAAAGTCCCAATCATTTTCTGTTTTTAACTGTCTTTGATATAAATATAAAATGAACGCCAACACTAAAATTGTTGCAAGCGCGGTCAAAATAATAAGCATTGCATAATCAATATGCAACATTTTTTCCAATTGACGCGGGAAAAAGTAAAAACACTCCAAAATTTGGTAACTAGCAAATGCTAAAATAATACCTGCAATATTTCCTAGCCAATTAAACAGTTTTTTCATAATAATCAACCTTTATTCTCTATGACTTTTCTAAATGCATTCATTATAATAGATTTAACTCATAAAACCTAAAATGGAGATACAGGATGCACTTTTTTCAAATTTTTAGTTCAAATCAGCCATTTACCTACCTAACGATTCTATTATTCCTTACATTTATCGTGTTTTTAACTACTTGGTTAAAAGAACCGCGGCGCCTTTTAAATGGAATTTTATTTACAATCTTCATTTTAATACTTGGAATTTGGTTTACCGTGTTAATTATTGCCACTAATTTGCAGATTCTAGTCAATATTTACATTGTCGTGCTGGCGCTTTTTGTAACTGTTATTGTTTTGATGGCTGCTTTTTCCTGGCTCTTCTTTTTGTGGAACGCTTATTTTGTTTGGCAGCGCGAAAGCCACACATTGCCTAATTTGCTAACCCTTTTTATTGGTCTGGCTTTAATTATTGTTTGGGCAATTGCATTAATCGGCCCATTTAAAGCTGCACCAAATTGGCTAAAAGCCTTGCTTTATGCTACACCAGCTGTCGTTTTGTACTTATTACTGGTCGCTTACAACTTTCTGGTTAACTTAGCACTCTACCAACTAGTCCCACGGCAATATAACCAAGACTACCTAATCGTTTTAGGCGCTGGACTATATAATGGCGAGACTGTGACACCTCTACTTGCCAGCCGCATTAATCGAGCAATTCAATTTGCGCAGAAACAGGTTGCGAAGGGCCGAAAAATGCCTAAATTAATTATGTCTGGTGGCCAAGGCAAAGACGAAAAAATCTCTGAAGCCCAAGCGATGACAGAATATGCTTTGGCCCGCGGGATTGCACCTGACAACATTCTGCGCGAGGATAAATCCCAGAATACGTATCAGAATATGCTCTTTTCAGCAAAAGTAGCGACCAAAGACTACGGCAGTGATAATTATCGGGCTAAATTTTTTAGTAATAATTATCACATTTTTCGAGCTTCTCTTTTTGCCCGCGCTGCTGGACTGAACGCTAATGGTGTTGGCTCATACACCAGGTTTTACTTCTTGCCCAACGCCATTGTGCGCGAATTTGCCGGTGTGCTTGTGATGAATAAAAAGCGCCACTTAATAGTTATTGCATTAATATTGGTAGCATTTATTCTGTTGGCACTTTTGACTAGCTTGGGCTTGGCTTAGAACTAGAGCGACCTGTTATTTTGGAAGTCATGATTTTTAAAATCATCTTAATTTTAAGCTTTCAAGCTAGCCGCTTTTTTTCATCAATGTTAAACTGACTTTTATTATTACTTTATTAAAGAAACGGACAATTATATGCTACAATTAAAAGATTTACGCAAATCCTACCACGTAGGTGATACCGTCACACATGCACTTGATGATGTTTCGATTTCATTTCGTAATCAAGAATTTGTCGCCATTTTAGGACCGAGTGGTTCCGGAAAAACAACTATGCTAAATGTCATTGGCGGTCTTGACCGTTATGACTCCGGTGACCTAATTATCAACGGTAAATCAACCAAAAATTTTAAAGAAACTGATTGGGACGCATACCGCAACAACTCTGTTGGTTTTGTCTTCCAAAATTACAATCTAATCTCGCACCTCTCAATTATCGCCAACGTCGAATTGGGAATGAATTTATCTGGTGTCCCTGCCAGTGAACGCCATAAACGTGCAATCGAGGCCTTAACACAAGTTGGGCTGAAGGAACATATTAACAAAAAGCCCAACCAATTATCTGGCGGTCAAATGCAACGGGTGGCAATTGCGCGAGCATTAGCTAATAATCCCGATATTTTACTCTGTGACGAGCCGACTGGAGCCCTTGATACTGAAACTTCTGAGCAAATCATGCAGCTAATTAAGCAGGTTGCTAAAGACCGCTTGGTAATTATGGTGACGCACAACCCTAAATTGGCCGAGGAATATGCTTCTAGAATCGTCAACTTCCAGGATGGTAAAATTCTCAACGATTCTGACCCTTATGAGCCAAAAGATGAGCAAGATACGTTTAAGCTTAAACGCACAAAAATGTCTTATTGGAACGCAATTAAATTGAGTTTTACCAATATTATGACCAAGAAAGGCCGCACAACACTGACGGCTTTTGCATCAAGTATCGGGATCATTTCAATTGCCATCGTTTTAGCGTTATCCAACGGTTTTCAAAAGCAAATTGATACCACGATGAGCAAGGCACTAGCTAAATATCCCGTTTCAATCAGCCAAACGGCAACCAACGCATCAAGCACTAAAAACGATGATTCTGATAAAAACGTCAAAAATCGCGGCTATATTACGGCCAAAGAAAGCGAACTGCAATCTTCCACGCACCAAAATAAAATTACGCCTGCGTATATTAATTACGTGAAAAAGATTAATCCTGACTATGCTAATAATATTTCTTACCAGCGCGGTGTTAATCTCAACTTACTGGCTAAAGATGGTCATAAAATCAAACGCGTTAAATTCTCAACAATTGCTACTGGCGCTACTAGCGCACAGGAATCCGCATTAGCGGAAGTCCAAGAAAGCAGCGGTTTTGGCTCAGCCGTTTTCCCAACTACTCTTAAATCAGGGAAGACTTCATTCCTGAAAGATAATTATCAATTACTCAATGGTTCCTGGCCCAAGAAGGCTACTGACTTGATTTTGGTAACCAACAATAAGGACACTGTTAATATTAATGTCTTTAAGAACTTAGGCTTCAAAATTAAGAATGGTGAAAAACTGCCGTTCAACAAGTTGCTTGGCAAAGAATACAAAATCATTGATAACGACGATTACTACCAAAAATTGCCAACAGGAATGTTCATTCCGCAAAAAGCTGATACAGCAATGTTCAACAACAGTAAAACTACGCTGCGAGTAGTTGGCATTATTCGACCAAAGAACAAAGATTCACTCGCCCTACTTTCTCCTGGAATTACCTATAGTGATCAGCTAACGCAACACATCATTAAGTCCAACCAAAATTCTGCAATTGTGACCGCACAAAAGAAGTCCAAGCAGAATGTTATGACTGGACAAAATATGAGCACAGCTGAAAAGAAGCAGATGATGCAAGCTATCGGTGGTTCAACTTTGCCAATGGGCATCATGATTTATCCAAATGACTTTAATTCAAAGGATAAAGTTTTAGATTATCTCGATAAATGGAATAAAGGCAAGAGTAAGAAAAACAAGATTATTTATACCGATATGTCGAGTGCCGTTACGTCAATGACTGGTGGTTTGCTCAACGGAATTACCACGGTTCTTGTGGCCTTTGCCGCAATTTCATTGGTTACCTCAATGATTATGATTGGAATTTTAACTTATACTTCCGTTCTTGAGCGAACTAAAGAAATTGGTGTGCTCAAGGCTTTAGGTGCTCGGAAGAAAGATATTACCCGTGTATTTGATGCCGAGACATTTATTTTGGGCGTCTTTTCGGGAGTCTTAGGAATTATCATCGCTTACCTGTTAACCTTCCCAATTAACAGCATCTTGTACAACATCACCGATTTAACAAATGTAGCTCAACTTAATCCAATTCATGCATTAATTTTGATCATCATTTCAACAATTTTGACTCTGCTTGGCGGTCACCTACCTGCACGA
Source organism: Lactobacillus sp. ESL0700 (assembly GCF_029392095.1). Lineage (NCBI taxonomy): Bacteria > Bacillati > Bacillota > Bacilli > Lactobacillales > Lactobacillaceae > Lactobacillus > Lactobacillus sp. ESL0700. Next base: position 1,955,339 of record NZ_CP113930.1, read on the forward strand.
ATGGCAGCTAAGAAGGATGCAGCAATTGCATTAAGAAGTGAATAATTTTAACAAATTAAAGTTATGTTCCATGTGTAACAATGGTCATAACTTTTTTTGTTAGTCAATTTTAATAAAGAATAAAACAATGACCGAACAAGGAAAAACACAACGCCAACATTATTTAGATGAAAATGGCTTTATTACAGCCTGGCCCGGAAAAGCCCATAAACGTCAGCTGATTTTACAATATTTAGCCAGTAAATTTGGAACTAACAAAAAATATTCAGAACCTGAAGTTAATTTGATTTTACGCAAATATATCGATGATTACGTTACCCGCAGACGCGACTTAGTTGAAGCTCACTTATTAGAGCGGACCGATGACGGCGTTAGTTATTGGCTTAAATCCAGAAAATAAAATTATTTTTTAACTCCTTTTTAGGTTGACAAATTGGCATATACCAATTTATAATTAATCTATCAATTCTAGGAGGAGCAACTATGAAAATAATTACTACAACCAACAATGTCCAAGGCGGCGTTGAAGCTTTCAAAATTTTTAAACATGAAATCGAAAATGGCGCTAAAGTACTAGGACTTGCCACTGGCTCTACCCCGGTAACTTTGTACCAAGAACTAGCAGCAAGTAGCCTTGATACCAGTAACTTAATCAGCATTAACTTGGACGAATACGTCGGTTTAACTCCTGATAACGACCAAAGTTACCACTACTTTATGCAAAAGAATCTCTTTGCTAAGAAGCCATTTAAGAAAACTTACATTCCTGATGGTATTAAGGCAATTAATGATCCTGAAGGCGCTGCTGCTGATTATGATAAAATCATTGCTGAAAATCCAATCGATGTGCAACTTTTAGGAATTGGCCAAAATGGTCATATTGCCTTTAACGAGCCTGGAACACCTTTTGACTCAACTACTCACGAAGTAACATTAACCGAAAACACAATTAAGGCAAATTCTCGTTTCTTCAGTAACATTGACGATGTGCCAAAATCCGCTATTTGTATGGGCATTGCCAACATTATGTCAGCCAAGAAAATTGTAATTATGGCTTTTGGTGCTAACAAAGCCAAGGCAATCAAGGCGATGATTTCTGGACCTGTAACAGAAGACGTGCCAGCATCTATCTTGCAAAAGCACCCTGACGTAACAGTAATTGTTGATCCAGCTGCTGCAAGTGAACTAAATAAATAATTCAAATTTACCAAACACTGTATTAAATTACAGTGTTTTTTTATACTCAAATTAAATAAAAAATATACTTATTGGTGCATATTATTAACCAATAAAATATTCAAGGCCTATGATAAGTTTAGCTACTCAAAGGATGTGATAAATTGAAGCGAAGTAAAAAATGGCTATTAATATTGTGTGCAATACTCCTATTGCCTTTACCAGTCTATCTTTTATGGCAAAACTGTAACTTGTGGCAAAAATATTTACAGCTAAAATTACCATCAATTGGTACTCTTAACCCAATATTTACTTGGTATCTAATTGCCATTAGCGCCATTATGCTTGTTATCTTAATTATTAGTTTGTTGATTTTGCTTTTTTGGCCAGTACAAAGCAGTTTTCACCTGATTCCAAAACAAAGCGGACAGGTGAAAGTCACTAACAAAGCCGTCAACGGCTTTGTCTTAAGCTCACTAAAAGACCTCCCTTACCTAAACAACGCTAAGGTGGATTCTAAATTAACTAAGAACCATATCAAAATTAGTGTGAGCGGTGATCTTGGAGCTGGAGAAAATGTCGCTAATTTGCTTGAAGACTATCTTCAAAAAATAAAAGTTGATCTTAAGCAACTACTAGGAATTGAGCAAAAGCCAAAAATTAGAATTAAGTTTACTAACTATCACGACGGTGAAAAGCCTGAAAAGCGCGTTCAGTAAAGGAGGTTAAAATGAAAGAAATCTTGCAAAATCACCTTCCAGAAATAAGTGGCGCGATCATTGGTCTACTTTTAGCTTTTTGTTTTTTGGGATTAGGCTTTTTTAAGACAATTTTTGTAATCGTAATGTTAATTTGTGGCCTACTAGTTGGGCACTTTTGGCCAATACTCAAAAAGCTAATGAACAAGTAATTTATAGAGGAGATTTTAATATGACACAAACAAATTCAAATCAAGAAATTAAAGGCGAGCTAAAATACGACTCTAAAGTAATCCAGAAAATCATTGGCATTGCCCTATCAGACATCAAAGGGCTGTTAACCGTTGACGGCGGCTTTTTCTCTAATTTAACCGATAAAATTGTTAATAATAATGATGTTACGACCGGCGTTAATGTAGAAGTTGGCAAAACTCAAGTTGCCGTTGATATTGATATTGTTGCAGAATACGGCGTACAAATTACAAAATTATACGATCAAATCAAAGAGAAGATTTACAACAAGGTCAAAGAAATGACGGGACTCGATACTGTTGAAGTTAACGTCACTGTTGTTGACATTAAGACTCAGGAACAACATCAAAAAGATTCTGTCAGCTTGCAAGATCGCATTACAGGTGTAACCAAAGATACTAAAGAAAAAATTGATGATCAAAAAGATAGTAAACAAACAGAAGATAAAGAAGACCGCGTAAAGTAATTTGCTTCTAACTAAGAAGTGCAGTGATTATATCACTGCACTTTTTTATTTCCCGGGAAATAATTATTTAATTACAATAGTGCAATAATTCTCTGCTTGCTCTTTTAAAATAATTTCACCATAATTTATTTATAAAATATGGAGGAAAGAAAAATGAAATTTGGTGAGCATTTAAAACAGGCACGAATTACGCATCATTTAACTCAAGAAGAAGTCGCTGAAAAATTCTTCGTTAGCAGACAGACAATTTCTAGCTGGGAAAATGAAAAGACTTATCCAGATATTGTTACACTAATAAAACTAAGTGACTACTACCAAATTTCACTTGATACCCTATTGAAGGAGGATTCTGGTATGAAAGAATATTTAGAAAAAAAGAATGTTGCCCAAGAATTACGGAATATCCAAAAATATTTAAGATTGATAGAATCAATAATTTTAGTTGTTTGTTTAGCTGAGATACTTGACATTATTAAGCTTCACGGCTTTTTCCTATTGCTCATATTAATTCAAATTCCTTTAGCAAAAGCTATTAGACATATCAATAATTTTAATAAGTTAAACAATTTAGGAATTGAATCAAAGTATCACAGTTTCTTTAAAAAGCATAGTTGGCTAGGATATCTTGTTTTTTTAGTAATGGCAATGATGCAATTAGGCGCCAACCTATTACATGATCCTCAATCAATGTATCTTACAGACGTTATTGGAGAATTTATAGTAATACTAATATATTTTGGGTTTATTTATAAACTTGAAAAAAAGCATAATTATTAATATTTAGAATTGAGATCAATCATGTTTTCAGAAACAACTATTACAAAATGGCACTTTTGCCAAACGTTATTCCAATTAATTATTTTATTGGTGTTCCTTATTCTTGGGATTGCGAAATCACAGCATTCATCATCAGCTAGCGTTATTGAAATATTTTTTAACTTTTTCTTTGTTTGTTTACAATTTACTTTATTGAAAAAAGATCAAAATTCTAATAGTCGACTAGTACAATTCAATCATTATTGGGAAAGCTTTACAATTGCACTTTCATTGCCGAATACATTAAAAATTTTAGTTAAACTTTTTAATGAGTATCACATTCTAAATAGTACCTTTTGGATTGCATTATTTACCCTTTATTCGCTTATCATGTATATTCCAATGGCTGAACTTGCATTATACAAAACAAAAAACATTTGGGGCAGAATTTTTATTACCTTTATCATGTTTTTACTTTTGCGCTCTACACCGGATAAATTTATAGATGCTGAAAAGCCCGCACATTGGTTGTTAATTCTTAATCAATCCGGATTTAGTGGCGCAATCATTTTTGCAATCATTATGTTAATTATCATGCACGATTGGGGCTTTCAAGCACCACACTTGCGAATTAGTAAACGAGCTTCAAAAGCAATTATTGGAATTACCTTTTTATTCATCATTATTAGATGCTTATTTAATGGTTTCAATGTTAGTGAATCTTGGACAAGTATTTTAACTTCTTGGGATTTTTATTTAGCAAAATCTATAGCTATTCCATTTTTTAATTCCCTTGAAGCTGGACTTGCTGAAGAATGGTTAATGCGCTTCTGTGTTTTAAGTTTATTACTACAATATTTTGAAAATTCTCACAGACAAATTCTGTGGTCTGTTCTATGTGATGGGTTAATTTTTGGTTCAATACATATCACAAACTTAGGCGCACAATCTGCTTCTGCTACCCTGCAGCAAATGCTTTTTGCTTGTTGCTCTGGATTTGTTTTTGCGGCAATTTATTTATATTCCGACTCTATCTTAATTAGCATAGGCTACCATGCATTATTTGATGCGGCAGCAGCTGTTACAACAGGTGCACTAATAATGAAGTCACCTTCTGTTTTTGATTGGCAAGAAACAATTCTTCTAGCAATTATTGACATTATTTTTGCCTATTTCCTAATTTCTGGTTCTAGAAAAAGCACAATTATATACAACTTAAAACGTAGAAGATTATACCTTTAGGAGATTTAAAACATGAAATTCGGCGAGCATTTAAAGCAGGCACGAATTACGCGTCATCTAACTCAAGAAGAAGTCTCCGAAAAGTTCTTCATTAGCAGACAGACAATTTCTAGCTGGGAAAATGAAAAGACTTATCCAGATATTGTTACACTAATTAAATTAAGCGACTTCTACCAAATTTCACTTGATACCCTATTAAAGGAGGACATAGGTATGAAAGAATATTTAGAAAAAAAGAATGTTATTACGAAATTAAAGCCAATTAAGTGGTGTCTAACAGTAATTGGCCTGATATTAATTGCTTTTTGGTTAGTTAGCCTTAGTTACTCCAACATTTTTGTTCTATTAGCATTAGTAATCACGATTTTTGTCATCACAGCTTTAGCAAGACTAAATGAACTCGATCAAATAAATACTCTAAATTTAAAATATAATTGGCAAAAATACTTTGATGAGCATTCCAAAATAAATTATCTTGTTTTTACAATCATATTAATTTTAGCGATTAGCCTGATTATTTACCAACTTCAAAACATTAATTTTAATAGTGCAACTATATCAGGCACATCTAAATCAGCAGGTGAAAACTTCGGTTATATCATAGGTTATATTTTTGGCGATTTAACACATCGCCTACTATCTGTTGTACTTATTATCGAACTTTATAAACAATGTGTTGAATAAATTTATTTTAATAAATAAATGATATTTTCTGTCTAGCAGTCTATAATAAAAGCAAAAATATTAGGAGGTTACTCTATGAAATTAACTAAAAAAACGATGCTGGTAGCAACTGGTATTAGTCTTATTGCTGGTTTTGGCATTGGCAGCCTTAATCCCCTGCGTTCCACCAATGCAAACACAGAAAATAACTATCATGATAATACAACTTATTGCAACTATCATAATCGTTATAAGAACTTATCATACTGCTATAATCAGCGTGGTACACATCGCGTAAATTCCAATAATTACCGTTGCTCTAATGGTTGTTGGTAATTATAAAAAAGCTTAGCAAATTTTGCTAAGCTATTTTTGTTACATGTGAAACAACAGTTAACTAATTAGCCGCTTAACTTCGCTAATTTCTTTTTCCAAAGGTTGCGTACCATCTAGTACTAGGTCCGCACTCTTGGCAACATACTCTTGATTGTCAACATATAATGGCCGCGCCGTTGATAAATATACTTTAGCCCAAGCGATTATTTCTGCTGCAGTTTTATTTTGATCATCACGAATTATCTGCCGTGCAAAAGCAACATCCAGTGGCGTTTTAATATAGACCACCCAAGTTATATATGGCTTTAAAGTTTCATGACAATAACCGAAAGGAAAATCAAGCAAAATCAACGGTACATTATTATATATTTGCTTAAAGTCATTCATTAATTCACTAATATCGTATTGATTTATCGCTTCTTTTAAGGGCATTGTTGGTTCTGGTGCATTGGGTAATTGATCGATATCATAATCATCAAACGAAATAACCTTGCTAAATGAATATGATTTACTCAATTCACTAATCAGTGTCGTCTTTCCACTCGCGGTTACACCACTAACTACAAGGACTTTACTCTTCATGGGTTCTTCTCGACTTTCTAAATAATTAAATTCATTATAAAGCGAATTCAAAGTAACTACACTTTTTATTGTAAAGCATCTAACAAGTACGATATAATTACATTGAAAAAATAAATATTTTATTATCAAACATAGGGAGCTTATACTATGAACAAAATTGCAAAAGTTTTAGGCTTATCAGTTGCCGCATTAAGTCTTGCAGGTGGTGTTTTTACCACAAATGAAGTTAGTGCCAAAACTACTAAAACACACATTACTAACAAGAAAGCTGTTAAAAAGACCTCTAAAAAGAAAGCCAAGGGCACTAAATATGGCTTCAAAAAAGCTTTTGTCTTCTCAAAAGACTTACAAGGTAAATGGTACAGCAACAACAATTTAACCCCTGAGCCACTTGAAGTTGGCAAATCATCATTGGTTCTTCCATATACTGGTAAAAAGGCTAAAGCCGTAGTCATCGGCAAGGTTAAGGGAACCAACAAATACACATGGCAAATGAGTGGCTCATGGAAGTTAAAGCATGCCAAGGCTTTTGCTAACGTAATGCGCGGCTCATATAAGACCATTGACAAGACTAAATGGACCGTTCTTAGTCCAGTCGATGAAAAGTCAGTTACTGTTGGCTTTGCTTATACTGTTAAAGACGAAAAGATTGATGACAAGACTGGCGAAACCATCAAAGTTGTTTTTGAAGCAAGACCTGATGATGGTAAGGTAATCAACCAATACTTTACAAGTAAGGATTTGGCTAATAAGTATGCTGCAACCAAGTTCGCCGACATGACTTATTCAGACATCAACCCAAGATAAGATTATTTTTAATAAAAAAAGCGAGTAAGGAAAATTTCCTTACTCGCTTTTTTGTGTTTCACATGTAACATTTAGCGCAAAATAATATACTATACAAAAATATGTTACTAACAAACTAAATATTTTTCCTCTTCAACATACAAAATCACTTGACAATCATGTAACCATTTTAATTAACTTTTTCCTTGTTTTACCCCTACATCTCGTATTAAACTTATTAAGTATCAATATGTTGTATTTAAGAAAGAACGTGATTCAAGTTATTGTTTTAAGCGGGCCAATTGGAGCCGGTAAATCCAGTTTAACCAGTATTTTAGCTGAACATCTAGGTACTCAAGCCTTCTATGAGGGAGTTGACAGCAATCCTGTTCTTCCCCTGTACTACAAGGACATGAAGCGATATACGTTTTTGCTCAATATCTACTTGCTCAACCATCGGATAGCACAGATTAATCAAGCAGTTAAAGAGAAAAACAGTGTTTCAGACCGTTCAATCTATGAAGATGCTCTCTTTTTCAAAATGAACGCAGACAGTAATGTCGCTGATCCAACAGAATTTAAGATTTACGACGGCTTGCTCGAAAACATGATGGAAGATACTCCCGGTAATCCAAGTAAGAAGCCGGATTTACTCATTTACATTCATGTGTCGCTAGAAACAATGCTTAAACGCATTAAAAAGCGCGGTCGCTCTTATGAACAAATCAGTACAGATCCTAGTTTAAAGGACTACTATGCACGCCTGATTCGCTACTATGAGCCATGGTATGAAAATTACAATGCATCACCTAAAATAGCAATTGATGGTGATAAATTTGATTTCATTACTGATGAAAATGCTAAAAAAGAAGTTTTGCAGCAAATTGATGACAAATTGCGCGAACTAGGTAATTTAAAATAAAGAAGGAACGTGATGACAGTTATTGTTTTAAGCGGGCCAATTGGAGCCGGTAAATCCAGTTTAACCAGTATTTTAGCAGATTATTTAGGTACTAAGCCATTCTACGAAAGCGTCGATAACAACCCTGTTTTGCCGCTTTTTTACGCTGATCCTAAAAAATACGCCTTTTTATTGCAAGTATTTTTCCTAAATACACGTTTTCGCAGTATTAAAGATGCTTTAACAGAAGACAACAATGTTCTAGATCGTTCAATTTATGAAGATGCCCTTTTCTTCCAAATGAATGCTGACATTGGTCGGGCAACTCAAGAAGAAGTAGACACTTATTATGAATTATTAAACAACATGATGAGTGAGCTTACCCATATGCCAAAGAAGAATCCTGACTTGTTAGTCCACATCAACGTTTCTTATGACACGATGATCAAGCGAATTCAAAAGCGTGGTCGTCCTTACGAACAGCTTAGTTACGACGCAACGCTTGAAGACTATTACAAGCGGCTCTTGCGTTACTACAAGCCATGGTATGACAAGTACGATTATTCACCTAAGATGGAAATTGATGGTGATGCTCTTGACTTTATGACCGATGAGCAAGCTCGGGCAACAGTTTTAGACCAGATTGTTGCCAAATTAAAAGAAGTTGGCAAATTACCTGAGTCATGGGATAAGCCAACTGACATTAAGATTTCTGAATAACTTTAATTATAACTGCTTGACTTATCGAATTAAGTGATTATAATTAAAAGAAAATTAAAAAGGTTATGAGCAGACTAGTAATATTTAGGACTTACCAGAGAGTGTCAGTTGCTGTAAAGACATAAAGCGCCTAGTATGAATCACACCTGCGAACCGTTTTTCTAAAAATGTAAGAAATTCCGGCGGTGCCGTTATCACTACAGTTTTTCATTCTTGTTAAACTGACCGAGGTTATTTACGTGAGTAAATAGCAAATTAAGGTGGAATCGCGTTAAGTCGTCCTTTTAGATAGAAATTATCTAAGAGGGCGGCTTTTTTCTTACAAATTAAGAAATTCCGGTAGTCCCGTTATCACTACAGTTAAACTACTTATGCAGTATTTAACTGATTGAGACTGTTTGCGTGAGCAAACAGCAAATTGAGGTGGAACCACGATTAAACGTCCTCTTAGACCAACGTCTAAGGGGACGTTTTTATTATATAAGGAGAATACCATGAATTACATTAACGCCATCATGCCTTCCCTACTTCAGGGAGCACAAATGACTTTATCACTGTTTTGTTGGACACTTATTATTTCTATTCCCTTAGGAATTATCATTAGCTTAGGGCTCATCTCGCATATTAAGCCTTTGCAGCTCTTTTTAAAATTTTATGTTTGGATTATGCGGGGAACGCCATTATTATTACAATTAATTTTTGTTTTCTATGGCTTACCAATTATTGGCGTGATTTTTCAGCGCTATGATGCGGCATTATTTGCTTTTATCCTCAACTATGCAGCATATTTTGCAGAAATTTTTCGGGGCGGCTTTCAAGCTATTCCCGAAGGACAATATGAAAGTGCGCGAGTTTTGCGATTAACTAAGATGCAAACATTAAAGCATATTGTTATTCCTCAAGTTGTTAAGATTGTTATCCCATCCATTGGTAACGAGGTTATCAATCTGGTTAAGGATACTTCCCTAGTCTATGTTATTGGCCTTGGTGACCTCCTAAGAGCCGGCAATGTTGCCACAGCAAGAGATGTCACCCTAGTGCCACTAGTTTTGGTTGGTATCATCTACCTAGCTATGACGGGAATTGCATCTTATCTTTTGAAGAAAATTGAAAATAGTTATTCTAAATGGAAATAGTTGGAGGCGATTAGATGTTAGAACTTAAAAATATTACCAAGAAATTCGGTCAACGAACAATCTTAGATAAAGTCAACTTGACTATCCCTAGCGGGCAAATTTTAGCAATTGTCGGGCCATCTGGAGCTGGGAAAACAACTTTGTTGCGCTGCTTAAGTGGTCTTGAAACTATCGACTCCGGCAGTTTTTTATGGGATGGTCAAGAATTTAATCCCGCTAATCCAACCGATAGCAGCCAAATAATCGGCGTTGTTTTCCAAGACTATCAATTATTTCCTAATTTAACTGTATTGGAAAACATCACGTTAGCCCCAACTTTAGCACTCAAAAAAGATAAAGCAGCGGCCGAAAAGCAAGCCAAGGAACTACTTGAACGTTTAAATTTAACCGGTAAAGAACAGCTCTATCCTGCACAACTCTCTGGTGGACAGCAACAACGAGTTGCCATTGCCCGTGCTTTAGCCATGAAACCGCAAATTCTTTGTTACGACGAGCCAACTTCTGCTCTTGACCCTGCTTTACGCGGGACGGTTGCTGAAATCATTCTAAAATTAAAGCGTGAAGAGAACATGACACAAATCATTGTTACTCATGATATGGATTTTGCCAAAGAAGTTGCTGATAAAACCTTTACTGTTACCGATCTCAGCCAAAGGAGGTCGAGCTAAGTGAAACGTAAAAATTTTCTTACCCTTATAATGATTTTCTGCTGTGGGATTTTTCTAACTGGTTGTAGCGGAGTTTCGGTTGGTAAGCGAGCTAGTCAAACCGACAATTGGCAGCGGCTAGAAAAACGTGGCTACGTAACTATTGGTGTTGATGATACCTTTGTTCCAATGGGATTTCGCCAAAAAAATGGACAGTTAATTGGTTATGATGTTGATTTAGCTAAGGCTGTTTTTAAGCAATACGGCATGCGCGTTAGCTTCCAGACAATTGACTGGTCGATGAACACCACAGAACTCAAAAACGGAACTATTGACTTAATCTGGAACGGTTTTAGCAAGACTCCTGAGCGCAAAGCAAAGGTTGGCTTTAGCAAGACTTACCTGTATAGCGAGCAATTATTGGTGACTAAACGTAAAAACCACATTAATTCCTATGCTGATATGACTGGAAAAACATTAGGAGCGCAAACTGGGTCTTCTGGATATAACGACATTATCAAACAGCCAAAATTGCTTAAAAATCGCATTAAAAATCACGATCCGGTTCTGTATGACTCCTTCACTAATGCTTTTATCGACTTAAATGCCGGTCGCATTCAGGGATTGCTAATTGACAGCACTTACGCCGACTACTATATTGCACGCCAAAAACACCCAGCTGACTTTACCGTAATTCACGGGCCATTTCCTAAAGATGCCTTTGGTGTCGGCATGAGAAAAAGCGACATAACTTTGCGGGAAAAAATCAATACTGGGCTTGATAAATTAGCTAAAGATGGCACACTAGCCAAAATTAATCATAAATGGTTTGGCTCGGCTGCTGATACACCCTTGCTAAAGAAAAATTAGTCTAACTGCTCCAAAACGTCGGCAATTCCGTCATGATCATTATCCTGCGTGATTACTTTAAACTTTGCCTTTAAATCAGCAGGCGCATTAGCCATTAATACTGGATGAGCAACGGTTTCTAGCATTGCTGCATCATTATAATTATCGCCAAAAGCCCAGCAGTCAGCTAATTTAACATTAAAATCTTCTGCCAAAATTTTAATGCCATTCCCCTTAGAAACACCGTTAATCATTACTTCAAGCAAATTTGGTGCAGATTTAACGATATATAATTCTGGATAATTTGCTTTTAATTCCACTTGTTCCTCATCTAACAACTTTGGGTCACCCATAATCAATACTTTGTGAGCACCCTTAAGCTTTTTGACTTGAGTTAGTGAGCTTGGTGTTGCCTTAACTTTGACGATCTTTTCTTCTTTTTGAACTAATTCGCAATTATTTCCCGGGAAATAATACCAGTTATAGCCACTATAAACGTTCCAAACAGTTCCGTTATTCTTACGCTCAACATACTGACATATTTCTTCTGCCTGATCGGCAGTCATAAACTGCGAGTTCAATGGACGACCCATTTCATCTAAAACTAGAGCGCCATTGTAAGCAATGAGCGGACAGCTCTTCATAATTTGTCCAGCTGCTGTCATAATTCCTTGTGGCATCCGACCTGATACTGGCACAAAAATATTGCCTTTAATTACCTGTTTGCGAATTGCATCCCGCGTTCTAGGTGTTACTTGCAAGTCAGAATTGATTAATGTACCGTCAATATCTGAAAAAAGTAGTTTAACCATAATTTCTCCTCAACTATTTTCTTTAATTAGTAATAATTAAGCTTATTTTAACGATTATTACTAGTCTTGGTCAATAACCGTTAATAGACGATAGTTACTCTTCAGTCAATGATTGGTTTTAATAATTCGTGTTTGCAATTATTTTTCAGAGTGATAGACTTTAATAGTCGAAAGTTAAATTTTAAACACGAACATTAATTTGTGGGAGAGAGATAATGAATTTTATTAAGAGTTATTTTCAGCTCGATAAATATAACACTAGCATTAAAGTGGAATTTCTTGCTGGTTTAACTACTTTTATTAGTATGTCATACATCCTTTTTGTTAACCCTAGCGTTTTGGGTGCAAGTGGCATGAACTCTGGGGCCGTCTTTACCTCAACTGCCTTAGCAAGTGCATTAGGAACAGCAATTATGGGGATTGTTGCCAATTACCCAATTGGTGAAGCACCAGCCCTTGGAATTAACGCCTTCTTTGCTTACACGGTCTGTGTTGGCATGCATGTTTCATGGGAAACAGCGTTAGCTGCTGTTTTTGTTGCCTCAATCATCTTCATTTTAATCACTTTGTTTAAATTGCGGGAAAAAATCATCAATGCTATTCCAGCTGACCTGAAATTTGCCATTTCTTCAGGTATCGGCTTGTTTATCGCCTTTTTAGGAATGCAAGATGGTGGTTTAATTATCGGTAACAAGTCAACCTTAGTTGGTTTAGGATCACTTCACGATCCAGCAGTTTGGATTACCATCTTTGGCTTGTTAATAACCGTTGTGTTAATGATTTTGAATGTACCCGGTGCTATTTTTATCGGCATGGTATTAGCCGCAATCTTCGGTGTTGCTACCGGACAAATCCCGCTGCCAACTAAAGTAATTTCCATGGCGCCAAGTATTGCGCCAACCTTTGGTCAAGCAGTCTTTCACGTTAAAGACATCAATTCGTTGCAAATGTGGGTTGTTGTATTAACGTTCTTACTAGTTACCTTCTTTGATACTGCCGGTACATTAATCGGACTGGCTCAACAAGCTGGATTTATGAAAGACAACAAGATGCCGCGAGTTGGTAGAGCTTTAGCTTCTGACTCAACCGCCATGATGGTTGGTTCTGTCCTAGGGACTTCACCGATTGGTGCCTTTGTTGAATCAAGTGCCGGAATTGCTGTCGGTGGTCGAACTGGTTTAACTGCTGTCTTTGTCGCAATTTTCTTCTTAATTTCAATGATTTTCAGTCCATTACTTGGGTTATTTACCACTCATGTAACAGCACCAGCTTTAATTATTGTTGGTGTTCTAATGGCTCAAAATACGGCTCATATTCATTGGGACAAGATGGAAATTGCCGTACCTGCCTTCTTGATCTTGATTGGTATGCCCCTAACCTACTCCATTTCCGATGGGTTAGCCTTAGGATTAATCACTTATCCAATCTGCATGGTTGCTGCTAAGCGCGGCAAGGAAGTTACACCAATGATGTGGATTCTCTTCTTCGTCTTTATTTTCTTCCTTTGGGTACTCAACTTTTAATTTAATAAAAAATATTATTAAAGCCAAAATCTGACAGTAGATTTTGGCTTTTTTACTTCTTATAAAATAAATTTGGCTATATCATGGAAATATAACATGATTTAGTTATATACTAGTTACATTGGTTCTTTTTAATTTAATATTTTGGAGGAAAAAATGACGACACTAGATAAAGTCTTTCATTTAAACGATGCTCATACCACTGTTAAACGCGAGTTAATCGCTGCATTAACCACGTTTGTCAGTCTCTCCTACATCCTTTTTGTTAACCCTAACATTTTACATGCAGCTGGAATCGATAAAGGTGCGGCGTTTACCGTTACCGCGATTTCAATAGCTATTGGCTGTTTCATCATGGGCTTAGTTGCCAATTATCCAATTGCCTTAGCACCAACTCTTGGTAGTGCAGCCTTTTTCGCTTACAACGTCTGCGTTGGCATGCATATCAACTGGCAAACTGCATTAGCTGCCGTTCTAGTTGCATCCGTACTGTTTATCCTGATAACTGTTCTAAAATTACGGGAAATAGTTGTTGATGCAATTCCGCAAGACATGAAATATGCAATTTCAGCTGGAATTGGCCTCTTCATCGCTTTTATTGGCTTACAAAATGGTAAGTTGATTGTAAATAGTGATTCTAACCTTGTGACTTTAGGTAAATTTAATTCACCTGCTGTCTGGATTACCTTGTTTGGGTTAACGCTAACTGTTATCTTAATGGCAATGAACATTCCCGGTTCCATTTTTATTGGGATGGTCGTTACCGCTGTATTTGGCATTGTAATTGGTCAAATAGCTTTACCTAAAGCTATCATTTCCAGTGCACCAAGTATTGCTCCGACCTTCGGCCAAGCAGTTTTTCATTTAAAAGACATTAATACACCGCAACTGTTCATGGTTGTTCTGACCTTCTTGCTAGTTACCTTTTTTGATACTGCTGGTACCTTAATTGGAATGACTGAGCAAGCAGGAATGGTTGATAAAAACGGTAAAATTCCACGGATTGGTCGCGCATTCTTATCAGATTCTGCGGCAATGGTTGAAGGTGCTATTCTCGGGACAGCACCACTTGGAACTTCAGTTGAATCAAGTGCTGGTATCGCCATGGGCGGTCGTACCGGATTAACCGCAATCTTTGTTGGTATTTTATTTTTAATTAGTATGATTTTTAGTCCGCTATTAGCTGTTATTCCAACAACAGTTACTGCACCAGCGTTAATTATTGTTGGTGTTTTAATGGCTGGCAATTTGAAAAAAATCAATTGGGAAAAATTTGAGATTGCTTTGCCTGCATTCCTGACGGTTGTTGGCATGCCCCTAACTTACAGTATTTCTGATGGTTTAGCACTAGGCATGATTGCTTATCCGATTACAATGATCGCTTCTAAGCAATCTAAAAAAGTCTCACCAATGATGTACGTACTATTTGTAATTTTTATCATTTTCTTTTTAGTAACCAATATGTAATTAAGTAAACCAAAAGCCACCTTTTCAGGTGGCTTTTTTTGTATCGGCAATTTTAACCGTCATATTCAACAGCCTGTAGCTGTTTTATCTTTTCATAAACCTGACCACGCTGACCAGCATCAACTTCCAAAATCAAACTATCACCATTGTTGATTTTAGTTTGACCATTAGGAATCAAATCCCGACCACCGCGATGAATAATTTTAACCAATGTGTGCTGTGGCCACTTGATATCTACTATCTTTCGGTCAACCAAATCACTATTTTCATAAACCGAAATCGTCAGCTGGTCGCGCTGTCCTGTTACCTGAGCTGACTTTTTCTTACCCAGCATTGCTTGTGCCAAGCTGTCATAGATCGGCATCCCGCCGAGCAATTCATCAACTAGCAGCGCCACAAACGAAACCACAGCCAGTGGCATTAGGTGCAATAACGAGCCAACCATTTCCGTAATTAAAATTACGGCGGTAAACGGTGCCCGAATAATTGCCGCAAAGTAGCCCGCCATTGCAAAGATGATTAGATTAATCACCAACTTTTGAGGTAATAAATGCAGCTGTACCATTGTTAAGCCATAAATAGCACCTATTAGGGCGCCCATCGTCAAAATCGGTAAAAAGATGCCACTTGGCAATCCCGAATCATACGAAACAATTGAAAAAATAATTCTAACCAAATAGAAAAATAACAGTAATCCAACCATTGACCAGCCAGTTTTGGTGATCATCTTAGGCAAACTAAGGATTAAACGATTACCAGGACCAGTAATTAACGGCCAACAATATGCAATTGGAATCAATAAAGCTAGCGGGATCAGACCATACAACCAGTTAGGTAACAGCGTAATTTTCGCATATAATTTTTTGCAGCTAAATAAGCCTGTTTTATACAAATAACCTAACAATCCTAAAATAATTCCTAAAAATACCAGGTGCCAGTAAAGCAAAATTGGGAACGTATGGTTATAAGACAGTGCCAGCGCCGCATGCTGACCAAACAAATTGGAAACAACGAAGTCAGCAACCATTGCTCCAGCCAGAGCATTGAGCCACACGCGTTGCGAAAAATTATGAAACACTTCTTCTAGGACAAACAGGGCACCACTTAGCGGCGCACCAAATGCGGCGGCTAAGCCACTCGCCGCTCCCGTTGCAATTAGGACGCGGGCGTTAGTTTTAGTCTGACTGCAGCCCTCGCCGACTCCTTGACCGATAGTTGCCCCTAATTGAAGAGATGGTCCCTCAGGCCCTAGGAACAGGCCTGTACTAATTACTAAAATTCCACCAATTAATTTGCGCCACAAAATTGGTAGCCACTGGAGTGTCAGATTTCCTTGCAGTTGCAACTTAACCTCAGGAATTCCAGACCCACCAACATGAGGATATTGTTTAACAAAATAACCAGCTATCATCCCCACTAATGCCAGACCGCAGGCAATGATGGCGAGCCACCAAGCATTGCTATGTGCTAAATTAAATAATTTCAACCAAAAAGCCGTCATCTTTTCAATTTCTAAGCGAAAGATACCGACAATTATGCCTGTAAATAGTCCCACTAACAGGGCCTGGCCCAACAATTTTATTTCCGAATGATTGCGCAAAACTTATACTCCCCTATCTAAAACACTCTTTCCATTGTACAACAAAAAACAGCTAAATTAATTTAGCTGTTTTTGTGTTACACGTGTAACATGATTATTTTTCTTCATACCATTCTGTATGGAAGACACCAGGACGGTCATTTCTGTAGTAAGTGTGCGCACCGAAGTAATCACGTTGACCCTGAATTAGGTTAGCAGGTAAGCTTGGATTAAAAATTGATTCTAAGTAATTAAGAGCTGCACTCAAGGTTGGTGTTGGAATACCGGCTTTAGTTGCTAATGCAATTACTTGCCGCAAAGCACCAATGTTTTCAGCCATTAAGTCCTTGAAGTAACTATCTTCAAATAAATTATCCAGCTTTTTGCCGTTCTCATAAGCATTTTCAATATCTTTCAACATTGATGAACGAATAATACAGCCAGCTTCCCAATCTTGGGCAATTGCTGGGTAACGCAAATCCCATTTATAAGCATCTGCGGCCATCTTCAATTGTTGGAAGCCTTGAGCATAAGCAACAGCTTGACCTAATTGCAGTGCTTTACCCAAGTTAGCTACTAAATCACTTGGTACATCGCCATTCCAAGTAATTTCTTTACCAGCGCGTGTTGTTGCCTTAGACATAAACCGTGCTAAAACAGCTTCCGCAATTACACTGATTGGTGTTCCTAAGCGAATTGCGTCTTCAAGCATCCAGTTACCAGTACCCTTGTATGATGCCACATTCAAGATATGGTCGATTACATGGTCAGGAGTTAATTCATCTTTTTGCTTTAAGACTTCTGCCGTAATTTCACTTAAGTAAGCCTTAACGATTCCTTGGTTCCAATCAGTAAAGATTTGCGCCATTTCCTCATTAGTTTTACCAGCAACTTTTCGTAAAATATCATAAACTTCGGAAAATTCTTGCATAATGCCGTATTCAATTCCGTTATGAACCATTTTAACGTAGTGACCGCTGCCTTCGGGTCCAATAAAGCTGACACAAGGACGACCTTCAGTGTTCTTAGCAGCAATTGCTTCTAAGATAGGAGCAACTTGCTTGTAGGCTTCTTCATCGCCACCTGGCATCAAAGCTGGACCATTCAAAGCCCCTTCTTCACCACCGGAAACACCCATTCCAATAAAGTGAATGCCGTGTTCCTGCATTTCGTGAAACCGCCGGTTAGTATCGTTAAAATTGGAGTTACCACCGTCGATTAAAATATCACCCTTGTCTAGTAAGGGTAATAAAGTATGTAAAGTTTCATCAACCGGACGACCAGCAGCGATTTGAATTAAAATTTTGCGTGGTTTCTCTAATGAATTAACGAACTCTTCCCAAGAATAAGTAGGTTTTAATTTATCGTCTTCATATTTTGCAAAAGCATCGACTTCTGGCTTGTCGATACTGTAACCAGAAACTGAAAAGCCACTATTTCTGACATTTAAAGCAAGATTCTTACCCATTACAGATAAGCCAATTATTCCAAATTGTTGCATATTTTATCCTCCACTATTAAATTTATCCTCTATTATTATACTTATAAGTATGCAAAAAAGCGAAACCTTTTTATTAGTTCCGCTTTTTATTTTTTAATATTAACGATTAATTAACATTAAGCTTCTGAAGCACCTGAAGTTGCATCGTCTTCATCTACAGGACCGAAAGCATCATCGTTAACGCCGTATTTTTCAGCGAAGTAGCTGAATGGCTTCAAACCTTGTGCTTGGTACTTCTCAACGAATGCTGGGTCGTCCAAAGTGTTTAATTCAGTTGAGTATGGCATTTCGTGAGTAAGCTTAACGTCTACTAACATTGGCTTGTCAGAACTCTTCCATTCCTTAACTGCATCTTCAAATTCTTGCTTAGTACGTACAGTTACACCCTTAACGTTCATACCTTCAGCAACCTTTGCCCAGTCGTTATCTGGAAGGATAACACCTGATAATGGTTGGTGTGATTGGTCTTCTTGTTCAGCTTGGATGAAACCAAGAGTTTCGTTAGTGAAGACAACGTTCATGATGTGCATGTTGTAACGAGCTTGGGTCAATAATTCTTGACTCATCATTGCAAAACCACCGTCACCACCAAGGTTCCAAACTTCACGGTCTGGACAAGCAGTTGCAGCAGCTACAGCAGCTGGTGAACCAAAGCCCATAGTTGCGTACAAGCCTGAAGTTGCCCAAACTTGGTTATCGTGCAAGTTCATCAAACGTTGGAAGTCAATGTTGATGTTACCAACATCAATACCAAACATTGCATCGTCTGCAGCGTATTTGTTAATAATGTCAAAGATTGGTTCACGACGAATTGGCATTTCATCTGCATCGTCAAAGCTGTGTTGCCATTCTTCCCAGTTCTTACGGTCTTCAACACCAGCTTTGTAAAGTGGTGATTCTTCACGAGCTTCACCAGCATCAATGATTGCTTGCAAAGTCTTAGCACCGTCAGCCAAGATTGGTAGATCAACAGTGTGACGCTTACCCAATTTTTCTGAGTCAATATCAATTTGGATCATCTTAGCCTTAGGGTTAAAGAAGTAGCTTGAGAATGGTGAGTCGTTACCAACCCATACAACCAAGTCAGCGTGAGTTTGGATGTCGTCACTTGCCTTAGGAGCACAACGACCAATTGAACCCAAGTATGCTGGGAATGCATCTTCAACGATACCCTTAGCAATAACTGATGACATAAGTGGCATCTTGAACTTGTCTGAGAATGCCTTCAATACGTCACCGTGACCCTTAAGTCCCATACCAAAGTAAACTACTGGATTTGTAGCTTCTGCAATTAACTTAACTGCTTCATCAACTGATTCTTTAATTGGTGCAGCGTAGTTAGGCATAGCAGTTAATGAGTTAGCAGTAACTTGGAAGTTGTAGTTAATCTTGTCCCAACCGAAGTCTTTTGGCAAGATTAAAACTGCTGGACCCTTCTTAGCGTATGCTTGACGAAGAGCTTCATCCATCATCCGTGGAATTTGGTTAGCTGCTTTAACTTGGTGGTTCCAAACAGCAACGTTATCAAACCAAGGCTTTTCATCAAAAGCTTGGAAGAAGTTCATGTCTTGACGGCTAGTAGGTACGTTAGCAATGATAGCTACCATTGGAGTCTTGTCGTACTTAGCGTCGTATAAACCGTTCATCAAGTGAACAGCACCAGGTCCAGCTGAACCAAAACATACACCAACTTTACCGGTGAGCTTGTATTCAGCTGAAGCTGCTAAAGCGCCAGCTTCTTCGTGACGAACTTCGATAAACTTAAGTTTGTCTTTGAAATTAAGAATAGCATTCATAGTTGAGTCGAATGAACCACCTGGATAACCAAAGATGTGGTCAATATCCCAATCAACTAATACTTGAAGCATTGCATCTGAGCCATTAATTTTTGTCATTTGAGCGTATCTCCTTCAAATAAATCACTTACATACAGTATTAAAACATATAATTCCATAATTACAAGTAACTGAATTGCAAATAACTCAGGCTTTAGAAGATAACTAGCAAAATACAAAAAGTAACATAATCATAAATTTTCAGACGATCAATTTAGTGATAAGTTGACTTTAATAAACGGAAATCGCTTTATTTACAGACTATACTAGATTTCGCTAAAAACCGCCACTATTAATATATATCAGTATAAACAAAAAAACGAAACCAAAATAAATTGATTTCGTTTCTCTAAAAATAATTAAAATTATTTATTAATTATTAGTGTGCTGAAGCACCTGAAGTTGCATCTTCTTCTGGCTCTGGTTCAGGTTCAGCTTCTTCTTCTGAAGCACCTGAAGCAGTGTCTTCTACAAGACCGTATTTTTCAGCAAAGTAACTGAATGGCTTCAAACCTTGTGCTTGGTACTTCTCAACAAATGCTGGGTCGTCCAAAGTGTTCAATTCAGTTGAGTAAGGCATTTCGTGAGTGAACTTAACGTCGATTAACATTGGTCCATCCATTTGCTTGAATTCCTTAACTGCGTCTTCGAATTCCTTCTTAGTACGTACAGTTACGCCCTTAACGTTCATACCTTCAGCAACCTTTGCCCAGTCGTTGTTAGGAATGATAACACCTGATAATGGTTGGTTAGATTCATCTTCTTGTTCAGCTTGAATGTAACCTAAAGTTTCGTTAGTGAAGACAACGTTGATAACGTGCATGTTGTAACGAGCTTGTGTCAACAGTTCTTGGTTCATCATTGCGAAACCACCGTCACCACCAAGGTTCCAAACTTCACGTTCTGGATGAGTAGTAGCTGCAGCAAGTGATGCTGGAGTACCAAAGCCCATAGTTGCGTACAAGCCTGAAGTTGCCCAAGTTTGTTCATCATGTAAGTTAACTAAACGTTGGAAGTCAATGTTGATGTTACCAACATCAATAGCAAACATTGCGTTGTCTGCAGCGTATTTGTTAATGATGTCAAAGATTGGTTCACGACGAACTGGCATTTCGTCTGAGTCAACAAAGCTGTTTTCCCATTCTTCCCAGTTTTCACGGTCTGCAATAGCAGCCTTGTAAAGTGGTGATTCTTCACGAGCTTCACCAGCATCAATGATTGCTTGCAAAGTCTTAGCACCATCAGCCAAGATTGGAACATCAACAGCATGACGCTTGCCCAATTTTTCTGAGTCAACATCAATTTGGATGACCTTAGCCTTTGGATCAAAGAAGAATACTGAGAATGGTGAGTTGTTACCAACCCAAACAACCAAGTCAGCGTGAGTTTGGATATCATCACTAGGTTTTGGTGCAACACGACCAATTGAACCCATGTATGCTGGGAACTTGTCTTCAACAATACCCTTAGCAATAACTGATGACATAATTGGAGTCTTAAACTTGTCAGCAAATGCCTTTAAAACATCGCCGTGACCCTTCATACCCATACCGTAGTATACTACTGGGTTCTTTGCTTCTTTAAGAAGTTTAACAGCTGCGTCAACATCAGTCTTCTTAGGAGCTGCATAGTTAGGAATAGCTTCTAATGAGTTGTATGTTACACGGAAGTTATCGTTAATCTTGTCCCAACCAAAGTCCTTAGGAAGGATTAAAACTGCTGGACCCTTCTTAGCATATGCTTGACGAAGAGCTTCATCCATCATGCTAGGAACTTGGTCAGCTGTCTTAATTTGGTGGTTCCAAACTGCTACAGCATCAAACCAAGGCTTTTCATCAAAAGCTTGGAAGAAGTCAATATCTTGACGGCTAGTTGGTACGTTAGCAACGATAGCTACCATAGGTACCTTGTCGTATTTTGCATCGTACAAACCATTCATCAAGTGAACAGCACCAGGGCCGGCTGAACCAAAACATACACCAGCATGACCAGTGAATTTATATTCAGCAGCTGCTGCCAAAGCACCAGCTTCTTCGTGACGAACTTCAATATAGTTCATCTTGCCCTTGAAATCGTGGATAGCGTTCATTGTTGAATCGAATGAACCACCTGGGAAACCATAAATATGATCAATATGCCAGTCCAATAAAACTTGAAGCATAGCATTTGCGCCATTAATTTTTGCCATTTTAAAGTGCATCTCCTTAAATACATGTTTACTTACATAATGTATTAAAACATATAATTTCACAATTTCAAGTATGCACTAACGTTAATAAAGTACTGGGATTTCGGCTTTTAAAAAGAAATATTTTCACAATTTGGATAGCGTTATCATTGATAACGCTTTTATAGCAATCTTTATGCTTGTTATCAATTGATCATTCTTCAAATATAATCGCCAAGTTTCAAATATAAAAAATTTTTAAATTTTTTATTTCTTAATCTTTTCGTAATGACCGTTTTGAATATACACACTCAAAATAGCCAAATCTGCCGGATTAACACCCGATATTCTTTCGGCTTGAGCTATTGTCTCAGGCCGAATCTTAGCGAATTTCTGTCTTGCTTCAGTTGCCAAACCATCGATTGCATTATAGTCAATGCCTGCTGGGATTTTTTTAGCTTCTTGACGGTGGAGCCGGTCAATCTGAACTTGTTCTTTTTTAATATATCCGGCGTACTTAATATTAATTTCAACCTGTTCTTTGACATAACGATCTGATGAAATTTCCTCTCCTGTCAGCCGTTCAATGTCATCAATTGTTACTTTAGGCCGTCTTAAAAAGATATCTGCCTTAACACCAGCACCCATTGCATTTTCACCAATTCCACTCAAATATTGTTGAATTTCAAAATTTGGATGAATGGTTAAACTAGCCAATTTTGCCTTAACATTCGCAATTTGTTTTTTCTTATCTTCGAATTTAGCATAGCGTTCATCTGAAATTAAGCCCAACTTGTAGCCATAATCAGTTAACCGTAAGTCAGCGTTATCGTGGCGCAAAATCAAGCGATACTCGGCGCGAGAAGTGAGTAAGCGATATGGCTCCTCAGTACCCTTAGTTACCAAATCATCAATTAAGACACCAATGTAAGCTTCATCCCTGCCTAAAGTAAAGCTAGGCTTGCCAGCAGCACGCAAAGCAGCATTGATCCCAGCAATTAATCCTTGACCAGCTGCTTCTTCATAGCCAGAAGTACCGTTCATTTGGCCAGCAGTAAACAAGTTCTTAATGTTTTTGGTTTCCAAAGTATGCTTTAACTGCCACGGATCAACAACATCGTATTCAATTGCATAACCTGGACGCATCATTTCAGCATGTTCTAGTCCCGCAACTGAATGCAGCATTTTCAGCTGAATTTCTTCTGGCATTGAAGTTGAAAAATCACCAACATAGACTTCCTTGGTAGTCTTTCCTTCTGGCTCTAAGAAGATTTGGTGGCGCGGTTTATCAGCAAACCGGACAACCTTGGTTTCGATTGACGGACAATAACGCGGGCCAACACCCTTAATTTGACCCGAAAACATTGGCGAACGTGTCAGATTTTCATTAATAATCTTGTGCGTTTCCTGATTGGTATAAGTCATCCAGCAAGAAACTTGGTCCTTTAAGTAGTCTTCATCCCTACTGGTAAAGGAAAAGTGGCGCGGCTCTTCATCTCCGGGCTCCTCTTCGGTCTTGGAATAATCAATCGTATTACCATTAACGCGCGGCGGGGTACCAGTCTTAAAACGGCGCAGTTTAAAGCCTAATTTTTCCAAATTTTCAGATAATTTAATCGCTGGTACCGTGTTATTAGGACCTGAAGAATAATTCAGTTCCCCAATAAAAATGCGGCCACGAGCAGAGGTCCCTGTTGTGAGGACAACACTTTTAGCATGGTAACGAGCACCTGTGTTAGTGATAAGGCCTGTACATACCCCATCTTCAACAATTAACTCGTCCACTGTTGCCTGACGCAAAGTCAAATTAGGAGTGTTCTCAATGACATCCTTCATTTGCTCATGATATTGCCACTTGTCAGCTTGAGCCCGTAAAGCGCGCACTGCTGGG
Source organism: Lactobacillus sp. ESL0700 (assembly GCF_029392095.1). Lineage (NCBI taxonomy): Bacteria > Bacillati > Bacillota > Bacilli > Lactobacillales > Lactobacillaceae > Lactobacillus > Lactobacillus sp. ESL0700. Next base: position 1,979,324 of record NZ_CP113930.1, read on the forward strand.
CCCTTACCCGTATTCAGCATCCGCATTTGGATATAGGTGGCATCAATATTTTTACCCATTTGGCCGCCCAAAGCATCAATTTCACGCACAACCGTCCCCTTAGCTGGACCACCAACGGACGGATTACACGGCATGAAGGCAACCATATCAAGGCTAATTGTCAGCAACAAAGTCTTTTGGCCCATTCTGGCACTAGCCAAAGCTGCCTCGCTGCCGGCATGACCGGCACCAACAACAATGACATCATAATCATTTGAGTCGTAACTCTTAATCATTTCCACTTCTACTCCTATTTTCCTAAACAAAATTGACTAAACAATTCATTAACTAGCTCATCAGGACTGCTTTCGCCTGTAATCTCGCCTAAGGTATCCCACGCGCCGTTAAAATCAATCTGAGCAATGTCTACCGGTACTTCATCTTTAACCGCCTGAATAACGTCTTGCAGCTGTTTTTTGGCCTTTTCTAATAAACCAACTTGGCGCTGGTTAGTGACCATCACCTGATCATTAGAATTTTCAATCCCACTAAAGAACAATTTTCTAATTGCTTCTTCTAATTCAGTAAGATTCTTTTCCTGCAAAATCGACGTAGCAATTACCTCGCTACCCGTTATTTTTTTGATTTCACTAACCGTTAACTTTTGCCCTAGGTCCGTCTTATTTAAAATTACAATTCGCTTTTTAGCATCTGTTGCGGCAATCAGAGCCTTGTCTTCCGGCGATAAATCCTGACTAGAATCAAGTAGTAATAATACTAAATCAGCTTGAGCCAGCGCCTTTTTAGACCGTTCAACACCAATTTTTTCAACTTTATTATCAGTATGCCGAATCCCAGCTGTATCGATCAGCTTCAATGGCACTCCTTTAATTGCAACGTATTCCTCTAACGTGTCTCGGGTTGTCCCCGCAACATCGGTAACAATTGCCTTATCGCTTTTAGTCAAATAATTAAGTAGCGATGACTTACCAACATTAGGCTGACCAATGATTGCCGTTGCCAAGCCATTACGCAAAGCCGTCCCTTCAGCTGCCGTATCCAGTAAGCGCGTGATTTTCTCACTTACCGACTGTGAAACAGACGCCATCTGCTTAGCGGTAATAGTGTCGGCATCATACTCAGGATAATCAATGTTAACCTCAACGTTTGCCAAAGTATCCAAAATTTCCTGCCGCATTGCGCGAATTTTTTCGAGCAGACCACCTTCAAGCTGTTTTTCAGCAACTTGGCGGGCCTTATCAGTCTTAGCACGCACAATATCCATTACACTTTCGGCTTGAGTCAGATCAATTCGACCGTTAACAAATGCCCGTTTGGTAAACTCACCGGCTTCCGCCATTCGTGCGCCTTCTTTAAGCAATAGTTGCAAAATCCGGTTAGTGACCACAATGCCGCCGTGGCAGTTAATTTCAACAATATCTTCACGTGTAAATGTTTTCGGCGCCAGCATCACTGAAACCATTGCCTCGTCAATTACCTGCTTAGTTTCTGGTTCAATTACGTGACCATAGTGAATTGTATGACTAGGTACTTTGGCTAAATTAGCTCCTTTAAAAACGCGATTAGCAATCTTAACTGCATCTTCTCCCGACATGCGGACAATCGAAATTCCACCCTCACCAATTGGCGTTGAAATAGCAGCAATTGTATCAAATTCGGTTAAAGTTTGTGCCATAATTTCTCCTTTTCAAATAAATTTCAATAAAAAAAGCGCATTATAGCACCACGAAAAATTCGTGATGTATAAAGCACTTTGACTACTTTATCTAAAAATCACTTTAGACTAAATATTTACTTTTTACGCTTTAAACGCTTATAGGTTCTTCTAAGTTGACGTTTACGCTCACGTTCGGCTTCTGCCTTAGCTTCTTGCGCCTTGCGATATTTAATCGGATTCTGCAAGATAAAGGTTTGACCAACTTGGAAGAGGTTAGAAACTACCCAGTACAAAACAATCGCTGACTGGAAGTAAATTCCCATTACACCAACCATAATTGACATCCCATAAGTCATCATCTTAGTTGATGCTGTTTGTGATTCCTTCGGCGTTGACAACTGACTAATGTAAGTTGACAGGAACGTCAAAATCATCGACAAAATCGGCATAATGAAGTAAGGATCTGGTTTACCTAAATCCATCCATAAAAAATGACCTGTCTGAAGTTGCGGTGTTTGCCAGATTGCGCCATACAAGGCATACATTACCGGCAACTGAATAATTAGTGGCAAACAACCAGCATACGGATTAATCCCAGCTTCTTTATAAAGCTTATTGGTTTCTTGGGACAATAATGTCCGCGATTCCGTATCATTACCCGGATACTTTTTGCGTAATGCATTAATTTCCGGCTGAATTGCTTGCATCTTCGTCGTGCTCTTAATGGAAATCGCACTAAGCGGATACAAAATAACCCGCACAATTACAGTAAAGACAATGATTGCCCAACCGTAACTATTGCTCATAATTTTAGCCAGCCATAGGATAAAGACCGACATATAATAAATGATCCAGCGATTCCACCAGCTACCACTAGTATGCGAAACTGGCGCCACTTTGGCGTTAGTTTGCGCTGCACAACCCGTTAAAACAACAGCGATTGCAACAACTGCTAGTAGTGTAAGCAGACGTTTGACATTTCTCTTAGTTAAAATGTCTTTCACTCTAATCTTCCTCAACTTCATCAGGTATTTCTTCAATAATATTGGCCAAAAAGAGTGCGTGCAGCAAGTTCTTTCTGACTTCAGCCATTTTAAAATTACGCGCATATGGCCTAGCAATCACTAAAAAGTCAATTTGCGCTTCAATTGCAGGCTTATTTTCAGTAAGAACCGCACGAATATAACGTTTGAGCCGGTTGCGAACAACGGCAGTATGACCCACCTTTTTGCCAACAGAAATCCCCACTCGAAAATGTTTATTTTCTGTTTTATCTATTTTATAGATGACAAAAGCACGGTTTGCCACTGAATTACCAGATTTAAAAACTCGCTGAAAATCATTTTCAGTTTTAACTCGATAAGACTTTCTCAAAACGTTTCATTCCACTCTTGTACACTAAAAAAACCACTGGGATTCAGTGGTTTAAGCAGATAAGACTTTTCTACCCTTTGCACGGCGTCTAGCTAAAACCTTGCGGCCATTAGATGTACTCATCCGTTTCATAAAGCCATGAACTCGTGAACGGTGACGCTTTTTAGGTTGGTAAGTTCTCTTAGTTGTCATTAAACTACACCTCCATTTTTATATGCTAACTGCACAATTTAATATCTAGAATAGCATGATTAAAGTAAAAAACCAAGTAAAAATGCTAATTAATTTTGAACCGATTAGATAAATTTTTAAACTAACCTGAATCTGTCTGTGTAACTTTTAGCAGATTATTTTTCCACAATTTAGTAATTCACAGCCTTGTTGCAGCAAATATCCACAATCGCCAGCCTGTTGATAAAGATATTCACACCATGTGGATATAATTCTAAAAATTCAAATTTATCTTTGCTATATCAGTAAATTTTATTAACAGCTTTATCAAAAATATCTTTTTCCACAGTCAAATAATCAGAAATATTGTTAATTACCCAAATAGTCTTATCCACAACATGTTAATTCTTAATTTCTTTTGTTCACTTGTGGAAAACATTTTGCTTAGATGGTAAAATAACTTGGGTTAAAAATTATTGGAGGAGA